>JBBDRN010000038.1:0-23149 GCA_040905445.1 Phycisphaeraceae bacterium | reverse complement strand
GACGGCGTCGTCGACGCGGTCGACGTCGCACCGTTCGTGCTGGCGCTGACGAACCCCGGCGAATACCAGAACCAGCATGGCATCGATCCCGTGCTGGTGGGTGATATCAACAACGATGGCGCGTTGGATGCCGTGGACGTGCAGCCGTTCGTGCAGTTGCTCGTGGGCGGCGGCGGCGCGGTGGCGATCCCCGAGCCGGGCAGCCTGGCGCTGCTGGGCCTCGGCGGGCTGGCGCTGCTGCGGCGAAAAAGGGTTGCGTGACGCAACACGCAACCGGCTCAACGACTCGGGCGGGTCCACCCACGGTGGGCCCGCCTTTTTGCATGCCCGCGGACGGCGCTGCGCCCGGTTCTATACAATCCAGCCATGCGCGCAATCGTCACCGGCCAGGTCGGCATGAACAAGAAGGCGTACCTCGGCCGCGTCGCCCAGCTCGCCGCCGACCACGGTGAGCGCGTCGGGCTTTACCACGTCGGCGACATCATGTACGCCGAAGCCCCGGACGTGAAGCCCGGGCGCATCCTCGACCTGCCCCTGTCGCGCCTGCACAGCCTCCGCCGCGCCGCGTTCAAGGACATCATCACTGACGCCCGTGATCAGCCCAACGTCCTCGTCAACACGCACGCCACGTTCCGCTGGCGACACGGGCTCTTTTCCGCCTTCGACTTCGACCAGGCCAGGGCGCTGAAGCCCGACACGCTCATCTGCCTCGTCGACAACATCGAGGTCGTGCACCATCGCCTTCATCGCGAGCACACCGTCGACGCCACGCTCAAGGACCTGATGGTCTGGCGCGAGGAGGAGATCGTCGCCACCGAGATCCTCGCCCAGGCGCTCGAGTGCAGCGACCGGTTCTACATCCTCTCGCGCGGGCGCACGCATGAGACGATCGACACCTGCTTCCGCCTGGCGTGTCGACCCGACATGCGCAAGGTCTACCCGTCGTTTCCGATGACGCACGTCGCCCACATGCCCCGGATCATGGCCGAGATCGACGAATTCCGCGCGGCGCTCGCCCGGCACTTCATCGCGTTCGACCCGGGCGACGTGGATGAGAAGTTGCTGCTGGAAAACGCCGTGGAAGCGGCGCGCGACAGCCGCGACTTCATCGAGGTGCAGATGAGCGACGGCCGCGGCGGCGTGCAGAGCATCCGCGTCTCCGTCAAGCAGGTGCTCGACATCGCCGGCGACATCGACGGCCAGATCTACATGCGCGACTTCAAACTCATCGACCAGTCCGACATGATCGTCAGCTACATCCCCGAGCTGCCCGGCTCCACCGGCCCGATGCCGGGACTCTCCTCCGGCGTCGAACGCGAGCTCCAGCACGCTTACGAGCATGGCAAGGAGGTGTATGTCGTCTGGAAGCCCAAACGCACGCCCTCGCCGTTCATCACCGAGACAGCGACGCGCGTGTTCGCTTCAACGCAAGAGGCGCTCGCGTACTTCGAGAAGGCGGGCATGATGCACCAGACGACGCTGTTCGGACAGTAGCACGGCGCACGGCTTGCCGCTTCGCGGCCACCTGGCCCCCGGCGCTCACCCGTCAGCAATCAGCCGATTCGGACCTACTCTCCCCACATCCCCCGCCGCGCCTCCCGCGCCCGCGTCTGCGCCGCCTCGTAGCGGTCCAGCTCGTCGTGCGGCCAGCGGGTCTCGGACTCGGCCAGGCCCTGCTCGATGAGCAGCTCGTTGAGCAGGCGGCCGTCGGCGAGCTCGACGTGGGCGAGCAGTCGGCCGTAACGCCCCCGCACGCGCTGCGGCTCAAGGCGCAGCGTCACCGTCCGCCCCTCGATCAACTCGCGCGTGTACCGCGTCGCCTCCTCGGCGAACGGCTCGGGCTCGTCGCGCCCCTGCTCCGGCCAAGCCGTCTCCGGCGTGTCGACGCCCCACAGGCGCACGCGCGTCGTCGCTTGCTCGCCGTCCGGCTCATCGACATCAAACGTGTCGCCGTCGATCACCCGCGCGACGCGAACGCTTTGGCCGTCGTAGCGCGTCAGCTCGTCCGGGCCGAAGCGCTCGACTTCCAGCACGCCGGCGCGGTCCATGGCGATCACGATACCGAGCAGGGCGATGCAGATCGCGGCGATGATCTGCCGCCGTCGGCGCCGACGCGCGAGAAACGCGCGCCAGCCCACGGGCGCGGCCGCCCCGCGCCCCGCCGACTTCGATGAACGTTTGCCGGGTTGTGCCACGCGGCCATTGTACCGCCGCGACCCGCGCCGCCCGCAGCGCCGCCGGCCCGGGTGCGTGGCAGCGCCCGCCCCGCGCTCACCGGGATCACCGGTCCCGGCTCTATGACCTCTTACGCCCCATTGCGCAGCAGCACGAGATTGTTGCGGTGGATGACCTCGTCGAACGCACCCCGGCCGAGGATGGCGGCGAACTGGCTGGATCGCTTGCCCTTGATGAGTTCCAACTCGTCGGCGGGGTAGTTGGTCAGCCCGCGCCCGAGCTCGCGCCCGCCCATGTCGCGCACGATCAGCACGTCGCCGCGCTGGAACGCCCCCTTGATCTGCGTAATGCCTGTCGCGAGCAGGCTCTTGCCGCGCTGACGCAGCGCCCGCGCCGCGCCGTCGTCGATGATCAGCGCCCCGGCAGGCCGGGCGGTCAGCCCGATCCAGCGCTGCCTCGCATCGAGCTTGCGTCGCGCGGGGACGAACACGGTGCCCAGCGGCCGCCCCGCGAGCAACTGTCCCAGCACGTCGCGCTCGCGCCCGTCGGCGATGATCGCCAATTCGCCCGCCTCCGTGACAACGCGCGCCGCTTCGAGCTTGGACGCCATGCCACCCGAGCCCCACGTGCTTCGCTCGTCGCGCGCCAGCCCCAGGTGATCGTTCGCGTTCTCCACGATGTCGACCACGCGCCCTTCCGCGTCGAGCAGCCCCGCCACGTTCGTCAGCAGGATGAGCACGTCCGCACGGATCGCTGTCGCCATCAGCGCCGCGAGCAGGTCGTTGTCGCCGAAGCGGATCTCATCGACGGCGACGGTGTCGTTCTCATTGAGGATGGGCACGCAGCCCAGCTCGTGCAGCCGCGTGACGCAGTTGCGGATGTTGAGAAAGCGCGTGCGGTCGTCGAAGTCGCCGCGGGTCAGCAGCATCTGCCCGACCTTGAGCCCGTGACGCTGAAACGCCTGGTTCATGTGCGCCATGAGGCGGCGCTGGCCGACCGCGGCAATGGCCTGGAGGTCAGCGATGTCGCGCGGCCGCTCCGTCAGCCCCAATTCGAGGCAACCGGCCCCGACCGCGCCGGAACTGACGAGCGTCACCTCGCACCCGCGCTCGCGCAGCCGCGCGACCTGCCCGGCGATGCGCCGGATGTACGCCAGGTCCAGCCGCGTCCCGTCCCCGCTCGTCGTCGTCACAAGCTGCGTGCCGATCTTCACGACGAGCCGACGGGCGGCAGGCAGAAGGGATTGACGCAGGGCGGTGGAAGACATGAGGAATTTCTGATTTCTGATTTCTGATTTCTGATTGCGAATGGCGGCCCGCCGAAGTCGATGTAGGGTCCGCTGTGCGGACCTTCCACCGCGGACCCGGCGCGAGCCAGTTTAGCGGGTTGGCTCTGGCAGCAGGGACAGCAGCAACTCGACATGGCGCTGCGTCGCGCCCTGGCGCTGACGAATCGTCGCCCGGCCGCGCTCGGCGAGCCCGTCGGCGCGGGCGCGATCCGCGAGCAGCGTCGCCGCCGTCGCGCCGGGCTCGTCGGTCACGATCAGCCCGCCCGCGTCCGCCAGCGCCGTGACCATGTCGGCGAAGTCGGCGTGGTGCGGGCCGATGACCGTCGGCTTGCCCAGGGCGATCGGCTCCGTCGGGTCCGAGCCGTACAACCCGAGAAACGATCGCCCCACCACGCACACGTCGGCGAGCGCATACGCCTTGCGCAGCTCGCCCAGCGTGTCCAGCAGAAAGAAGCGCTGCTCCACCGCCGGCTCACGGTGCGTCCCGTCGGCGTGCGCCGTCCGCCGCACAACACCCGGCACCAGCCTCGTCACCTCGTCGAACCGCTCCGGCCGCCGCGGCGCGACCAGAAGCTGCGCCTCGCGCGGGCACGTATTGATGAGCATCGCCTCCTCGCCCGGCCCGGTCGAGCCGGCGGCGATCAGCGGCCGCGACCGATCGATCCCCATCGCCGCCGCGAGCTCGTCCGCGCCCGGCACCTCGTCCGCGATGCTCGCGTTGTCCCACTTCATCGAGTCGAGCACGCGCACGCGGTCGGCGGGCGTGCCCATCTGCCTGAACCGTTCGGCGTACACCGGCGTCTGCACGGCCGCGGCGTCAAGGCTCGCAAACGTCCCCCGCAGCAGCGGCCGCGCCAGCCGATAGCGCTTGAACGAGCGATCGGACAGGCGGCCGTTGACGACGCACACCGCGATGCCGCGCCGGCGACACGCGCTCACGAAGTTGGGCCACAGCTCCAGCTCGGTCAGCGCGACGACGTCCGGCCGCACACCGTCGAGAAAACGCCGCACGGCAAACGAAAAGTCCAGCGGGTAGCGCACGACCTCGTGGCGCTCGCCGAAAAGCTGCGTCGCCCGGGCGTGGCCGGTGTCCGTCGTCGAGCAGATTACCACGCGCACGTCCGGCCGGGCGGCGGCGAGCCCGGCGACGAGGCCGCGGATGGCGTTGACCTCCCCCACGGACACGGCGTGGATCAGGAGGGCGGGTGGTGGCGAGGGTGAGGGCGAGGGCGCGGGCGAGAGCGATATCGCATTTCGGATTTCGGATTTCGGACGGGCGGCGATGTGGCCGAACCGGCCCGCCCAGTCGGTGCGGTGCTTGCCCGTGCGCAGCATCCGCGTCGCCCAGATCGGGGCGCTGACCACGGCGGCGGCGGCATAGGCAAGGTCGCGCAGGAGCATGACGCGGATTCTACGTCATCGCCCGGGTCGCTCGTTCCCGTGGCACCCGGGGCCGCGCGATCGCCTACAATGCCCGCCCATGACGGCCAACCGCGACAACACCTTCTACATCACGACGCCGATCTACTACGTCAACGCCCGCCCGCACATCGGGCATATCTACACGACGACGATCGCGGATGTCATCGCCCGCTACCAGCGCCTCGCCGGCCGGGACGTCTTCTTCCTCACCGGCACCGACGAGCATGGCAAGAAGGTCGCCGACGCCGCGCGCGAGCAGGGCCAGACGCCCCAGCAGTACGTCGACGCGATCGCCGGCGAGTTCCAGCAGACGTTCGACCGGATGGCGATCACCTGCGACGACTTCATCCGCACCACCCAGGACCGCCACCAGTCGCGGCTGCTTGGCTACGTCCAGCGGCTGATCGCCTCGGGCGACGTCTACCTCGGCGAGTACGAGGGCTGGTATGACGAGGGCCAGGAGGAGTACGTCACCGAGACCAACGCCCGGGCGAGCGGCTACAAGTCCGCGATCTCCGGCAAGCCGCTGACGCGGGTCAAGGAGAAGAACTACTTCTTCCGCCTTAGCCGATTCCAGCAGCCGCTGATCGATCACATCGAGGCCAACCCCGGCTTCATCCAACCCGACGCCCGGCGCAACGAGGTGCTCGCCCGCGTGCGCGACGGGCTCAACGACATCGCCATCAGCCGCTCGACCGAGCCCTGGGGCGTGCCGATGCCGGGCGACGCGGACCACTCGATCTACGTCTGGATCGACGCGCTGTTCAACTACCTGACCGCCATCGAGGCCAACGACCGGGGCGACGAGCTCTGGCCCGCCGACGTGCACCTGATCGGCAAGGAAATCCTCTGGTTCCACGCGGTCATCTGGCCCGCGATGCTCATGGCCCTCGACAAGCCGCTTTACAAAAAGCTCTACGCCCACAGCTTCTGGATCGCCGAGGGCCAGAAGATGAGCAAGAGCCTGGGCAACTTCGTCGACCTCGAAAAGCTCGACGGCTATGTCGAGACGTTCGGCCTCGACGCCCTGCGCTACTACCTCGCCACGCACGGCCCGCTCGGCGCCACCGACGCCGACTTCGCCGAGGCGAAGTTCATCGACGTCTACAACAGCGACCTCGCCAACACGGTGGGGAACTGCGCCAGCCGGGTGATGAACATGATTGGGCGGTACTGCGACGGCAAGGTGCCGGATCCGGTGGATCAAGAAGACGTCTTTCCAAGCCTGACGAACGGTGCGCTCGCGCATCATTTCAGGGAGCGTTTTGCCGACTGCCAGCTTGAAGAAGGGATCCACGCCGTGGTGGGAACGGTGCGGGACATCGATGGCTACATCGAGCAGACCCAGCCCTTCAAGCTCGCCAAGGATCCCGCCAACAGGGCGCAGGTCGGCACGATCCTCTACAACTGCGCCGAAGCGCTGCGCATCGCCTCGCTGCTGCTCTGGCCCGTCATGCCCGCGAAGATGGAGGAGCTCTGGCGCCGCATCGGCTGCGCCGACTACGCCGAAGCGCTGGCCGACAAGGGTGCCGGCCAGCTCGCCGCGTGGACGAAGTGGGGCCAGCTCAAGCCGGGCACCCCGATCGAAAAGGCCCCCGCTCTCTTCCCCCGCCACGAACCCGCCAAACCATAAAGCCGGGACCGGTGGTCCCGGCGCGGCGGCGACAAGCGCCTGCCCAACGACGCTCCCGACGTCGCCTCAATGCCCCAAAATCCCGCACCACAAACACCCGCGCTCACCGCTCCACCACACCGTCAGAAATCAGCAATCACAAATCACCCTTCTTCCCACCGCAGCAGAATCGTCATCAACCGCTCATCGCCCGCGAGCAGCCGCCGATACGCTGACACCGCCTCGCCGCCGGGCATCTCGTCGCTGGCGAATCGGCTCACGTTCAGCCGCCCGTCCGCCATCAGCCCCACCACCGTCCGCCCGTCGTAAGCTTCCGTCCGCCACGGCCCGACGTTGTCGCGCTCGCTGCGCACCGCGTCATGCGCGCCGATAAGCGTCAACCCTTTGCGATGCACGAGGCGGTAGAAGTCCACCTCGGCGGTGACCCCGCGTGGCGAGCCCAGCAGCACCGCGCGCCCGCGCGTGCACGCCAGCTCCAAGGCCGCCGGCACGACGCCGGGCACGCCCGTGCTCTCGATCACGACGTCGAACCCCTCGCTCGCGAGCGTTTCGGGCCCCGGCGCATGCTTCGCGAAATGCCCCGCCAGCGCCAACTCGCCGCGCCAGGCCTGCGGGTCCGCGCCGACGACCTGTCCCGCGCCGGCGATCCACGCCAGGTCGCCCGCGAGCTGCCCGATAATGCCCAGCCCGACGACCGCCACGCGATCGCCCAGGGCAACGTCCACCTTGCGCACCCCCTGAATCGCGATCGACGCCAGGCGGTACATCGCCGCCTCGCGCAGTGACAGCGTGTCGGGCAGCGCGTGGCACTGCGCGGCCGGCACCACCGCGCGGGCGGCGTGCGGCGCCCGCACCGCCACGCGCTGCCCCGGCGCCAAGTCTTCGACGCCAGGGCCGACCGCCTCGACGACGCCGCTCGCCGAGTAGCCCGGGTTCAGCGGCAGCGGCATGGCTTTGCCCCGCAGCGTCGCCAGCTCCGTGCCGGGCGAGATGGCGGAGTAGGCCAATGCCACGCGCACCTCGCCCGCCCCCGGCTCGCCGGCCGGCCGCGACACCATCTCCACCTGCTCGACGCCACTGAACCGCACGGCCAGGTCTTGCATGAGCGAATCCTTTGAGCTCCGCGCGCCCCGGACGCCGTCCTGAGCGAGTCCGCGAGCGAAGGGCCGGTCACCCCGCAATACAACAACACGCACGCCGACAACGTTCCCCCCCTCCCCCACCCCCCTCCCATAAGATGGCCCCATGCCCCGCCCCGTCCAGATTACCAGCTTGTCCAACCCGCGTCTGAAGCAGGTCACGCGCCTGCGCGAGCACCGCCACCGCCGCAAGACCGGCCTGCTCATCGCCGAGGGTCATCGCGAGGTCTCCCGCGCCCTCGCCGCGGGCCTGCGCATCCGCGAGCTGTGGACATCCCCCGAGCTGCTGACGAGCCGCACTCGGCCGGACGAGCTTGCCTCGCTGCTCGCGGCCGCGCCCGACGACGCGCTTCACGCCGAGGTGCCTGCCAAGCTGTTTCGCAAGATCGCGTACGTCCGCGAGCCGGAGGGCCTGCTCGCGGTCGCCGAGCAGCCGCACTGGTCCGTCGCCGACCTGCCGCCGGTTGGCGACGACACGCTCTACCTCGTGGCCGTGGGCGTCGCCAAGCCGGGCAACCTCGGGGCGATGGTGCGCAGTGCGGATGCGGCCGGGTGCCAGGCGGTCTTCGCCGCGGGCACGCCGGTGGATGCGTTCAACCCCAACGCGATCCGCACGAGCACGGGGGCCGTCTTTTCCGTGCCGGTGCTCGCGATGAGCGAATCCGAGGCCCGCGAGCACCTGGAGGCCGCGGGCGTCCGCCTCGCCCTCGCAACACTCCGCGACGCGACGCCGCATACGCAGTTCGACTGGCGTGGCCCGGTCGCCATCGTCATCGGGCCGGAGGACCTGGGCCTGAGCGACGCCTGGTACGCGGAGCGGGCTGCGGGAGTGGCGGGGGAGGTGGCGGGAGAGGTGGCGGGGGTGAAGGTTGCGATGCGAGGCCGCACGGTCGACTCGCTCAACGCCTCCAACGCCGCCGCCGTCCTGCTGTTCGAGGCGCTCCGTCAGCGCGCTGGATGACCCCCCCTGCGTGGCGTCCGCCTCCGCGAAGTCGCACGCCGCCCTGGTGACCCGTGCCGGTTGGTGCAGACGCGTCCGGCCTGCTATCGTCGCGGTTTCGGCGGGCCCAAGGAGCCGGGCGATGCGCGTCCTGATGTTTGGCTGGGAGTTCCCTCCCTACATGAGCGGTGGGCTGGGCACCGCGTGCTATGGCCTGACCCGCGCCCTGAACCAGCTCGGCGCCCAAGTCACCTTCGTTCTGCCGCGGGCCACGGAAACGGCCTCGACGTCCCGCCTGACGCTGCACACGCCCGCCCACCCGCGGGCGCCCGCCCCCCCCCCCCCCCCCCGAGCCCCCCCCCCCCCCCCCCCCCCCCCCCCCCCCCCCCCCCCCCCCCCCCCCCCCACAGGGCGACCGCCCCCACCGCCGCCGAGCTCGCCCCGCCGCCACCCTCGCCCCAGACCCGCCACCCACGCCCCACGCCCGCCGCAGCCGCGGCGAATGGTCGACCCACCCTCGCCGGCACCCTCGCGGGCGTCGTCGGCGACCCACGAGACGCCGGCCACTTCACGCCCCCGGACGACCCGGGGCTGCGCGGCGTGCGTTTCCGCACCGTCGCCGCGGGCCTGCTCAACCCGTACGCCCGCCCCCGCCACCGCCCCGCCGCCGCGTCCCCAGCAAGCGACCAGCCCGGCACCGCCGGCCCGCCGTCGGATTTCCCCCGGCCAATGGGCGTCGTCCAGGCCGAGTCCGCCCCGCCTCAGCCCGCCCGCGCGCCGTTCGCCATCGCCGGGGCTGCGCAGACCCCGCTGGAGGAGCAGGCCCCGGACCTCGTCGACGAGGTCCGCCGCTACGCTGAGCTCTGCCGCGACATCGCCCGCGGCGAATCGTTCGACGTCCTCCACGCCCACGACTGGATGAGCTTTCCCGCCGGCCTCGCCGCCGCCGGCGCGACCGGCAAGCCGCTCGTCGTCCACGTCCACTCCACCGAGTTCGACCGTGCCGGCGAGGCGATCGACGAGCGCATCTACGACATCGAGCGCCGCGGCATGCACGCGGCCGTCCGCGTCATCGCCGTCAGCCACATGACGGCCTCCATCATCGAGCACCGCTACGGCGTGCCGCGGTCGCGCATCGCCATCGTCCACAACGGCATCGATCCCACGCCCCCCGCCACGACCGGAGAAGCCGGCCCCACGACCGTCCGCCTCGCCGACGACGAGCGCCTCGTGCTCTTTCTCGGGCGGCTGACGATGCAGAAGGGCCCGCAATACTTTGTCGAGGCTGCCGTGCGCGTCCTTGAGAAGAACCCCAACGTCAAGTTCATCATGGCGGGCGACGGGGACCGGGCTGACGAGCTCGTCGACCTCGCCGCCCGCCGCGGCATCGGCCACCGCCTGCTCTTCGCCGGCTTCCTGCGCGGCGAGGACGTCGACCGCGTCTTCCAGACCGCCGACGTCTACGTCATGCCCAGCGTCAGCGAGCCGTTCGGCCTCGCCGCGCTCGAAGCCATCCGCAGCGACGTGCCCGTCATCGTCTCGCGCAACAGCGGCGTCGCCGAGGTCGTCAAGCACGCTCTGAAGGTCGACCCCTGGAACATCGAGGATCTGGCCGACAAGATTCTGGCCGTCCTGCGACACGCCCCGCTGGCGAGCTCGCTGCGTCGCAATGCCGAGATCGAGCTCCGCACGCTCACCTGGCCCGACGCGGCCCGGCAGTGCATCGACGTCTACGAACAAGCGGCCCAGACCGTATAAAGCCGGGACCGCTGGTCCCGGAGGAGGCGGGCAGAGATTCCCATCCACGCAAGTGGCGGCCCCGGGACGGCACGGTGGACGCCCACCGGTCCCCGGCGGCCCCGGGACCACCGGTCCCGGCTTTATGAGGGTGGCGGACGGATGCGGCCGGCGCGGATGACGCTCCGCCGCGCGCCCACTACACTATCCCGACTATGCCCCCCGCCGACCCCACCACCTCCGCCACCCCCGCCACAGCGCCCGCCGCTTTCCCCGCCCATCCGGATGCCCCGCCCGTCGCCCGCCTCGCCCTGGCCGACGGCAGCGTCTACGTCGGCGAGGCCTTCGGCGCGCTGGGGCTGACCGTCGCGGGCGAGGTCTGCTTCAACACCTCGCTCTCCGGCTATCAGGAGATCCTCACCGACCCCTCCTACGCCGGCCAGATCGTCACGATGACCTATCCGCTCATCGGCAACTACGGCGTCAACGAGCAGGACCTCGAATCCACACGCATCCAGGCCGCCGGCTTCGTCATCCGCGAACTCAGCCCGGTCGCCTCGAACTACCGCGCCGAGAAGACCCTCGCCGACTGGCTCGCCGAGCAGAACATCCCCGGCATCGCCGGCATCGACACTCGCGCACTCACCCGCAAGCTCCGCACCGACGGCGCGATGCCCGGCGTCATCTCCACCGACGCGAGCCTCAGCGAAGCCGACCTCGTCGCCCAGGCGCGCCAGAGCCCCGCCATGACCGGGCGCAACCTCGCCTCGACCGTCAGCCCGCGCCAGGCCTCGACCTGGAGCGACGCCCTGGGAAGCTGGGCCCCCTTGCAGAGCCAGATCCCGCCCGGTCGTCAGCGCCACCGCGTCGTCGCGATCGACTGCGGCGCGAAGCACAACATCCTGCGCAACCTCGTCGACGCGGGCTGCGACGTCACCGTCCTGCCGCACGATGCCTCCGCCGACGCGATCCGCGAGCACAAGCCCGACGGCCTGTTCGTGTCCAACGGGCCCGGCGACCCCGCCGCCGTCGATGCCACCATCAACACCCTGCGCGACCTGCACGACCAACTGCCGATCTTCGGCATCTGCCTCGGCCACCAGTTGCTCGGCCTTGCGCTCGGCGCCGAGACGTTCAAGCTCAAGTTCGGCCACCGCGGCGGCAACCAGCCCGTCCAGAATCTCGACACCCGCAAGGTCGAGATCACCAGCCAGAACCACGGCTTTGCCGTCGACCGCGACAGCCTGGAGCGCGCCGGCGGCGAGCCCACGCACGTCAACCTCAACGACGGCACGCTCGAAGGCTTCCGCCACCGCGACCTGCCCCTCCTGGCCGTGCAGTACCACCCCGAAGCCAGCCCAGGCCCGCACGACGCCCGCTACCTCTTCGACTGCTTCGTCGAGATGATGCGCACCGGGCAAAGCCCCAGCGCCGAACAGATGGACGCCGCCCAGCGCCGACGCAACCAGGTGGGCGGGTGAGGCGGGAAGTCAGGGAAGCGAAAGTGGCTGGACGCTACATGGCTGCCGCGCGCCCGGGCATGAGGCAGGATAACCTCTGAACCAATCGCCGAGTACCACCTGCTCCGCCTCCCCCGACTTCCCTGGCTCCCCTGACTCCCCTGACTCCCCTGACTTCCTGCCTTCCCGGAAGCTTGAGCATGACCCGCACCGACCAGCAGCACGCCGCGGGCCCCGCCGCCAGGGATGCGGCCGCGCCCCCGCCCGCCGCCGACGCCCCCGCGGCGACGCCCGCCGACTGGGCCATTCCCGACGCCGCCGACCTCTACGGCATCGACCGCTGGGGCCAGGGCTACTTCTCCGTCAGCGATGCCGGCCACGTGCTCGTCCACCCCGACCAGCAGGCGGGCCGGCAGATCGACCTCAAGCGCCTCGTCGACGAGCTGCAGCAGCGCGACCTGCAGCCGCCGCTGCTGATCCGCTTCACCAACATGCTCAAGCATCGTCTCGAAGCCATCGCCGAGGCGTTCCAGAACGCCATCGCCGAGTACGACTACCGCGGCACCTACCGCGGCGTCTATCCCATCAAGGTCAACCAGCAGCGCCACGTCGTCCACGAGATCCAGGCCATCGGTGAGAAGCTCGGCTTCGGGCTCGAGGCGGGCTCCAAGCCCGAGCTGCTCGCCATCATGGCGCTCGTCGACAACCCGCAGACGCCCATCATCTGCAACGGCTTCAAGGACGCCCAGTTCATCGAGGCCGTCATCCTCGCCACGAAGATGGGGCGCAATGTGATCCCCGTTGTCGAGAAATACACCGAGCTCGAGCTGATCATGCGCTACGCCAAGCTGCACGACGTGCGCCCCAGCATCGGCGTGCGCGTCAAGCTCGATGCCCGCGGCGCCGGCCGCTGGGAAGACTCCGGCGGGCCGCGCTCCAAGTTCGGGCTGTTCATCAGCGAAACGCTCCAGGCGGTCAACGCCCTGCGCGACGCCGACATGCTCGACTGCCTCAACCTCGTCCACTTCCATCTCGGCAGCCAGGTCAACGACATCCGCTCGATCAAGAACGCCCTCATCGAGCTCGTCCGCGTCTACGTCGAGCTGCACAAGGCCGGCGCCGGCCTCGAATACATCGACGTCGGCGGCGGGCTCGGCGTCGACTACGACGGGTCCAAGACCAACTTCGGCTCGAGCATCAACTACTCGCTCCAGGAATACGCCAACGACGTCGTCTACCACGTCCGCGAAATGTGCGACGCCGCGGGCATCGACCACCCCACGATCATCAGCGAGTCCGGCCGCGCCATGGTCGCCTACCACAGTGTCCTCGTCTTCAACGTTCTGGGCTGGTCGGGCTTTCACCGCTTCGAGCTGCCCATCCTCGACAAGAGCGACCTCGCCAAACTCCCCCGCCCCGTGCAGATGCTCTACGAGTCGCACCAGTGGCTGGAGCAGGAGAACTTCGTCGAGTGCTACCACGACGCCCAGCTTGCCCGCGACGAGACGCTCAACCTCTTCAACCACGGCTACTGCACGCTCGAGCAGCGGGCGCTCGCCGAGCGGCTGTTCTTCGGCGTCTGCACCAAGGTGCTGCGCATCATCCAGGGCCTCGACTACGTGCCCGAGGAGTTCCAGGGCCTCGAGCCGATGCTCGCCGACACCTACTTCTGCAACTACTCGATCTTCCAGTCCATGCCTGACGCCTGGGCGATCGACCACATCTTTCCGATCATGCCCATCCACCGCCTCGACGAGCGCCCCGCCTGCCGCGGCGTGCTCGCCGACATCACCTGCGACTCGGACGGCCGCATCGACCGCTTCCTCGGCCAGCACGAAACCAAGAGCGTCCTGGAGCTGCACCCCTACGAAGGCAAGCCCTACTACCTCGGCGCGTTCCTCGTCGGGGCGTACCAGGAGATCCTCGGCGACCTGCACAACCTCTTCGGCGACACCAACGCCGTCCACGTCAGCCTCGACGAGCATGGCGAAGTCAGCGTGGATGAGATCATCGAAGGCGACAGCGTCAGCGACGTGCTGCAATACGTGCAGTACACGCCCGCGGAGCTGCGCCGCTCGTTTCGCCAGTCCGTCGAGCAGGCCCTGCGGCAGAAGCGCTTGACGCTCGAGGAGGCCCGCGTGCTACGCCGCTTCTACGAGGAAGGCCTCAAGGGCTACACCTACCTGACCTAACACCACCCCGCCCTCCGCTCACCGGCTATGCCGCTCACGGCGGGTGCCACTGACAAGACCGTCTTCGGCCTTGTCAGTGTGTGCCGACGTTCGCGCACTGACAAGCTCCGCGGACTCCGCTTGTCAGTGCCACCCCGACGCCGCCGCCTCCCGCGCTCACCGGCTATGCCGCTCACGGATGCGATCGATCGCGTCATACCCGTCGAGCCCCTGCTCGGTCAGCGCCGCGTGAATCTCGCCGGCGACGGTGTACAGGTCGGCGGTCCGCTGCTGCCAGTTCGAGCCCGCGAACCAGATACGGCCTTCGCGCTCCGCATCGCTGCGCATCGTCCGTGCTTCGCTGTCCCAGTAGCCGGGCAGGTCATGGCCCGCGTCGGCGAGGGCCTGCCACACCGCCTCGATCGGGTTGCGCGCGTTGCCATGCACGCCCAGCGCCCCGAGCTTCTCCAGGTCGTCCACCCGCGGCCAGACGCTGCGCCACATGGCGAACTGCCGATCGTCCAGGATCGTCCGCGCCCGCTCGGCCAGCGCATCGTCGATGTACCGCCGCGTCTGATCGTCCATCAGCGCCGCCTCGATATAGATGCGGGCCTCGGCCTCCTGCAGGCCCTCGCGCATGTTTTCCAGCCGCGCCGTCGCCAGCGGCCCCTGCGGCCCCGGCGCCAGGATCCAGCTCTCGATGTCCAGGTTCCGCCAGTTGTTCTCCGGGTAGCGGTGGTAGACCGCGCCGGTGCGTCGGCCGCGGCGGTCCTCAAGCACGTACCAGACGTCCGCACCCAGCCGCCCGAGGCCGCGCTGCCGGCCGGTGATGTTCTGCTCCGGCGCCAGCCGCGCCCGCAGCGGGTGGCCGTTGGGTTGGCCGTTGCGCCCGAAGAAGGCGGTCAGCTCGGGATGCGCCCAGCCGTGCAGCCGCTCCGACTGCGGGTTGACCTGGTAGCGGATGCGGTAGACGTGGGCGGCGTACCGGATGTCGGCGATCCCGCGCAGCAGCCGGTTGCCCCGCACCGGCTTGTCACGAATACGCTCCGGGTGCGCGTGCGACGCCCACGGCAGGCCCATCGACGCGTCGTGCAGCACCTCGACCTGCTCACGCGACGGCTCGGCGTCCGTGAGCATCCCCAGCATCATCGCCCGCTCGAGCCCGCGCTCGCTCATCCGCGCCCGCAGCTCGTCGAAAAAGTCGCGCCAGATCAGCCGGCTCTGCTCGTCCTCGAGGCGCGGCAGGAAGATGCTCTCACGCTCGCCCGTCTCCGGATCGACGCCCGTGACGCGCGGCCCCTTGTCCGCCACCGCGGCCCGCGCCGCCTGCGACTCCTCCCGCATGTGGTGCGGCGCCGGCGCGCTCTCGGCCAACACCACGTCCCACACCTGGAACACCACCAGCTCCGGCTCGCCCAGGTGCTCGATCGCCAGGTCCAGGTAGCGATCCATGATCGTGTAATCCCGCGCGTAACGCCCGTCCTCCGTCTCGCTCCACCAGACCATCGACTCTTCATTGCCGAAGTTGGTCCGCGCCAGGATCGGAATGTAGACCGTCGCATCGCCCAACTGCGCCATGTGCTTGAACGACTGCTCCATCAGCGACCAGTGCTCCTCGGACCACAGCTCCACGCCATACTCCAGCGCCAGCGTGTCCGGCGACTGGATGAGATCGACCCACGTGTGCATCTCGCGCGCCGCCGGCAGCGGGAACTCATGCACCGTCAGCTCCACGTCGACGCTGCGCATCCCCATCGACTGGGCGCCGAAGCGCATCTCGCCGCGATAGGTGCCCGGCTGGGTGTCGGCGGGGACGGTCGCCGTGACCCACACGCCGACGATCCCATCAAGCCGCGCGGGCACGTGCTCGTGCAGCACGTCATGCCCGCCCGGGCGGCGCCGCTGGATCGCGGTGTCGAACGGCTGGGCGAAGCGCACCTGGATCAGTTCGCCGTCGATGCGCTGGCTGTCGTCGCCTTCGAGGCTGAGGCCCGCCACGTCGGCCCGCAGGCCGCGAAGCTCGCCGTCCGCCTCGATGCCGATCGCCCCGGAGAACGTGCCGTTGGGTGTGCCCACGATCCGGATCGGCGACAACTCGCCCCCGCCGTCGGCGTCGGCCGGGTTCGACAGCACGTGGTAATTGAACACGCGGACGTCGGCATCGTCGACGGCGGCGGACGTGGCGACGACGACGCTCGCCAGCGCGAGGCTGGCGATGATCGCGGCAATGGCTCGGGTGGGGCGCATGGCTGACTCCTGGGGTACGGATCCGATGGCGAGTGCGCGGTGGCGCTCGGCGCATTGTAACCGGACGGGCCCGCACGCGGGTCGATTCGGCCAGGCGGCCGCCGCCTTACAATGCCCGCTGCACCCCATGCCCAGCAAGAACGGAAAGGCCGCTGCCATGACAAACACGCGCGACGCCACGCTGCGGGTGGTCAGCTACAACATTCTCAACGGCGGCGAGGATCGCCTCCCGCTGCTCGCCGACGCCATCACTGCACTCGACGCCGACGTCGTCGGCTTCCAGGAGGCCAACGAGCCCGCCAACATCGCCCGCCTCGCGGATGAACTGGGTTACCACCACGCGCTGGCCCGCTCGCAGGTCAGCCCCTACCACGTCGCGATCATGTCCCGCCGCCCGCTCGTGGACGTCGAGGACCTCACGCCGCGCGCCCCGGCGATGCAGCGCGCCGCCGTGCGCGCGATCGTCGACATTGCGGGCGAGGCGTGGTGCTTCGTTGTGCTCCATCTTTCGCCGGGGCATGGCAGCTTCGAGCGCGAGGCGCTGCGCCTGCGCGAGCTTGACGACCTGCTGCCCCTCGTCGCCGAGCGCACGCTCCCGACCGTCATGATGGGCGACTTCAACGCCACCGCGCCCTACCACCACCACCTGCGCGACGGCGTACGGCTTGAACCCATAGACGACGCCGAGGCCGAGGGCACGATCCCGCGCCACGTCGGCCGCCGTCTCGTCGACGTCGGTTGGATCGACGCCGTCCACACCGCCCGCTCCGACGCGATGCTCCAATCCGTCACCACCCAGAGCCCGACGACCCGCGTCGACTACATCTGGCTCAGCGAACAGCTCGCCGGCCGCCTCATCGACGCCGACGTCGCCCAGAACGACATCACGCGCGATGCCTCCGACCACTTCCCGGTCTGGGCGGCGCTGCGCATGGGGTGACGATGAGCGAAGGGCGACGGCTAGACCAAGCGGACGACCACGGACGGAAGCGCGCGGCGAAGAGGCCGAGCCGGGGATCGCCGGCGCAAACGAAAACCCTGTACGGGAATGGGTTTGCGCGTCTGACAGAAATCTGACAGGAAGGAAGAAGGAATGGGCGAGGCAGGATTCGAACCTGCGAAGGCATAAGCCAGCGGATTTACAGTCCGCCCCATTTGGCCGCTCTGGCACTCGCCCGTGCACTTCGAGCGGGGAAGGATAATCCGTCGACGCGGGGGGATCAAGCCGGGGCGGGCGTTGTGGGTCGTGAGCGACGGTCGGCGGAGGGGCGGGCGCATGAAAAGAGCCGTCAGGGGATCACAGATGGGACGCGCTCGTGCTTGTTGCTGGTGCACCGCGCTGGGGTATCGGCCCCTGTCCCACCAGCCGGGGTTTAGGGGCCGACGCGGTTCTTTGCCCGCGGTAGCCGGCCCGACCCGGTCCTGGCGGCTCACTTATATCCTCCCATGTAGACTCGCCGCGGCCAATAGGGGAAGCCCTGAATTCGAGCGAATCTGCGGCGCGGACAGGCGGCGGTCGCAAGAAGCGTTCAAAGACCTGATGACCTTCGCCAAGCCGCGAGCGACGGCGTCACGCGTCGGGCGTCGGCGGGCCTTCGTGCAGGAAGGCGAGCAGCAGATCGCGGCAGGCGTGAAGGTCGTCGCGGTGGACCATCTCGCAGACGGTGTGGATGTACCGCGTCGGGCAGGAGAGCGTGAATGTGCGCAGCCCGGCGCCGGCGCGTTGCATGGTGCCGGCGTCGGTGCCGCCACGAGGCAGGACCGAGCGCTGGTGCTGGATCTCGTGCTCCTGGGCGAGTTGCTCGAAGCGGTCGAGCAGGCTGAGGTCGGCAATCGACGCGCCATCCATGACCGTCAGGGTGGCACCGGCGGCCTGCTGGGTGACGCGCTGGTCGTCGGGCACGCCGGGCGTGTCGACGCAGAGGGTGGTGTCGACGGCAATGCCGAAGTCGGCGTCGATGCCGAACGCGGCGGCGCCCGCCCCGCGCAGGCCGACCTCCTCCTGGACGGTGAAGACGGCATGGATGTCGCTGTCGTGGTGCTCGAGCGCCTGCAGGGCGCGGATGAGCATCCAGCAGGCGACGCGGTTGTCGAGCGACTGGGCGACGACGGTCTGGCCGATCTCGGCGAACGGGGCGCGGAGGACGACCATGTCGCCGATGCGGACGCGCTCCTTGACCTCGTCGCCGGCAATGCCGAGGTCGACGATGAACTCGTGGATCTCGGGGATCTTCTTGCGGTCGTCATCGGAGGCGATGTGGATCGGCTTGCCCGCCGGATTGAGCACGCCCGTGATGTCCTTGCCGGGATCCGTGAGGTCGGGGCAGATGGTGCACAGGCGTGCGAAGAGGTTGCGGTTGTCGAAGCCGCCGACGGCCTGGATGCGGATGAAGCCGCGGTCGTCGATGTGCCGGACCATGAAGCCGATCTGGTCCATGTGCGCGGCGAGCATGATGCGCGGCGGGCGGTCCGCCGGCGCGCCCTGGCGCGGGCGGGCCTTGCGCACGGCGATGAGTGAGCCGAGCGCGTCGGTGCGGATGTCGTCCACGTGCTCGGTGATCTCGCGGCGGATCAGCTCGCGGATGCGATGCTCCCGGCCAGGGATCGCCGCGGTCTGGGCGAGGCGTTCGAGAAGGTCCATGCGGCGAATGTAGCTTCGGCGCGGCGGGTGGTGCAAATCACGGGTTCCGGGTCGCGGGACCCGGGATTCGCGACCGGGCAACCTACGCACCCGCCGGCGCGGTTAAACTGACCCAAACAAATCGGCAATCGGCAATCAGAAATTCCGCTATGTCCAAGCTCATCATCATCCTCCTGCTGGCCGTGGTCGTCGGCATCCCGTTCGTGCTCAGGCCCGTGGCGGACGTGGACGAGGCGTACGCCAGCGACGGCGATCGCCTGATCGTCGTCACGCCCCACAACGAGCAGACGCGCCACGAGTTCGCCCTGGCCTTCAACGACTGGCGACGCGCGCAGGGCCTGGCGCCCGTCCGCTTCGACTGGCGCACGACGGGCGGCACCAGCGATCAGCGGCGAACGATCGTCTCCCACTTCGAGGCCAACGCCGCCGCCGGTCGCGAGAATGAAGGCATCGGCATCGACCTGTTCTTCGGCGGCGGGGACTTCGAGCACAATCAGCTCGCCCGCGGCATCACCATCGAGCGCGACGGCGAGCAGGTCCGCATCCCCCTGCTCGTCGCGCCCAAGCTCGCGCCCAACGCCCTCGACGAAGCCTTCCTCACGCGCTTCATCGGCTCCAGCCCGCTCTACCACGAAGACGGGCGATGGATCGGCACGGCCCTGGCGAGCTTCGGCATCGTCTACAACCGCGACGTGCTGCGCATGCTCGACCTGCCCGAGCCGCAGACCTGGGCCGACATGGCGGCGCCGCGCTACCAGGGATGGATCGCCCTGGCGGACCCGAGCCACTCGGGGTCGATCGCCGCGACGTACAACATCATCATCCGCCGTACAGGCTGGAACGAGGGATGGCGGACGATGCGGCAGGTGTTCGCCAATGCGCGCTACTTCACCTCCGGCGCGTCGAAGGTGCCGGTCGACGTCTCCAAGGGCGAGGCGGCCGCGGGCATGTGCATCGACTTTTATGGCCGCTTCCAGGCGGGCGCCGTCGGCGGCGACCGCGTCGGCTACGTCGACCCGGCCGGGATGACGGCGATCACCGCCGATCCCGTCGCCATCCTGCGCGGTGCGCCCAACCGCGAGCTGGCCGACCAGTTCGTCAACTGGATGATCACCCGCGAAGCGCAGCGGCTCTGGCAGCGGCGCATCGACGCCCCGGACGGGCCGGAGCGCTTCGAGCTGCGCCGCCAGCCGGTGCGCCAGGATCTTTACACGCCCGCGGAGCGAGCGCACTGGAGCGACCCCGAAATTGCGCCGTTCGACGAGGCGACCCCCCTGCCCGACGCGATCCCCGACTTTTACGGGATGGTCGCGCCGGTCACCAAGGCGATGGCGATCGACGTGCACGAGCACCTGGTCGCGGCGTGGGCGGCGATCGCGCGCACGCCGGACGATCACCCCGACAAGGCGCGGATGATCGAGCTGTTCGAGGCGATGCCCGACGACCTCGTGCTGCACTGGCCCGACGAAGGGTTGGCGGCCGACTGGCAGGCGATCGTCAACGACCCGGACCACCCGCGACACAGTGAGGTCGAGCGCGTGCTGGATGAGTTTTCCGAGCATCTGTCGAGCTACCGCGGGGACACGCTCATCAACGCCCGGCTGCGGTGGACGCGCTTTTTCCGCGACAACTACCGCGAGGTGGTGCGGCTTTCGCCGTAGACGCCAAGGCGCCAAGGGGGTGGAGGGCGCCGCGTTGCTCGGGGGGAGCGCCGCGTGGGCGCGGCTAAACGGGGAGGCGGCGCGCGACTGAAACGCCGATTACACGATGGGGGCAGCATGTCTTCGATTGATCCTTATCTCGCCGCAATGATGGGTGGCCAGCGGGCCGGGCGCACGCGGCTTGATGCCCAGGGGCGCATCGCCCAGGACGTCACGTGCAACGAGTGCGGCTACAACCTGCGCGGGCTCGACTCCGGCCGGCCATGCCCCGAGTGCGGCAACAACCTCGCGTCGTCGCTGATGGGCGACGAGCTGCACCACGCCAACCCGGCGTGGCTGGGGCGGCTGAGGCTGGGCGCCCTGCTGCTGCTCATTGGCATCGGCGCCGTGGCGGTGCAGTGGGTGACGATCGTCGGCGCGATCTTCATGGATCTCTTCGGCGCCACGCCGACGTGGCTGGACCAGCCGCTGATCTGGCTGGTGATCAACCCGGCGATCGCGCTGGTCGCGGCGCTGGGGCTGCTGGTGTTCACGCTGGTGGTGCTCATCTGGGGCACGGTGCTGACGTCGCAGTACCGCGCGCTGTTCGCAGCCGCGGAGGCGGAGGCGCAGAAGCAGGTGGAGGGGTAGGGCCGGGCGATGCAGCGGAATTCGGCACAGCAGGCGCAGCGGATCAGCCGGTGTGCTCGGGTGGGTAGATGGACACGGTGATGCCTGCGCGCAGGCGGGCGACGCGCGCGGTTGTGGCGGGCGTGAGCGCGGTACTGAACGGGAACGGCTCATCGCCGCTGTCGAAGCCGATGTCGAAGCTCCGCTGCACGCTCACGTCCCACAGGTCGCGAACGATCGGCGGCAGCGCCTCGATCATGTCGCAGAAGGCGCGGATGGCCGTCTCGGGATCGTCATGATCGGCGGCGATCTCGAAGCTGGCGACGAACAGGCCATCTTCCTGGCGCTGGGCGAGCAGGTACGCGCGGTCACCGAAGCCTCGCTCCAAGGCCTCCAACGACGTTCTGGATCGCACCTCAAGGTCGACGTTGAGGTAGCGGATGAGCGGCATGGGTTTGCTCGCGGTGGAGGATGGGGCGGCGGCCGGGCTCTTCGGTCGCAGCGGCATCTGTCGTCAGTGCGAGGGGGGCGGCGCTTCCGCACCATCCCCGGTGGGCTTCGCACTTGCTCTATCCATCCTGCCCTGAGCCTGCTCCTGCTGCGGGGCCTGAACGTGGAAGTCGCGGTAGGCGGTGGTGGGCTCTTCGCCGGGCGGGATGAAGCCGGGCATGCCTTCGCCGACGGGCTCGAGGCTGGTGACGTAGCGGTAAATGGCGCGCAGATCCTGCTCGCTCATGCGGTTGATGTTCATCGACGGCATGGGCGGGAGCGCCTGCCACTGGCGGGCGTGCTCGACCCACTGGTCCTCGGTGAGGTAGCTGAAGTACAGCCGCACGTTGCCGGCGTAGGTCGTGCCCCACGGCCCGTGGAAGCCGACGTCTGAGCCGAGCAGCCACTGATCCTCGGGCACGTCGCCGTTGGTCCGGTCCCAGCCGGGCGTGTGGCAGTCGTTGCAGCCGGCGATGGTCACGAGGTATCGGCCGGCGTCCTCCACGCTCGCCGCGGCGATGTGCGGCTCAGCGATGGACCGCATCTGGGCGTGGGCGGCGTCGTCACGCCCGCAGCCGGCGGTGGTGAGCATCGACCCGAAGAGCAAGGCGAGGACGATGAGACGCTGCATGCCGGGACTCCGGTGGGCGGGATGGCTCGCGGGCCAGCGCCGGCCCAGACCGGTGCGCCCCGCTTCGAGGCCGGCGAGAAGCTACGTTTCCCCGCACAGATTGTCAATCGGTTTGGACGGTGGCGGGTACAATGACGCCGACGGCGCGTCCCCTTCGCACCCAGGGGCCTGATCATGTTCGAACGCTTTACCGATCGATGCCGGAAAGTCATCGCCTTGGCGAAGCAGGAGGCCCAGCGGTTCAACCACGAGTACATCGGCACCGAGCACATCCTGCTCGGCCTCGTCAAGGAGGGCTCCGGCGTCGGCGCCAACGTGCTCAAGAACCTCGACGTGGATCTGCGCAAGGTCCGCTTGGTGGTCGAGAAGCTTGTGAAGTCGGGGCCCGACATGGTCACGATGGGCAAGCTGCCGCAGACGCCTCGCGCCAAGAAGGTTATCGAGTATGCCATCGAGGAGGCGCGGAACCTGAACCACAACTACGTGGGCACGGAGCACCTGTTGCTGGGGCTGTTGCGTGAGCACGAGAGCGTGGCGGCGCAGGTGCTCATGAACCTGGGCCTGAAGCTTGAAAAGGTGCGCGAGGAGGTGCTCAACCTGCTCTTCGCGCGGAGCGAGGCGCCGGCGGCGTACGTTGTGGAAGTGCAGGCGGAATGTGGCGGACCGGCGCTTGACAACATGCCACACAAGTTCGGATACTGTTCGGTATGCCCGAAGAGGCTTATGAGTACCGTGACGCGCTGGTGGACGGGCCCGCGAAGGGGCGCGGGGCGGGGTTGAACCCGGGCAACCGCTTTGAGAGCGTGCGGTTGCACGTGCTCGGGGAGCATCTGGACGACCAGGCGCGGGACGGGGAAGGTCCGCACAGCGGACCCTACGAGGATGGCGAGGGTGGCGCGGGCGGGG
>JBBDRN010000037.1:0-23360 GCA_040905445.1 Phycisphaeraceae bacterium | reverse complement strand
AGCCCGATGACACGCCCATTCAACGGCGATTTACAGAAGAAGGGTTGCTTTATCACTCGCCCACGGATGATATGGGTTCCAACATCTCAATCTTGGCGCGCGACCCGTACCACTCCGTTGCGAATTGGCTGGCTTTCCGACGCACAGCAACGGCGCCATTGTCCAACTCGCTGACCACCAGCCGCTGGGTACGCACCCCTTCGTTGTCATCGTACTGCGACGTTCGAACGTAAATGGTGGCGAGCCAGAGTCGTGTATATGTCAAATTGTTCATGTGAGCATCCTGCTAGGCAGCGCCGCAGCCTACGCTGGCTCGCCAACGGGGCACGGTGATCCGTCCATTCCCCGTCCCCTTGCGGCCGAGAATGGGCTATTCCGTCTACCGGATGATGTAGCTGTAGTAATTGGCGAAGTTCTGCCGCAGCAGCCCCTTCACGTTCTCAAAAATAAACGCCTTGGGCATAATCTGCCGTATCGACCGCACGGCCTCCGGGAACATGTCTCGTTGGTCTTCCCACGCCCTGTGCCTCCCGCCGAGGGAAAACGGCTGGCACGGCGGCCCGCCAACAACAAAATCCACCTCACCCCGATGCTGTGCGAAGTCATACCGTCGCACATCCCCTTCGACGATCGTCCAATCGCGTACGTGCTCTACTCCGTTCGCCTTGTTCTGCCGCAGCGTCTCGCACGCGTTCTTGTCCCACTCAATAACCACTTCGTGCTCAAGACCGGCGCGCGCGCTCCCCAACGCAAGACCGCCGGCTCCCACGAACAGTTCCACGGACTTCATTGGCTTTACCTCTCAATCGCCTCAAAACGCGGCTCCCCACAGGCCGCCGCCCCACGATACGCAGTATACAACACGGTTCGCAGGTGACGAGTCTCCCTCTCAGACCCCTTTTGCCATCTCTCGCAGCGAGCCCAACCGCTGTTTAAACCGCTCAACCTCCCCCGGGCTCTCCGCACGCTTCTGCGCCAACCGCCGCCGCCCCTCCTCCACGTAACCCATCCGATGCGCCGTCTGAATAAACCGCTGATAATTCTTCACAATTGCCTCCTCCGCCCACAACCGTGCATACGGCGGCGCCTCCGGATCACGCGCCAAACGCGCCAAACGCTGCGCCGAACACATCACCACCCGCTCAAATTCACCAAGCAGCTCATCCCCAAGCCCCGGGCTCGGCTCGATCGCTCCCGAACGCCGAAGCGCCTCCCGGTCACGCCGAACCGTCCGCTCGTTCATCCCCAGCAACTGCGCAATCTCACCCGTCGAAAAACCCTCCAACCCCAGGTGCTCCACGCATGCCCGCCGCACCTCCAGATCAATATCCCCCACCTTCAACCGGCCCTCGTGCAGCAACCGCACCACTTCCTCCGCCGATGGGGCCGCCTCCCGCCCATTCACAGCGCATGCCTCAAGATCGCTCATCCCGTCTCTCCCGCACACGGAATCTTCCAAACCCTTGACTGTTCGTAAAATGTTAGGTATTGTATCCCCGATGACCCTGCACGTCAACAGCCCAACTCCACACCTCCGATTCCGCCCCACCATGCCGCTGATCACCCGGACGTCCGCCGGACACGCGCCGGACATTGCCGCGATCGCTCAACACATGCCATTCAAGCACTTTGCGTTTCGCCTTCGTGCGAGGGAGGGCCTCCCGCGGACATGTCTGCCAACCCCTCGTCCTGCCCGCCAAGATCATCGCCCTCCGCATCAAGCTGGCGGTGACCAAAAACGCCGAGGCGATCATTCGCGAGTCGGTCAAGCCCATGGAACGGATCGACGGCATCAAGATTTACCAGGTGGAAGGGCTCGGCGGCGGCTCGGCGAACGCCTCGGACAACGGGCATGCGAACGGCTCGGCGGGCGGCGGCAGCCTCGCGGACCAGGTCGTCAACTCCGCGCTGCGCTATCGCGGACAGGCGCCGCTGTTGGATTCGCTACTGAAAGAGATCGGCCTGACCGGCTCGGACCTGCAAGGCCTCGGCTCGGCGGCGAGCATCACACGCGGCGATGCGACCGTCAGCGCTGCGGGTGACGCCGCGTCGCGCCTCGATGGCGGCGCGGCGCCGAGTGTTGATCTTCAGCCCAAGGGAACTAACCCCTCCCCCTCGAACTGACCTCATGCACTTCAAGCACGGGATCACCCAAATTTGATTTTCTATCGGTGGGCCCTGACGCTTCCCAGACGTGTGGTATCGTGGGGCCGCACGGTCGGGTAACGCTCGGCCTTCCCGAGTCAGCCGGTTGATGCCCCCCGGGGGCTTCGAGCGAACTGATTCCAGGCGGCGCGGCGTCAGGGGGTTGGGTGGCGCTTGCGGATTTACACGTGCACGATTGAGGCTACGATGCGACGCAATGAACATTATGAAAGGTTCACCCATGGCCGACATCGCGACATTTCTGACGTATAACGACCGGGCGGAAGAGGCGGCGCGGTTCTACACATCGATCTTTCCGAACTCGCGCATTACGAGGGTGACGCACTACCCGGATATCGATGGGTTGCCGCCGGCGGGCAGTGTGATGATGGTGGAATTCGAGTTGATGGGTCGGCCGTTCGTCGCGCTCAACGGCGGCCCGCAGTTTTCGTTCAGCCAGGGTATTTCCATTTCCGTGCAGTGCGACACGCAACAGGAAGTGGATGAATACTGGGCGAAACTGGCTGAAGACGGCCAGGAAGTCGCCTGCGGCTGGGTGACCGACAAGTTCGGCGTGTCATGGCAGATCAACCCGAAGCTGCTGATGGAAATGGTCGCCGACGCCGATCCGGACAAGGCGAAAAAGGTGATGCAGGCGATGATGGGGATGGTGAAAATCGACAGCGAAGGACTGCGTAAGGCATGGGCGTGAGCATCCGCTGCTTGAGCTGACCCGGCGATGCGTGCTCGAGCGGACGCAGCACGCCGATGAACAGCCGTGCAACGTCACCCCGGTCCGGACAAATCAGCCAATCGCCCCCATTTCCGCCAGCAGCCGCGCGTGCGTGCGGCAGCCCAGTTCGAACCGCTCCAGGCCCAGATGCTCATTCGGCGCATGAATGTTGTCGCTGTGCAGGCCGAAGCCGACGAGCAGGCTGTCGAGCCCGAGCTTCTGCTTGAACGTCGCGACGACGGGGATCGTCGCGCCCTCGCGCATCAGCACGGGCGCCTGCCCTGCCGCCGCCTGCACCGCCTGCGCCGCGGCCTTGACCCAGGGTGAGTCGGTCGCCACCGCGACCGGCGCTGCCCGCCCCAACTCGGTGACCCGCCACTTGAGCCCCCACGTCTGCTGCTCGGCCAGCCAGGCCTTGAACGCCTCGGCGATCGCATCCGGGTCCTGGTCGGCCGCGAGGCGGAATGACACCTTCGCCCCCGCGAAACTGGGCACGATCGTCTTCGCGCCCTCCCCGCCGTAGCCGCCGTACAGCCCGTTGATGTCGCACGAGGGGCGGGCCCAGAGGCGTTCGAGCGTCGTGTAGCCTGTTTCGCCATAGGTGCGGTCGGCGCCGATCTCCGCGAGCCAGGCGTCCTCATCGAACGCCAACTCCGCCCAGCGCTGCCGCTCCTCGTGGCTGAGCGTCTGGACGTCGTCGTAGTAGCCGGGCACGGTGACGCGGCCGTCGCGGTCGAAGAGGCGTGCGAGGATCTGCGTGAGGATGATGGCGGGGTTGGCGACGGCCCCGCCATAGACGCCCGAGTGCAGGTCGCGCATCGTGCCGTGGAGCTGGATGTCGAAATAGAGCAGCCCGCGCAGCGCATAGACGATCGACGGCGTGCGTGCGTTCCACATCGCCGTGTCGCTGACGACGACGACGTCGGCGGCAAAGCGCTGCCGCTCGCGCTCGATGAACGCCGGCAGGTGAACGCTGCCCATCTCCTCCTCGCCCTCGATCAGCACGGTGACATGGCAGGGCAGCTTCACCCCCGCCTCGGCGTAGGCCCGCAGCGCTTCGAGGAAGCACATCACCTGCCCCTTGTCGTCGGAGGCCCCGCGGGCGTAGACCGCGCCGTCGCGCAATGTCGGCTCGAAGGCGGGCGTCTGCCACAGCTCCAGCGGATCGGGCGGCTGCACGTCGTAGTGGCCGTAGAACAGCACGCGTGGCGCGTCGGCCGGCGCGACGCGGTCAGCAGGCGTTGACGCCACGACCGCGGGGTGACCGTCGGTCCTCAGCACCTCGGCGTCGAGACCGCTGCCGCGCAGATGCTCCGCGACCCACGCCGCCGCCCGCGCGACGTGCTCGCCGTAAGCCGGGTCGGTGCTGACGCTCGGGATCGCCAGCAACTCGCTCAACCGCGCGACCTGCGCGTCACGGGTGGCATCGAGCTGCGTCAGCGCCGCGTCAAGGTTGCTCGTCATCCATCATCTCCATCACGAACCCGGGGCACGATCATCACCGGGGACGCAGTATAAAGCCAGGACCGGTGGTCCCGGCCGGGAAACGGCACGTGGGCGCGGCGGCCAGATGGGACACCCCGCACCAGCAATCGGCCATCACATCTGTGCGACCCAAACCCGCTACGCTACCCTCATGCCCCTGCCCACCTCCGCCCTCGTTCTCGGAGCCTCCGGCCGGATCGGTCGGCGGCTGTGTGAGTCACTGCGCGACCGCGGGCTCACCGTTCACGGCGCGGCTCGCTTCTCCGACCCTGCCGTGCGCGCACGCCTCGACGCGCTTGGCGTCCACACCATCACCTACAGCGCGCGCGAGGACGACCCGGCGATGCTGCCGGACGTGCCGCTGGCGTTTCTCGAGCTGTGGGCGCCGGCCGAGCACAGCCTCCCCGACGCGCGCCAGCGCATCTGGTCGCTGAACTACCACGCCGTCGGGCGCGTGGCAGCGCGCTACGCGGGTCAGGCAGACATCATCAACGGCTGCTCGGGCAACGTCTACGGCACGCACCCCGAGCCGCGCGCCGAGACGGACCCCCAGCGCCCCGACGATGAATATGGTCTCGCCCGCTTCGCGCAGGAAAAACTGCTTGATTTCCTCTGCGACCAGCGCGGCTCGGGCCTCGTGCACCTGCGCTACTATCACGCCAACACGCCTGAGTCAGGCCTGGTGCGCCGCCTCGCCGAGACAATCAAGGCGGGCGACTCGCTGGGGCCCAACCCCGACGAGCGCGTGCAGGTGATCGCGATGGAGGATTTCATCCGCTGCACGCTGGCGGCGGGCGAGCGGCGCGACGCCCTGCCGCGGGCGGTGAACGTCTGCCACCCGCGGCTGTGGACACTGCGCGAACTGGCCGAGCGCCTGCACGCGGCGATGGGGACGGGGGCGGTGCGGTTTGATCGTGACGCCGGCGGCGTCGAACACTCGACCACCGGCGATGCCACGCTCATGCGCGAGCACTTCGGCGAACCGACGGGCGACGTCGAAGCGCTGATCGACGAGGTGGCGGAGGCTGTCTCGTAGGGTCCGCTGTGCGGACCTTCCCTGAACCACCAACGCGCCGCGGGCCGTACCGCGGACGCTGCGTCATCGAACGAAACCCATGGATTGCGATCCGTACGCGTGCCCGCGCCTTATCATCTGCTCATGCTCGCCGACCTCACGCTGCACATTCACGTGATGCTGATCGTCATCGGCCTGCAGGCGGTGATCATCGCCCTCGCCGGCATCTACTTCATGTTCGTGCGCCCGCATCGCGCGCCGCGGGCGGTCTGCCCGGCGTGCCAGTACGCGATTCATCCGCCGGTGCCACCGACGTGCCCCGAGTGTGGCCACGACCTCGTGCGGCACCCGCCGGACCGCGCGGCCGACCTGCCGGGACGCGTGGCGGTGGTGACACTCTTGCTGCTGATCGCGGCGATCCCGATCGCGTACGTCGCGGCGATGCTGCTGACGGGTTGAGCGGCGGCGGCGCCTGAAGCGACGGAAGCCCACGGATTGCAATCCGTGGGCTTCGCGTGTGTGTGCGGGCGTGTCGACCGTATTGGGGGCGCCTCAGGCGCTGAAGGAGCTGCCGCAGCCGCAGGTGGTGGTGGCGTTGGGATTGTTGAAGACGAAACCCCGGCCCATGACCTCGTCCTTGAAGTCGATGGTGGTGCCGTTGAGGTAGAGGTAGCTCTTGGGATCACAGACGATCCGGACGCCGTTCTCCTCGAAGAGCTCGTCGTTGTCGCGGTGCTGCTCGGTGAGGTCGAGCAGGTAGCTGAACCCGGAGCAGCCGCCGCCCTTGACGCCGACGCGGAGGCGGATTTTCTCGACATCGAGCTCCTGTTGCTCGATGATGGTGCTGATTTCCTTGGCTGCGGTCTCGGACAGATGAATCGCCATCGTGCTGACACTCCTTGCAAGTCGGCAACCGCCCGGCGGCGGCCGGGGGCGTGTGAGGATATTCTAGCCGTTATGGGGCATGGAACAAGGGGGCGCGGGTTGCTGCCGGTGTCGAGGCACGCCGGGCGGTTCAGAAATCCTCGAGCAGGTCGGCGAGCGTCAGGCCGGCAAGCTCGGCCTCGAGCCGGTCGCGCAGGCGGCGGATGGCGGGGTGATCCTCGGCCTCACCGGCACCCTCCACGGCGCGGGCGACCGTCAGCAAGTCCAGCCTCGCCGGGTCGGCGGCGAGCTCATAGCCCCCGCCCGCGCCCCGCGTGGAAGAGACTAAACCCTCTTGAGACAATGACTTGAGCACGTTCATCAGCAGGGGTCGGGGCAGGTCGAACGCCTCGGCGATCGTGCGGGCGCTGGCCGGGCCCTGGCCGCGGCGGTGGCGGTCGGCGAGGTAGGCGGCCGCGATCAGGGCGTAGTCGGTCTTCCGCGTCAGGCTCAGCATGCCACATCCCAAGCCCCCTGCATTTGAAGATACCGACCAGCCCCCGGGCTCGATAGGCCCCGCGCGGCGGACTCCCCTGACGGGTTGCATTACATTGTGGCGATCGCATCCGCCCCCTGCTGGAGACGCATCATGACTCGATTGGTTTCGCGATGGCTGCCCCTGTTCGCCGGACTGGTGCTGCTGGGCGTCCCCGCGCATGGCGCGGAAGCGCCGTCGGACGTCGACGCCGGGCTGGCGAGTCCGCGGGCGACGATGTTCACGTTTCTGGAGGCACAGGGCCGGGTCAGCCGCGGGCAGGGCGACGTGGAGGCGGCGTTGGCGCAGGTGCGGGCGACGCTGGACTGGCCGGCGGACGCGGACGACGAGGCGGTGCGCGAGCTGGGGCAGGCGCTGCTGGACGTGCTGGATCGGCTGGGAACGGTCGAGGCGCGCGGCCTGCCCGATGCCCCGGCCGTTCGCGAGGAGGCGGTGCGGCGGTTCACATATTTCCCGACACAGCAACATGCGTGGGTCTGGGAGCGACTGGGAGCAGGGCAGGCGCCGGAGGGGCGGATCGTGCTGGAGGCGACGGAGCCGGCGGGGCCGTGGCGGTTTTCGCGGGAGACGGTCGCGGCGCTGGGCGCGTTGCGGGAGAGCATGTCGGCGCTGCCGCCAATCCACGTGGCGGACGGCGAGGAGTCGGAGTTGACGGGTCTGCTCGGGCCGACGTTCGAGCAAACGACCTACTGGGGCTGGGGCGCCCTGCTGGTGGGAATCTTCCTGGGCGTGGTGGCGGGGAAGATCGCGTCGAGCCTGCTGCGGCGGGCGAGTCAGCGGCTGCAGCAGCGCGGGTGGGACGCGCGGGGGCTGGCGTTCGATGACGCGGCGGGGCCGGTGAGCCTCGCGTTCGTTTCGCTGGGGCTGGCGATCGGGCTGCAGTTCCTGCATCTCGAGGAGGAGATGCAGGCGTTCGTCCACAGCATTATCGCCTTTCTCTACCTGCTGGCGCTGGGCTGGCTGATCTACAACCTCGTCGACATCATCGACCTGGGGTTGCGGCGCGCCATCGAGCAGCGCGGGCAGGTCGCGGCCATGGTCGTGCCCATGGTGCGCAAGACGCTGCGCATCTTCGTCGTCGTCATGTTCTCACTCGTCGTCGCGCAGAACGTCTTCGGGCTCAACATCACCGGCTGGCTCGCGGGTCTGGGCATCGCCGGCCTGGCGGTGTCGCTCGCCGCCCAGGACTCGATCAAGAACCTCTTCGGGTCCCTGACCGTCTTCTTCGACAAACCGTTCGGCGTGGGCGACTGGATCCTCTTCGACGGGCAGCTCGGCGGGGTGGAGGAGATCGGCTTCCGATCGACCAAGATCCGCCTGCTCAACGGGCACCTCTACACCGTGCCCAACATGAAATTCATCGACTCGAACGTCGAGAACATGAGCGCCCGGCCGTCCATCCGCCGCGAGATGAACGTGACGATCACCTACGACACGCCGCCCGAGAAGATCGAGCAAGCGGTCGACATCGTGCGCGAGGTGCTCAACGACGAGGAGGTCGTGGCCGAGGGTCGGTTCGACCTGACCAAGGCCCCGCCGCGGGTCGCGTTCAGCGAGCTCAACTCGGACAGCCTGAACATCAAGGCGTTCTACTGGTACCAGCTCGCGCGGGACCCGGACCGGGGGTACTACAGCTTCCTGGAACACGCGCAGCGGGTGAATCTGCTGCTGTTCCGGCGCTTCGGCGAGGCGGACATCGACTTCGCGTTCCCCACGCAGACGCTGCACCTCGCGGGCGACCCGAACCGCGAGTTGGCGGTGCGGATGCTCCAGAACGCCCCCGCCGACGGGGACGGCGAGGGATAAAAACCCGCGCCCGGTGGTCCCGGTCCAGGATCGGCCCGCCGCGCGACCTCGCCGGGCGCCGAGAGCACCGCAACATTCGTCGACCGGTCCGCGCGCCACCGGGACCATCGGTCCCGGCTTTATGGGGGCTACGCGAGTCGGCGGCGGCGGGCGTCGACGCAGAAGCCGAGGCCGATCAGCCCGAGCCCGGCGCACGCGAGCGGGTTGTCGACGATCGCCCCGCTCTGCGGGTGCAGCGCCGCGACGAGGACGACGGCAATAACAATCGCCCAGACGACGAGGTTAAGAATGCTGGTCATGGCTTGCCTCCTGGATGGAACCCTGAATCTGCGGTGAAGCGGACGATTCAGGGCGCGGACGTGCAAGTGGAGGCGCGCGAAATGTGCGATGGGCGGGGCAGGCTGCGCGGGTCGTAGGGATCGCATCGCGCGTGCGGCCGTTAGCCGTCGCCCTCGGGGCGACGCGAATCGCGCGGGGTGGCACTGACAAGGACGTCTTCGGCCTTGTCAGTGTTTGACGTCATTCGCCACTGACAAGCTCCGCCGACTCCGCTTGTCCGTGGCACCCCGGCGCGACGAAGCTGCGGCATGCACTGCGGCCGTCACCAACCGACGATCACGCGGAGGATGTCCATCACGCCGAGCTCGCCCTGGCGGCGGGCAATCTCCTCCTCGACGGGCTTGTAGTCGCGCAGCTCGGGTGCGGGCGTGAGCTCGACGGCGGCGTCCGGCTCGACGCGGGCGAGGCCCAGCGCCCCGCCGCCGGTGACGCTGACGACCCATCGCCCCTCGGGCAGGTGGCGGTAGACCGCCTTGCCGTAGCCGACGTTGTCGGCCTCCCAGTCGATGTCGGCGAGCTCCGGGTCGATCAGCACGCCGCGGCGCGGCGGCGTCTGGTCGTCGAAGACGCGGCGGATCCACAGCCGGCCGTCGATCACGACGTAGTCGACGTAGATCTCGTTGGCCGGGTCAAGATCGGTGGCGATGCGGCGCTGCTCGCCCTCGATGGTGCGCACGCGGATGGTCAGTTCGCCATCCTCGACGATGAGTTCGGTGACGGCGGTGCGGCGGACGGCCTGGTTGTAAGCGTCGCGCAGCTCGGTGTAATCCTCGGCCAGGGCGTCGAGGCGGTGGCGGTAGACCTGCGCGGCGATGTGGGTCTGGGCCATGCGCCAGCCCGCCACGCCGGCCAGGGCGAGGACGATCAGCAGGATCAGCGCGGCGACGCGGCCGGTGAGCTTGTCGAGCCAGGCGAAGGGCAAGGGCGGGACGTCTCCAGCTCCAGGGGGCACGGGCGAAGCCCACGGATCACAATCCCGAGGCTTCCGGGGCGCGCGGGGTCCGGAAATAGTTATCGGCCGATGGGGGGCTGCAGGTGCAGCGGGCGGGAGCAGCGCGTCAATCCGCCAGGCGCTCGCGCAGGGCGTTGACGAGGCGGGTGAAGACGGTGTCGGGATCGGCGCCGGCGTCGATCACGAGGTAGCGGGCGGGCTCGGCGCGAGCCTGGGCGAGGTAGCCCGCCCGGACGCGGCGGTGGTAGTCGACGCCCTTGCGCTCCATACGGTCCAGCAACGGCGAGAGGCGCGTGGCGGCAGTGTGCTCGTCGACGTCGAAGATGACGAACAGGTCCGGCCAGTGGTCGCGCAGGGCGATGCGGCCGGCGGCGCGGATCTCGTCGTCGCCGACCCCCCCCGCCGTGCCCTGGTAGGCGAGGGTGGAACTGATGAAGCGGTCGGCGAGGACCATCTGTCCCGCGGCGCGGGCCGGCGCGATGCGCTCGGCGACGAGCTGGGCGCGGCTGGCCATGTAGAGCATCACCTCGCAGCGCACGTCCATGACGGCGTTGGCGGGGTCGAGCAGGATGTGGCGGATCTGCTCGCCGATGCTCGTGCCCCCGGGCTCGCGAACCTGGCAGACCTCGACGCCGGCCGCCTCGACGAGGTGGGCGAAGCGGTGGATCTGCGTGCTCTTGCCGCTGCCGTCGGGCCCGTCGAAGACGAGGAAGCGCCCGCGCAGACGGGTGAGCCAGGCGGGAGGCGGCGCGGCGGGGTCGGGCATGGCGACAGGATAACGTGCCGGCAGAGACGAACGGACCACCGGGGCACAGAGGGGTCAGCAGCAGTCACGTCACCCAAGGACGACCGCTCACGGCGGGTGTCGCGCTCAGCGGGTGCGGGTGGGCTGGGTGCTGGCGGCGGGGCCGGGGACGACGCCGTGGCGGCGCAGGCGCTCGGCGACCTCGCGGTGGCTGGGGTCGACCCAGTGGGCGTAGCGCAGGGCGCGGACGGCGTGGTCGACGTGGCCGACCGACTCGTAGAAGATCGCGGCCTCGAGGTAGGGCTGGACGTCGTCGTCGCCGGCGACCTGGGTGGCCTGGGTGAAGGCCCGGCCGGCCTCGTCGACGTTGCCCATGCGGGCCTGCCACTTGCCGAGGCGGACGTAGTCGCGGGCGGCGCCGGTCTCGTCGACCGCCTCCTGGAGCAGGATGACGAGGCGTTCGTCCTGGTCACGCTCGTGCATCGCCTCGGCGAGCAGGTCGAGGACGCGGCTGCGCCACGGCTCCTCGTGCCGCGTGAGCGTCAAGGCACGCTCGAGGGCGGACTGGGCGTGGCGCGGCTCACCGAGGCGCAGGTGCGTCAGGCCGAGGTAGTACTGCGTGCGGACGTCGCCGGGCTTGGCGGCGTTGGCGCGCTGGAGCTCGTGGCGGGCGAGGTCGTAGTCGCCATCGCGCAAAGCGACCTGCCCCTTCTCGCGCATCATGGTGGCGGTTTCGCAGCCAGCGAGCCCGGCGACGAGGGCGAGGGCGGCGGCGAGCAGGAGGAGGTTGTGGCCTGCGGAGCGTGGGAGGGTGTGGGTCATGGCTGGTGGGCTCGCGTTGGAGGGATCCGTCCCTGAGCCGGGGCCACTTTGGCCGCAGCGTGGTGCTGAAGATAGGATCACGGCGAGCGCGTGACAAGGCGGGGGGGCGTTCGCCGGCGTCCCTATGGGTGATGATCGGCTTGAGGTGGGGTCGGGCCTTGAGCGGACGGGGGCGGGAGCGGACAAGCCCGGCAATGGAAGATCGCCCGCCATGCACGCCCTGCCCACGGCCATCCTGCACCATCGCACGCGTTACGGCAGTCACTACGACTGGCTCGTGACGCCGCCACACGGTGAGTTCGTCGGGGCGGACGCGGGCCGGCTGTGGACGCTGCGCGTGGCGGTCGAGCCGGAACGATGGCGGACGGCGGGTGTGTGGGAGATGGAGGAGCTGGCGCCGCATCGGGCGGTCTATCTGCGCTACGAGGGCCCGGTGCCCGGCGGGCGGGGGCAGGTGCGGCGGGTCGATGACGGGACCATCCGCGCCGAGCTGTGGACCCGCTGCCGCCGGGTGCTGGACGTGCGGATGGCCGGCTTCGCGGGCCGGGTCGAGCTGCACGCGCTGCCAGACACCCGGCATGGGCCGCGCTGGCGCGGGGTGGTGGAGCCAGACATGGGCGAACTGCGGCCGACGTAGGGTCCGCTGTGCGGACCTCCCCCGCCAGTGTGAGCGCTGGCGCCAGGACACGGGTGGACAACCACCAGTGGCACCCCCTTCCGGCCGGGGCCTAGACTTGACACTGTGAAGAACCCCGCCACCCACGGCAACCCCGCCACTTCCGCCGCGCCCGCCATCGCCGCCAGCGAGCGGGCGCGGGCGGTCGACGTGCTGGCCCGCGAGCAGGGCTTCGCCCTCGTCGGCGTCGCGCCCGCAGAGGCGAGCGCCTACGTGACGCTCGTGCGCGACTGGATCGCCGCGGGTCGGCAGGGCGAGATGCACTACCTCGCGAACAACCTCGAGACACGGCTGGACCCGCGCCGGCTGCTGTCGGGGGCGCGGTCGATCATCTGCGTCGCGGATTTTTATGTGCACGAAGGCACGGAGGGACAGAGGCGTGAAGCGGCGGAAGGCGCGGAAGGCGGGAGTGGCGGGAGTGGCGGGAGTGGCGGGGGGCGGGGGCGGTTTGCGCGGTATGGGTGGGGCGATGACTACCACAAGGTGATGAAGAAGCGGCTGCACGCGCTCGCGGATGCCCTGCGCCAGCGGTGGCCGGAGGCGGTGTGCAAATGCACCGTCGACACGGCGCCGATCCTGGAGCGCGAGCACGCCGCCCGCGCGGGCCTGGGGTGGGTCGGCAAGCACACGCTGCTCATCCACCCGCGCCTTGGCTCCTACATGCTGCTGGGCGCGATCGTGACGACGCTGGAGATCGAGCCGACGCGTAGGGTCCGTTGTGCGGACCTTCCAGAAAGCGACACGGCCGCCTACACCGCAAGCCCGGGCGCCGACGGCGCCGGTGCGGGCGCCGAGGCGTCAAGGTCCGCCCAGCGGACCCTACGGACGCTGCCGCCGCTTCCGGGGGCGGATCACTGCGGCACATGCACGCGCTGCATCGACGCGTGTCCGACGCAGTGCATTGAGAACCCGGCCGAGACTGGTCGGCGGAGCGTCGACGCGACGCGCTGCATCAGCTACCTGACGCTGGAGCATCGCGGACCGATCGAGGCATCGCTGCATGAGGCGATGGGTGATTGGGTGGCCGGCTGCGACGTGTGCCAGGAGGTGTGCCCGTTTAACGTAAGGCACGAAGGGACGGAGGGGAAGGTGGAGCGGCGGAACGTGCCGGACGTGATGCATCCGCGGTATGCGCCGCGGCCGGCGCTGGTGGCGGGGGTGCCGCTTATCGAGATGTTGGGCTGGACGGAGGAGGATCGGCGGGCGGCGTTTCAGAGTTCGGCGTTCAAGCGCATCAAGCTGGACATGCTCAAGCGCAATGCGCTGATTGCAGCGGGCAACGCGCTGCGCGAGCGCGAGGACGCGGCGCTGCGCGAGCGCGAGGACGCGGCGCTGCGCGAGCGCGTCGCGGCGCTGGCGGCGGATGAGGGTGAGGCGGAGCTGGTGCGCGAGACGGCGCGGCAGGTGCTGGCGGGGCTTTGATTCCGCGTAGGCGGGTGGAAGCGGCCGGGGTCGTTCGTGGCTTCGCTCGCGGACTCGCGCAGACCACGGCAACCGGCATCTGCTCATGGTCGCGTCGGACGCCCCCAGCGAACGGGTAGGCCGTTGACCCGCGGGGTCGCCTCAAAAGATCCTGGGGTCAATCAAAGGGTCCTGGCCGTGTGGGGGAGGGTGAAGGTGGCGATGAGGAGCACGGCGAAGCCGAGCCATTCGGCGGCGTTGGCCCATTGCTCGGGGGATGGACCGGCGGTGTAGAAGAAGATGTCAACGACGAGGGCGATGGCGAAGATGGTGAGCACGGTGATGATCACCCCGGCGGCGGCGCGGGTGGGGATGGCAGCGGGCTCGCATTGGAGCAGGGCGCAGGTGCCGGCGAGGATGAGCATGGCGACGGCGAGGGCGCTGAGCAGCCAGGGCAGCGAAACGTTGGCGAGGTGGCTCCAGAGTTGGAGGCTGGAGATGGCGATGGCGGCGAAGAGGAGGACGAGGGGGACGAGGATCGTGCCGAGCAGGGTGCGCATGGTCATGATAGGACGGCTCCGGGCTGGTTGACGGGCAGGAGGCCGGTGGAGGGGCCTGGGGCGGAGTTGGGGATTTCGACGGCGTCCACGGTGCGTTCACGGATAGGAATTTTGATTGTCTCCTGCATGCCATGCATGCAATCAGTTCGGGGCTGAGGGCTAAATGCCCTCACAACCCCACGATGCTGAAGCCGGCGTCGACGTGGATCGTCTCGCCCGTGACACCGCTGGCGAGGTCGCTCACCAGGTAGACGGCCGTGTTGCCGACCTCTTCGCCGGTGATGTTGCGTTTGAGCGGCGCCTTGCGCTCCTGGTGCTCGAACATTTCACTGATGCCGCCCACGGCCGAGGCGGCGAGGGTGCGCAGCGGGCCGCCGGAGATCGTGTTGACGCGGATGTTGTGCGGGCCGAGGTCATTGGCAAGGTAGCGCGCGGTGTGCTCCAGCGCAGCCTTGGCGACGCCCATCACGTTGTAGCCGGGGATGACCTTTTCGCCGCCGTAGTACGTCATGCCGAGCATGGACCCGCCCTCGGGCATGATCTTGACCGCCCGCTGGCCCATGGCGAGGAGTGTGTAGGCGCTGATGTCGATGGCCTGGAGGTAGGCCTCGCGCGTGGTGGTGTGGAAATTGCCGATCTGGAGAAACTGGCGGTCGGCGAAGGCGATGGAGTGGATGACGAAGTCGATCGAGCCATAGGTTTCGCCGAGCTTGTCGAAGACGCGGTCGAGGTCCTCGTCCTTCGACGCGTCGCACGGCAGGAGGACGGGGTCCGTGATGCCGAGTTCCTCGACGGCCTGCCGACAACGGCGCTCCATCTTGCCCTTCTCGTCGGTCAGGTGGGTGAAGGCGCAGGTGGCGCCGTGCTCGACGAGGCACTTGGCGATGTACCAGGCGTAGCTGCGGTCGTTGGCGATGCCGAAGACGACGCCCTTCTTGCCGGCGAGGAGGGTCATGGGTGGGCTCCGTGTGCTTGAGGGGGGACAGGGTAGCAGATTGGGGGGGCGGGTTGGGGGCTGGGGGCTCGGTGGGGGCCGGCAGGTGGGGCGGCGAAGGGGGGGCAGGCCGGCGGAGGTGGATCGCGTTATGATCCGGCCCATTGATGGACCGTTGCCGCCCGCGTTTCGGAGGGAGCCGATGAGCACGATGCCCGCCCAGTCGCCGCGTCGCCAGACGTTTGATGTTCGCCGCGTGGAGCTGAGCAAGCTGTTCGACAAGCTGCCGCCGCACGCGCTGGAGGCGGAGGCGGCGGTGCTGGGGTCGATGATCCTCGACTGGCGGGTGGTGGGCGACGTCGTCGAGATCCTCAAGGGCGCGGACGACTTCTACAAACCGGCCCACGCGGCCATCTACGAGTCGCTGGTCGAGCTCTACGACAAGCACCAGTCGATCGACATCGTGCAGCTCAACCAGAAGCTCAAGGACAAGCAGCAGCTCGACGACATCGGCGGGGTCGAGTACCTCATGGAGCTCGCCGAGTCAGTGCCGTCGGCGACGAGCGCGGGCTACTACGCCCGGATCGTGCGCGAGAAGGCGGTGGTGCGCAAGCTCATCGAGGCGTCGGGCAACATCCTCTACGAGTGCTACAACTCGGCGGAGCCGGCGTCGGACCTGCTGGACCGGGCGGAGCGCGACATCTTCGAGCTGGCCGAGGCGCGCATCGAGCAGAACGCGTCGGCGCTCAGCGATCTTTTGCAGGAGACGTTCGACCGGTTGCAGGCGGACGATGGCACGCACGTCACAGGCGTCGAGACGGGTTTCTTCGAGCTCGACGAGATGACGAACGGCCTGCAGCCGGGCGAGCTGATCATCGTCGCGGCCCGGCCATCGATGGGCAAGACGGCGTTTGCGCTGAACATCGCGGAGCACGTCGCGGCGGTGGGCGGGCAGGCGAGCGCGGTGTTCTCGATGGAAATGTCGCGCCAGCAGCTCGCCCAGCGCCTGCTCTGCTCGCGATCGGGCGTAGACGCGCACAAGCTGCGGCGGAACCTGCTCAGCCAGGATGACTTCGGCAGGCTGTCGATGGCGGTCGGGTCGCTCTCCGAGGCCCCGCTGTACATCGACGACACGCCCGGGCTGACGCTGCTGGAGCTGCGGGCGAAGTCGCGGCGGCTGGCGTCGCGGCAGCAGATCAAGGTGGTCTTCGTCGACTACCTGCAGCTCATGAGCGCGCCGGGGTCCGAGTCACGCCAGCAGGAGGTGTCGAACATCAGCCGGGGGTTGAAGGGCCTGGCGCGGGAGCTGAGCGTGCCGGTGGTGTGCCTGTCGCAGCTCAACCGTCAGGCGGAGTCGCGTGAGGGGCATCGGCCGCGGATGAGCGACCTGCGCGAGTCGGGCTCGATCGAACAGGACGCGGACGTGGTGATGATGCTCCACCGCGAGTCCTACTACCACCGCGGCGAGGCGGAGTGGGAACAGGCAAACCCGGAGCGGGTCAACGACGCGGAGGTGATCATCGCCAAGCAGCGCAACGGGCCGACCGGCACGGTGCAACTGCTGTTCGATGGCGCGACGACACGGTTCAAGAATCTCGCGGGCGGGTCGGGGGGCGGGATGTGAGGGGGTGCGGGAATCGCGTCCCGGGATCCGGGGTTCGGGATCGGCTGGAAGGGACGGGGCGCGCGGGGTCGGGCGGTCGTCACGTCATCACCGGATCCCGAGTCCCGGACCCCGGACCCCGATCCCCCCTGCTATCATCCGCCCTTCCATAGACAGGACGACGCGGATGAATCTTCAATGGATGCGGGCGTGGCAGGTGGCGATGGAGGCTGTGACGCTGGCGGCGCGGGCGACGCGCGCGGTCCAGGCGGAGCTCATCACGAGCGATACACTTGAGAAGAAGGACCGCAGCCCCGTGACGGTCGCGGACTTCGCGTCGCAGGCGGTGGTGTGCGAGGCGCTGGCGGGGTGGTTTCCCAATGATCCCGTCGTCGCGGAGGAGGACGCCGACGCCTTGCGCGAGTCGGCGAACGCGGTGCTGCGCGACGCGGTGGTGCGGCATGTGCAGACGGCGCAGCCGCGCGCGGCGGCGGCGAGCCAGCGGCAGGTGCTGTCGTGGATCGATCATGGCAACATGCTCGAGCCCAACGCGCAGCGCAGCCCGGCGCGGTTCTGGACGCTCGACCCGATCGACGGGACCAAGGGGTTCCTGCGCGGCGGGCAGTACGCGATCGCGCTGGGGCTCGTGGAGAACGGCAAGGTCGTGCTCGGGGCGCTGGCGTGCCCGTCGCTGGCGCATCCGGGGGGCAGGCACCCGGGGACGCTGCTGATGGCGGCGCGCGACGAGGGGACGTGGATGTATCCCCTGCCGAGCCCGGCGCAGGGCGACGCGCTGCCGGCGCGGGTGGATGGCCTCGATGACCCGGCGCAGGCGCGGTTCTGCGAGTCGGTCGAGTCGGGCCACTCGGACCAGGACCAGTCGGCGCAGATTGCCGGCCGGCTGGGCATCACCGCCGATCCGGTGCGGATGGACAGCCAGGCGAAGTATGCGGCAGTTGCGCGCGGGGACGCGTCGATCTACCTGCGCCTGCCGACGCGGGCGGACTATCGCGAGGCGATCTGGGACCATGCGGCGGGCGCCATCGTCATCGAAGAGGCGGGCGGCCGCGTCACGGACATTGTGGGGGCGCCGCTCGACTTCTCGCGCGGCAAGCGGCTGGAGCGCAACCGCGGCGTGGTGGCGACGAACGGCGCGGTGCATGACGCGGTGATAAAAGCAATTCAGAATTAAAAAATCAGAATGCAGAATTGGGGAGGCGGCGGAGAGCAGGCGCGGCGTGAGCACCGCCTCCAATTTTGATTTGAAATGGAATCTTCCATGACGCGCGTGTTAATTGAGCAGGACCCTTTCGCCGCGACGCATCGGCATGATCGGTGGGGGCAGACGCTGTGGCCGGTGCATTGGATCGGGCTGCCCGAGCATGACCTCGACGAGCCGATGGTCGCGGCGTTTCGTTGTCGGTTCGAACTCGATGCGCCGCGGACGCTGCGTGTGCATGTGACGGCGGACGAGCGTTATGAGCTGTGGCTGGACGGCAGCCGCCTGGGGCGCGGGCCGGAGCGGGGTGTGGGACATCACTGGTTTTTCGAGACGTATGACCTCGAGCTCGAGGCTGGCGCGCATGTGCTCAGCGCGCGGGTGTGGACGCTGGGGCGCGGGCGCGGGCCGTTTGGGCATGAGACGAAGCGGCCGGGGCTGCTGGTGGCGGGCGAGGGGGCGGCGCATGAGCTCGTGAGCACGAGCGTGGCGGCGTGGCAGGTCAAGCCGCTGGCGGGGTACACGTTCATGATCCCGCGGTGGGGGCTCAAGTTCCTGGGCTCGTCGTTTCAGGATCAGGGCGCGGCCGCGACGCAGCGCGACTTTGAGACGGGGGCCGGCGAGGGATGGGTCGACGCGGTGGCGACGGAGCCGGGGCGCGATGACTTCATCCCGCACGGCGAGGAGTCGACGCACCATCGGCTCAGGCCCGCGATGCTGCCGGCGATGATGGAGCGGCCGATGCGCGCCGGGCGCGTGCGGCATGTCGAGGCGCTTGAGCCGGATGCGGATGTGGATGAGCTGCCCGCCGAGGCGGCGCGGCATGACGCAGCCGCGGCGGCGCGGTGGCAGGCGATGTGGGACGGGGGCGAGGCGTGCACCGTCGAACCGCGGTCGCGCGTGCGCGTGATCGTCGATCTCGATGATTACTACTGCGCGTACCCCGAGCTGCGGGTCAGCGGCGGGGTGAACAGCCGCATCGATCTGCAGTGGGCGGAGGCGATGTTCCTCGACGTGGCGGCGAAGGACAAGGGGCATCGCGACGAAGTGGCGGGCCGCTACTTCCACGGCGTGGGCGACATCTTTCGCCCGGGGGGCGGAGGCGAGCGGTATGACACGCTCTGGTGGCGGGCCGGGCGGTACGTGCAGCTCATCGTGCACACGGGCGATGAGGCGCTCACGCTCGAGGCCATCGAGCTGCGCGAGACGCGCTACCCGTTTGAGCGCGAGTCGCATTTCGAGTGTGACGACGCGGAGCTGATGGCGTGCCTGCCGGTGCTACAGCGCGGGCTGGAGATGTGCATGCACGAGGCGTACTTTGACTGCCCGTACTACGAGCAGCTCATGTACGTGGGTGACACGCGGCTGGAGACGCTGATCACCTATGCGCTCAGCAGCGATCATCGGTTGCCGCGCAAGGCGCTGCGGATGTTCGATGTGTCGCGCACGCCGGACGGGTTGACGCGGGCGCGGTTTCCGTCGACGAACCCGCAGACGATTCCGACGTTTTCAATCTGGTGGATCGCGATGGTGCACGACGCGGCGCTGTGGCAGGCGGACGCGGCGTTCGTGAAGGCGCGGCTGCCGGGCGTGCGCTCGGTGATGGAGTCGTACCTGTCGTGGCGTCGCGAGGACGGGCTGATGGGTTGGCCTCCCGGCTGGGTGTTCATGGACTGGGTCAAGGCGTGGCACCAGGGCGTGCCGCCCGGGGCGAAGGATCAGCTCTCGTCGACGGTGAGCTTTCAGCTTGCCCTGGTGCTGATGCAGAAGGGGGAGCTGGAGCAGTGGGCGGGCGAGGATGAACTGGCGCAGCGCGATCGGCGGCTGGCGCGGGGTGTGTTCGACGCGGCGGTGGGCACGTTCTGGTCGGAGCAGCACGGCCTGCTGGCGGACGACATCGACCACGCGCACTTCAGCGAGCATGCGCAGTGCCTGGCGCTGCTGTCGGGGCTGCTTGACGACACGAAGTGCGAGCGCGTCGCCCGGGGACTGTTCGAGGCGGAGGACCTGGCGCCGGCGACGATCTACTTCTCGCACTACCTGCTGGAGACGGCGCGGCTGCTGGGGCGGGCGGACGTGTTCTTCGATCGGCTGGACCTGTGGCGCGAGCTGCCGCGGCGGGGGTTCCGCACGCCGTTCGAGCACCCCGAGCCGACGCGCTCGGACTGCCACGCGTGGGGGTCGCACCCCTACTTTCACATGCTGGCGAGCGTGTTGGGGATCCGGCCGGCGACGATGGGTTTCGGCGAGGTGATGGTTGAGCCGATGCTCGGGCCGCTGGCCCGCGCGTCGGGGCGCATGGTGCATCCCGCCGGCATGATCGAAGCGGCGTTCGAGCAGCGCGACGGGCGCGTGACGGGGCGGGTGACGCTGCCCGCGGGGCTGCGCGGCAGCGTGCGCGTCAACGGTGCCGAGCAGGTGATCGACGGCGGCGCCTGCGAGGTGCGGTGAGCGCTTCCGAGGCCGGCGCGATGGCCCGGCGCGCGGCGAGCAGGCGGGGGCGCGGGGGCGGGGGGGTCAGGCGAAGGTGTCGAGGTTGCGGCCGACGCCCATCTCCGCGGCGGCGAGCTTTTCCTGCATGTTGGCGACGTCCTGGATCAGGGCGTTGATGGCGGTGCCCTGCTCGCGGGCGTGGTCGAGCGCCTTGCCGACGACCTTGATGCCGACCTGCTGCTGAAGCTGGATCTGGGACTGCGCGGTGGCGAGGGAGGCGATGTCGGCCATACAGAGAGGATCGGCGAAGCCGCGTGGCGGCCTTGAATGGACGCCCTGCTCCGAATCCTGGTTCGTCCGAAAAGGCGAGCCGCCAGTGGCACCCGCCGTCCTGATCGCGACGGCTGAATGACGGGAGGACCCACGCGAGAAAAGGTTGAACCGCGAAGGGGCGAAGGAAGCGAAGTCCCTCCGATAAAAGGGTTTGCTTCCCGAGTTTTTCCCTCCCTCGGCTTCGCCTGCTTCGCCACCTTCGCTACTTCGCGGTTATCCAGAAGATGCCGTCACCTTGACCCGGCTCGGCCCGGGATCAGGAATCAGAGCACGTCGCGGTCGGGGGCGGGGAGGGGCTCGGCGAGGCGGAGGGGGAGCTTGTGGGCAAGGCCGATGATCGCGTGGAGCACGACCCAGCACTCGGCGGCGAAGGGGAGGAAGCCGAGCATGCCGGGCCAGGGCATCTCGAAGTAGCGGTAGGCCTGCAGCGGGCCGAGGAAGGGCAGGTTGTAGGTCCACTTGGCCAGGGCGTAGTAGTTCCAGAACTCCCAGAGCAGGCCGCACGTCAGCCCGGCGGCGAAGAGGGCGACGGTCCGGCCGAGGCGGCCAGCGACCCAGTCGCCGAGCAAGCTGGGCTGGCCGAGCCAGCGGCGGTTGATCGGGTCCAGCAGGTAGATGAGGCCCACCCAGAGCGTGAGGTTGGCGATCGGGTCGCGGGCGTAGAAGACGAAGGCGACGAAGCCCACGCCAACGCCGAGGCTCAGTGCCTCGCTGCGCCACCCGGGCCAGGGCAGGGCGAGGCCGAGCGCGAGGCCGGGCAGGATGAGGATGCCGGCACTGGTGGCCAGCAGCCAGTCGCCGCGGTCGGCGGGGCTGGCGGGGTCGGCGGGGTCGGCGGGGCCGAGGCCCGCGGCAAGCAGCGTGAGGACGACGGCGATGATGATGGCGGGCGGGGCAAGCACGAAGATCCAGGCGAGCGCGCTCGCCCCCCTGCCGGGGCGGATGCGCAATCGGGCGAGGCCCAGGTGCTGGTAGAGTTGGGCGGCGAGGAGCATGCCGGGGACGATGGCGGCGAAGGCGACGAGGTAGCCGACGACGCGGGCGGCGAAGGGCTCGGGCAGGCCGTGGTAGCGCCAGGCGTCGAGCCAGGTGAAGTTGACCCAGTCGAAGAAGCACCAGACGGGGATGCTGGTCAGCCAGGCGACGAGGAAGCGGTTGGGGCGGGCGCGGATCGGGTTGAGCGGCCCGCGGCGGATCCGGGCGAGGTGGGTGAGCAGGCCGTCGGCGACGAGCAGGTAGGCGACCCAGCACAGGGGCGTCATGTTGGCGGCGACGTAGCGGGCGGCGACGTTGAGCCGGCCGTCGGGGTCGGCGACGTCGGGGCGGAAAGCGTCCCAGGGGATAATCACGCCGGCGCGGTTCTGGACGTCGAGCCAGATGAGGGCGTGGAAGACGCCGAGCGCGGCGAGGCCGAGCCAGAGGGTGAAGGGGGCGCGGGCGGCGAGAGGGGTGTCGTGTGTGGCGGGGGCGGGGGGCGCGTTGTCCGGCGCGGGGCGGGCACACATGGGGGCAAGTTTAGCCCCCGCACCCACGCGGGGTGCGGCCCGGGCGGCCGGGGGTCGGCGGCGCGATCACGCGTCGTTGTCGGTTTCGTCCAGCGCGTCGAGCTCGTCGTCATCGGGCTCGCTGAAGTCGCCGCGCTTGGCGCGGGCTTCGCGGATCTTCGCGCGGCGTTCGGCGCGGCGGCGGGCGGCGGCGTCGGGCCAGTCGTACTCGATCTCGCCGGTGGCCGGGTCGCGCCAGTCGGTTGGCGCGTCGGCGTCGGGGGCGGTGTCGTCGTCGCGGTCGGCGATCGATTCGAGACGGATTTCGCCGGCGATCTGGTCCTGCGTGACGCGGATCTTCTTCTCGCGCACGAGTTCGAGCGTGGCGAGGAACAGGCCGATCATCTCGCTGTGGTTGGTCCGGCCTTCAAAGATCTGCTGGAGCGTCATCGGCCCGTCGCGGAGCAGACGGTCATGGATGTCCGCCGCATGCAGGCCCAGCGGCGTGTCGTCAACGGTGACCTGATGGTCGCTGCGCTGGCCGATGGAGTCGAGGATGCGTGAGAAAGCCTGGCACAGGTCCAGCACGTTGACGTCGTCAAGATCAATCCCCCCCCCGCCACCCCCGCCATCACCCCCGCCATCACCACCACCTTCGCCGGCGGCGCGATCATCGGGCGTGGTGGCGGGGGTGGCGGTGGCGGGGGCGCGGGCGGACCAGCGGTCCTGGCGCTCCTCGAGGGCGCGGGCGGCGTCCTTGTATCGCTTGTAGGCGAGCAGTTGCTGGACGAGCTCGTAACGCGGGTCGGCAGGCGAGGTCGCGTCGCCCACGTCGCCCTCGGCCTGCTCCGCGTCGGCGTCGGGGCGGGGCAGGATCATCTGGCTCTTGATCTCCAGCAGCGTCGCGGCCATGACGAGGAACTCGCCGGCCTTGTCGACGTCGATCGCCTCGATGAGCTTGAGGTGGTCGAGGTACTGCTCGGTCAGCTCGGCAACGGGGATGTCGTGCAGGTCGATCTCGTTGCGCTTGACGAGGTGGAGCAGCAGGTCGAGCGGGCCGGCGTAGGCCTGGAGCTGGACGCGGTATTCGTCGGCTGGGGGCATGGGGGCGATGATACACGATGGGGGTTCGGGGTTGGGGGGAGGGGCGGTGGGCAGGGCCATCGCATCTAAATCAGCGAATCTCGCTCCCAACAGGCTCCTGAAAAACCGCGAAGAAACGAAGAGCGCGAAGGACGCGAAAGAGATTCAGTCA
>JBBDRN010000036.1:0-23415 GCA_040905445.1 Phycisphaeraceae bacterium | reverse complement strand
GTCGCCATCGCCGAGGCCAACCACTGCCGCCTGTGCGTCAAGAGCAAGTCGATGGTAACTGAAGAGACGCACCTCTTGCCCGCGCTCGAGGCCGTCGGCTGCGAGACGATCGAGACGGACCTTGGCGAGTTCATTCTCCAGCTCGACGGCGACGCGCCGTCGCACATCGTCACGCCGATGATCCACAAGGATCGCACCGCCGTGGCCCGCGCGTTTCAGCGCGAGCTCGGCGCCCCCTACACCGAGGATGCCGCGGAGCTGACGCAGATCGCCCGCGAATACCTGCGCGCGAAGTTCCGCCAGGCCGACCTCGGCATGAGCGGCGGCAACTTCCTCGTCGCCGAATCCGGCTCCGTCGTCATCTGCACGAACGAAGGCAACGGCCGGCTCTGCACCTCCGCGCCGCGCGTCCACATCGCGTTCGTCGGCATCGAGAAGCTCGTGCCGCGCCACGACCACCTCGCCGTGCTGCTCAAGCTCCTCGCCCGCTCCAGCACCGGCCAGCCGCTGACCTGCTACACGCACACGATCACCGGCCCGCGCCGCGCCGCCGACGCCGACGGTCCCGAAGAGGTGCACATCGTCCTCGTCGACAACGGCCGGTCCAAGGTGCTCGACGCGTCCACGCGCGAGATGCTCCGCTGCATCCGCTGCGGCGCGTGCCTCAACGCCTGCCCCGTCTACCGCAAGATCGGCGGCCACAGCTACGGTGCAGTCTATTCCGGCCCCATCGGCGCGATCCTCACGCCCATGCTCAAGGGCCTGGAGAACTACAAGGACCTGCCCCACGCCTCCAGCCTGTGCGGCGCCTGCTACGAAGCATGCCCGGTCAAGATCAACATTCCGAAATACCTCGTCGAGCTTCGCCGACGCGGCGTCGAGGAGCAGCACCTGACGCCGGGCTTCGATCGCGCGGTGATGCGGATGTGGGCGATGAGCCTGCAGAGGCCGCTGAGCTACACCATCGCCAACTGGGGCCAGCGCATCGCCTCGCGCCTGCAGGCGCGGATCGTCGGCGGGCTCGAGAAGGGCGACCGCTACACCTCGCGTGGCTGGCTCCGCCGGGCGCCCGGCCCGCTCAAGGGCTGGACCTCGCAGCGCGACCTGCCCACGCCCACGGCCCGCAACTTTCGCCATTGGTGGCGCAACGCCCACACGCCCGTCGCCCCAGCCGCGCCGCCTGCGAGCGCGCTGATAGAAACGCCCCGCGCCGAGTCGACTCCCCGTTAGCCGCGGGCCTCCGGCCGACGCTTTCCCGCCACCCCCGCCACGCCCAACCAACATGCCACCGACACCCCCCACACATCCCGGCGAAGACCGCGCCACCTTCATGCAGCGCATCCGCACCGCGCTCGGCCGCGACGATACCCGCTCGACCGCCGCCCCCGCGGAGCCGCCGCCCGACGTCGACGAAGCGCTCATTCGCCTCGCTGCGGCAAGCGATGACCTGCCCGTGCTGTTCACGCGTGGTGCTGAGGCGGTGGGCATGACGGTCCACCGCAGCTCCGCCGAGGGGGCCGCGCAGACCGTCGTCGCCCGCCTGCGCGAGCACAACGTCCGCCGCGTGGGCCTCGGCGCCCCGGCCGTCGAGCCAGCGCTCAACCTCCGCGCCCAGCTCACCGACGCCGGCTTCGAGCTCGTCGACTGGCGCACCCCCGCCACCCCCGCCGCGTCGCGCCCACTCGACGCGCAGTACGACCTCGACGCCGGCGTCACCGACGTCCACGCCGCTCTCGCCGAGACGGGCACGCTCGTCTGCTGCGCGGACGCCGACCACTCGCGGGGCCTCAGCCTCGTGCCGCTGCACCACGTCGCGATTGTCCGCCGCTCGGACATCCTCCCCGACATGCTCGACTACTGGCAGCGCTACGCCGGCCTCGCCCCGCACGACCGCCCCGCCTCCACCGTCTTCATCACCGGCCCGAGCAAGACGGCCGACATCGAAGGCGAGCTCATCACCGGCGTGCACGGGCCGGGCAGCGTCGACATCATCCTCGTCGACGACATGTGACGCACGCTTACCGCGCCGCGTCGCGCGTGTAGCGATCGAACCAGTCCAGCGTCAGCGGCAGGTACTCGCCAGGCACGTAGCCGTGGCCCTGGCGCGGGAACATGTGCAGCTCGTGGGGGTAGTCCAACTCGTCGAGGCGCGCCGCCATCGCCCGCGCGCCGTCGGGCGAGGAGACCGGGTCGTCCTCGCCGTGGATGATCAGCACGGGCAGCCCGCGCAGGCGCTCGGCCTGTTCGCGTCGGCCACCGGACGACACGGGCGCCGCCGCGGCGAAGAAGTCGGGGTGCTCCATGGCCAGGCCATACGTGCCGCCCCCGCCCATCGAGATGCCGGTGATATAGATGCGCGCCTCGTCGACCTTGCTCCACTGGCTGGCGACGAGGTTGATGAGCTGCATCATGTCCTGGAGCCAGTACTCCTGCGTGCGTCGATGCCAGCGCGGCATGATCGCCATGTAGCCGCGCTGCTCCAGGATCTCGAGCACGCGTCCGTCTTCCATCTCCGGCCAGTAGTTCTCATCCCCGCCGCCGCCGTGCAGAAAGAGCACGAGCGGCACGCTTTCGGCGCTGGCGTAGCTGTTGGGGACAAACATGCGGTAGACGTGCTGACGGCTGTCGGCCGCGGAATGGAACGCCCGCCGAAGCTCGCCGGCGACGCCCGCGTAGGCCTCCTGCCCCGCCTCCAGCCGCTGCCGCGCCGCCTCCGCCTGCTCGAGGGCGCGCCGCACGCGTCCGAGCACCGGCGCCGAGTCCGCCGCGCCCTCGTGCTCGGCCAGGGCCGCGCGGAAGGGGTTGCCCGCTTCCTGCGCTTGACCCGACAGCTCGCCGCGCGCGGCCCGGGTCAGTTCCACGATGTGCTCGAAGTCCGCGCCGTACCCCGCCGCCTGCCCGCCCCCTTCCTCACGTCGCGCCTGCGCAAATGCCGCCAGCGCCTCGATCCGCTCGTCGAGCGAGCCGAGGAACTGCCCGGCCAGCGTCAGCTCGGTCGCGACCTGCGCCGCCGGGTGCTCGCTGGTGAGCACGAGCTCATACTTGCCGTCGGGCAGCTCGCCAAGCGCGAAGCGTACCGCGCCGGGCTGACCATCCGCCGCGGGCGTCGTCTGCCCCGGCGCGAGTTGATGCGACGCTCCGTCCGCCCCGCGCAGTGTGGCCGTCAGCTCAGGCGTCCGGCCATCGAATGCCGCGGCCGCCGCCCACAACCCTCCGCCATCCGTCTGTTGCACCACGCCCGCGCTGCGCAGCCCGACGTAGCCCTCGTGCGTGATCGTCAGCCGCGCAAAGCTCGACAACGGCTCGTCGGCGATCGACACCTCGGCTGGCGCGATCAGGAAGCCGTCGACCGTCACGCTGTTGAGCTCCGCGAGCGAGCGCAGCGTAAGTCGCCACCGCCCGGCCGGCAGCGCGCCGAGTTCGGCCGCCAGCACGCTGTAGTGTTGCGCCTGCTGGCCCCAGCCGCCGGTGTCGTCGAACGCGATCTCCCGCCGGATCGGCTCGCCCGGCCCCGCCAGCTCGAGTTCGAAGCGTGCGGGCATCATCGTGTCGCGCCAGTGCAGGCGCGCGTAGCGGAAGGAAACGACCGCGTCGTCGATCCCGGTGGGCAGGTCGAACTCCCAAGCCGCGGCATGGCCCGTGCCGTCGAGCGTCGCGCCGTAGAGCCCGCGGCCGCCGGAGGCGGGCGAGCGATCGATAACCTGGCGCTCCACGTCCTCGCGCGCTTCGCTGAAGACCTCGCCCTCGACCCATACCGCCTGGGCCTGGGCGGTGCCCGGGAGTGCGAAGCAGACAAGGGGTACAAGGATCGCCGCCGCGACGAGGCTGTTGCTGAGGTCACTCATGTCCGGCTCCTGGGAGGTTGAGGAGACCACAGTGTACCGCCGTGCCCGCGCCAGGCCCCGGTCTGGCCGGCGGGCGCTAGGGTATGAGACCCGGCGGGGCCTCAGCCTCGTGCCGCTGCACCATGTCGCGATTGTCCGCCGCTCGGACATCCTCCCCGACATGCTCGACAGGACTGGCAGCGCTACGCCGGCCTCGCCCCCCGCGACCGCCCCGCCTCCACCGTCTTCATCACCGGCCCGAGCAAGACGGCCGACATCGAAGGCGAGCTCATCACCGGCGTGCACGGGCCGGGCACCGTCGACATCATCCTCGTCGACGACGCGTGAGTCTCACCCGACCAGCGCGTGACGCCGGATCGCCTCCACCAGTTCCTCCGCCGCCTGGCTCTTGTTCAGGTACGCCTTGGCCCCCGCCGAGCGCAGCGCGTTGGCCACGTCCGGGGCTTCGTACGTCGACAGCCCGATCACGCAGGTCTGCGGCGCGTCCTCAATGATCTGCCGCGTCGCGTCGATGCCGCTGATGCCGGGCAGCGACACGTCCATGACCACCACGTCCGGCCGGCACTGCCGCGTCAGCTCCCGCGCCTGCTCGCCCGACGCCGCCTCCGCCGCCACCTCCATGTCCGGCTGCTGGTCGATCAGGTTCGCCAGCCCCTGGCGCACGATCTTGTGATCGTCGGTCAGCAGCACGCGCACGACCCGGCCGGTCGCGACGAGTTCCGGTGACGCCGATGCCGCGGCGGGCTCGCTCACGACGGGGTCCACCTCGCCCCCCGTCGTCGCCGGCCCCGCCGCCGCGGCCCGGCCCTGCGTCCGCGCCAGCCCCAGTGGTACGATCAGGCGCACGCATGTGCCGTCGCCCGGGCTGCTCTCGATCGCGAATCGGCCGCCCATCAGCTCCAGGCGCTCGCGCACTGAGAAGAGCCCGAAGCCGCCCTCGGACCATTGCTCGCGCGCCGACTGCGGGTCGAAGCCGACGCCACGGTCCTCGACCGCCACCTGCACCGCTTCATCCGTCTGCCGGAGGGTCAGCTTCGCCTCGGCGACGCCCGCATGCTTCACGACGTTCAGCAGCAGCTCGCGCGCCGCCTCGAACAGCAGGACGCGTATCGGCTCATTGCCCATCTCCGCGGCCGGGTCCGCCTCCACCTCCACGCGCATCGCGTACTTCTGCTCCGCCCACCGCCCCAGCCACGCCAGCGCCGGCGCGAGCCCCAGGTCGTAGAGCACCGGCGGGGAAAGCTCCGTGCTCAGCGAGCGCGACGTGTGGATCGCCTGCTCGATCAGCTCGCTCACCTCTGCCATCACGACATCCGGCGAGCGGGCGTCGGCTCTCGCACCAGCCTCCGCGGCCGCGCCCGCGTTGCACGCCAGCCGCATCTTTGCCGCCACCAGCATCTGCTGAAGGTCGTCATGCAGCAGTTGCGCCAGTCGCCGTCGCTCGCGCTGCTCCGCGTCCGTCAGCTCCCGGGCCATGATGCGCAGTTGTTCCGCCCGCTGCTCGGCGTCGGCGGTGCGCTCCGCCACCCGCTGCTCGAGCGTCTCGTTGAGCTGCTGCAGCCGCCGCTCCGCCTGCTTGCGCGCGGTGATGTCGCGCAGCGTCACGATCGCCAGTTGCACCCGCCCCTGCGCATCGCGCACCGGTGTGCCGCCGTACGACGCGATCCACGTCTGGCCGCTGCGGCGGTTGCGCACCCGCACCTCCCGCCCCGTGAACGTCTCGCCGCGCAGCGCGCGGCTCAGCGGCCAGTGCTCCAGGGGCACCGGCGTGTCATCGGCGATCTCGAAGAGCTCGAACGTCCGCACATACTCACCCACGTGCTGCCGGGCGTCGTCCACGTCGGCGAGCTGATGCAGCGCCAGCCCCGCGTCGTTCATCGACAGCACGTTGCCCATCGGGTCGGCGATCACCAGGCCCTCGGTCATCTGACCCAGCACCGCCTCGAGCCGCGCCAGGTGGTGCTCCGCCCGCGCGTTGGCCTGCTCCAGCGCCTGACGCGCCGTCCGCGCCTGGGTCGTGTCGAACACGACGCCCACGAAGCGCGCCGGCCGCCTCTGCTCGCCTTCGCCTTCGAACAGCGATTGCCCCATCGCGCGCAGCCATCGCTCATCGCCCGTGTCGCCCGCCAGGCGAAACTCGACGTCGTAGCGACCGTCGCTGCCCGGCTCGATCGTCGCCTGGTACTGCCCGTACACCTGTCCCCGATCCTCGTCGTGAATCCGCTCGACCAGCGCCTCGATCGAGGCCGGATCCTGCCACCCGACGCCGAACAGGTCCGACGCCCGTTCGTCGCAGCGCAACCGGCCGCTGCTGATTTCGTAGTCCCACGTCCCCATCGCCGCGGCCGTGAGCGCCAGCCGCAACTGCTCCTCGCTGCGCCGCAGGGCTTTGTTGGCCCGGCGCTGCTCGGTGATGTCGGTGTTTGTCCCGAACCAGCGCACGATGCGGCCGCGCTCGTTGCGGATCGGCATCGCCCGCGAAAGGAACCAGCGGTACGTCCCGTCCCTGACGCGCATCGGCAGGACGTCCTCCCACGGCTCGCCGCTATCGAGGCATCGGCCGATGCCGCTGACGACGCGCTCGACATGGTCCGGGTGATGGATGCCCAGCCAGCCCCAGCCCTGCATCTGCTCCAGCGTCAGCCCGGTCGTCTCGAAGCAGCGCTGGTTGAACCAGAAGATCCAGCCGTTCTCGTCCGCCATCCACGCGACCTGCGCGATGTTGTCCGCCAGCGTCCGGAACCGCCGCTCACTCTCGCGCAGCGCCTGCTCCTGGCGCTTGCGCTCGGTGATGTCCCGCGCCACCCACGACGCGCCGACCATCTGCCCGTCGTCGGCGTGGATCGCCGAGACCGTCAGCCACAGTTCCAGGTGCCTGCCGTCGCGGGTGCGCCCGGCTGTCTCCAGGCTCGCGGGACCGTCGCCGCGCCACACGCGCTCCATGAGCGCCTGCCGCTCGTCCAGTCGGCCCGGCGCGAGCAGCATCGACGCCGGTTGCCCCACCGCCTCCTGCGCGGTGTGGCCCCACAGCCGCTGCGCCCCCGCGTTCCAGCTCACGATGATCCCGGCCCGATCTTCGCTGATGATCGCGTCGTCGCACGACGCGACGAGCGCCGCCAGATGCCGGGGCATCGCTTCATCCGCGGCGGCGACAGACGCTTGATTCATCGACGGGGACTCCCGATCAGAACACGCTCTCGGGGTCGGACCCGGCCCCCTACCCCACCCCCGCCGAGCATCCGGATAGGACTCGACCGCAACCGCAAGCTTGCAATCGTCGATGCCGACATCGGCGAAGATAGGGTTCCCGCATCGGTGCCGCAAGCCCCGCCGAGCCCGCAGGCGTCGCGCCGTGGCATCAGGTTTTTCCCGACGTGCTTCAGCGACGCCACCCCGCACGGTCGACAGCCGCGTGTCGCTGACGCCCCGAACCTGGCCGCGCGCTGCTTGCTGGCCCCCGCTCGCGGGTGTACCTTTCGGCATCGTCTCGCGCGGGTGTAGCTCAATGGTAGAGCTCCGGCCTTCCAAGCCGATGATGCGGGTTCGATTCCCGTCACCCGCTTTATCTCGCCAAGGCGCGACGCGTAGGGTCCGCACAGCGGACCCTACGACGTTTCGTCGCCGTGCCCACGCGGCGCTCGCCGACGCCGGAACGCGAACCCGCCCCGCCTCACCACCGCTCTTTTGTCCCCCGCGCCGCCGCTCGCTATCCTGTCGCCACCATGAGCATTCTCGTCGACAAAGACACGCGCGTCATCTGCCAGGGCATCACCGGCTCGGCAGGCTCCTTTCACACCAAGGCCTGTCTCGAGTACGGCACGAAGATGGTCGGCGGTGTCACACCCAACAAGGGCGGCACGACTGAAGCCAACGGCCTGCCGGTATTTAACACCTGCCGCGAGGCCGTCGAGGATGCCGGTGCCCAGGCGACGATGATCTTCGTCCCGCCGCCCTTCGCCGCCGACGCGATCCTCGAGGCCGCCGACGCCGGCATCGAGACGATCGTGTGCGTGACCGAGGGCGTGCCGGTGCTCGACATGATCCGTGTCCGCCAGACGCTCGCCCAGCGCCGTTTCCGCCACGTCAAGCTCATCGGCCCCAACTGCCCCGGGGTCATCACGCCCGGGGAGGACGGCCAGCCCGGCACCGGGTGCAAGATCGGCATCATGCCCGGCTACATCCACAAGCGCGCCGACGCCAGCGAGACCGGCTACGCCGTGGGCATCATCTCCCGCTCCGGCACGCTCACCTACGAAGCCGTCTGGCAGTGCTCGAACCTCGGCATCGCCCAGTCCACGTGCGTGGGCATCGGCGGCGACCCCGTCCGCGGCATGGACTTCATCGACTGCCTCGTCCAGTTCAACGCCGACCCCGAGACCGACGGAATCGTCCTCATCGGCGAGATCGGCGGCACCGACGAAGAGCGCGCCGCCAACTTCATCCGCAAGCACGTCGACAAGCCCGTCGCCGCCTTCATCGCCGGGCGCACCGCCCCGCCCGGCCGACGCATGGGCCACGCCGGCGCGATCATCGCCGGCGGCGAGGGCGGCGCCGAGGCCAAGATCGACGCCCTGCGCGACGCCGGCTGCGACATCGCCGAAAGCCCCGCCGACCTCGGCACCACCATGGCCCGCGCGCTGGGGCTGTGAGGGAGTCGAGGGAGTCGAGGGAGTCAGGGAAGTCGAGGAAGGGGGCTGTCGCTTCCGTCCTTCCTTGACTTCCCCGACTCCCCTGACTTCCCCGACTTCCCCGACTTCCTCCCCTAGGACCATCTCATGTACACCCACCCCGACCATCCCTGGCACACGCCCGACCCCGTCCGCGACCTGCCCGTGCCTGCCGAGACGCGCGGCCCGGTCGACGTGATCCTCGACACCGACACCTACAACGAGGTCGACGACCAGTTCGCCCTCGTCTACAGCCTGCTCAACCCTGAGCGGCTGAACATGCTCGCCATCCATGCCGCCCCCTTCCACAACAAGCGTTCCACCGGCCCCGGCGACGGCATGGAAAAAAGCTACGACGAGATCCAGCGCGTCCTTGAGCGCATGCACTGGGACAAGCCCCTGCCCGTCCACCGCGGGTCGAAGACTTACCTGTCCGCGGCCGACAAACCCGTCGACAGCGACGCCGCCCGCGACCTCGTTGAGCGCGCCATGCAGAACCGCGACCAGCCGCTGCACGTCATTGCGATCGGCGCGATCACCAACGTCGCGTCCGCCCTGCTCATGGAGCCGCGCATCGCATCGCGCATCCGCATCTACTGGCTCGCCGGCCAGCCACTGGACTGGCCCCGCGCGCGCGAGTTCAACCTCGTCCAGGACATGCACGCGTCGCGCCTCATCTTCGACTCCGGCGTGCCGCTCGTGCTCGTGCCCTGCACCAACGTCGCCGAGCACATCCGCATCTCCATTCCCGAGCTGCGCGAGCTGATCGCCCCGGCCGGCGAGATCGGTCAATACCTGTTCGACACCGTCGCCGGCTACCACGACGACCATCGCGGCTGGTCCAAGGTCATCTGGGACGTCGCGCCGATCGCGTCGCTGCTCAATGCGAAATGGGTGCCCACCGCCCTCGATCACAGTCCGATCCTCACCGACCAGCAAACCTACAGCCGCGACCGTAGCCGGCACATGATCCGCGTCGCCACCCACGCCAACCGCGACCCGATCTGGCGCGACATCGCCGACAAGCTCCTCGCCTATGCGAAGCAGCCCGCCTGACCAGTCCCGCCGCCCCCCCGCCCCGGCAGGGTCCGCTGTGCGGACCTTCCCCGCGGTCGAATACGCCGCCGCCTACTCCACCCCCACCGCGCCCGGCGTCGCCACCCATCCGTCCAGCAACTGCGCCCGCGTCCACATGTTCAGCGCCGGGTCCTCGATGCTCTCCATCCATGCCACCAGTCGCCGTCGCAGCCGCGCGAGTTCGTTGGCATGGGTCGGCTCGAACGCGAGGTTCGTCAGCTCGCCCGGATCGTTCGCCAGGTCGTAGAGCTCATCCTCGGCTGTCATGTTCCACACATACTTGTACCGCCGATCGCGCACCATCCGCTGCGAATACAACCCGAACTGCGCGCCCGAGTATTGCGCAAAGATGTCCTCGCGCGGCGACGCGTCCTGGCCGCGCGCCATTGCCAGCAGGCTGCGCCCCTCGAAGCTTGCCGGCACATCAACACCGCCAACCTCGCACAGCGTCGCCGCGAGGTCGATCTCGTTGCTGACGAACGCGTCGCAGGTCGCCCCCGCCGGCAGCCCGGGCCCGCGCAGGATCAGCGGCACGCGCTGCACGTCCTCGTACATCACGTAATGCTTGTCGACCATGCCGTGCCCGCCGCACATGTCGCCGTGGTCCGTCGTGTAGACGACGAGCGTCTCGTCGCGCAGGCCCAGCTCATCGAGCGCCGCCAGCACGCGCCCCACCTGCGCATCGAGCAGGCTCACCTCGGCCAGATACAGCGCCACCGTCCGCGCCCAGCGCGGCCAACGCCACCCCTCCACCTGCCACGACATGCGCTGCTGCCGCTGAATGTATGGCTTGTTGACGAGCGCGTCGTCAAAGCTCGGCCACGGCTCGATCGCCTCAGGGTCATACAGCCGCGCATAGGCAGCAGGGGGGATGCTGGGCAGATGCGGCTCCGACGGGTCCCACCGCACGAGCCACGGCTGCCCCGTCGCCGCCGCCTCGCGCATCTGCCGGATTACATGCTCCGCCTCCCACGCGACCGGCATCTGCTCCGGCTCGCCATCGTCCACGTGGCCGAAGAGGTGGAACGGCCCATCGCTTGCCCGCCGCGGCGCAAGGCCCTGCGCCGCCCGCCACCGCTCATAGCCCGGCCGGCGCGTCACGTGCTCATCAAACCCGAAGTCGGTGGCCGGCCCCGCGAGTTCGTCGGCATACTTGCCCACGCGCCGCAGCATGTAGCCCGCGTCGTGCAGCAGCCCGCTCCACGTCGGCAGCGACGCGTCGGCCGGCTGGTACGCCTCTGTTCCAGCGTTGCCCCGGCAGCCGTGCTGCGACGGCCAGCAGCCGGTCATCAGCGACGCCCGCGCCGGCGTGCACACGGCGCTGGGCGTAAACGCATGCGTGAAGTTCACCCCCTCGCGCGCCAGCCCGTCCAGGTGCGGCGTGCGCACCAGCGGATGGCCGTTGACGCCCAGCGTGTCAAACCGATGCTGATCGGCGTGGATGAGCAGGACGTTCGTCGACATGGTCCCATCCTAGGTTCTGTCCGAAAACGTCGTACGGCGAGTGCTACTGACGGCCAGTGTGCGCGCCTGGCGGCCGGGCCCCGGTGAGCGACCGCCGTCCCCGCCGTCCCCGCCCCCTCACCCGCGTCCCAGTCGCGGGCGGAGCATCCAGAGGAACGCCGGCCCGCCGACGAGAGCCGTGAACACGCCGATCGGCATCAGCCCGACGTCCCACGTCAGGTGCATGGCCGCGCTGGCGACGTCGGCGGCGGCGACGAGCGCACCACCGAGCAGCGCCGAGGCGACCAGCAGCGGCGCATGGCCCGGCCCGAGCATCAGCCGCGCCAGGTGCGGGCAGATTAACCCGACGAAGGCGATCGGTCCGGCGAGCAGCACGGCGCCGGCGGCGAGGACGCTCGCCGTGACGAACAGCACCGTCCGCAGTCGCGCGAGGCTCACACCCAGACTCTGCGCTTCCTCGTCGCTGAGCGTCGCCACATCCATCGCCGACGCCGACCGCTGCAGCAGCGCCCAGCCGGCGGCCAGCAGGGCGACGACGATGAGCACGGGGATGACTTCGGCGCCTTCGTTGAGGTAGCCCATCATCCAGCGCATGAGGCTGTCGCGGGCCGGGCCGGGGCCGACGAGGTAGTTGGCGAGCATAATGAGCGCGCCGTTGATCGTGCTGACGACGACGCCGACGAGCAGCAGCCCGAGCGGGTCGATGACGCCGTGGCGTCGCCCGATGGCGAAGACGACGGCCATGCTCGCCGCGGCGCCGATGACCGCGCCGGTGTGGTAGCCGCCGACGACCCAGCCGAGGGAGCTGAACAGCAGCGACTGGGCCATCATGCCCGCGGCCGCACCGGTCGACAGGCCGAGGATGTAGGGCTCGGCGAGCGGGTTTCGCAGCAGCGTCTGCAAGGCCACGCCCGCGATGGCCAGGCTTGCGCCGGCGACCGCGGCCAGCGCGAGGCGCCACAGGCGAACCTCCCAGAACGCCCAGCCCGTGGGGAAGCCGATGTCGGTCGGCCCGACGTACAGCCGCACCGCGCCGACGGTGAGCAGCACGAGCCCGCACACACCAACGAGCACCCACCTGCGTGTGCGCACGGCCTCGAGCTGTGCAGCCTGCCCGGTTGTGGGAGCCGGCGCCGCGGTCATCGGCCCCGCTCCCTCCGAACCCCCGCCACATCCGCCATCGCCCGGGGGATTTCAGCGACGTCGACGGCATCGGCTCCGCGCACGACCGCCCGCGCCGCCTCGGCGAGCTCCGGATGCAGGCCGGCGATCAGCTCGGCCGTGACGCGGGGGATGGTCGTCGTCGGCAGCATCGCGAGCGGATCGTTGATGATGCGGATCCGCCGGTTGCGCACGGCGGGGATGTCCAGGCCGCGCAGATCCGCGAGGCGGTCGTCCTCGGCGAGCGCTTCGAGCGGCCGGTCGCCGGGGCTCATCAGAACGATCACCTCAGGCGCTGCGGCGAGCAGCATCTCGCGATCGAGCGCCGGGGCGCCGGCCTGTCCCGTCGGTGCGGCGTTGCGTCCGCCGGCGATGTCGAGCATGTCATCGAACACGGTGCCGGGTCCCGACGCGGTGACCGGCCGCGTGCCGATCAGCAGCAGCACGCGCGGGCGCTCGGCGGCGCCGTCCGTCAGTTCCTTGAGGGAAGCAAGCTGCGCTTCGATCCGCTCGCGCAGCGCCGCCGCCTCGTCGCCGCGCCCGATGACGCTGCCGACGCCCGGCGGATCAGGGTCGGCGGGGGCGAGCGTCTCCAGCACGGCGTCGATGGTCGCGGGATACCGCCAGGCGACGAGCTCGAAGCCCGCACTTTCCGCGAGCCGGCGCAGGTGAACCGACTGGCTCTGGGCCAGGACGTGCGTTGGCCGGGTCGAGAGCAGGGCCTCGGCCTGGATGTCGGGAAAGCCGCCGACCACGGCCGCACCAGGCGGCGCTGCCGCATCGTGCTCACCGACGCCCACGATATGCTCGCCCGCATCGAGCTCAACGAGCATCTGCGTCAGCGCCGGGGAAAGGGAGACGATGCGCAGCTCGTCGCCGACGTCACCCTCATGACGGTCGGCATCGCAGGCGGTGAGCATCAACATCAAAGCGACGATGATCGAAGTGCGGCGCATCGCGGCCATGCTAATGCCGGCAGCACCGACCGGCAAAGTGGGCCGCCTCTGAACCGACCCGCCGCGGCGGGGAACCCGCGATCACGGCTCGCGGTGCTCGGCGTCGGTCTCCGCGGCCTCGTCGGCATCCACGCCGGACCTGATGTTGTCGATGTCGACGTCCTCGAAGCTCGTGCCGTCGCTCGCCCGCCGCAGCAGGAGGTAGACCCAGGTCGCACCGCAGAAGTAGAAGCTGACAGCGAACGCCGGACCCAGCGCCGCGAGCAGGAGCGTCCACGCCTGGATCAGCCCCGCCGCCACGCTGCCCGTGACGCCGAGCGACTCGAACCGCGCCGGTGCGGCCAGGTGCATGAGCCCCGGGGGCCCGAACATGGCGTCAAAGCGCGAGACACCCGGCTCCGCCTCGCCGAAGACCCACGCGCCGACGAACAGGTGCGTCAGCACCAGCGCCAGCGAGAGGACGAGCGCGACGAAGAGATAGGCGAGCGAGCCGTAGATGATGGTGATGAGCGCGTACCCGGCGGTGCGCCACGGCTGGCCGAAGACGTAGTTGTACGCGCGGCTGATGACGTCGAAGGCGTCGGTGCCCTCGACGGCGAGGCCCGGCCAGAGCAGGTGACCGGCCGCGATGAGCCCGAGCAGGACGATCGCCGCGATGAGCCCGCCCGCCAGCAGCAGCCCGAACAGCACGCCGCCGACGATGTCCAGCCCCGGGACGTTGAACAGCGCCAGGCCCGCCAGCGCCATGAGCAGCCCGACGAGCCCGACGATCACGAGCGGCAGCAGCGGCGCAACGCAGAACCAGATGTATCGCCGCACGGTGAAGCGCAGCGCGGCGGTGAGGCCGGCCGGCTGGGCGCGCGGCGGTGAGGCCGGGGCGTTCGCCGGCGCGAGCCCGGCCGCGCCGACCGCGGCGGACCGCGCGATCGCCCCGCCCAGCAGCGCCGTCCAGAGCAGGGCGACGAGCGCGAAGCTCAGTGTCGCGAACGGGTGCGTCGTCACCAGCCAGGTGGGGAGCGTCACGAGCAGCGTACCCAGCGCCCCGACCACGCCGCCGCCGGCAAGCGACCGCGTCTCAACCGCGCGGGCCAGGCCCAGCTCCAGCCGGGCCGCCGAGGCCACGAGCTGGCGCAGCGACTGGGCGCCGACTCGCCCGACGGTCTCGAAGATCGCTTGGTCGGTGCGCACCCACTGCCCCGAAGCGTCGTAGGTCGCCTGGTCGAGGCGATAGGCGGTGAACGCCCGATGCGGCGCGGGACGCTCGACGACGGCGTCGACGAGCCACGCGAGGCCGTAGAGCCCGAGCACCAGCAGCAGCGCCAGCGCCAGCCGGTGCGGATGGATCGCCATGCGGAAGCTGCGGAACACATGCAGCACGGGCAGCACGCTGGCGAAGTCGATCTGCTCGACGCGGACGTGGCGGCCCTGCTCGTCGTTCATGGCTGCTTCCCTCGAGGTGCGGACGCGGTGGACGTGGGCGGATTATACGAACGCCGGCCCGCTCCGTCGCAGATGGGTGAAGCGAAGAGGAGACTCATATGGGTTACACGTCAATTCGCGGGTGTATAAAGCCGGGGCTGCTGGTCCCGGGGCGGCGGCGTGTGCTCATCGTCGAGCACGCGTCCGGGGCGTGGCGTGGCGGGGTGTGGCGGGGCGTTGCATCGATCCGCGACCGCAGTGTCGCCGGAGCGCCCGGGCACTGGCGGCCAAGCCGCCACTGGCACTCTGCGTCAGCACTCCGCTCGCGATGGATGTGTAATCCGTATCACCGCCCCTCGTTCCCTCTCCATGCCTCCGTGTCTCTGTGTTCCCCCTTACCGCTGCGGCGTCTCGACGAGGGTGCGCAGCTCCAGCATCGCCGCCTGGTCAGGCCAGCGCCCGGCCCGGTCGAAGACCATAATCAGGTTCTGCAGCAGTCGGATCAACCATTGTCGGTGCGTCGCCTCCGCCAGCAGCCCGCGCTGCCGCGGTACGGCCGTGCCCGCCGCCTGCTCGATGCGACGGAACGCCTGCTCCTGCGAGAGCACGCGCCCGGCGTCCGCGACGTCCACGATCATCAGCCGCCCCGGCTCCTCGTCGATCCCCGAGATGCCCGCCAGGAAGTGCCCCGGCGTGTTCAGCCCGCACACGTCGACCCCCACTCGCTCCAGCACCGCCTTGTAGATCAGGCTCAGCGTCACCGGCAGCCCGCGACGCGTCTTGAGCACCATCGGCAGGTAGCTGCTGTGCGGGCTCGCCTCCCCCGGCTCGGTGCCGCGGAAACGCTCTTCCTCGAACAGCACCTCGTGCGCATGCGCCAGCAGTGCCCGCGGCCGATCGCTTGCCACCCGCGCCCGGACCCGGTTGGCCAACTCCTCCACACGCGCCACGACCGCGTCCGCCTCCGCGGCTGCGGGGTCAAGCTCGTGCGTCGCCACCGCACACGCGGCGCGCAGCAACCCTTCGGTCGTTCCCAGCGTCGGGAGCTGGCCCACAAGCTGGGCCCACGCGGCGGATCGGCAATGCAGCGGATGGGGCAGCGGCATGGCAATCTCTCCTGCCTCGGGTCAGGCCGACCGCGCGGCCTGTACCGCTCTATATCGGCATTTTCCGGCTCCGGGTTCGATTCTGCCGGCTGGGCAAGCCCCACGGAGCCGCACACCCGCAGCGGCGGCTTCCCGCACCTCCGCCGCGCCCTCATCCTTGCCACCCGACCCGCCACGTCCACCCCGCGCCGCCCCCGAATTCAAGAGGGGTGATGCCCTGTCCGCGGGCATGAGGCAGCCATCCTTGGAACCCGACGAACTCATCATTGAACCGCGAAGAGGCGAAGCAAGCGAAGGGTGCCAGGAGACGGAAGTTGTGAAAACCACAATTCCTTTGCGATCTTCACTGCTTCGCGGTTATGCAGCGATTTCCATCAGCAGTCCGAAATCAGGAATCGCTTTTCCCGCGGCGCACGAACAATCCCCCGCGCCGCCGCACCGTCCCGCGCAGCTCCAGCATCGTCAGGTCGCTCTGGATCTGCTGCACAGCCGCCCCCGTCGCTGCCGCCAGCTCATCGAGCGACCGAGGCTCGTCCAGCGCCGCGACGACCCGCTGCTGCGAGTCCGTCAGCGCCACCTCGAACAACCCCCCGCCCCCGCCACCACCACCGTCCCCGCCGCCGCCCTCGCCATGGCCGTCATCCACCCCCATCCCGACCTTCAGCATCTGGCCGGCCTCGCCGAGCCCGTCGAGCACGTCCGCCGCATTCGTTACCAGCTTGGCCCAGCCTTCGCGGATCATCTTGTGACACCCCGCCGACGTCGGCGCGTCGACGCGGCCGGGGATCGCCATCAGTTCGCGGCCATGCTCCTCGACGCACAGCCGGGCGGTGATATGCGCCCCGCTGCGGTTGGCCGCCTCGACCACGAGCACGCCGAGTGCGAGCCCGGAGATGATGCGGTTGCGCCGCGGAAAGTTCTCGGCGGCAGGGGGGGTGACCATCGGAAACTCGCTGACCACCGCCCCGCGCTGCGCGATCTCGTCATACAACTCGTGATGCTCGCGCGGGTACGGGTTCTCCAGCCCCGAGCCGAGCACGGCGATTGTGCGCCCGCCGGCCTTGAGCGCCCCGCGATGCGCCGCCGCGTCGATGCCGTATGCTCCGCCGCTGACGATGCAGAGTCCCGCGTGCGCGCATTGATAGGCAAACCGCTCCGCCTGCTCGCGCCCGTAGAGCGTGCACCGCCGCGAGCCGACCATTGCCAGGGCGAGCGCATCATCCTCGCGCAGCTCGCCGCGCACCCACAGAAGCGGCGGCGCGTCGGGGATGTGCTCGAGCAGCCGCGGGTAGCCGGTCTCGCCCAGCGCGATGATCTGTACGTCCGCCGCCGCGGCCGCCTCGCGCTCGCGCGCGCTGTCGGCCTCGCGCTGCGCGTCGTGCATCGCCGACCGCAGCTTGCCCGCCTGCTGTCCGCCGCAGCGCATCGCTTCGGCCAGCCGATCGGTCGACGCCCCCAACGTCGCCGTCGCCGAGCCGAACGCCGCCACGCACCGCCCGATGCGCACGGCCCCCATCCCGGGCGTCAGCAGCAACCGCAGCATCGCATCCCGTTCGGCGTGGTCCATGGCGCCAGTTTACCGCCCCAGGGACCCGTCGCACCACATGGGAGGGCGGCGCCTCCCCCGCGCCTTGTCCGCCCCCACCGCACCCGATACGCTTCACTTTCCTCCAAAAAGGACCCGCCTCTTGAAACGCACGCCCTTTTACGACTTCCACAACCAGCACAACGCCCGTTTCGTCGAGTTCGCCGGCTACGAGATGCCGCTGCTCTACAGCTCGATCATCGAGGAGCACCAGCACGTCCGCGCCGCCGGCGGGCTGTTCGACGTCTCCCACATGGGCCGCGTCAAGTTCACCGGCCGCCACGCCCGCCGCTTCCTCGAGCGCATCCTCACCCGCCGGGTCAGCGACCAGAAGCCCAACACCTGCCGCTACGCGATGGTCTGCAACGAGCGGGGCGGCGTCATGGACGACGTCATCGTCTACCGCTTCGACGACCACTGGCTGCTCGTCGTCAACGCCGCCAACCGCGAGAAGCTCCTCGCCCACTTCAACGCCCACCTCGGCGACCTCAGCCTCAAGATCGAGGACCAGACCGAGAAGACCGCCATGATCGCCGCCCAGGGCCCCAAGGTCATGGACCTGATCGGCAAGTTCTCCAGCGAAGTGCCCACGCTCAAGCGATTCCACTTCTGTACCAAGAACCTGCTCGTGCTCAAGCTTGTCATCAGTCGCACCGGCTACACCGGCGAGGATGGCGTCGAGGTCATCCTCCCCGCGAACATGGCGTCCATGGCCATCAAGCTGCTGCTCAAGGATCAGTCCGAGACCGCCGTCATCAAGCCCGCCGGCCTCGGGGCGCGCGACACGCTCCGCATCGAGGCCGCCATGCCGCTCTACGGCCACGAGATCGGCGAGGACATCGACCCCTTCTCCGCGGGCCTCGACTTCGCCGTCAACCTCGACAAGGGCGAGCACGACAACGGCGAGCCGTTCATCGGGCAGGACGCGCTCAAGACCATCGCCCAGGCCGGCCCGCCGCGCAAGCTCGTCGGCCTCGCCTTCGACGGCAAGCGCACCCCGCGCCAGCACGCCGAAATCACCATCAGCGACAAGCCCGTCGGCCAGGTCACCAGCGGCTGCCTCTCGCCCACACTCGGCCACCCCATCGCCATGGCGCTCATCGAACGCGACGCGGCGAACCCCGGCGACACCGTCCAGGTCAACCTCGGCCGCACCATCCTCGACGCCACCGTCGCCCCGCTGCCCTTCTACAAGAAGACGCCCAGCAAAGCGGCGGCCCCGGCAACCAGCGAACAATGAACAATGAACAATGCACATGAACCACGCCCGCGTCCGCCCCACGATGTTGGTTGACCCGCCCCCTCATCACCGGATAACCTACTCCACTCGACAATGAGCGGCCGCGGGTGCTTTTTGGTCCGCGAGGCAGCCGACTCCCCCCCCGCCGACGCCCGCCCAGCCCGCCATAGGCCGCGGCGGCGGCGCGGTTCACTCGATCCCCCCCGCCGTCACCCCCGACCAGGCACCCCGCTGTGAGCCTCAAGTACCAACGCGTCAAACAGGCGGACCTCGACCTGCCCGCCCCGCTGCGCTGGCTGACGCGCGCCTTCAGCTCCATCACCCTCGCGGTCATTCTTCTCAGCCTCGTCTGCGTCTACGCCGTGCTCGGCTCCGTCCCCGTCTTCATGCTCCTGCTCGGCGGGATCTACCTGCTCATCGGCGGCGCCACGCTCGGCCCCGCGGCCGCCGCCGGCGCCCTGCTCCTTCGCCTCAGACGGCTGCCGCTGATCGTACGCCTGCTTCCCACGCTCAGCCTGCTCGCCGGCGCCGGCTACGCCGCCTGGCACCTCTGCCTCGTCGCCTACGAGTGGGCCCACGCCCAGCCCGCGCTCACCGACTACCGCGCCACCGTCCTCTACCGCCTGCCCGGCATCGAGATGACCGAGCTCGAGTTCTACAGCGCCTGGCCCATGCAGTTGCTGCTCATCCTCTTCGTCCTCAACATGATCTGGGCCACCATCCGCCGCATCGAGCTCTCCTTCCCCAACATCGGCGTTCTCACCGTCCACTCGGGCATCGTCGTCATCGCCCTCGGCTCCAGCCTCTATGGCCAGTTCAAGCTCGAAGGCGACACCATCCTCTGGCGACGCGATCTTGGCGGCACCTTCGAGTCCAGCTTCTACGACGCCACCACGCCAGCCCTGTTCATCAACGTCGACGGCCGCGAAACCATGTTCCCCCTGACCCGGCTGCCGCGCTACAACGACTACGACCTCGGCGAGCTCGATATCCCCCTCGACGAGCGGCCCGGCTTTGCCGACGAGTTCGGCCCGCGCCTGCGCATGAGCATCCCCGGCTTTGTCGCCTATGGCGATCTGCGCACCGCCTGGCGCCCCCTCCAGGGCGAACGCGACCGCACCGCCGCCGCCGACGTCGCCCCCGGGCTGCCCGTGACGCTCGGCGACGAGCAGGGCCCCGGCGCCCGGCCCACCGTCCTCATTCCCGACCGCCCCGCCGACCGCGTCCTGCAGCGCGACCGCTGGGCCATCGAGTACCTCGTCGACCCCGACCCCCGCCGCATCGCCGACCTCCGCGCCCAGTTCCCCGGGCCCCACGGCCTGGTCATCGACATCCCCGGCCACGACTTCCGACGCGTCTACCCCATTCAGCCCGGCATGCGCATCGAAGCCGGCGACACCGGCTACGCCTTCACCATCCAGCAGGTCGGCCCCTACCAGATGCCCTTCGTCACCGAAGGCTACGAGCGCGCCAACGACACCCACGCCCTCGTCCACGTCCAGAGCCCCGACGGCGAGCACTTCACACGCATCGTCCTCCACCGCTACCCCGAGCGATCCCAGGACTTCGTCCCCCGCCCGGGCGACGACCAGGCTGCACACGACCACGACGATCATGCCAGCCACGATCACGCGCCCACCTCCGCCGGCCCGCTGGGCGACCGCCGCGACCCCGACCCGGCCGTGCACCTCGCCTACCTCGACAACACCCGCGTCCAATACCACGTCATCGCTCCCGCCACCCCCGTCCCCGTCACTCCCGACGGCCTCGAGGTCATCATCCGCCTGCCCGACATGGCCGGAATGCACGTCCACGTCCCCGACAACAAGCTCCGCCTGCCGGATGACCCCTCGGGCCTGGACTGGATCCACCTTGGCGAGCCCGGCACCCTCGCCGGCCACATCCCCGAGCCCCTGCCCGTCCCCGCCGCGCGACGCGACCCCTCCGACGAGGGCACCTACGTCAACGCCCTGGTGCCCATCCTCATCGAAGTCGACGGCCTCGACGAGGCAGACGCGGCGGGATCCACCTGGCGCCGTCTCGTCTGGCTGCGCCACATGCGCTACCCTCATTACCCCGACGAGGTCACCCGTCCCATTCACGTCGACGTGCCCGGCATCGGGCGCATGCGCCTCGCCTTCAGCCGGCAGCGCCACGCCCTGCCCTTCGCCCTGGCGCTCGACGATTTTGAGATGCAGCCCTACCCCGGCTCGGACATCCCGCGCGACTTCCTCGCCCAGCTCAGCATCGCCGACGTCGACGCCGACGGGCTCATGCACGACCACCCCGAGCAGTACGTCGTGCACATGAACAACCCGGTCAACTACCGCGCCGGCGGGGCTCCGCTGGGGATGGGCAAGGTCAAGGTCAGCCAGGTCGCCTGGGATCCGCCCTCGCCTGACGACCCGCAGGCCGAGCGGCGCAACGAGCAGGGCCGGCTGGTCAACCAGCAGCGCTTCACGGTGATCGGCATCGGCAACAATGTCGGCATCCGGATCATCTTCGTCGGCGCGTGCATGGTCGCACTCGGCATTCCATGGGCGTTCTACATCAAGCCCCTGATCGTCCGCCGCCGCCGCGCCCGCCTCATCGCCGCCATCCAGCAGCAAGCCGCCACCGCCTCCGATCCCCCTTCCTTGAGCGAGGGGCCAGGGGAGGGTGAGCCCGCCCCCGCCCCGGCCCCCGCGACCGCCCCCGACCCCGCCGACCACGAACACCCCGTTCTCCGCTAACCGAACCGAGGCCACGATGCCACCGCTGACGAGTTTGTTTCACGGCTTCACGCGTGCCACGGGTGGCCTGTCCACCAGTGTCATTCTCGCCGCCGCGCTGTTCCTCTCACCCGCCGCGCCGGCCGTGGCCGACGCTCCCACGGCGCCGGCTCCGCACGAGACGCATGCCGCGGACAGCAACGCCGCTGTCGCACCGGGTGCCCCCGCCCCCGCCGCCGCCGCAGCCCCCGCCAGTGCCGCGCACCGCAGCCACGCGACGATGGCGCCCGAGGCCCACCGCGCCTTCGCCGACGCCGTCGACCTCTCCCACGTCCGCCGCCTCGCGGCGTTCGACGGCGGTCGCGTCAAGATCCTCGACACCCTCGCCCGCGAGCGGATCAACAACATCTTCGGCCGCGAGCAGTGGCGCGACCTCATCCACGACCAGGCGTACGACCCGGTCTTCACCTACCTCGACATGCTCTTCAACAAGGGCTATTACGCGGACAAGCCCGTCATCCACGTCGAGGTCCTCGCCCTGCGTCGCCAGATGGTCCGCCCGATGGACCTCGACAGCATCTACGGCACGTACGCCGATCAGGAGCCCGCGCCCGACGCCGACCTGACCGATCCCGACCAGTGGCTGCGCTACGGCCGCCTGTCGCCGCTGATGCTCAACGACCCGGCCGCGCAGCAGGCGCTCAACGAAGCGCAGCGCGATCTGCGACTGTTCAACGCCCGCCAGCGCGTCGTCAACGCGTGGAACCATTTCATGGTGATCGGGTCGCGTCTGGCCGTCGTCAGCCCCGCGCCGAACGAGGACACCTGGCGGCCGCTGCTGGAGCTCGAGGACATGCGCCTCGCCGCCGCGGCGGGCTACCGCGACCTCGCGCCGTCGGGCATCACCAATCCGGACGCCGCCCGGGCCGCGCAGGCGGCGTTCGCCTCGCTCGGCACCGCCTGGCGTGCCGGCGACGCCCCGGCCGTCAACGACGCGCTCGCCAGCCTCGCCGACGCCCTGCCGCAGATCAACCCCGAGACGTACCCCGCCGGCTGGACGCTCGCCCTGGAGCACCTTTACAACGCCACGCACCGGTTCACGATCGGGTACGCGGCCTACCTGGTCGGCACGCTCGCGCTGCTCATCGCCTTCGCCGTCGGCCGACGCTGGCTCATCTACACCGGCGTCACGTTCCTGCTGCTGGGCTTCGCGGTGCACTCGGGCGGCATCCTGACGCGCATGATCCTCTCCGGCCGCTGGCCCATCCACAACCAGTTCGAGTCCTTCTTCGCCGTCGCCTGGTTCGCCGTGCTCATGGGCACGATTCTCATGATCGCCCGGCGGCAGTGGCTCTTCGGCGCCGCGGCCGCGGCACTGGGCACTGCGTCGCTGCTCGTCGCCAACACCATGCCCATCCCGTCGAGCAGCATCGCCCCCGACATGGCCATCCTCGCCTCCAGTAACATCCTCTACATCCACGTCAACATCATGCTCCTTGGCTACGCCCTCATCGGCCTCGCCTTCTTCATCAGCCTCCTCTACCTCGGCCTGTACTACTTTGGCAACAACCCGACCGATGCCCCGCGCAGGGACGGTGCGGACGGCGATGGCGCGCATGAAGGTGGCGGCGGTGGCGGGAGAGGGCTGGTGCAGTTCGCCGCCGTCGGCGTCGGACCGATGGATATCGAGCCCGCCCCGGCCGCCGGCCGCGCCGCCACGCTCCACGACGTCGACAAGGCCCAGGTGATCGTCCTCCAACTCGCCTTCTGGACCGTCGGCGTGGGCATCCTCCTCGGCGCTTACTGGGCCGACCACGCCTGGGGACGCTGGTGGGCGTGGGACCCCAAGGAAACCTGGGCGCTGATCACCTGGATCATCTACCTCATCGCCATTCACGTCCGCTTCGCGGGCGTACGCAACCGTGGCCTGACCACCGCCTGGCTTTCCTGCCTCGGCTTCGGCGCCATGCTCTGGTGCTACTGGGGCGTCAACCTCTTTCTCGCCGGCCTGCACTCCTACGCCTGATCCACGTTCAGCGGGGCTGAAGTCTGGTGCGGGCGATTGCGGCGGGGGGTTGGCGAGCTCCGAAATCTCGGTGAACCAAAAAAACAGGTTCATCCGGAATTTTCGGGGACGACAAACACAGTCGCGCCGGGACCTGGTTGCAGCCCCCGCAGGGGGCG
>JBBDRN010000035.1:0-99601 GCA_040905445.1 Phycisphaeraceae bacterium | reverse complement strand
CATCCCCCGGGACCACCGGTCCCGGCTTTTTGAGAAGGGAACCTCTCCCGGAAAATCGGAGGGACCTTTTTTTGAAACGGCTGACCGGCTGCGACAAGCCGTCGCCGTGTTCCACGGGTTCCGGTGCGCTCCACATCGTGGCTACAACGATTTGCGCCATTCTGTCGCTTCGCGCCCTTCGCTCGCTTCGCCTCGTCGCGGTTCCATGACCCGGTCACGGGCGGGTCATGATGATGGTCGCGTCGTGGCCATGCTCGAAGTAGTCTTGCCGGAAGCGCACGTCCCACGTCTGGCGCGTCGCCCAGCCGAGCAGGGCCAGCGTGTCCAGCCGGCGGGCGGGGGCGAACTGCGGGATCGCGCGAGGCCCGCAGCAGTCGGACAGGAAGTTGAACGCCAGCGTTTCGCCCGCCGCCTCCCAGGCGGAGGCCAGGATGGTCATGACCGCCGCGTCATCCATCGTGTTGAGCGTCCCGGAGATGGTGATGACCTGCGGCTTGCCCAGCGTCCAGAGGCGGGCGTCGTGGACGAGGTCGCCGACGTGGAACTCGGCGCGCGGCAGTTGGCGGTCGCGGGCGTGGGTGATGATGTCGTCGAGGGCGTCGACGCCGATGTACCGGCCGTAGGCGATGTCGCGGTCGAGCATGAAGCGGGCGAAGTCGCCGCGCGAGCAGCCGGCGTCGAGGATGCGCTTGCCGGGCAGGTAGAGCTCCTGGACCATGACCTCGAAGCGGGTGCGCTGGCTGGCGTGGCTGGCCCAGAGCGTGACGCCGAAGCCGGACCCGTGGCTGTTCAGGGCCTGGCGGTAGGGGACAAGGTAGGCGGCCGGGGGTGTACCGGGAGGGTGCTTCATGCTGCCGCATGTTACGTAAGCATCGTGGGGCCGACGCCCACGAATTGCAATCCGTGGACTTCGGCCCGTGCCGCTACTGCAGGTGTTGCATCGCTTCGTCGAGCGTCTGGACGCCGATGACGCCTGGCAGCTTGCTCGCGGTGCGGGCGCGGTCGCGGGGGGCGGGCGCGATGACGTGCTCGAAGCCGAGGCGCTGGGCCTCACGGGCGCGCTGTTCGAGCTGCTGGACGTGGCGGATCTCGCCGCCGAGGCCGACCTCGCCGACGGCGCAGACGCGTTCGGGCAGGCTGCGGTTGTGGTGGGCCGACGCGATCGCCAGCGCGAGGGCGAGGTCGGCGGCGGGCTCGGCGACGCGCATGCCGCCGACGCTCGACGTGAACACGTCCTGGTCGGCGAGGCGCAGGCCGGCGCGTTTTTCCAGAACGGCGATGAGCACCGCGAGGCGGTTGCCGTCGAGCCCGCTGACCTTGCGCTTGGCGGCGCCGAGGATGCCGGTGGCGGTCAGGGCCTGGATCTCGACGAGCAGGCAGCGCGAGCCCTGCATGACGGGGCAGATGACGCTGCCGGCCCGGGCGTGGTACTCGCTGGCGGCGACGCCGGCGGCGTCGTGCACCTCGCTGAGCCCCTGCTCGCCCATCTCGAAGAGGCCGACTTCCAGCGTCGAGCCGAAGCGGTTCTTGGTCGCGCGGACGACGCGGTGGCTGTGGAAGCGGTCGCCTTCGAAGTAGAGGACGGTGTCGACCATGTGCTCGAGCAGGCGCGGGCCGGCGACCTGGCCCTTCTTGGTGACGTGGCCGACGAGCAGCAGCGCGGTGCCGGAGGCCTTGGCGTGGTAGACGAGCTCGAGGCAGCAGTTGCGCAATTGCGTGACGCTGCCGGGCGCGGCGGGCAGATCGCCCTTGTAGATCATCTGGATCGAGTCGACGATCATGACCGCGGGGCCCGTCTGCCGCGCCTGCTCGATGATGCGGGCGAGGTTGGTATCGGCGAGGACGAGCAGGTTGTCGCAGCCGTCGCCGAGGGCGTCGAGGCGCTCGGCGCGCTGCTGGAGTTGCTGGGCGGATTCCTCGCTGGTGACGTAGAGGACGCGTCGGCGGGCGCGGGCGAGCTGGCGTGCGGCCTGGAGCATGAGGGTCGACTTGCCGATGCCCGGGTCGCCGCCGAGCAGGATGGCGGAGCCGGGGACAATGCCCCCCGCCCCCGCCCCCGCCCCCGCCACCCTCACCTCGCCCGCTGGTGGCGGGGCTGGTGGTGGGGCGTGGCCGCCGAGGACGCGGTCGAGCTCGTTGATGCCGGTGGCGATGCGCAGGCCGTCGGCGACGTCGGGCTGGACGTCGTTGATGGCCCGCGCCCTGGGGGGTTCCGCGACGGCGGCGGCACCGATGACGCCCGCCCCCGTCACGCCGGCGCCCCCGGCCGCGCCGCGCAGCGGGTCCATCGCGGCGCCGCGGGCGACGCGGTGCTCCTCGAGCGTGTTCCACTGGCCGCAGTCGGTGCACTTGCCCGCCCAGCGGCTCTGGACCGAGCCGCACGCGCGGCAGATGAATTGCACGCTGGTTTTGGCCATGGGAGGAGGATAGAGGGTTTCAGCGCGCGATGTGGCGCAACGGCAGCGTTGCCATGCGCGTGGGTTGCGGCGGCGAAAACGGCGCCGTGACGCTACTCGTCGATGCCGAGCGCCGCCTTCGTCAACAGGCTCTCAAAGCGATAGCCCGCGGCTTCGATGTTCTCCCGGGCACCCTCCTGGCGGTCGATGGCGGCGATGATGGCGGTCACGGTCGCGCCGGCGTCGGTGAGCACCTTCGCGGCTTCGAGCACCTGGCCGCCTGTCGTCGCGATGTCCTCGAGGATGACGACGCGGTCGCCGGCTTCGAGCCTGCCTTCGAGTTGCTTGGCGGTGCCGTAGTCTTTTTTCTGGTTGCGGATGAGGATGGTCGGCTTCCCGGTGGCCAGCGCGGTGGCGGTGACGATGGGGATGCCGCCGAGCTCCGCGCCGGCGAGGCGGTCGACGCCGTCGTCGACGTGGGCGGCGAACCGCTCCGCCAGCGCGGCGAGGATGTCCGGCTGCGTTTCGAAGAGGTACTTGTCGAGGTAGTAGCGGCTCGTGCGGCCGCTGCGGAGCGTGAAGCTGCCACGCAGCAGCGCCGCGTCGCAGATGCGCTTGATGAGGTCGTTGTCTTTCATGGTCATGGGGCAAGTGTCGCGAGCCGAAGGTGGGCGTGCAAGTTCGCGCTCCGGCGCCCGCGCGGCCCGGCGGGCGGCGGGTCACGGGCGGCGATACACTTGTCCCATGGCACGGGTGCTTGAGGGTCGGGTCATGGTGATTACCGGCGCGAGCGCGGGGATCGGGGCGGCGACCGCGCTGGCCTGTGCCCGGGCCGGCATGGACGTGGTGCTCGGGGCGAGGCGGCGCGACCGGCTCGATGCCGTCGCTCAGCAGATCGAGGCGATCGGCCGACGCGCGGTGCCGGTGACGTGCGACGTGGCGCGCGACGCGGACGTCGCCGCCCTTTTCGAGCAGGCGCTCGGCGCGTTCGGCCGCGTCGACGCACTCTTCGCCAACGCGGGCCACGGCCTGTGCGCGCCGGTGCTGTCCATGACCGACGCGCAGCATCGCGAGATCTTCGAAGTCAACTATTTCGGCACGGTGCGGACGCTCCAGGCCGGCACGCCCGCGATGAGGCAAGCCGACGGCGGGCTGCGGCACATCGTGGTCTGCTCGTCGGTGGCGAGCGAGATCGCCCTGCCCGACCACGGCGCCTATGCCGCGACCAAGGCGGCGCAGGACGCCGTCGCGGGGGCGCTGCGGGCGGAACTGGCGGCGGAGGGCTTTGTCGTGACGACGGTGCATCCGGTGGGGACGCGGACCGAGTTTTCCGCCGTGGTCGGGCGGCGGTCGGGGCGGGAGATCGCGGACGCGACGCCCAACACGCCGGCGTTTCTGGCGCAGAGCGCCGAGACGGTGGCGCGGGCGGTGGTGCGATCGCTGCGTCGGCCGCGGCCCGAGGTGTGGCCGATGCCGGCGGCGCGCTATGCGCTCGCGATGACGACGGCGTGTCCGAGGCTGGCGGCGTGGATGATGCGCCGGCGGGCGCGCCGGCGCGGTAGCGTGGGGGCGAGCGTTGGGCGAGGGGCGCAGCGCGGATGAGGAGGGTAAGGTCCAGCCATGAGTGAGCCCATGGGATCGACCGCTGATCTGCTACATGCCCGCATCGCCGACGGCCGGGCGGTGCTGGCGGGGCTGGCGGCGCTGGCGGAGCCGGTGGAGCGGGCGGCGGCGCTGCTCGCCGACGCGCTGCTCGCCGGTCGTCAACTGCTGTGCTGCGGCAACGGGGGCAGTGCCGCCGACTGCGCCCACTTCACCGCCGAGATCGCCGGCCGCTTTCTCCGCGAGCGGCGCGGGTACCCGGCGATCGACCTGACCGCCAACCACGCGCTGCTGACCGCCCTGAGCAACGACTACCCGGCGGCGGACGTCTTCGCCCGGCAGGTCGCCGCGTTCGGCCGGGCCGACGACGTGCTGGCGGTGTTCTCGACGTCGGGCAACAGCGAGAATGTCGTGCGGGCGCTCGAGACAGGCCGGGCCGGCGGCCTCGCGACGATGGCGTTTCTGGGCCAGGGCGGCGGGCGATGCCGCGGGCTCGCCGACATCGAGCTCATCGTCGCGTCCGAAGCGACGGCTCGCGTGCAGGAGGCGCACCTGCTGCTCTATCACACGATCTGCGAGGCGATCGACGGCCGGCTCGCGTAGGGTCCGCTGTGCGGACCGGCGTTTCCGGCGACGGTCGCGATGCGGCGGCAGGATGCGGAAGGTCCGCACAGCGGACCCTACGCGAGCGCGTGGTCATTTGCCGCGCTTGGCGCGCCGCTGCAGTTCGGCGTCGATGAACGGATCGAGCGCGCCGTCCAGGACCGACTGGGGGTTGCCTGACTCGTGACCGGTGCGGTGGTCCTTGACGCGGTTGTCGTAGAAGACGTAGCTGCGGATCTGTGTGCCCCAGCCCATGTCGAGCTTGCCGCCGGCGGCGTCCTCGCGCTCCTTGGCGCGCTTCTCCTCTTCGAGCAACTCGAGCTTGCCGCGGAGGATCGACATGGCGAGGTTGCGGTTCTGCTGCTGGCTCTTGTGCACCGAGCAGACGACCTGCAGGCCCGTGGGCTTGTGGATCATGCGCACGGCGGTGGCGACCTTGTTGACGTTCTGCCCGCCGGGGCCGGAGGAGCGTGCGAAGGCCTGGATGTCGAGATCCTTGTCGGGGATCTCGAAGTCGCCGACGGCCTCGAACTCGGGGACGACCTCGACGGCGGCGAAGCTCGTCTGGCGCTTGCCCTGGGAGTTGAAGGGCGACACGCGCGCGAGGCGGTGCGTACCGCGCTCGGCGGAGAGGTAGCCATACGCCAGCGGGCCCTCGACGCGCAGCGTGATGTCCTTGAGGCCCGCCTCCTCGCCCTCGGTGCGGTCGATCTCCTCGACCTTCCAGCCCTGGCGTTCGCAGTAGTAGAGGTACATGCGCATCAGCATCTCGGCCCAGTCCTGGGCCTCGGTGCCGCCTTCGCGGGCGTAGATGGTCAGGTACGCGTTGTGGGCGTCGTACTTGCCGCCGAGCAGGGAGATCGTCTCGAGGCGGTCGAGCTGCTGCTGAAGCTCGGGCAGCTTCCGGCGCACCTCGTCGCGCGTGTCGGCGTCATCCTCCTCGCCCGCCATCTGCCAGAGCAGCTCCAACTCATCGAGCTGCTCGGCGATGTCGGTGATGGGGACGGTGATGGCCTTGGCGGCCTTGAGCTCGGCGACGGTGGCGTTGGCCTTGGCGGGGTCGTCCCAGAAGTCGGCCTGGCCCATCCGCGCCTCGAACTCCGCGAGCTGCGTCAGTTTCCGGTCGTAGTCAAAGAGAGTCCCGGATGTTTTGCATCCGGGCCCGCAGGTCGCTGAGCAGGTCGGCAACGGCTTCCTGCTGAAGGTCGGCGTGGGAGTCGGTCATGAAGGCCTCGGGGGGCAATGGATCTTGTAAAACTCGTTCGCGGTGATTTTAGCGTCGTGGCACCCGGCCGTCAGGACGCCCCGGGCACGAGCTCGGCCGACGCCTCGATGCGCTGCTCCAACGCTGCACAGAAGGCCGCCCGTGTCGCCTCGTCCACCTGGTCGTGCGGGATCACGTGAGCCTGCAGCGGCGAGATGAGGATGAACGTGTGTCGCTGCGTCGACATCACCGGGCCCACTGCTGAATACCGCGTGCGGATCTCCATCTCCGGCCCCCGCTCCACGAGCGCGTCCGCCTCAAGCTCGATTGTCCGCAGCCCCTCCAACCGGTCGGGCGGCAGTTGCAGGAATGTGTCCTCCGTGCTCTGGCGAAGCCTCGCGGGATGGCTCCGGTACGTCCAGCTCCCGAGCACGACGGCGGAAACCAAGCCGATCGTCACCGCCGCCGCGGACTCCGCCTCGAAACTGATCAACGCGGTCATGGCGATGATGGCCAGCGGATACTTGATGCTCGCCTTGATGCGGGCCGACATCGAGGCCTCGCCCGAAAGGTCCAGGTAGTACCGCGAGAATGCCGCCAGATCCGCCAGCCGCTGCTCGTACTCGATTTTCATGCGGCCCCTCCGTGCCTACGGCGGGCACGAACATCGTTCCCCAAACACCCCCCCCTCGTCCCTTCCGGAGCCCCTACTTGAGTGTCGCGAGGAAGCCTTCGAGGCGGTCGAGCCCCTTGTCGATCTGCTCCATGCTCGTCGCGAAGCTCAGGCGCACGTGCGTCGGGGCGCCGAAGTCCTCGCCGGGGACGACGGCGACCCTGGCGTGCTCGAGCAGGCTGTCGGCGAAGCTGCCGGCGGTGTCGAGCACCAGGCCCGCCGGGTCGTGCTTGCCGATCGCCGCCTGGCTGATGTCGGGGAAGACGTAGAACGCCCCGGTCGGCTCGGGGCAGCGGATGCCGGGCATGCGGCTGAGCCGCGCGTGCATGTGTCGGCCGCGCTCGGCGAAGGCCTGGCGCATCGTCTCCACCTCGTCCTGCGGGCCGGCGAGCGCGGCCTCGACGGCGGGCAGGCAGAAGCTCGTGATGTTGCTCGTCATCTGCCCCTGCATGGCCGTCATCGCGCCGATGAGCTGCGCCGGGCCGATCGTGAAGCCGATCCGCCAGCCCGTCATCGCGTACGTCTTGCTCAGGCAGTTGAACGTGACGGTGCGCCGGCCCACCTCCTCGCGCAGGCTCGCGAAGCTGGCAAACGGGACGTCGCCGTAGACCAGGCGCTCGTAAATCTCGTCCGAGAAGACGACCAGCCGCGGGTGCGCGGCGACAACGTCGGCCAGCGCGGTCAGCTCCGCGCGCGAGTACATCGTCCCCGTCGGGTTCGACGGGCTGTTGATCACGAGCACGCGCGTGCGGTCGGTGATGGCGGCGGCGAGCTGCTCGGGCGTGATCCTGAAGTCGTTGTCGACGGCCCCGGCGATCTCGCGGACGCTGCCGCCGGCGAGCCGGACCTGCTCGGGATAGGAGACCCAGTAGGGGGTGGGCAGGAGCACCTCGTCGCCGGGCTCGAGGATCGCCTGGAACGCCTGGTAGAGCGCGTGCTTGCCACCGACGCTGATGAGCACGTTCTCCGCCGCGTAGTCGTACCCGAAGCGCTCGTTCATGTAGGTGGCGACGGCCTTGCGGGCCTCGGGCGTGCCGGCGGCGGGCTGGTACTTGGTCATGCCCGCTTCGAGGGCGGCGATGGCGGCCTGCTTGATGTGGGCCGGCGTGTCGAAGTCGGGCTCCCCGGCGCCGAAGCCGACGACATCGAGGCCCTCGGCCTTCATCGCCTTGCTGCGGGCGGTGACGGCCAGGGTGCTGGAGGGCTTGATGCCGCGGACGCGCTGGGATAGCTCCATGGAAAATGCCTGCCTCGAAAAATAGCCACGAATGAACACGGATGGACGCACATCGGGGGTTGCGCCTCGCGGGCATGATAGAGATTTAGCGCGCGGTGCGCCGCGCGTCGGGTCCGCTGGGCCGCCGCAGACGGGGGAGGGCGCGTGCGGCGCGGCGGTGCGGGCGCGGGGCTTTGATCGTGCCTTCGCGGCGCGGTATAAACGGCGTGTCTCGGCCTCGGATGGAGGGCCGCCCCGCCACCCTGCCACCCGGCACCCCGCCACCCGCTCCCGGAGGAGAATTCCATGGATCAGGTACGACTCGGCGTGATCGGCATCGGCGGGATGGCCCGCAGCCACATGAAGAGCTTCGGTGACGTCCCGGGCGTGAAGTTCGTCGCCGCCGCCGACCCGAGCGAGTCGGCGCGGGCGCATGCCGCCGAGTATGGCGTCAAGGTGTTCGAGGATGGCAACGAGCTGATCGGCTCGGGCCTCGTCGACGCCGTCCTGATCGCCACGCCGCACTACTTCCACCCGCCCTACGCGATCGCGGCCTTCAAGCAGGGGCTGCACGTGCTGACGGAGAAGCCGATCGGCGTCACCGCCAAGGCGGCGCAGGAGATGATCGACGAGGCCGATCGGCATCCCGAGCTCGTCTTCGGCGCGATGTTCCAGATGCGCGTCAACCCGCTGTGGCGCGAGGTCAAGCGCATCATCGACAGCGGCGCCATCGGCCGCCTGCACCGCGTCTCCTGGACCATCACCATCTGGTTCCGCACCCAGGCCTACTACGACTCGGGCGGGTGGCGCGCCACCTGGTCGGGCGAGGGCGGCGGGGTGCTCATCAACCAGTGCCCGCACAACCTCGACCTCTTCCAGTGGCTCGTGGGCCTGCCCAAGCGCGTCACCGCGCAGGTGGGCTTGGGCAAGTACCACGACATCGAGGTTGAGGACGAGGTCAACGCGCTGCTGGAGTTTGAGAACGGCGCGACGGGGACCTTCATCACCTCCACCGCCGAGGCGCCGGGCGTCAACCGGCTGGAGATCGTCGGCGAGGATGCGACGCTGATCGCCGAGGCCGGCGAGATCAAGCTGCTGCGCAACCATGCCGGCGCGCTCGCCTATAGCAAAACGACCACCGAGCGCTTCGCCAAGCCGCCGCACGACGTGCAGACCATCAAGCCCGGCGGTCGCGACGCGGGGCACCTCGGCATCACGCGCAACTTCATCAACGCCATCCTGCACGGCGAAAAGCTGATCGCGCCGGCCCGCGACGGCATCCGGGGCCTGGAGCTGGGCAACGCGATGCTCATGAGCGGCATCCGTCACAAGCCCGTGGACCTGCCCACCGATCGCGAGGCGTTCGACGCCCTCATCCAGGAGCTGATCGCCAACTCGACGTTCGAGAAAAAAGAGGTCGCGGCGACGGCGGGCGACGACCTGGCCAGCTCGTTTGTGAAGTGATCGCGGATCCTACGGCCGCTCGCGCCGATCCTCGCGCAACTGCGCGACGAACTCGTCGCGAAAGACGTCGAGATAGATCGAAATCGCGTAGCCGGCGATCACGGCCGCGGCGAGCGCGAGCAGCGGCCGACCCATCATGATCAGCGCGGTGGCGACGGCCGTGAGGAGCACGGTCAGCGTGAGGCTGAGGAACTTCGCCAGCGGGCTGCCGCGGCCGAGAAAATCGTTCATGAACGGGGTCCTGAAAGAAACGGGCGGCAATCCGTGGGCTTCGTCGCGTTTGCGCGGTTACTTCCGCACCTCCGGCGCGGGCTGGCCGAACGACTCGCTGTAGACGAACTCGGCGAGCGGCAGGCGCTCGCGCGGCCCGCGCTCCGCGTCGTGAAGGTTGGCGGGGAGCCGGCTGAGGTCGCTCGTGCCGTAACCGACCGCCGCGGCGGTCTGCGGCTCAAACGCCTCGGGCAGCGCATACACCTCGCGCACACGGTCGAGCTTGACGCCCGCCATCTGGTGCACGTGCAGGTCCATCGCGGTGGCCTGCAGCGTGAGGCTGCCCATGGCGAGGCCCAGGTCGTGCAGGGCGACGCGGTTGGGCTTGTCGTTGCGCGTGAAGCGCGTGTGGATCGCCGTGAGGATGAGCACCGGCGCGTGGCGGGCCCAGGCCTGGTTGCCCTCGACGAGGCAGCTAACGGCCTGCTCGAAGCGGGCCGGGTCGTCGCGCGTGGCGAGGAAGAAGCGCCACGGCTGCTCGTTGAATGACGAGGCCGCCCACCGCGCCGCCTCGAACAGCCGACGGAGCTTGGCGGCCTCGACAGGCCGCTCCGCGAAGGCACGCGGGCTCCAGCGCCGGACGAGCAGCTCGTGGATCGGGTGGTCGGGCGTCGCGGGCTTGGCGGGCGCGTCGGTGCGGGAGGGGGAGGGCATGATGGGACAATTTAACATCCGGGAGCGTTGTTGGGGGCGGGGACGCCGCGTGGGCGCGGCGGCTAAACGGCGGTGAACCGATCGCCGGGTTGACCTGTCGCTGCCGCACTGACGAGGAACTGCCGCACCTGGCGATTCGTGCGCAGGACGATGAGGCGGTGCTTTTCCGTGAGGTGCTCGTCGAGCTTCTGCAGGAGCCGCGGCCGGCTGTCGCGATGGAAACGCCAGACGTAGCGGAGGAACTCGCCGTCGAGCTTTTCCAGGCAGCCTTCGGCCATGTCGGGCCGCGTGCGGCCGCGGTTCGTGAGGAAACGCTTGACCACCCGCCAGCGATAGACGCGCGGCGGCGGGTCGAGGAACACCACGGTGTCGGCATACGTGAAGCGCAGCGGCATCGTACCCGAGTAGTTGCCGTCGATGATCCAGCGGTCCTGCTGGAGGATCGGCGTCAGCCGCTCGATGAGCTCCTCGCGGCTGCCCTCGATCCAGCCCGGGTGCCAGTGCAGGCGATCCATGTGATAGATGGGCAGGCCGGTGCGGTTCGCGAGCTTGCGGCTGAGCGTGCTCTTGCCGGCGCCGCAGGGGCCGATGATGACAATGCGGTGCATGCCCGGCATGATGTCCCCGATGGCGAAGCGGACGGACCATGATAACCCCTACGTCTCGCGCGGCGGGCTCAAGCTCGCCGCCGCCCTCGACGCGTTCCACATCGACCCCGCCGGCTTCGTCTGCGCCGACCTCGGCTGCTCGACGGGCGGCTTCACCGACTGCCTGCTGCAACGCGGGGCCGCCCACGTTTTCGCCGTCGATACCGCCTACGGCGCGCTCGCCTGGACGCTGCGCCAGAACGAGCGCGTCACCGTCCTGGAGCGCACCAACGCCCTGCACTTCGACCCGCGCGAGCGGATCGACGGCTTCGCCGGGTGCGACCTGGTCACCGTCGACCTCGGCTGGACGCGGCAGGCGCGGGCGATGCCGGCCGCCCAGCGCTGGCTGCGCGCCGACGCCGTGGGCGTTATCACCCTCATCAAGCCTCACTATGAGGCCGTGGGCGCGGGTGCCCGCCCCCGGGGCTGGCGCGGCGGGGTGCTGGGCGACAACGACGCCCGCGACGTGACCCAGCGCGTGCTCGCCGAGTTGCAGCAGGGGGGCTGGCGCGTCGCTGGCCAGGCGCCCTCGCCCGTACGTGGCGAGAAGGGGGGCAACCAGGAGTGGCTGGCGTTTCTTGGCTGTTAGCCATTGGCGATTAGCCGTTGCCTCTGCGAAACCGGATCCCGGATCCCGGAACCCGGAACCCGAGCCCCCCCGCCCCCGCCGCCGCTCCCCTCGACGGGGCGGCCGAAATCAGGTACACCATGCGGGCTTGAGGGTGGCGGGGCGTGGCTGAATTCCTCTCCAGGGGGCGGTGGTCTGAACTGTCAGATGAGCGTGGTTGCCGGGCAGCAAAGGGTTGAATGGATGGGTCTGCGTCTGACGGTGCCGGCCGAGTGGGAGATCGTGCGGCACGGGACGCGGCCGGAGCAGGGCAGCCTGTCGCTGGTCGATCGCCGACAGCAGCGTCTCCAGGTCCGCTGGCGCGACCTCGATCGCGAGCCGGACCTCGCCCAGATGATCGCCGACCACCGCGCGCGGCAGCTCGAACGCGACGCCGACGCCGTCTTCTACCCCTTCGAGCCGATCGCCGGCTGGCGCGGCCTGCGCCGGCGGGTCGAGGCCGGCCACATCATGACCCGCGCCCTGCGCTACGACCCGTCCACCGCCCGGCTGCTCGAAGCCGTCGTCCTGAATCCCGAAGCGGACGAAGCGGGCGATGAGGTGGGGAATGAGGCGGGGAATGAGGCGGGGTCGGGGGTTACGGCGCTGTTGACACGCATCGAGATCGTCTGCCGGGGCCAGGAGGCGACGCGCTGGCGTGCGTTCGACCTGGAGGTCGAATCGCCCCCGGGCTGGCGTCTGGACCAGGTCCAGGTCAACCCGGCCGACACCTCCCTGCGCTTCAAGCCCCGGGGCAAGGACGGGCACAAGCAGCGCAACGCCGCCGGGCTGGAGGTCGTCGGCCCGGAACTGGTCGTCCGGCGGATGGGCATGGCGCGCAACTGGTACGAGGGCCCCGAGGCGCTGATGCGCAAGGCCCTTGGCCGGGATGTCGACTTCGAGATGGCCGCCGCCCACCACCCGCCGCACAGCGCGGTGCGGGCGACCTCGCGCGAGCCTGGCACACCGCTGCAGCGCTGGGCCGGCCGGCTACGCTCCCGCGAGGACGTCGTCTGGCAATGTGAACGGGAAAACGCGGTCTACCAGGTCACCCGGCTGTCGCCGCCGGGCCGGCGCGGCGAGCGCGCCCAGCGCCGCGCGGGCCGGGGACGGACGGACGCCCACGCCGCGACCGGGCCGGCGTCAACGATATCGACGCTGGCGGGGACGGCGGGGGTGGCGGGGGTGGCGGAACCGGTGGGCGTTCGGGTAGGCTGTTGCGATCGTCGCGAGGAGCCGGGTCGATGGGTAAGCGGCTAAAAGGCAAAGAGTTGGCACGGGTCCAGCGGGACGCCAGCCGCCATCTGCTCGACGCCGTGCCCACCGTCAACCAGGCGGTGCGCGTCAAGCAGCAGGGCAAGGCCCTCGTCCTGCGCGTCCCGATCCGCCAGCCGTGGTGGATGGGCCCGCCGCTGGGCTGGTTCTGCCAGTTCCGCGACGAGAAGCGCTACGTGCTCGACGAGCAGGGCCAGGAGCTGTGGCGCATGTGCAACGGCAAGCGGCGGACGGAGGAGATCATCGAACGCTTCGCCACCCGTCACCAGTTGCGCTTCCACGAGGCCCGGGTGGCGGTCATGGAGTACCTCGGCACGTTGCTGAAGCGCAACCTGATGGTCATGGTGCTGCCGCAGGGCGGCCGGGGAGAGGGCCAGGAATGATGCGGCGGCGTTGTGAGCATGGACAACCGCGGCGCGGGATGCACTGGTGGACAAGCCGCCGGGGGCACGCGGGGCGCACCAGGCCGGCCGGATCGTGTTCATTCGTGTTTCCAGGAGGCTACGGCCCGGAGGCGTTGCGGTGAAGCCGATCGAGGCGAGGCAGCAGGTCAAGCTCGGGCCCAGGCGGTGCTTTCAACTGGCACTGTCGGGGATGTCCTATCGCCTGTTCCGGTCCATGATCACCGTGGCGATCCTCGCGCTGGCCGTGGCGTTCCTGGTGCACATGCTGGCGTACGGGCTGATGGCGCACGAGGCGGAGCTGCAGGCCGCCCGCGAGCTGCGCGACAGCCGATCGCTCGGCCGCGTCATCACGCGCGTGACTTCGCCCGACGCCACCGCGGCGATCGTCGAGCACCTCGCGGCCGGCGATGAGCAGCGGCTGGCGGAGTACCGGGCGTGGTCGGGCCTGGACGAGGCGGCGTTTGCCCAGGTCGTGGACGCCGCCCACGCCCGCGCCGCGGCGCGGGCGCACCTGACGGCGCTGCCACTGGCGCAGCGGATCCGTCTCGTGGGCGAGGTTGAGCCGGACCGGTTGTTCGACCGGCTGCGCGACCCGGAGCAGTGGGCGCGTTTCGAGGCGGACGCCGAGCAGCTCGGCATCCGCCCGCCGCTGGACGACATGGCGGCGTTTCGTCGGCTGATCGACGAGCAGCGCCCGGTGCTGAGCGACGCGGCGGGGCGGATCCACCGCGGCCACCGCCGGGCGATCAACGCGCTGGCCGAGGCCTACCCCGACCTGCCGCCGCGTGCGTTGTTTACCGAGCAGCCCGAGGGACTGGGCACGATGCTGCGGGAGCTGGGCTACGCGGTCGACGAGCAGGGTCTTGACGCCGTCGGCCGCTTCGCCGAGCGCGCGTCGCACATGGACGAGCTTTCCGAGTTGATGGCCGAGCCCAACGTTCGCGCGGCCGTCGCTCGCCGGCTGAACATCTCGCCCGGCGACGTGACCTTCGACGACACGATGCACTACGTCGCCGGCGGACGCGGCGACTGGTTTGCCGGCGTGCTGCGCGACGCCGGCGCCCGCCCGGCGCTGACCGACAAGGCCCACGTCGACTCGCTGGCCGAGGCCTACCGCCGCGAAAAGCGCCTCGACGCCGTCGTCACCAACATCGACATCCAGCCCCGCCAGGGACTTTTCGGCCTACCGGCGCAGACGATGTGGCTCATCGGCCTGTCGTTCATGGTCTGCGTCGTCGGCGTCGCCAACGCCATGCTCATGTCCGTCACCGAACGCTTCACCGAGATCGCCACCATGAAGTGCCTGGGCGCCATGGACGCCTTCGTCATGATGATGTTCGTCTTCGAAGCCGTCATCCAGGGGCTCGTCGGCGGACTCATCGGCGTCGTGCTCGGCATGCTGCTGGCCCTGCTCCGCGGCGTGGTGGAATATGGCGGGCTGCTCGGCGGCGCGACGCCCGTGCTCGACGAAGTCGCCATCGCCGCCACGCTCTCGCTCGTTACCGGCGTGACCTTGGCCGCCGTCGCCGCGATCGGCCCGGCCTGGGTCGCCGCCCGCCTCGCCCCGATGGAGGCCATGCGCGTTGAATGACCGCAGCGTCAATTTCGCCGCACTCGCGTTCCACCGCTGCTCCCGCGCGGCGGCCGCGCGCCGGTGCTCCACCCCGCGGGCGACATTCGAGAGGCGCGCATGACCGAGCAGACCGCCCCCAACGTCCACCACGACGCCGCCCGCGCCGCCGACGCCGACGACGGCCAGGCCACTATCATCCGCACCCTCGGGCTCGAAAAGAGCTACGGCGAAGGCGAGGCGACCACCTACGCGCTGCGCGGCGTGGACTCCAAGATCCGCCGCGGCGAGCTCATCGCCGTCATGGGCCCCTCCGGCTCGGGCAAGAGCACCTACTTCAACATGATCGGCGCGCTCGACTCGCCGACCAAGGGCCGCATCCTCATCGATGAGGTCGACGTCGCCCAGCTTTCCGCCGTCGAGCTGGCCTTTCTCCGCTGCCGCAAGATCGGCTACATCTTCCAGAGCTACAACCTCATCAGCTACATGACGGCCCTGGAGAACATCACCGTCCCCATGACCTTCGCCGGCGTGCAGCCCGAAGACGCCCGCAAGCGCGGCATGGAGCTGCTCGCCCTCGTGGGCCTCGCCGACCGGTGGGACCACCGCCCCATCGAGATGTCCGGCGGCCAGCAGCAGCGCACCGCGATCGCCCGCTCGATGAGCAACCGCCCGCGCATCCTGCTCGCCGACGAGCCCACCGCCAACCTCGACCTCAAGACCGGGCAGTCGATCCTCGACATTCTCGAGCGCATCAACAAGGAGCGCGGCGTGACGGTGGTATGCTCCACCCACGACCACCGCCTGCTGAACATCTGCGACCGCATCATGTGGATCCGCGACGGCCGCGTCGAACGCGTCGAAGAGCGCAAGGACCTGACGATCAAGCTTGGACGCATCGGAGGCGAGGCGTGAAGGCCATGCACAACGCATCATGCACAATGTACAAAACGATGGCCGCCGTCGTGCTGGCGCTGACCGCCATCGCCCCCGCCTTCGCCGCGATGGCCGACGAAGCGCAGTTTGAGCGGGATCTCGCCGCGCTGACGGCCCACCCGCATCGCCTCTCGGGCACCGACGAGGCGTGGGAGGCGGCCGCGTACGTCGAGGACCGCCTGACGGGCTTGGGCATCGAGGACGTGCTGCCGCTGGACATGCCCGTCTGGCAGACGCGCTCGCTCCGCTGCGAGCTGCTTGTCGGCGATACCGCCATCGGGCTCGCGCCGCTGCGGCCGAACGTCATCGCCTCACCCGTGACGCCGGAGGACGGCCTGACCGGGCCGATGCTCTACGTCGGCCGCGGGGACGTGCGCGACTACGGGGAGCGTTCGCCCGAGGGGGCGATCGTGGTGCTCGACTACGACAGCGGGCGCAACTGGGAGCTGGCATTTGCGCTTGGCGCGCATGCGGTGATTTTCCTGGAGGGTGAGGAGCGTGCCACGCCGGTGCAGCCGAAGCACGCGGGCGTGCCGGGCAACCTGGTGCGTCTCTACGCCGACGCCGACGCCCAGGCCGCCGCCGCCGACGCGGGGCTCGACCTGCGCCGCGACCGCGCCGAGGCGACGGTGCACAGCGAGATGCAATGGGAGCGCCGGCTCGGGCGCAACCTGGTGGCCCGCATCCCGGGCACCGATCCGTCCTTTGAGCGCCGGCCCGAGGAGCGCGAGACGCTCGTGCTCGCGGCGCACTACGACACCTTCGGCACCGTGCCCACGCGCAGCCCCGGGGCGCGGTCGGCGGCCAACGTCGCGGCGCTGCTGGAGCTCGCCGAGCGCATCGCCGAGAACCCGCCGCGGCGCGACGTGGTGCTGATGTTCCTCGACAACCAGGCGCGGTATCACCAGGGCGCGCGCGAGGTTTACTGGGCGCTGGCGGGCGACGTCTACGACGACGAGGGTCGCAGCGCGCAGGCGCAGCATCACGCCCAGGAGCACGCCTTTGTTCAGCAGATGCGCGACTGGCTCGCCCGCGACGGGCTGCTCTATATCCCCAAGGAGGACGAGACGCTCGCCGGGCGGTTGCGTGTCACGCTCGAGGCCGTCGCCGACGCCCAGCGCGGCGACCTGCGCCAGCAGCTCAAGGTCCTGCGCCTGGAAATGGAGCCGCTGCGCCTGCGCCGCATCGAGCTTCGGGACGAGCTGGAGGCGCTGTCGGAGCAGATCGAGGAGCTGGACGAGGACATCGCCCGCGAGACCGGCGAGGAGCGGGCATCGCGTGTGCGAGAGCGCGAGCAGGCGGCCGAGCAACGGGCGGCCGGCGAGCACGAGCTGGCGGTGCTCGACCGCCGGCTGGCGCCGATCGAGGCCCGCGAGACCGATTGGGACGCCCAGCGTCTGCGGTGGGACGACATCCGCCGCGAGCTGCACCATGATCGGCTGCGGCACCACCAGGGGGAGCTGGCCCGCCACCGCCGCGGCGAGTTCGAGGAGTGGGAACTGCGTAACGACGAGCCGGAGGACCTGATCGCCCTGGCCGACAGCTTCGAGCCGATCTACGCGGAGCTGGAGCGATCGGCGCTGGAGCATTTCGACCGCCGGCTCGAGGAGCTGGAGCAGTTGCGGGCGATCGACGTCCAGCGCGAAGCGCTACACGCGGTGCTGGGCGACAACCACATCACGCTGCACGCGACGTTGAACCTCTCCGACGGCGGCGGGCTGTGGGGCGCCGTCGTGGGCGACTGGACCCACCGCTACCACTTCCGCGTCACCAGCGCCCAGGCGGACAGCCCCGGGTACTACGGCCAGGTGCTCGCCGCGCTCAACCGCGCAGTCGACGTCCTGGGCGACGAGCACGCGCTGGAGGAGCGCACGCTGCGCGACACGATGCTCGGCATGAGCTTCGCGCCGCAGCCGTTCGTCAACAGCGGGGCGATCGCGGGTACGTTCGGGTTCTACAACCTGGCGTTGATGACGGGGCACGACGCCCGCCCACGCGACGGCCACCCGGCCGACACCGTCGACCGCCTCGACTGGCGTGCCCTGCGCCGCCACGCGATCGAGGCCGGCCAGCTTGTCAGCGCCGCGGCCGACACCGAGGCGCTTTCGCTCGGCGCCCGATTCACCTCGCAGCACCGCAGCAAGCACCAGGGCTGGTCCAAGAACCGCTCCACGGGCGAGTACGTCAGCATGCAGGTCATCGGCGGACTCGCCGAGGATCGCCCCGCCGCCGGCACCCTGCTCGCCATGTACCCGCGCACCGGACAGATCCAGAACTGGACGGAGCTGCGCGACATCGGGCTCGTGCGCGACTACGACCCGCTCATGCTCGAAGCCGTCGATCAGAACGGCCGCTTCCGCATCCTCGCGGCGCGCAACGACACGCACCGCGAGCTCGCGACCCTCGGCGCCCGCTTCAGCGACACGGGCCGCGTCACCGCCATCACCATGCAGGAGCGGCTGCACCACGACATCACCACCTCCATCCGCGTCGAGCTGTTCCGCGCCAACGGCGTGACGCTCACGGGCATGCAGACCTACGACCTGCGCCCGCAACTGCTGCGCGTGCTCCGCGCCGCGACCAACGCCGGCTTTCGCGACAACGAGGTGCTCTGGGGCCAGCTCGGCGGACACACCTTCTTCTACGTCGAAGACGCCATCGTCGATGACCGCATCAAGGTCTTCCAGCCGATGGGCCCCGTCCTGCTGAACATCGCCGAGAACCCGCCCTACGGCGCCGGCTACTCCGCCGCCTCGATCGGCCCGGCGGTCCGGCTCGCACCCATCGCGTCCGTCGACGTCTGGCGGCTCAACGAGCAGCGGCTGCGCCAACTGCGCACGCGCGGCGTCAGCAGCACCGACCTGGAGCTGCTGCACAGCCGCTCACGCCAGGCCCGCGACGATGCCGGCGAGCTCCAGTCCCTCGCCGAGATCGAGGCCGCCCACCTCCAGGGCGCCGCGCTCGGGCAGAAGGTCTACGGCCCGCTGCGGCAGGCGATGGACGACCTCGTCCACGCCATCGTCCTGCTGCTGCTGCTGGCGATCCCCTTCGCCTTCGCGCTCGAGCGCCTGCTCGTCTGCTCGACGAGCGTCTACGGCCGCATCATGGGCTTCACCGTTGCGTTTCTCATCACCTTCGCGCTGCTGTTTTTCATGCACCCGGGCTTCGCCATCGCCGCGACGCCGATCATCATCTTCCTCGCCTTCGCCATCATCCTGCTTTCGAGCCTCGTGATCTACCTGGTCATCCGCAAGTTCCGCGTCGAGCTCAAGGCCCTGCAGGGTCAGCGCGTGGGCGTGCATGATGCCGAGGTCAGCCACACCGGGACGCTGCTCGCCGCCGTGGGCATGGGCATGTCGACGATGCGCCGCCGGCCGACGCGCACGACGCTCACCGCGATCACGGTGATCATGCTCACCTTCACGATCCTGGGCTTCGCGTCGTTCACGCGGACGATCGGTGTGCGCACCGTCTACGAGGGCCCGGTCACCGAGCTGATGCCCTCGGGCATGCTGCTGCGCAACCTCGACTACTCGGAGCTGCCGCGCGACATCACCCGCCTGCTCGAAGGTGAGGCGGGCGAAGACGGCTATCTCGCCCAGCAGTGGTGGCGCGTCCGCAAGTCCGGCGAGGAGCCCGCCATCAACGTCGCCCGCCTCGCGGACGGCCGGGCCCAGCACATCGACGCGATCCTGGGCGTCACGCCCGAGGAGTTGGAGCGCTGGCCGGGCCTCGCCAGGGCCCTCGGCGACGGCTCCGTCGCCGAGAAGCAGGCCGCCATCGAAGCCGGCGGCGTCTTCCTGCCCCGCATCTACGCCGAACTGCTCGAGCTCGAGCTCGGCGAGGTCGTCCGCATCGACGGCCGATCGCTCACCTTCGCCGGCACGCTTGACGGCCCGGAGCTGCAGCGTCTGCGCCAGCTCGACCGCAACGCCATGCTCCCCGTCAACTTCCAGAACGTCACCGCCGAGGGACTCGACGAGGAGGTCAGCGAGACCGAGCTGCTCGTCGCCGACGAGGTGGACCGGGACTTCACCTACCTGAGCGCCGACCAGATCGCCATCACGTCCACCGACATCGTCCGTGAGCTGGGCGGCAACCTGCACGTGCTCACGCTCTACCCCGATGACGACGTCGACCCGCTCGAGCAGGGCCGCGCCCTCGCCGAGCTCGTCCTCACGCCCGTCTGGGTCGCCGGCCCCGAGGGCATCGAGCGCATGATCCTCACCGTGCTCACGGAAGTCACCGGCGGACTGGCCCTGGCCGTGCCCGTGCTGCTGGGCGGGCTGATCATCTTCGGTACGCTGCTCGGGTCGATCAGCGACCGCGAGCGCGAGATCTACACGTTCAGCGCCCTGGGCCTCAGCCCGGGGCACGTCGGCGTCCTCTTCTTCGCCGAGGCCGCCGTCTACGCCGTCGTCGGCGGCATGGGCGGCCAGCTCCTGGCCCAGGGCGTCGCGCTCGTCGCCACGCAGATGGCCCAGATGGGGTGGATCGACCCGCCCTCGATCAACTACTCCTCGACCAACTCCCTGTTCGCCATCGGCATCGTCATGGCCACCGTCATGGTCTCCGCCATCTATCCCGCCCGCCGCGCGTCGCTCAGCGCCAACCCGGGCCTCGCCCGCGCCTGGCGCATGCCCGTGCCCGACGGCGACGAGCTGGCGATGACCTTCCCGTTCACCGTCTCGGCTTACGACATCACCGGCGTCGTCAGCTTCCTCGCCGAGCACTTCCGCCGACACGACGACGCGGGCCTGGGCAACTTCGCCGCCTCCAACGTCCTGATCCGCCGCGACGAGAAGGGCAACCTCGAGCTCTCCTCCGAGCTCGCCCTCGCCCCCTTCGACCTGGGCGTCACCCAGCACCTGGTGCTCACCGCCGTGCCCTCCGAGATCGAGGGCGTCGACGAGGTCATGATCCGCGCCCAGCGCCTCAGCGGCGCGCGCGGCGACTGGTACCGCTCGAACAAGGTCTTCATCCGCGACCTTCGCCGCCAGTTCCTGCTCTGGCGCACGCTCTCGAACGAAATGATCGAGCGCTACCGCATGGAAACGCTCCAGACGCTCGGCGAGCAGGACGCCCACGCCGCCGGCGCCAGGGGCGGCGCGACGGCGACCGGCCCGGGCGCCGCGACCGAGCCGGCGGGAGGCAGGACCTGAAATGCACAATGGACAATGCACAATGCACAATAACAAGGCACAAGAGGCGAGCGGTCACTGCTCCGCTTTGTCCATTGTGCATGGTTCATTGTGCATTGAATTCCCTGGAGCGGATTGGTGAGTAAGCAGTCGAACAACCCGCCCGGGCCCCGCGTCGATCGCGAGCTCGAGGAGTTCCGCTCGCTGCTCGAGCCGCCTTCGACTTTCGAGGACGGCTTCAGTTGGGCCACCTTCCTCGGCGCGATCTTCGTCGCCCTGCTGATGGTGCCCGGCTCGATCTACATGACCCTCATCGCCGGCACCGGGTCGGTGGGCCCGGCGGCGCAGTGGGTCACCGTCATCCTCTTCATCGAGGTCGCCCGCCGCGCCAACAAGACCCTGCGCAAGGCCCAGATCTTCACCCTCTTTTACGTCTCCAGCGCGATCATGGTCACCGTCTCGCAACTGGAGGGCAACTTCCACGGCGGGATGGGGGCGCTCTGGGCCCAGTTCTACCGCACGTCCGACGCCGCCACCGCCGCCGGCGTCGCCGAGCAGATCCCCAACTGGGTCGCCCCGCGCGATCCGGGCGTCCTGGATAGCCGCTACCTCTTTCGCTGGGAGTGGCTTCCCGCGCTGGGGCTGATCGCCTTCAACATGATCGTCGGCCGACTGGACAACATGGTCCTGGGCTACGGCCTGTTCCGGCTGACCAGCGACCTCGAGCGCCTCCCGTTCCCGATGGCCCCCGTCCAGGCCCAGGGCATCATCGCGCTGAGCGAGGAGCAGGAGGAGGAGATCGCCAGCCACGTCTCCGCCAGCGACGAGCCGGAGGACGGCGGGCGCACGGGCAACTGGCGCTGGCGCGTCTTTTCCGTCGGCGCGATGCTCGGGCTCGTCTTCGGGCTGGTCTACCTCGGCCTGCCGACCGTCACCGGCGCCCTGCTCGACGAGCCGATCACCATCCTGCCCGTGCCCTTCATCGATTACACCGCCGAGACCGCCGACCTGCTCTCCGCGGTGCCCATCGCCATCGCGCTCGATCTCGGGCAGGTGATCCTGGGCATGGTGCTGCCCTTCTGGGCGATGGTCGGCAGCTTCCTCGGGCTCATCATCACCGTCGTCGCCAACCCGATCCTCTACAACGGCCTGCCCGAGTGGATGCCCTTCGCCTTCCAGGGCGACATCCTTTCGACCTGGAACGCCGGCGACGCGATGCAGGAGACGTTCTACAAGAACCAGATCGACTTCTACTTCAGCTTCTCCATCGGCATCGCGATGGCCATCGCGATGGTCGGCTTCTGGAGCGTCGCCCGCGGGCTCATCCAGTACCGGCGACGCAAACGCGAGCATGCCGACTCCCTGGAGGCCATGACCCCCACCGTCCCCGAGGGCCGCGGGGACATCCCGCCCGCGCTCATCGTCGGCATCTACCTCACCATCGCCTGCCTCTACATCACCGTCTCCTCCTGGCTGCTCTACACCGTCGATCCCGAGAAGGGCATCCACTGGAACGTCGTCGGCGTCATGTGCTTCTATGCCTTTCTCTACACGCCGCTGGTCAGCTACGTGTCCGCGAGATTGGAGGGCATCGCCGGCGAAGTCGTCAACATCCCCTTCGTCCGCGAGGCCACGCTCATCCTTTCCGGCTACCAGGGGGTCGCGGTCTGGTTCCTGCCCATGCCGTTCCACAACTACGGCTCGGTCACCGTCCTCTACCGCTCCTGCGAGCTGACGGGCACCAAGTTCTGGTCGATGTGGAAGTCCGAACTGCTGCTGACCCCCATCGTTCTCGTCGGCTCGCTCGCCTTCGCCCACTTCATCTGGCAGATGGGCCCGATCCCCGGCCCGCAGTACCTCTACGCCCAGGAGTGGTGGGAAGTCTCCGCCGCCAACCAGGCCATCGTCCACAGCTCGACGCTCGGCGGCTTCACCCCCTTCGAGCAGGCGCTCACCTGGCAGTACATTGTCGCCGGCGGCGTCATCGGCTCGATCACCTTCGCCGCCTTTAGCTGGATCGGCGCCCCGATCTTCCTGGTCTACGGCGTCGTGCGGGGCCTGAACCAGACGCTCCCCTTCGCCGTCATCCCCCAGTTCATCGGCGCCCTCATCGGGCGCTACTACTTCCAGCGCAAGCTCGGGCTGATGTGGCGGCAGTACATCCCCGTCGTCTTCGCCGGGTTCACCTGCGGCATGGGCCTCGTCGGCACGCTCGGCATCGGCTTCACCTTCCTCGCCCAGGCCGTGTTCCAGTTGCCGTTCTGACCTCGCCGTTGATGCAGGCACCACCATGACCCAGATCGACCCCAACGCGGAACCGCGCCTCAGCGCCGCAAGCATCGGCCGCGGCGACCACCTCATCGCCGTGCGCGACGTCTCCAAGGTCTTCCGCTTGAAGAAGCAGGACGTCTACGCCCTCAGCGACGTCAGCCTCGACATCTACCGCAGCGAATACCTCTCCATCATGGGGCCCTCCGGCTCGGGCAAGTCCACCCTCTTCAACATCATCGGCGCCCTCGACCACCCCTCGGCCGGCAACGTGACCATCGGCCCGCTCGACCTGACGCAGCTCAGCAGCCGCCAGCTCGCCTACGTCCGGTGCAACTACATCGGCTACATCTTCCAGGCCTACAACCTCATCCCCGCGCTCACCGCCCTGCGCAACGTCGCGCTGCCCCGCGTCTTTCGCGGCGCCACCCCCGAGGACGCCGAGCACGCCGCCGCCGAGCGGCTGCGCCAGGTCGGCCTCGGCCACCGCATGACCCACCGACCCGGCGAGCTGTCCGGCGGCCAGCAGCAGCGCGTCGCCATCGCCCGCGCGCTCGTCAACGACCCGACCATCATCCTCGCCGACGAACCCACCGCGAACCTCGACCTGACCACCGGCGGCGAGATCATCGACATCTTGAAGGGCCTGTCCACCGACGAAGGCGTGACCATCATCACCGCCACGCACGACCACAAGATGCTCGCCAACTCCGACCGCGTCGTCTGGATCCGCGACGGCCGGATCGAGCGCGTCCAGACCGCCGACGAGCTCGAGATCGAAGAGGGTGAGATCAGCTTCGGCGACCAGGCGCATTAGGCCTTCAATTCCAACGCCAAGGCGCCAAGGACGCCGAGGCACGCCCGCAGATCCGTTGAACCCGACAGTTCCCTTGGCGACCTTGGCGGCACTTGGCGTCCTGGCGTTTAACCGATAAAGAGTGGGCTGATGCTCGAGCTGATCTCGGCGATGGCGATCGTCCTCTCCACCTGGGCGCTGTGGATCGCAACGCTCATCGGCTGGGGGCTCATCGTGCGCCGCGCGCTTGGCGGCCGCGGGCGATGGGGCTGGCCCGGGTGGTGGGGCGGCATCGAGGGCGACGAGCTGCACACCTGCTTCTGGCTCGGCTTCGCCAGCGTCGTCGCCCTGCTCCAGCTCTGGCACCTCGCCCGGCCCATCGACCACCTCGCCATGACCCTCGTCCTCGCCGTGGGCATCGTCGGCGTCATCGCGCACGGCCGCGTTCTCGCCCGCGCCCTGACGCCCACCCCCGCCGTCGCCGCCACGCTTGCCCTCGTCGCCCTCTGGCTCGCCAACCGCGCCATCGGCCCCGGCGACGCCCACGACTCCGGCCTCTACCACTATGCCACCCTCCAGTGGCAGGCCGCCTACCCGATCGTCCCGGGCCTGGCCAACCTTATGCCCACGCTGGCCCTCAACCACGCCGGCCTACTCTACGCCACGCTCCTGGACCTCGGCCCCTGGCACGAACGCGCCCAGCACTTCGTCAACGGCTCGCTCCTGCTCCCCGTCGTCGCGCGCGTCGCCGTCGCCGCCCAGCGCCTCGTCCGCGCCCGCAGCCCCCGCCCCGCCCTCGACGTCTACTACATCATCCTCATCCCCATGCTCGCCGGCGTCGCCTTCTCCAAGGCCATCTCCAGCCCCACCACCGACCCCGCGATCGGCCTTGTCAGCTTCGTCGTCATCGCCGAGCTGCTGCGCCTCGCCATGAGCACCGACTGGCCCCAGCCGCGCCTCCGCTTCGCCGTCGTCAGCATCACCGCCCTCTGCGCCCTGCTCGTCTGCCTCAAGCTCAGCGCGGCGATCCTCGCGCTCGGTCTGTGGATCGTCGCTGTCGCCCTCTACCTCCGCCGCTCGTCCACCCCTGCCACCGCCGCCTCGCCCACGTCGGCGCGGACGCGGGTCGCCACGCTCGCGCTCGTCGTCATCGTCTCCACGCTCCTCGTCGGCCCCTGGATGGCGCGCAACGTCATCCTCAGTGGCTACGCGATGTACCCCAGCACCGTCATCGCCCCGCCCGTCGACTGGCGGCTGCCCGAAGATCGCCTCCAGCCGCTGACCGACGCCATCCACATGCACGTCAAGGGTGGTTTGGCGCTCTGGATCAGCGAACGCGTCCAGTCCACGCCCCTGGCCTGGTACGGCGACCTGATCGACCCGCCTTACACGTCGCGCGACCAGATCGAGGGTTGGGAGTGGGTGCGGCCGTGGGCGATCGCCCTGCCGGTCAGCAGCTTCGTGCAGGTGGTCCTGCCCGCCGGCGTGGCCCTCGTGGCGGGCGTGGTGGGCCTGGTGGGTGTCCTGCGGCGCTGGCGCGGGCGACGGACGGGGGACGACGAGCCACCCCGGCCCGGCATCCTGCGCGCGGCCACCGGCCCGCTGGTCGTCATCGCGGTGGCTCTGGTCGCGTGGTTCCTGCTCGGCCCCGGGCCGCGCTACGCCTGGCCGATGACCTGGCCCCTGGCGGCGATCGTCACCGCCGCCGCCGTCGTCGCCACCGCCCGGCGGAGCCCGCCCGCTGCCGACCACACCGACGCCGTCGCCAGCGGCGACCTCCCGGGCCACGCCATCTCCCGGCGGGCAGCCGTCGCCACGATCGCCTTCGCGCTCGCCCTGGTCCTGCCCGTCTACGCCTACCGCGCCGGCGTGGAATGGGTTCAGCGCGATGAGCCTCCCTGGGCGCTGCTGGTGCAGGGCCCAGGCGATGACGATGGCTTTCACCGCATCCCCGAGATCGAGTACGACACCTTCACCACGCGCCACGGCCTGACGCTCGCCACCCCCGTCGCCGGCGTCCGCTGCTGGCGCGGGCCGCTGCTCTGCGCCGCCTGGCTGCCGCTCGAATCCGACCTGCGCCTGCGCCGCCCCGGCGAGTTGCGCTACGGCTTTGTCACCGACCGCGAGTGAACACACGGCGCCCGCGGAAGGCGACCCGCGGGATCACGGCTCGCTCGCCTCGGCGGGGGTCTCGACGTTCAGCAGCCGCAGCTTCGTCTCCAGCGTCCCGGCAATGCGCTCCAGGCTCGTGTCCTGCAGAAAGTCGCGGATCTGGCTGCGCAGCGGCTTCCACGCGTCGTGCTGCGGGCAGGGCTGCCGATCGTCGCACCGCGCCATCCCGACGACGCACTGGCTCAGCGACCCCACGCCGTCGACCGCTTCGACGATCTCGTAGAGCGTGATCTGGTCCGCCGGACGCGCCAGGGCGAACCCGCCGCCGCGACCCTTGGCGCTGACGAGCAGCCCGCGACGGACGAGGTCCTGGAAGATCTTGGCCAGGAAGTGGCGCGGCAGGTTGGTCTGCTCGCAGATGTGGCTCAGCAGCATGTAGCCCTCGGGCTTGCGCAGCGCCATCCAGGTCAGGGCACGAATCGCGTAGGCGCAGGCGCTGGAGTAGAGCATGGGCAGGAACCCCTCACGGTTCAGACCCGGCGTTGAACAGGCGACCGGGTATCTGGATATGGAGGTAGCTTACCGAATTCTTTGCCCCCGCGCGGCGCCGCGCGGCCGACGAACGCGCCGCGGACGACGGCTTGTGCCGATCATGCAGGCTGGCAGGCCCATCCACGCCGCAGCGGCGGCGCCCGGGCGGGTGGTTGACCCGGATGCGCGTGTGCTACGATGGTGACTGGATCGTGGTCCGCATCGGATCGCCGGCCCGCGGGTGGTGCGGCCGATGACGTGTTTGCCTTGGGAGGCTCTGCCGTGGAGTTCATAACGCAGGATGAGAAGGCGCGTCTTGAGCAGAAGCTCCAGGAGCTCAAGGCCCAGCGGCCGACCATCACGAACCGCATCGCCGAGGCCCGGGCGATGGGCGACCTCAAGGAGAACGCCGAGTACCACGCCGCCCGCGAGGACCAGGGCATGATCGAGGCCGAGATCCGCCGCATCGAGGAGCGCATCAAGTCCGCCAAGGTCGCCGACGACGTCGACATCCCCGAGGGCATGGTCTTCCTCGGCGCCATCGTCCGCCTGCGGGACCTCGACGACGACAGCGACGACCTCTACCGCCTCGTCGGCGAATCGACCGGCAAGTTCGACGCCGACGAGATCGAGGTCACCCTGGCCAGCCCCATGGGCGAGTCCCTGCTCAAGGCCCGCGTCGGCGAAGTGGTCAAGGTCGACCTGCCCCGCGGCGTCAAACGCTTCGAAATCGTCGAAATCCTCGGCTAAAACGACCCCCCCAACCCAGCGCCTCAATACTGCCGCCGCTGCCGCGCCGGTGGAATCCCGAGCTGCTTGCGATACTTCGCCACCGTCCGCCGGGCGATGTCGATCCCCTTGGCCTTGAGCGCCTCGACGAGCTGGTCGTCGTTCAGCGGCGTCGACTTGTCCTCCTCGTTGATGATCTGCTCCAGCCGCGCCTGCACGGCCGCCCAGCTCATCGCGTCGCCTTTCTCCGTCTCCGTCCCGCCCGAGAAGAACATCCGCAGCGGCACGATCCCGCGCGGCGTCTCCAGGTACTTCTCGTGCACCGCCCGGCTGACCGTCGCCACGTGGATCCCCAACTGGTCCGCCACCGTTGTCATCGGCAGGGGCCTCAGCGCCTGCGGGCCCTGCTCGAAAAACTCCCGCTGCGCCTCGATCACCACGTTGATCACCCGCAGCAGCGTCAGGTTGCGCTGCTGGATCGCCTCGATCAGCCACCGCGCCGAGCGCAGGTTGTGGTTCACGAACTCCCGCGTCCGACGGTCCACCCCGTTGTCGCGCGACATCTTCTGGTACGTCCGGCTCAGCGCCAGCGGCGGGAGCTGCCCATGCGTCAACCGCGCCACGTAACGGTCCTCCTCCTCGTCAAACTCCACGATCGCATCCGGCGAGATCGTTTGCGGCACGTCGCTGGCCAGCAGCCGCCCGGGACGCGGGTGGAACTGCCGCAGGTTGTGAATCGCCTGCGTCACCTGCTCGACCGTCAGCCCCAGCGACCGCGCGATCCGCGGCATGCGGTTCGCCTCGATGTCCTTGAGATATTCCGCGACCAGCGTCCGTTCGAGGCTCAGGTCGAGGTCCGGCTCCAGCCGCTGCCGCGCGTCGATCTGCAGCAGCAGGCACTCGCGCACGTCCCGCGCGGCCAGGCCCGTCGGCTCCAGGCTCTGCTGCAGCAGCTTGATGGCTTCGTCGAGCTCAGCTTCGCTCGCCTGGAACGGCGCGTTCTTCAGCAGCGTCGTGCTGTCGGTGCGCACGTACCCGTCCGGGTCGAGGTACCCGAGCACGTGCTCGCCCAGCGCGGCGACGCGGGGCGGGACCTCGACGAGGTGCCACTGCGCCACGAGTTGGTCGTGCATGGACGTGGGACGCGCCGCCGTGTTCGCCATCGCGTCGAGCTTGCGGTCGCGCTCGCCGTCGTTGCGGGCCGACATGCGGCGCAGCGGCGGCTCGCCCGTCTCGTAGGTGTTGCCCTCCCAGGCGTCGCCGTACTCCTCGGCCATGTTGGAGAGGCGTTCGAAGTCGTCGGCATTGTTCTCCGGCTTGCCGTCGCCGTCGTCATGGACGAGCAGCTCGCGCTCGCCCTCGCCGTCGTCGCGCTCCTCCTGCTTGCGGTCCTGCTCGGTGGCGGGCTCGTCCTCGGCACCCTCGCGCAGCTCGAGCGTGGGGTTGGCGGACAACTCCTGATCGATGCGCTCCTCCAGTTGCGCCTGCGGCATCTGGAGGATTTCCATGGACTGGATCATGCGCGGCGCCAGCTTCATTCGCTGGTCGAGGCGCATTTGTTGTCCGGCGTCGATCCGCATGTTAAGCCACTGCCTTCCAACGGCTTAAGATAAGCCGTACGCCCCCGCCACGTCCCCCGCCATGTTCCCCGCGCCCGCGACCGGGCCGACGCTGCATACTATCGACGCCCGCAGGCGATAAATCAAAGCCGGCCTCCGGGGTATTTCAGCAGCCTCAGGTTTCGTTGTGCGCCGTAGGGTCCGTTGTGCGGAGCTTTTCCGCGCCATTGGAACCGAAGCTTCGCAGAACAAACCCTACGCCACCCCCGCCGCCACCCCCATCCCGCTCCCGCCGGCGTTCCCGCCCCCCGCCCGCTACATGCCCTGGCGTGCCTCGATCGCCTCCGCCAGCGCCGCCTTCGACGCCGTCGCCAGGCTTGCGCCGGTCGGCAGGCCGCGCGCCAGGCGCGTCACTTTCACACCCATCCCGTCCAGTTGCTGCGCCAGGTAGAGGCTCGTCCCGTCACCCTCCAGGGTAGGGTTCATGCCCAGGATCACCTCGCGCACGCCCCCGCGGCGCACCCGTTCCAGCAGCGGCTCGACGTGCAGTTCCCCCGGGCCGATCCCCTCGAGCGGCGCCAGCCGCCCCATCAGGACGTGGTACACGCCCCGGTACATGCCTGTCTGCTCCAGGCTCGCAACGTCCGAGGGCTGCTCGACGATCAGCACGAGCCCCCGGTCGCGCTGCGTGTCGGCACAGATCGGGCAGGGGTCCGCCTCGGTCACGTTGCCGCAGACCGAGCAGGGGGTCAGGTCGGTCTTGAAGCGGCGCATCGCGTCGGCGAGGGTGAACGCCTCTTCGGGCGGGGCTTGGAGCAGGTAGAAGGCGATCCGCTCGGCCGACCGCTTCCCAATCCCGGGCAGGCGCGCCAGGCGGTCGATGAGGTGCCGAAACGCGGAGGCGGGCGGCAGGCTGGACATGTGTGGATTCTACGCCGCGGCTCTGGCGGCCGCGCAGGCCGGGCGCGGGCGGGCGGCGTCGCCCGGGCCGGGGGGGAATCGGTCGGCGGGGTTTGACAACAACCGCCCCGTCCAGTAATTAATGGGGCGATCCCCGGGCTGAAGCCGGTTGTGGCTGATATCCGTTGGGCCCCGCCGACCCGAACCCTGCGGCTTGAGAGGACACACATTGAGCACGTTGAGCAAGGTTTTCGTCGTTCTCGTCACGGTTCTGTCCATTCTGCTGGTGGCGGTGACGGTCTCCTTCGTCGCCCAGTCGGAAGACTATGGCGACCGCGTCCGCACCGCCGCAACCGAGGTTCGTGCCGCCGAGCGCAGCGCCCTGGCCGCCCAGAACGAGCGTCAGGCGGAGAGCGAGCGGCTGCAGGAGCGTCTGAGCCTGCGTGACGCCGAGATCGAGCGGTTGAGCAGCGTCAACACGAATCTGCAGGCGCAGTTGGCCGACGCCCGCTCGGAGGTTCGCCAGGCCCGCGCCCAATTGGACACGTGGGAGGCGTCGCTGGAGCGGTTGAGCGCCGCCGAGCTCCAGCAGGCCAAGTTGCTCGCCGCGTTCGACGAAGAGCTTCAGCGCCGCCGCACCGAGTCGGTCGACCAGCGGACGCGGCTCGTCGAGGCGTCCGATCGGCTGGCGGAGCTGACGACCGAGGTCGACGCGATGGATCGCCAGGTCCGTCGCCTGCGTGAGCGGATGGTCGCGCTGCAGGAGGAGAACGAGCAGTTCGATCGCCAGTTCGCCCAGCTCCCCGAGGACGTGCGCAATCGCGTGCTTGATGTCGAGGGCGGCGAGGTCATCCCGGACATCGCCATCGACGGCCAGATCGTCCGGATTCAGCCGGTGGGCGATGAGATCCTCGTGCAGATCAACGTGGGGCAGAACGACGGCGTGCGTGAGCGGATGCAGTTCATGGTCCACCGCAACGACGCCTACCTCGGCCGCCTGACGATCGACTCTGTCGACGCCGACGAGGCGGTCGGCCGGCTGACGCTGATCGAGGAGAACCCGCGCGAGGGTGACTCGGTCTTCGCCGCGGGCCTCTGAGCGGTCCGAGGCCCACGGATCGAATCCGTGGGTTCCCCCGATGATCGTGGGCTTTCCCGATTCGTATCGCCGCAAAGGACACTGACCCATGGCCGAGATGTCGCAGGTCCGCAAAGCCAAGCCCCGCACCGACGTCTACACGATGCTGCTGTTCATTGCCCTCGTGGCGCTGGTGTTCGGTGTGGCGTTCACCTGGTACCGCTTCGCCGAGGTCTTCGGCACGGCGGACATCCTCGCGCCGCTGTCAATGGGCGTCGAGGCCCTGCGCGCCACCGCGAGCGTCTGATCGCGCCCGCAGTCGCAACCCATTCGTCGCGGGTGGGGTGCCACTGACAAGCGGAGTCCGCGGTGCTTGTCGGTGGCACCCGTTGCGGTTGGATTGAACGCGCTCTAAACCCGGAGGCGGGGCCACATGCGGTCCCGCGGGCGGTTCGCGCGCCGGGGTTTGCAACAAAAGTCGGAGAAATCAGCTACGATCTGGCGATCTATAGCGTGGGGGCGCGTCCCGGGCGGGCCTGGACGGTCCCCGTACGTGTAGCCGGTCGATCTGTTGACGGGCAGCGTCTGCCCGGGCGGTCGATCAGCAGCCTTGGCCCACGGAAGGGGCGCACGCGTGTTCTTCGACAATGCCATGAGCTGGTTCAGCGTCGACATGGGCATCGACTTGGGCACCTGCAACACCCTGGTCTGCGTGCGCGGGGAGGGCATCGTTCTTAACGAGCCCAGCGTCGTCGCCGTCAAGAAGGGCACCAACCAGGTGCTCCAGAACGGTAACGCCGTCGGCTGGGTCGCCAAGGAGATGCTCGGCAAGACGCCCGGCTCGATCACCGCCATCCGCCCGCTCAAGGACGGCGTCATCTCCGACTTCGAGATCACCGAGGCGATGCTCGGGTATTTTATCCGCAAGGTCAACGGCCGCCGGCCGTTCGTCAAGCCGCGCGTCGTCATCGCCGTGCCTTCCGGCATCACCGCCGTTGAGAAGCGGGCGGTGCTCGACTCCGCCGAACGCGCGGGGGCGCGGCGCGTCTACCTCGTCGAGGAGCCGATGGCCGCGGGCATCGGTGCCAACCTGCCCATCGTCGAGGCCACCGCCTCCATGATCGTCGACATCGGCGGCGGCACGACCGAGGTCGCCATCATGTCGCTGGCCGACATCTCCCAGTGCGAGAGCGTCCGCGTCGCCGGCGACGACATGGACGAGGCCATCGTCAACCACATGAAGAAGGCCTACAACCTCATGATCGGCGAGCAGACCTCCGAGCGGATCAAGAAGGAGATCGGCTCGGCGGCGCCCGTCGGCGAGGAGCGCACCATGGAGGTGCGCGGCCGCGACATGATCTCGGGCCTACCGCGCAAGACAGTCGTCACCAGCGAAGAGATCCGCGAGTCGCTCCAGGAGCCGCTCGCCGCCATCATCGAGACCGTCACCCGCACGCTGGAGCGCGCCGAGCCCGAGCTCGCCGCCGACCTCGTCGACAACGGCATCGTCATCGCTGGCGGCGGGGCGCTGCTCCGCGGCATCGACCAGGTCATCGCCAACGCCACGGGCCTGGACGTGCGCATCGCCGAGGATCCGCTGACCTGCGTCGCCCGCGGCACCGCCATCTACCTCGAGCACCTCGAGGAGTGGAAGAGCACGATGGAAAACGATATGGACGCCGGCTGACGCCTTGTGGGATAACCGCGAAGAGGCGAAGGTGGCGAAGGGGACGCGAAGGACCCGCCTGCTACTCCTACTCCTGGGCTCCGTCCGAAAAAGGGTGCCACTGGTGGCTTGTCCACCAGTGCCTGGGCCTCCCGGGCGCACACTGGCGGACAAGCCGCCAGTGGCACCCGCAGCACGAATTTTCGGACACAGCCTGATCTTGATTCCTGATCCATCATCCGGGGCAAGGGCTACACTGCGCGGCACGCCGCACGCCCACTGACGAGGCGACGGGCCACGGTGCCCGTGAAGCGCCACCTTTATCCCCCCCTCCGTGCCTCCGTGCCTTCCTCCCCCATGCCCAAGCGCGTCCTGACACCCCGTCGCAGGCTCCTGCTCGTCGCGGCGCTGCTGCTGGTGGCGAGCCTGCTGCCGACGCGCGTGGCGACGACGCTCGCCGCGCCCGCGCGCGAGCTGCTCGCCGCGACGGTGCTGCCCGTCGCCGTGCCGCTCAAAACCCTGGCCCGCGCCCTGCGCCGTCCCGAGACGCCCGAGTTGGCGCTCGACGACGAGACGCATCCCGGCCGGGGCCTGCAATACCGCCGCCAGCTCGAGCAGGAGGTCGACCGTCTGCGGCAGGAGAATCAGGCGCTGCGGCAGGTGCGGGCGATCGTCGGCGATCGCCCGGGGCTCGAAGCGGTCAGCGCCCGCGTCGGCGGCGTGTCGGGCGGCGCCGGGCTGAACCCGACGCTCACCATCGATCGCGGCAGCCAGCGCGGCGTGGCGCGCGACCAGGTCGTCGTCTGGGGGTTCAGCCTCGTCGGCCGCGTCACCCGCGCCGGGCCCCTCACCGCCGACGTCGGACTCATCACCGCGACGGACACGGCCGTCTCCGCCCGCATCGTCCCGCCCACCATGGACGCGCCGCAGCGCCAGTGGCGTGGCTGGCTGGCCTACGACCCCGAGACGCAGGCGCTGACCGCCGAGATCGGGCCCGACGAGCAGGTCGAAGCCGGCGACCTGGCTCACCTCGACGACACCGCCTGGCCCGCCGAGGCGCAGGGGTTCGTGATCGGCCGCGTCGCGTCGGTCGAGCGTGACCCGGACGAGCCGTACCTCATCCGCCGCGTCATCGTGCGCCCGTTCCTGCCGCTGACGTCGCTGTCACAGGTAAGCGTGCTGGTGGGCGAGGCGGATTAGCCACGAAGACGCGAAGGGCACGAAGAGGGCACGAAGGGGACAGAAGAGGCCAAGAGAAGGGAACCACGGAGAAACAGAGACAGAGGGCGAGCATTTTGGGTTCATCCGGCCATTCCGGGGGTCGGACCCTTGCCTGGCGGGCTGAATCCGTAAAAAGCCGGCACCGGTGGTGCCGGGGCGGCGGCAGCGATCGCCGGCGCACCACAGGCCCTCGTCGTCGCAGGGACGGGACGCCAGGTGGTCGACGCAACGCTGCGGATCGCCGGCCGGTGCAGCGTCGACGCCGCATCCCCCCGGGACCACCGGTCCCGGCTTTTTTGAGAAGGGAACCTCTCCCGGAAACTCGGATGAACCGCATTTTTGAGGGGCTTGGAACGACATTCGCCGCGACGCGCGCGTTCTTCAGGTACCGTTCACCCTCTCCCCCTGCCTTTCTTCGTGCCTCCTTCGTGTCCTTCGCGCCTTCGTGGCTGCCGTGAGTTGATATGAACTGGCTCGTCTTCCTGCTCCTGGCCTACGCCGCTGCCGCGCTCGAGAGCGGGCTGCGCGGGTTGCTGGTCATCGGCTCGACGACGCCGAGCTTCCTCATCGTCCTGGCGGTGTACGTGGGGCTGCTGGCACCGGCGTCGGTCGTGCCGTGGGCGTGGCTGGTGCTGGGCGTCGTGGCGGACCTGCAGCCGGGCCCGCTGGCGGAGGGGCCGATCGTCGGGCCGATGGCGCTGGGGTATCTCGTGGGCGGCGTGCTGGTGCTGCAACTGCGCAAGCTGTTGTTTCGCGAGTCGGCGCTGGCGCTCGTCGCCTGCGTGCTCGCGGCGGGAGCGGCGGCACACCTCGTGGCCGTCGCCCTGTTGACCGCCCGCGGCTGGGGGTGGATCCTTGCCGAGCCGATCGCCGGCTTCTCTCCGGCCGACCAGCTCGCCACCCGGGCCCTGGACCTGGTCTACTCGGCCCTGCTGGCCCTGCCCGTGGGCCTGGTGCTGCTGCGGACGACGAAGATCTGGGGCTTCGCCAGCCGGGGCCGCGGCGATCGCCATTTTTAGGGTTCGTCCGAAAAGGGGTGCCACGGGTGGCTCGCCCCCAGTGCCCTTGCCGCCGCCGCGACGTGTTCACCCGGCCGAACCCCGGCCCGCGCTTGCCTCGGCCTCGTATCGCGTCGATAATCCCCTGCAAGAATGCGCCGCATCCACGCCCGACATCCCTATGCCGCCCTGACGGCTCTGTCCTTGACGATCTGCCTCGGGGCCGCGATCGATGCGCCGGTGGTTCATGCCGCCCGGGCACAGGCGGGACAGGTGCGGCTGAGCGCGGCCGACCGCGACGCCCTCGCCTCGCTGCTCTCATGCCTGACCGAGGCCTCCAAGGGCCGCACCGATCAGCACGTCAAGCAGGCGCCCGCGATGACGCCGCGCGGACCCGTGACCGCCGCCGCCGAGCTGCCGGCCCCCGGGGTTCGCAGCCATGGCCTCGACGGCGCCGGGCGCAGGCTGCCCGCGGTGGTGGCGCACCGTCCCGACCTGTTGAATCTGCCTCCACCGCACCACGGCTGACCCCCTCGCCGGGTGGGCATGCGCCGCCTGCGCCGCCCGCGTTTCAGTCGTTTCTTCACCCCATCGCAATATTCAGTCGATCCGTGGTTGTCGGCAGCCCCCGGGCGGGCCGCCGGCGTTCAAGCGGTGCGATCGGCACGCCTCGCGGCGGCCGGCAACTTCAAGGCAGCAGCATGGTCATCAACAACCTCAGCAGAGCGTTCACCAAGGTCTTCGGCTCACGCAACGAGCGGCTGGTCAAGAGCTACCGCAGCCGCGTCGAGCAGATTAATGCCTTCGAACCCGAGATGCGCAAGCTTACCGACGCCGAGCTCTACGCCAAGACCCGGGAGTTCCGCGACCGTCACGCCAACGGCGAGTCGCGGCGGCAGTTCCTGCCCGAGGCGATGGCCGTCGGGCGCGAGGTCATGGACCGGGCGGTGGGCATCCGCAACATCCTGGACCCGGCACAGGGTTTTGAGCCGGGCTGGCTCCCGGAGCGTGCCCGGCCGATCTACGAGCGCGTGCGCGCCGAGGCCGATGCCCTGGCGCCCGTCGAGGTCAAGGGCGGCGAGCCGGTGCCCGGGTGGATGCAGGTCGAGATCCCCGTCGAGCTTTACGAGGCGGTGCGGGAGATCCAGCCCGAGTCGCGCCCGCCATTCCGCGCCCGGCCGTTCGACGTGCAGCTCATCGGCGGCATGGTGCTCGCCGAGGGCAAGATCGCCGAGATGAAGACCGGCGAGGGCAAGACGATCGTCGCCCCGCTCGCCTGCTACCTCGCGGCCATCGAGGGCCACCAGTGCCACGTCATCACCGTCAACGACTACCTCGTGCAGCGCGACCGCGACTGGGTCTTCCCCTTCTACCATTGGCTGGGGCTCACCGTCGGAGCGATCCACCCTTACCACATGCAGCCGCCGCAGAAAAAGGCGGAGTCCTACACCTGCGACGTGCTGTACGGCACGAACAGCGAGTTCGGCTTCGACTACCTGCGCGACAACATGAAGCTCTCGACGCGCGAGCAGGTGCAGAAGAAGCGCGATTTCTGCATCGTTGACGAGATCGACTCGATCCTCATCGACGAGGCCCGCACGCCGCTGATCATCTCCGGCCCGGCGCACGACGACGCGCCGCGCTATGACCTGGCCGACAAGATCGCCCGGCATCTCATGGAGCTGCAGAAGCCCTGGAGCCGCGCCGACGAGCAGGTCCAGCAATGCCAGCGCAGGATCAAGGGCCTGGAGGGCGACATCCGCAACGCGCGCGACAAGCAGCAGGCCGGCCAGATGCGCGAGCAGATGAAGCAGCTCGAGCAGGAGCTGCCCCGGCTGGAGGATGCGCGCGACCAGCACACGCAGTACTACGAGCTGGAGCTGGACAAGAAGGCGGCGCACCTGACGCATCACGGGGTGGCCGAGGCGCAGAAGCAGGCGGGCATCGGCTCGTTCTACGTGGGCGCGAACATGGACTTCCCGCACCTCCTGGAAAACGCCCTGCGCGCCCACGCCGTCTACCAGCGCGACAAGGACTACGTCGTCCAGCAGGGCGAGGTGGTGATCGTCGACGAGAACACCGGGCGGCTGATGATCGGGCGGCAGTGGAGCGACGGCCTGCACCAGGCGGTCGAGGCCAAGGAAAACGTCAAGATCAAGCAGGAGACGCAGACGCTCGCGACCGTCACGCTCCAGAATTTCTTCAAGCTCTACAAGCGCCTGGCGGGCATGACGGGCACGGCGATCACCGAGGCCACCGAATTCCACGACATCTACAAGCTCGAGGTCGTGTGCATCCCGACGAACGTGTCGGTCATCCGCCACGACCGCAACGACCTGATCTATCTCTCCGCCAAGGACAAGTGGAGCGCGATCCTGGACGAGATCAAGCGCATGCACGACATTGGCCGGCCGGTGCTCGTGGGCACGACGAGCGTCGAGCGCAGCGAGATGCTCTCGCAGATGCTCACCAAGCGCCATGGCGTCAAGCACGAGGTGCTCAACGCCAAGCAGCACGAGCGCGAGGCCCAGATCATCAAGAGCGCCGGCTCACTGGGCGCGGTGGTGATCGCGACCAACATGGCCGGCCGCGGCACCGACATCAAGCTCGGGCCCATTGACCGCGCCGAGCTTGTGCGTCACTGGCAGCAGCGCAACATCCTGCCCGCCAAGGCGTCGGCGGAGATGGGCGACGAGGAGCTGGTCAACCTCGCCTACCGCCACCAGGCGCAGCACGAGCTGGGTCTGAAGAAGGCCGACGCCGAGGCGATGAGCGACGACGAGGCGAAGCTGCGGCTCTTCCGCCACTGGGTCGCCCGTGACGCGTGGCTCGACGAGGCGAAGGCGCAGAACATGAGCCTCGAGCAGTGCGCCGCGACGCTCGACACGCTGCCCGATGAGCGCCGCCACCGCCTGGCGATCTGGACGCACCTGGAGCAGATGGGCGGCCTGCACATCGTCGGCACCGAGCGCCACGAGTCGCGCCGGATCGACAACCAGCTACGCGGCCGGTCGGGTCGCCAGGGCGACCGGGGCTCGTCCCGCTTTTTCATCAGTCTCGAGGATGACCTGATGAAGATGTTCGCCGGGCGGGCGACGCTCACCGCGCTGTCCAAGCTGGGCATGAAGGAGGGGGACGCCATCGAGCACCGGTGGGTCACCAAGAGCGTCGAGCGCGCCCAGCGCAAGGTCGAGGAGCGCAACTTCCAGTCGCGCAAGCAGCTTCTCGACTTCGACGAAGTCATGGAGTACCAGCGCAACACCTTCTACAGCCTGCGCCAGGAAGCGCTGGAAGGCCGCGATGTCTCGCAGTTGATCTTCGATTACATCGAGGACGCCGTGACCGACGCCGTCCACACCTACAAGGGCGACGACTACGTCCCCAGCGAGGTCGTCGAGTGGGTGCGGCATACGCTCGACGCGAGCGTGGACCCGGCGCGGCTGCGTCTCGACGACGCCCGCGACCTGGAGCAGTCGGTGCGCCGCCTCGCCGAGCAGGACATCCAGCAGACGGTGGAGGTGACGATCGGCGAGTACATGTCCAACGACACGCCCGCCGAGGACTGGGACTTCGAGGGCCTGGCGCAGTGGGCGATGAGCCGGTTCAGCGTCGATCTCAAGCTCAACCAGCTTCGGCAGATGAACATCGACGAGGTCAAGGAGAAGCTCTCGGCCGCGGCGCTGGCCCAGTTCCAGGCCAAGGATCTCTCGGAGCTGGGCAAGTTCGTCGAGCGACACTACGGCGAGCGCGAGCTGGCGCAGTGGGCGAAGACCAAGTTCAGCCTCGAGTTGGACCCCGAGGAGCTGGGCGAGCTCACGGTCGAGCAGGCCACCGAGCAGATCCTCAGCCAGGCGCGGCAGGCGTATCGCCGGCGCGAGATCACCTACCCGGCCGACTTCGTCATGGACTTCGCGTCCCAGCTCGTGCAGCAGGACCGCGAGGCGAGTGTCAACCAGCTCATCACCTGGGCGCGGCAGCGCTACGAGCTGGAGTGGACGCCCGAGTACGTGTTGAGCAAGAAGGGGCGTGAGCTGCACGAGCAGCTCGTTGAGGCAGGCGAGCAGTGGCTGGAGAAGGGGCGGCTGGAGGGAGTGGCGCGCGAGAAGGCGGCCGCGTTCGCCGACGACCCCAAGGGACTCGCGGCGTGGCTGCGGCAGCGTTTCGGCATGGAGCTGACGCCGGACGAGGTCGCCGAGGCCGACGACCGCGAGGCGCTCATCATCGCCAAGGGCAGGCAGGCGCTGCGGACGGAGCTGTCACAGCTCGAGCGCTTCGTCGTGCTGCAGATCCTCGACCAGGCGTGGAAGGACCACCTCTACGCGATGGACCAGCTCAAGGACGCGGTCAACCTGCGCGGCTACGCGCAGCAGGACCCGCGCATCGAGTACAAGCGCGAGGGCGCCAATCAGTTCGCCGAGATGCAGGAGAAGGTGCGCGACCGGGTGACGGAGCTGATCTTCCGCGCCCGCCTGACGCCCAACGTCCAGGCGCGCAACGTCTACGGCCAGCAGCAGCAGGCCCGCCACGAGCAGCAGGCGAGCACCGGCGTGCGCGGCGGTGCCGGCGCGGCGGGCGGACCGGCGCCCGGGCAGGGCCAGCCGGTGGCGGGCGCGGGTCAGGGCGTTGGTGCTGCCGCCGGCGCCGCCGCGGCCGGCACCGCCGAGCAGCAGGCCGATCAGGAAGCCGCGGAACGTGCCGGCGGCGGCCCCGCGCGCCACATGACCCGCAAGCAGCGCCGCGCCGCCGAGGCCCGCGAACGCAAGGGTACCACCGCCAAGGGCGCCAAGACGCGCAAGAAGAAGAGCCGGTAGACGCGAAGGCGCGAAGGCGAAGAACGTGCGAAGCGGGATCGGATCGTGACGCGCGATATGCCGAAGCCCACGGGTTCAACCCGTGGGCTTCAGCGCTCATTACAGGTGATGGCGATGCCAACTGAACGAATAGTGTGGATCATCGCGCGTGCCCGCCGGCTGACGCGCATCGCGGTTGGTGCGGCGGTGGGGCTGGTGCTGGGCTACGCCGCCGCCGGGTGGGTGGGGTGAACGGCGGAGCGCTGGCCGACGCTCAGGCGCACCAGCGGTTCAGACGGCCAGCGCGGGCTCGCCGGCGAGGTGGACACGCTCGACCAGATCGTCATACGTCGTCTCGCCGAGCGAGTCGATGATGAGGTCCGGCTGGTAGGCGTACTGGCTGAGGTCGTCGCGCTGGGTGCCGCCGGTGAGCGTCAGGACGGTCTTGTAGCCCATCTGCACGCCGCCGAGGATGTCCGTGCTCATCGTGTCGCCGATCATGATCGTCTCGGCCGCGGAGAGGTCGAGGGTCTTGCGTGCCTCGCGCATCATGATCGGGCTGGGCTTGCCCACGGAGAAGGCTTTGACGCCGCTGGCTTTTTCGAGCATGGCGACGATCGCGCCGCAGCCGGGGCGTGTGCCGCCCGCGACCGGGCAATTGGGATCGAGGTTGGTGGCGATGAGCCTGGCGCCGCCAAGAATGAGGTTTAGCGCCTTCTCGAGCATCTCGAAGTTGACGCTGCGACCTTCGCCGACGACGACGTAGTGCGGCTCGCGGTCGACGATGGCGTAGCCGTTGGCGTGTAGCGCGGTGAGCAGCCCACCCTCGCCGATGACGTACGCCGTGCCGCCCGGGCGCTGCTTGCGCAGAAAGCGGGCGGTCGCCATCGCGCAGGTGAAGACGTGTGACTCGCCGACGTGGATGCCGAAGGCTTCGAGATGGCGCACCACGTCGCGACGTGTGCGCTGCGAGTTGTTGGTGAGGAAAGTGAAAGGGATCTGTCGCCGCACGAGCGCGTTGATGAAGCGGTCGGCGCCCGCGACCAGTTGCCCGCCGCGATAGATCACCCCGTCCATGTCGATCAGCAGCCCGACCATGTTGACTCCCTTCGTGGCAGGTCTGTGGGTGTTGCGTCATGGGATGCGGTAGATGCAACGGGCGTGCCACCGCGGGCGTGGGCGGCACCGCGGGTGCTGTTAGTGCCGATCGATCAACAACTTGTGGCACGCGCGATCGGCGACGGCGATGGGCGGCGGCGCGCACCGCGCGCGCAGGGGCGGATGCATCGCGCAGTTCGCAGGCGGCGCCGCCCGCGCCGCGTGGGCGCGGCGGCCGGGGTCCATCTCTTAAACCCATTCGCGGGCGTCTACTGACAAGGCCGTCTTCGGCCTGGTCAGCGTTCGACGCGACCAGCACTGATAAGCTCCGCGGGCTCCGTTTGTCAGTGGCATCCGTCGACGCTGTGGGATGCGCTCAACGACGTGAAGCGTGTGTTGCGAAATGATGGGGCGCCAGCGTGCGTGGTCCGCACCGCGGACCCTACAGCAGCCGCGCGACGATCGCATCGGCCACGAACAGGCCCTGGTTGGTCACGCGCAGGTGCGTGTCCGTGCGCTCCAGCATGTCGATCGCGACAAGCTCGTCGATCACGTCGCGGCGATCATCGTCGGCCGCCAACGCCTGCTCGACCCACGCCAGCGCGATCCCCTCGCGCGTACGCAGGGCGAGCATCAGCCGCTCGCCCACCTGCCGCGCCGGTTCGAGCGTCTCATCCTCGGCCAGCGTCGGGTCGGGCGACTGGGCGATGTACGCCCCGAGGTGAGGCCGATTCTTCCACCGCCGCCCTGCCATGTGGCTCGCCGCGGATGGCCCGACGCCGATCCAGTTGTCGTTGCGCCAGTACAGCAGGTTGTGCGCGCAGCGATGATCGGCCGCGCCGCCGCCTCGCCGCGCCCAGTTGCTGACCTCGTACTGCTCGAAGCCCGCGTCATCCAGGCGCCCCATGACGTGCTCGTACATCGCGCGCTCGGTCTGCTCATCCATCGGCTTGATGAGCCCCAACGCCATGCGCTTGGTCAGCGGCGTGTGCGGCTCAAAGATCAGGCTGTAGCAGGACAGGTGCGTCGGCTCCAGCGCCAGCGCCGCGTCCAGGTCGGCGTCCAGCTCCGCCATCGTCTGCCCCGGGATCGCGAAGATGAGATCGAGGTTGACGTTGGCGATCCCCGCGTCGCGCACGATGGTTACCGCCCGCGCCACGCTGGCCGGGTCGTGCCAGCGCTCCAGCGCCTTGAGCAGCCGCGGCTGAAACGACTGTGCGCCCATCGAGATGCGGTTCACCCCGCTGGCCACGAGCGTTCGCATCAACTCGGGCGTCACCGTCTCGGGATTGGCTTCGACCGTGAACTCGCGCACGTTCGCGAGCAGGTCGAGCGACGCCATCGCGTTGAGCAGCCGCGCCCACATCGCGGCGGGCAGCAGCGTGGGCGTGCCGCCGCCGACGAAGATCGTCTCCGGCATCAGGTCGTAGGCCCCAGCGCGCGCCCGCAGTTCCCTCACGAGCGCGTCGGTGAATGCTTGATGCCGAGGCCCGGACTGCTCGACGATGCTGTAGAAATCGCAGTAATGGCACTTGTGCGCGCAGAACGGGACGTGCAGGTACAGCCCTGCGGCGGCTGCGCATGCGTCGGGGGAAAACCCCGCTGTCCGCTCGGATGGAAGCGCGCCCGTGCCGGGGGTAGAGTCACAACGATGGCTCGGATGATTCAGGCGAGCCTGGTGAGGTGCGGACATGGATGTCTCGCTGGTCATGATCACCTTGGATGGACGCCACCGGGCGTTCCCGCTGCGGCGAAGGCGAATGGTAGTCGGCCGCTCGCGCGATTGCGACCTGCGCATCGCGCTGCCCTGCGTCGCCCGCCACCACTGTGAGCTGGAGGTGGATGCGACCGGCGCGGTGCGTGTGCGCGATCTGGGGTCGGCCAACGGCACGTGGCGCAACGGCGAGCGCGTCGCCGTGGCGAGGCTCAGGCCGGGCGATCACCTGGCCGTCGGGCCGATCGTCCTGACGCTTGTCATCGACGGGCAGCCGGGCCGCGTCGCGCCGCCGAGCGAGACGCACGTGCGACCGCAGGCCGTCGTCGCGACGGCCGATGGGTGAGGCCCCGGCGGGTTGATCGTGGGCGGTGACGCGGGCAGGCCTGCCTGCCCGGGCTCAGGAGGTCGAGGAGGCGGCATCCTCGGGCGGCGCGGCCGGGACCGGGCGCTCGGGCTTCGTCGGCACGCCGACGCGGCCCTGGCACTGTCGACAGCGGACCACCTTGCCGCGTGACGCCTCGGATACGGCGAGCGTGGCGCGGCACTTGAGGTTGGGACAGATCAGCCGAATTGTGCCCGCGGTCGTGCTCATCAGTGCGTATCCCTCGCCCCCGGGCGGTCCTGGTTCCCAGCTTTTCTATCGGGTGGGGCGGGCGGCCACTTGAAGCCCCGTCGCCGGGAGCCGGGGGGGGCTGTATAAGGACGGTTAAGTCCTTTGTAATCGCTCGCCGATGCGTGTTAAATCGTTGTTCGAGCCGCCGTTCCGCGATACAATCACTCATTTGCAGCCGGTGCATCGCCAATTTTCGCTAACCAGAGGTCGATCGTGGGCGTGAAGCAAGAGGGTAAAAGCAGCAACATAAACAACTTGGACTCTGTCGTTGTCCGCTTTGCGGGCGACTCCGGCGATGGCATGCAGCTCGCCGGGACGCAGTTCACCGACACGTCCGCCATCTTCGGCAACGACGTGGCCACGCTGCCCGACTTCCCCGCCGAAATCCGCGCCCCCGCCGGCACCGTTCCGGGCGTCTCCGGCTTCCAGATCAACTTCGCCAACGAAGACATCTACACCCCGGGCGACCAGGTCAACGTCCTGATCGCGATGAACCCCGCCGCCTTCAAAGCCCACATCCGCGACGTCGAGCCCGACGGCATCGTCATCGTCAATGATTCCGAGTTCGAGAAGCTCAACCTCCGCAAGGCCGGCTACCCCGACGGCTACAACCCCGTCGAGGATCAGGATAGTCTCGAAAAGTACCGCATCTACCGCGTGCCCATCACGCGGCTGAACACCGAGGCTCTCGCCGACTCGGGCCTCGGCGCCAAGGACGTCGGCCGCTGCAAGAACATGTACGCCCTGGGCATTGTCTACTGGCTGTTCGACCGGCCCGTCGAGACGACGATCAAGTTCCTGGACGACTACTTCCGAACGAAAAAGAACCTGCCCGAGGTCGCCGACGCCAACATCGCGGCGCTCAAGGCCGGCTACTACTTCGGCGAGACCGCCGAGTTCTTCTCCGAGCGCTTCGAGGTGAGCAAGGCCTCCATCCCGCCCGGGCGCTACCGCAAGATTACCGGCAACGACGCGCTCGCGATGGGCCTCGTCACCGCCAGCGAGCTCGCGGGCAAGAACATCATCTACTGCTCGTATCCGATCACGCCCGCCAGCGACATCCTGCATTCGCTGGCGAGCCTGCGGCACTTCGGCGTGCGCACGTTCCAGGCGGAGGACGAGATCGCCGCCGCCGCCGCCGCCATCGGCGCCTCCTACGCCGGGCAGATCGGCGTGTGCGGGACGTCCGGCCCGGGCTTCGCCCTCAAGAGCGAGGCGATGGGCCTGGCGGTGATGACCGAGCTGCCGATGGTCGTCGTCGACGTGCAGCGCGGCGGGCCCTCGACGGGCCTGCCCACCAAGACCGAGCAGTCCGACCTGCTCATGGCGCTCTATGGCCGCAACGGCGAGAGCCCGATCGTCGCCCTCGCCCCCCAGTCGCCCGCCGACTGCTTCGACATCGCCATCGAGGCGGTGCGCATCGCCCTCCAGCACCTCGTGCCCGTCGTCATCCTCAGCGAAGGCTACCTCGCCAACGGTGCCGAGCCGTGGCGCATCCCCGATCCTGAGGGCTTCGAGAAGATCGAGGTCAAGCATCCCACCGCCGACGCCGCGGAAACCTACCAGCCCTACCAGCGCGACGAAAACCTCGTCCGCCCGTGGGCCATCCCCGGCACGCCGGGCCTCGAGCATCGCATCGGCGGCCTCGAGAAGGAAGACGTCACCGGCAGCGTCTCCTATGACCCGGACAACCACCAGCGCATGACCGACCTGCGTCAGGCCAAGGTCGAGCGCATCGCCCAGGAGATCCCCCCCGTCGAGCCGTTCGGCGACGCGACGGGCGAGCTGCTCGTGCTCGGCTGGGGCGGCACGCAGGGCGCGATCCTCACGGCCGTGGAGCGCGCCCGTGAGAAGGGGCAGGACGTCTCCTGCCTGCACCTGCGACACCTGAACCCGATGCCCGCGAACCTCGGCGAGGTGCTGGCGCGCTTCAAGCAGGTGCTGATTCCGGAGTTGAACATGGGCCAGCTTCGCATGCTGATCCGCGGCCGCTTCCTCATCGACGCCAAGGGGCTGAACAAGGTGCAGGGCAAGCCGTTCCTCGTCTCCGAGGTCGCGCAGGCGATCGATCTGATGCTCAGCGGCGATTGGGGCAGCCGCGAATCGCTCGTGCCGCGCGACCACGAGGTGAGCGTGGAGGGGCAGGGCGTGGCTGATGAGGCGAACAATGGGCAGACGAGGTGAGGTGCAGCCATGATCGAACCCTCCGAAATCGAGAGCATGTCTGTGGCGGAGCGGCTGCGGACGATGGAGCAGTTGTGGGACACGCTCCAGCGTCAGCCCGCGGATGTGCCCTCGCCGGCGTGGCATGAGCAGGTGCTGGCGGATCGCCAAGCACGGGCGAAGCGAGGCGGGGCGAAGTTCCTGACGCTCGAGCAACTCCGGGCGCGAGTGCGGGCGACGGGTTCATGAAAAACGTCGTCGTCCTGGAAGACGCCGCGGCGGACATCGAGGCGGGCAGCGCGTTTTACGAGGCCCGGGAGGCAGGTGTTGGTGAATACTTCGTGGAGTCCATTCTGGCCGACCTCGACTCGCTCGTGCTTTACGCGGGCGTTCACCAGAAGCAATACGGCCTGCACCGCATGCTCGCGAAGCGATTCCCCTTTGGCATCTATTACGAGCTGGAGTCCGACACGGCGTACGTTTACGCCATCCTTGACATGAGACGCGACCCACTTTGGGTCCGTGCCGAACTGAATAAGCGACAGTAGGTCCCGCCGCAGCAAGCAAGGCAACAACCATGCCCGACGAAAAGCTCAACGTGCTCAAGCCCAAAGACTTCGCCTCCGATCAGGACGTCCGCTGGTGCCCCGGCTGCGGGGACTACGCCATCCTCACCCAGGTGCGCAAGGTGGCCGCGAAGATGGGCATGCGCCGCGAAAAGACCGTCTTCGTCTCCGGCATCGGCTGCGCGGCCCGCTTTCCGTACTACATGAACACGTACGGCTTCCACTCCATCCACGGCCGCGCGCCGGGCTTCGCCACCGGCATCCGCCTCGCCAACCCCGAACTCGACGTCTGGGTCGTCTCCGGCGACGGCGATGCGCTGAGCATCGGCGGCAACCACCTCATGCACCTGCTGCGCCGCAACGTCAACGTCAACTTCATGCTCTTCAACAACCGCATCTACGGCCTGACCAAGGGCCAGTACTCGCCGACCAGCGAGCGCGAGAAGAAGACCAAGTCCAGCCCCATGGGCTCCGTCGACATGCCGATCAACCCGATCGCCATCGCGCTGGCCGCCGAGGCGAGCTTCGTCGCGCGGAGCGTGGACGTGGACAAGGATCTGCCCGACGTCATCGAGCGCGCCGCCCGCCACCGCGGCGCGAGCTTCCTGGAGATCTACCAGGACTGCAACGTGTTCAACCACAAGGCGTTCGCCTACGCCACCGACAAGGACAGCAAGGAGGACAACCTCCTGCGCCTCGAGCACGGCAAGCCGCTGATCTTCGGCAAGGAGCGTGACAAGGGCATCCGGTTCCACGGCCACAAGCCCGAGGTCGTCGAACTGGGCAAGGGCGTCAGCGAGGACGACCTGCTCTTCCACGACGAGACGGACGTGAGCCTGGCGTTTATGCTCGCGCAGCTCAAGCAGCCGCACTTCCCCGAGCCGGTGGGCGTGTTTTATCGCGCCGCCGATCGCGCCTGCTACGAGGACATGCTCGAGCAGCAGGTCGAGGACGCGGTGAAGCGTCACGGCAAGGGCCGGCTGCACGACCTGCTCAACGCCGGCGACACCTACACCATCGACGAGGTCGCGGAGCCGGGCCACCGCCTGCACGAGTAGCGCGGGGGATTTCGCGCGGAGGGCGCAGAGGCCGCAAAGGTGAACCTCAAGCTTCTGGTCTCCGCGGCCCCTGCGCTCTCTGCGTTCCCTGCGCGAAATCCGCCCTCCGCGAGAAATTCGCCCCTATACTGCCACCCATGAACGTGCGACGCCCCACACGATCGGTCACGCTCGGCGATGAGCAGCACGGCCGCGTCACCATCGGCGGCGACGCGCCCGTCTCCGTCCAGACCATGACGGCCGGGTACACCTATGACGTCGACGCCTGCGTCGCGGAGATCAACAAGCTTGCCGCGGCGGGCGCGGACATCGTTCGCGTCGCCGTGCCCAAGCGCGTCGACACCGAGGCCCTGCGCGACATCCTTCCGCAGGTGCGCGTGCCCATCGTCGCCGACGTCCACTTCCACTTCGAGCGCGCTCTCGAGGCCATCGACGCCGGCGTGCACAAGATCCGCCTCAACCCGGGCAACATCCAGGACCGCAAGCAGGTCGCCGACGTCATTGCCGCGTGCAAGGAAAAGCGCCTGCCCATCCGCATCGGCGTCAACGAAGGCTCCATCGTCGAGCGCAAGGACAAGCAGAAGCGCATGAAGGAGCTCGGCGGCGTCTTCTCCGACAACCCGCACGGCCACATGCTCGCCATCTTCATCACCAAGCTCGAGGAATACCTCGACATCTTCTACGAGAGTGACTTCCACGACATCGTCATCAGCGCCAAGAGCCCCGACCCCACGCTCGTCATCGCCGCGTACACCGAAATCTCCAAGCGCTTCGACCACCCGCTGCACCTCGGCGTCACCCACGCCGGCCCGCGCGAGACGGGCAACATCCGCAGCGTCGTGCCGCTCGGCCACCTGCTCGCCGCCGGCGTCGGCGACACCGTGCGCATCAGCTACGCGTCCGACCCCGTCTACGAGGTCGAGGACGCGCTCGAGATGCTCTACTGCCTCGGCCTGCGCGAGCGACAGGGAGTCGACCTCATCGCCTGCCCGACGTGCGGCCGCATCCAGGTCGACCTCTTCACCCTCGTCCAGGACGTGCGCACCACGCTCAAGGGCGCCATCCACCTGCCCATCAAGGTGGCCGTCATGGGCTGCGTCGTCAACGGCCCGGGCGAAGCGGAAGGCGCGGACGTCGCCGTGTTCGCGGGCGATCGGCGCGGCATCATCTATGTGCAGGGCGAGCGCGTCGCCAACGTCCCCGAGGCCGAGATCCTCGACGCCCTGCTCGCCGAGTGCACGAAGTTCCAGGCCCGCGTCGAACGCGGCGAGGCGAAGCTCGGCCAAAAGGTCGTCGAGATCGCCCCGCCCGACCCCATCGGCGAGCTCGGCAGCGGCTTCGAGAATATCGCGCAGGGCCAGGTGGAGAAGGTCACGCCGTTGACGATCACCGGATCGGGCGAGGATCGCCGTTAGCCGTTAGCCGTTCGCCGTTCGCTTGCCCCGGAGCCCCGCCGTGCCCACCCTCACCATCGACGGCCTCGCCGCTGAAGGCACCCATGTCCGCACCGCCAACACCGACGTGCTGCTGATCAAGGCCGGCAGCGGTCCCCGCACGGGCCTGCTCGCCTGCGGCTACTTCAGCGTCGAGACCGCCGATCGCGTCGGCGACGCCATGGCGATCGTCACCGGCGTCAAGTCGTTCGACGACATGCTCGCCGCGAACGTCGTCGCCGTCAGTCGCGCCGCACGCGAGGCCGGCGTCACGGAGGGCATGACCGGCCGCGAGGCGCTCGCCCACCTCGCCAGCGCGACGTAACCCCGCCCCCGCCATCCGCCGCCGCACGGCCTCCCGGCGGGCCGGTAGAATCGTGACCGTCGCCGCACGATTCCGCACCCGCAGGACCGCCACATGAACAACCGCGTCGTCATCACGGGCATCGGCTGGGTCACGCCGCTCGGCTGGGACATCGAGACCGTCTGGGCCAGGCTGCTCGCGGGCACGTCCGCGGTCGCGCCGATCACCCACTTCGACGCGTCGACGTTTCCGACGACCTTCGCCGCCGAGGTCAGCGGTGACTACGACCATCTCGCCTTCGTCGCCCACCGCGACGTGCATGAGAACGTCGGGCTCAACACCGCCTTCGCGCTCGGCGCCGCCGCGCAGGCCTGGCGCTGGGCGGGGCTCGATCGCCACGCCCTGGCCGACCCGGCGCGGCTGGGCATCTACCTCGGCTCGGGCGAGGGCTCGCTCGATTTCCAGAACTATGTCACCGCCAACCTCGCCGGCTGGGACGCGGATCGTCGCGCCGTCGACGGCGCCAAGTGGGCCGCGGCCGCGCGCGAGCGCTTCACCGCGCTGGGCGAGATCGAGCAGGAGCCCAACATGGCCTTGTCGCATCTGGCCATGGAGTTCGACGCCCAGGGGCCGGCGTACAACTGCCTGACCGCCTGCGCCGCCTCGACGCAGGCGCTCGGCGAGGCGTCGTGCATCATCCGTCGCGGCGACGCCGACATCATGATCTCCGGCGGCGCCCACACCATGATCCACCCGTTCGGCGTCACGGGCTTCAACCGGCTGACCGCGCTCTCCACCGACAACGACGACCCGAAGCGCGCCTCGCGACCCTTCTCCGCCGATCGCGGCGGCTTCGTCCTGGGCGAAGGCGCCGGCATGCTCGTGCTCGAATCGCTCGACCACGCCCAGCAGCGCGGCGCCACCCCGCTCGCCGAGATCGTCGGCTACGGCTCGAGCGCCGACGCCTACCGCATCACCGATATCGAGCCCGACGGCCGCGGCGCCGTCGTCGCCATGCGCGAGGCGCTGCACGACGCCCAGCTCGAACCGGGCGCGATCGACTACATCTCCGCCCACGGCACGGGCACCAAGGAGAACGACTCGACCGAGACGCGGGCCGTGCGCACCGTCTTCGGCGACCGCGCCGCGAGCATCCCGATGAGCTCGGTCAAGTCGATGCTCGGCCACCTGATCGCCGCCGCCGGCGCGGTCGAGCTGATCACCTGCGTACTCGCGCTGCGTGACGGCAAGGTCCCCCCGACAATCAACCTGGACAACCCCGACCCCGCTTTCGCCGACATGGACCACGTCCCGCACCACGGCCGCGACGCCGATGTCAGGGTCTGCCTGTCCAACAGCTTCGGCTTCGGCGGGCAGAACGACACGCTGATCGTGCGCAGTCTGTAGGGCCCGCTGTGCGGACCTTTCCACACCACACACTGCAAACAACCCCCCTCCCGTTCGCGTCGGAAGCGCCACGTGGGCGCGGCGGCTAGAGCGAGTTCAATCCAACCGTAGCGGGTGCCACTGACAAGGCCGTTCTCGGCCTTGTCAGTGTTGGCGGCAATTCACACTGACAAGCTCCGCGGACTCCGCTTGTCAGTGGCACCCCACCCGCTACGAATGGGTTGAATGCGCTCTAAACGTTGGATGGGTGCGGCGCAGGGCGACTGGAGAGCGACCGCTAACACATGCCCCGCGCCGGAGCGTGCATCCGCGGGCGCCTATACTTCACGCCCGCACTCCGCTGGACGTTGCCATGCCCCCCCTCCCCGCCCTTCGCCGCCTGTTCGACCGCATCGACCGGCTCATCGCCGAGTGGATGCGCCGCTGGGGTCACGACCTGCTGCGCGGGTCGCTGGCCATCATCTTCATCTGGTTCGGCATCTTGAAGCCGTTCGGCCACAGTGAGGCCAACGACTTGATCGCCGCAACGGTCTACTGGGCGGTCGATCCCGAGTGGTTTATCCCGGTGCTGGGCTGGTGGGAGGTGGCGATCGGCGTGTGCATGCTGGTTCGCCCGCTGATCCGGCTGGCGATCCTGCTGCTGGCGATGCAGATGGCGGGCACGTTTCTGCCCCTGGTGCTGGTGCCGGAGGCGACGTGGAACGCCGCGCCCTGGTGGCCGACGATCGAAGGGCAGTACATCATCAAGAACCTCGTCATCATCGCCGCGGCCATCGCGGTGGGCGGGACGGTGCGGCACAACAAGTAGGGTCCGCTGTGCGGACCTTGGACCTTGAAAGAATCCGAGGCGCCGTGCGGTTCCGGGGAAGATTTGCACAGCGGGCCCTACGGCCGTGCAGCGCGTTATCCTTCACGTATGTTCATGTTTGACCATGATCCGCATTCGGCCGGTGATCTCGGTGGACCGCACGGCGTGGGCCCCGCCGCGAGCGACGCACCGCGCCGGGCGGCGATCGCCACGTGGATCGTCGCCGGCGTCGAACTGCTGCTGTTCGGATGTTGCACGACGGTATTCATGGCCGTCGCGGCCGTGCCCGCCGAATTGCTGCGCGAGCAGTTGGCGGAGCGCGACCTGCCGCCCGAGCAGGTCGACGCGTTCGTGCAGGGCCAGGCGGGGCTGATGGTCTACGCCCTGGCGATCCTGGTGACGATGGTCCTGCCCGCCCTGGTGCTGCTGGTGCTCGCGTTCCGGATCGGCGGGACTCGTGGCGGGGGTGGTGGGGGTGGCGGGGCGACGCGCGGCGCACACGCGATCCTGCTCGTCCAGGCCGTGATCCTCGGCGCCCTGGTGCTGATGAGTCTCGTCGTCGGCGTCGCGCAGCGCGACCTGGCGGGGCTGGCGATGAGTGTGGTCGTGTTCGGCGGAATGCTGGCGCTGATCGTCTGGGCGCTCGGCCGCCTGCGCGAGGCGCGCGACGCGATCACCCGCGTCCGCGCGTACGACGACCAGCCCTGGAACGTGTAGCCGCCCGCCCCTTCGCGTTCGCGGCCTGCTCACGCCTGCTCGCGGAACGTGCTCGGGCTGACGCCGACGAGGCGGTGAAACGTCGCCGTAAAGTGGCCGTGGCTCGCGAAGCCGGTGGCCGACGCGATCTCACCGATCGGCGTGCGCGTCGCCCGCAGCAGCCACTTGGCGATCATGAGCTGAATCCGCAGCAGGTAATGCTTGGGGCTGATGCCCGCGTGCTTGACAAACAGGCGGTGAAAGTGGAACGGGCTGGTCTGCACCGCCTCCGCCACATCGCCGAGCGTCGGCGAGCTGCGGTAGTGGTCCGACAGGTACGCCACGGCCCGGGCCACGCGGTCGTCGTCCAGGGCGCCCAGCGGCGGCACGTCGTCCTTGCCCAGCGGCCGCAGCTCCAAGTACCAGTGATGCGCTGCCACCGCCGCGATCCCCGCCCCGGTCAGCGCCGCGGCCCGTCGGAAGCGGATCCACGTTCCCTGCCCCGCCAGATCGAGCGCGATGTCGTGCAGCCGTTCGTCGTCAAGCTCCGGCCAGCGCTGGCTCACCACGGCCGGCAACTGCTCGCGAAGCTGGTCGAGCACCTCCGGCTGGCGCAGAAAGCGCGCTTCCGTGCGCGGGTCGGCGTGCACCAGTTCGTGGTCCGCGCCCAGCAGCACGCGCCCGAGCCCCGGCTCGGCGGGATAATCGAACGCCGCCTGCAACGCGCGCAGCAAGAGACTGGCCAGATGCTGGGCCTGCTCGTCGAACGGCTCCTCCGGCCGCGCCAACGCCAGGTACCACGATCGCCCGCTCGTCCGCGACGCCGGCACCAGTTGCACCATCGCCTCCAGCCCCGCGGGCAGCAGCGACGACCCCGCCCGCCCGTTGAGCTGCTCGGCGGCGGCGGTGCGGCGGCGGGCACGCTGGAACAGGTCGTCCTGCTTATGTCCCGCCTCGCACCAGGCAGTCACCGCCGACGCATCCAGTCCGCGAACGAGCAGAAACGCGTCCGGGCCCGGGGCGCGCGGGTCGACCAGCGCCAACGCGGCGACCTGCGGGTGCAGCAGGTCCTTGAGCTCGGCGAAAAGAGCGTCCGGCCCGACCGTCCAGGGGGTCTGCCCGTCCGTCGCACTGTTGCCATTTTCCAGGAAGCCCACGGTGTGGTTCCTCGTTGGGGGTGTCAGGAATCAATCGCACGGCGGCGATCCGCCGTGACGCTGCGCGTTGCTGTGTTGGGGTTGCGAACCTCACAGCCTTGTCGACCCGGCGTACCGAATTGCGGTAAACAGGGTAACCTGTTTTCCTGCTTTCGCAATCCCGCGCCGCTCATTCATAATACGAGCCCCCGCGTATGGCGGATGAGCAAAGTTCCATAAATCAGGGGGAACCGGGGCAGGCCGTATCCCCGGGGTAAGATGGGTAAACCGCGTCGCCGCGTGCAGCGGCGCCGACGCTCGGGGATAGCCCCAGGCGCGTCGGGTCAAGTCTCACACCATGGCCGCTGCGGCGTGAACGCTACGCCGCGGAGGATGCGTCGCCCGGTGGCTGCTCGACGCGCCAACGCAGCTCGCCGCCGCGGCAGTCGATGTGCGCGGTGAAGAACCGGCCGCGGTAGCGCCAGAACAGTGGCCAGATCACCTCGCGGTCGGTCTCGGGAATGGGCAGGCGCGCGAGGTCGCCCGGGTCATGCCACGCCAGCCGACCTTCGTCGAACGGCTCGCGGTCGACATGCACCGGCCGGGTCAGCTCATAGAGGAACATCAGCCAGTGGCTGGCGTGTCCGTAGGCACACTCCGACACGATCCCCGTCAGGTGCAGGTCGGCCGGCGCGACGTCCAGGTGCGCCTCCTCGGCAATCTCCCGGACCGCGCAGGCCGTTGGGCTCTCGCCCGTAGCCTGCTCCAGCTTCCCGCCGATGGGCGAATAAAGCTCCTGGTTGGGTGGCTTGCGGCGGTGCAGCAGCAGCAGCCGCCCGCGGTCGTCGAAGAGGTAGCAGAGCACGGCAATCTGATAGGGCAGCACGTCGGACACGCCGCGATGGTAGCAGACGCGGGGGTGCCACTGGCGGCTTGGCCGCCAGCGCCCGGGCGCTCCGGCGACATCGCGATCGCGGATCGATGCGACGCCCCGCCCCACCCCCGCCACACCCCCGCCCCACCCCGGCCGCGTGCTCGACGATGAGCACACGCCGCCGCCCCGGGACCAGCGGTCCCGGCTTTATACGCCCGCGATGGTGGATTCACTTGCGCTCGCGTCAGCGGTCCGGGTATTCGATGAGGATGTCATCGATGTAGAGCGGGCCGGCGTCGCTTGAGCCGGAGAAGTAGAGTCCGGCGGCGCCCTTGGGCGTCGATTGCGTGCTGATGTTGGCGTCCTGGCGGTTGGCGCTGATGCGCGGGTTCTGGGGGTCGGTGAAGTCGAAGACCCACTGGCTCCAGCCGGCGCGGCGAGGCACGTCGGAGCCGGAGAGGTTGAACCAGCGGTTGTCGCCCGTGTTGGTCCAGGCGTACTCCTGGTCGCCGGCGAGGTAGCCGCGCCACGCGATGCGGATGGCGAGGATGTCGCCGATGCCGGTGACGACGCCCCAGCGGGGGCCTTCGCCGTTGCCGCCGCTGCGTCGGACGCCCTCCTCGTGGACCCACATGGTGATGCGGACGGGCAGGTTGTCCTGGTCGCCGAACATGAAGCGGGCGGTGTCGCCGGCGCCGAGGCGGAGGCTGTGGTCGCCGACGCGGGCGCGTTCATCACTGCGCGCGGCGCCTTCGAGCGTCCACTGGCCGGGGTCGAGCTCATCGGTGAAGTCGATGGCGATGTGCCCGCCGGGCTGGAGCACGTCGGGCGCGTTGGGGTCGTCGCGCTGCTCGCCCTCGGTGACGCGGACGTCCTGGACGCGGGTCTCGCCGCGGAAGCTCCACTGGACCCGGTATGCGCCGAGGTCCTTTTCGCCGGTAGCGGGGTTGGTGCCGTCCCAGCGGGGCATGACGTACTGCGCGTTGTCGCCGGTGACGCGCTCTTCGTGGAGCGTGCCGAGCTCCTGGCCGGTCTCGGCGTCGAGCAGGGCGATGCGCAGGTTGCCCGAGCCGCGCACCTGCGTGGCGAGGACGGCACGGTCGTTGTTCGCGGTCTCGAGTGTGGCGGGAATGACCTGGTTCATCGACAGGTGGACGCCGGGCTCGGGCTCGCGGTCGTAGGTGCGGACGTCGTCCTCGCTCTGGATGTATCGCCGCTCCCAGCCGATGGGCTTGAGCACGTTTTCGAGGTAGGCGAGGCGGATGCGGCTGCCGTCGCTGTCGCTGTTCTCGAGCGACGAGCGGTAGGCGTCGTAGATGTGCTCGTCAAAGCGGGCGAGCGAGCTCCAGCGCGTGCCAGCGTCGGTGCTGCCGTCGGAGCTGCGCCAGCCGTCGCCCTGCTCCATGTAATGGTTGGTGTTGATGAGGCGCTGGATGTCGTCCTCGTCGAACACGAGGCCGGTGTCGTAGACCTCGACGATGCGTCCGACTTCGGAGGCCTGGTAGCCGGGGCGGTTGGGGTGGACGGCGACCCAGCTCGTGGGGCTTCGGCCTTCGATGTCGTACGGGCCGTGGGGCATCCAGAAGTTCCAGCTCACGCGGTTGTCTTCGGGGAAGTGGCGGAACATGCTCTTAAGGCGGCTGTAGATCTCGAAGACGCGCTGGGCGTACTGCTCCTCGCCGGTGATGCGGTGCAGGCGAAGGATGACGATGCCGATGGCGTAGTGCTTGTTGAGGTTGTCGCTGATGACGCGCGAGGAGCGGTCGACCCACTCGCCGGTGTCGACGTCGATGTACTGGTGGTGGGTGTGGTAGCTGCCGAACCCGTTGTCGAGGTGGTAGGTGCCTCGCTCGTTCCACTTGTCCCAGGCGATGCGGGTGGCGAGGTCGACGTACTCGCGGGCCTTGTCGCCGAAGCGTTCTTCGAGCTCGGGGTTGTTGAGGACGATCTCGGCGAAGCGGAGCGGGGCGCGGAGGAGGATGGCGTCGCCGACGAGCGCGTCGCCGCGGATGCCCGGGTCGCCGGTGACGGTTTCGCCGATCCAGCCGAGGTGGCCGTCGGGGTCCTCTTCGAGGCGGTCGAAGTAGAAGTCGTAGTAGCTGGCGGCGGCGTCGAGCCAGGCCGGGTCTTCGGTCGCCTCGTAGGCTTGGACGAAGTCGTCGGCCGCGCTGGCGGCGTGCCAGGCGAAGAACTCGCCGGTGGTGTTGTGCAGGTTGCCGTTGCGCAGCACGTTCTGGAGGTACTGCTGGGGGTTGACGGCGTCGACGGCCTGGGCGTCGGGGGCCAGGAGCAGGGCCGGGCCCGCCAGCGCCGCGGCGGCCGCCAGCGATTTGAGGGTGCGGGTCGTACGGAACAAACGCTTCATGCGAGAGCCTCCTGGATAAGCCGAGCGCGACGATACGTGCGCGTCCGGGCCTGCCGTGCCAGTTGAGCCTGACTGAGGGTAGGCCCGGACGCCGTGGTCGGGCAAGGCCCGGGGCGAAGGCGCCTGATGGTCCGGCAACGCTGCCGGGCCCGAGGCGCGGGGGCGGGAGTGCCCGAGGCGAGGCCTGGGCACGCACCCATTGTACGCGGTGTGCCGCGGGCACGTTGGGGCGTGGCTCATGGCGCGCGGTGTGAATCGGTCCGGCGTCACACGCGAGCGCCTATATGCATTTCTATAGACGATATTTATAAATGATCTTCTATGCCCGCCCAAGCCGGGCGTCGGCGGGCGGTGCGTCTCGCGAGGCCGCAAGGGGCTTGCCCGCGCGCCGGGCGTTAGGCTATGTCGGGGAGGAGCACGGCTTGCCCTTTTTGCCAGGCCGTGCCACCCCGGCTTCGGGGTGTGTCGGGTGGGGGGATCGAGGGTCGCTGTACTTGAAGGAGCTTGCTGTGCCGCCGCGCCATTACCTGCTGGATGAGGCGAACTACCGTCAATTGAGTGACCACGCCCCGACGCTGGCGGTCCTGCCCTGGGGGGCGACGGAGGCGCATAACTACCATCTCCCGCACGGCACGGACACGCTGCAGGCGACGTCGCTGGCGCGGGACGCGGCGGGGCTGGCGGACGCGGAGGGGGCGCGGGTGGTGGTGCTGCCGGCGATTCCGTTCGGCAACAACGAGGCCCAGCTCGACCAGGTCGCCACGATCAGCATCACCACGGCGACGGCGACCGCGATCCTCGACGACGTGACGCGCAGCCTGTGTCAGCAGGGGGTCCGCCGCCTGCTGATCATCAACGCTCACGGGGGCAACGAGCACAAGCCGATCATTCGCGATATCCAGGCGCGGTACGACGCACTGATCGTGCTGGCGAATTTCTGGCAGATGCTGCCGGAGCGCGTGGCGGCGATCTTTGATGAGCCGGGCGATCACGCCGGGGAGCTGGAGACGAGCTTCCTGCTGCACGTTTCGCCGGAGCTGGTGGAGCTGGGCGAGGCCGGGCCGGGCCAGCGGCGGGCGTGGGAACTGGACGCCGTGGCCCAGCCGGGCGTCTGGGCGCCCCGGCCGTGGTCACGCGTGCATCCGGACACCGGCTCGGGCGATCCGCGGCAGGCGACGGCGGCCAAGGGGCAGGCCTTCTTCGACGAGGTGACGCAGGCCTTGGCGCGGGTGATGGTGCACCTCGCGACGCTGGAGGATTAGGTCCGCGCGATGACATCACGGGGTGGTGCCCCTGGCGGCTCGTCCGCCCCGGGGCGCGTGGGCGCGTCTGGCGCCCGGGCAGTGGTGGGCAAGCGCCCCGTGGCACGCCGTTTCGGCGGGAGCGTGGATGGGCGACGCCGAAGTGGTATACTGGCGGGCGTTTTACCATCGATCGGAGGGCCATCGCGATGAAGCTGCATGTGCATGAGAGCAAGCCGGCGCTGGGGCGGGCGGCGGCGGCGCAGGGGGCGGAGGCGATTCGGCAGGCGATCGCGGCGCGCGGCCGCGCGAGCGTGATCGTGGCGACCGGGGCGAGCCAGTTCGACACGCTGGCGCAGCTCGCGGCCGCGCCCGACGTTCGGTGGGATCGCGTGACGGTCTTCCACCTCGACGAATACGCGGGCATCGCGATCACCCATCCGGCGAGCTTCCGGCTGTACCTCTGGGACCGCTTCCACAGCCAGCTTCCGCTGCCCGTCGCGGCGTTCCACTACCTCGACCTCGAGCAGAACGACCCGCGCGACGAGGCCCGGCGGGTCAGCGCGATCATCCGAGATCATGAGATCGACGTGGCGATGGTCGGCATCGGCGAGAACGGGCACCTGGCGTTCAACGATCCGCCCGCCGACTTCGACACAGACGAGCCCTACATCGTCGTGAAGCTCGACGAGGCGTGCAGGCGGCAGCAGGTCGGCGAAGGGTGGTTCAAGGGGATGGAGGACGTGCCGACCGAGGCGGTGTCGATGAGCGTCAAGCAGATCATGAAGAGCCGGCTGATCGTCGTGAGCGTGCCCGACGAGCGTAAGGCCGAGGCCGTGCGCAACAGCGTCGAGGGAGCCGTGACGCCCGACGTGCCGGCGTCGATCCTGCAGCAGCACGCGAACACCGAGCTGCACGTGGATGGGCCGGCGGCGTCGCTGCTCAAACAATCCACAGCCGCAACCCGCGCCTAAGCGCGCGTTCTCCGATGCGGGGTGGGTCGAGCGAAGCCATCGCTTCGTTCTATCCACCCCACGACTGACCCCGACGCTCGCCGCGAAATCAACAAGCAGCCATGACATCCTCCCCCACCCCCGGCTACATCGACGTGCAGGTCAACGGCTACGCCGGCGTCGACTTCAATCAGGACGCGCTGAGCAGCGAGGACTTTCACCGGGCGTGCGAGGCGCTCGCGGCGGCGGGGGTGGCGAGCTTCCTGCCGACGATCGTGACCGAGCACCTCGACAAGATGGCGGCGCGGCTGGCGCGGCTCGTCGAGCTGCGCGTGCAGGATGACCTCGCCCGACAGCTCATCACGGCCGTGCACATCGAGGGGCCCTTCCTCAGTCCGCTCGACGGCTATCGCGGGGCGCATCCTGCCGACGCGATCCAGCCCGCGGACGTCGACGCGATGAAGCGGCTGCTCGACGCGGCGGGCGGGCTGACGCGCATCGTCACGCTCGCGCCCGAGTGCGACCCGGGCCTGGCGACCACACGCATGCTGGTGCGCGAGGGCATCACCGTCTCGGCGGGACATTGCGATCCAACCCTCGAGCAGCTTGACGCGGCCATCGATGTCGGCCTCGCCATGTTCACCCACCTGGGCAACGGCTGTCCGCGGCAGATGGACCGGCATGACAACATCGTCCAGCGGGCGCTCAGTCGCGCGGCCAAGCTCCGCCTCGGGTTCATCGCCGACGGTGTGCACGTGCCGCTCGTGGCGCTGGGCAACTACCTGCGCCTCGCCGGGCTCGAGCGCTGCTTCGTCGTGACGGACGCGATGGCGGCCGCCGGGCTGGGGGCGGGCGTGCATCGCCTGGGGCGCTGGGAGGTCGAGGTGGGCGAGGACCTCGTCGCCTGGGCGCCGGGCAAGGCGCACCTCGTGGGCTCCGCGATGACGATGCCGCAGGCGGCGGCGAACCTGCGGCAGGGCCTGGGCCTGACGCCGCCACAGATTCTGCAACTGACGCGCGACAACCCCGCCGATGCGATCGGGCTGACCATCGCCGCGGCATGATCCTCGAAATACCCCTCCCGGAGCACGCCACCGATGGCCACCACCCCCGCCAACCCCGCGACCTCCACATCCAAATCGTCCACGGCAACCAGGAAGCTGCGCCTGGCGTTCATCGGCGCCGGCGGCATCGCGGGTACGCACATCCGCGCCTTGCGCAAGATGCCCGACGTCGAGATCGTCGCCCTCGCCGACATCAGCGAAGCCGCGCTGGCCAAGCATGCCGAGGAGTTTGGCTTCGAGAAGTCGCAACTCTTCACCGACTACGAGCAGATGCTGGAGAAGGTCGAGCCGGACGCCGTTGATGTCTGCACGCCCAACGGGGTGCACGCGCCGGCGTCGATCGCGGCCAGCGGCGCCGGGGCGCACGTGATCGTCGAGAAGCCGATGGCGATGAACGCCGAGCAGGTGCAGGCGATGATCGACGCGGCGAAGGCGGCGGACCGCAAGCTCGTGATCGGGTTTCAAAGCCGGTTCCACCCCGCCACGAGCTACCTGAAGCGGGCGTATGACGACGGCGTGTTCGGCGAGATCCGCTTCGGGCGCATCCAGGCGCTGCGCCGACGCGGCATCCCGAACTGGGGCGTGTTCGGCCGCAAGGAGCTGCAGGGCGGCGGGCCGCTGATCGACATCGGCGTGCACGTGTTGGAGGTGGCGCACTTCGTGATGGGGTCCCCCCGCCCGGTCGCGGCGGTGGGCTCGACGTGGACGGACATCGGCGATCGGCCGTCGACCACGATCAGCCAGTGGCCGGACTGGGACCACAAGACGTACACGGTCGAGGACCTGGCGGTCGGGCACATCCGCTTCGAGAACGGCGCGGTGCTGCACGTCGAGTCGATGTTCGCCGGGCACATCGAGAAGACGGTGTGGGACTTCCAGCTCATGGGCGAAAAGGGCGGGTGCACCTGGGCCGAGCCGCGGATCTTTACCGACCAGCTCGGGCACATGGTCAACATCCAGCCGGGCTTCCTCGCGGGCAAAGGCGACTTTGGGAGCCTGTTCGACCTCAAGCTGCGCAACTTCGTGAACCACGTGCTGCACGACACGCCGACGCTCGCGCCGGCGGAGCACGGGCTGATGGTGCAGCAGATGCTCGACGGGATCTACCGCTCCGCCGAAGCGGGCGGACGCGAGGTGGAACTGGGTGAGGCGGCGGAGGTGGTGTGAGGTGTGGCACCCCGCCAGATGATCCATCAGACAGAACCTGGAGCGCGTTCCATCCAACTGTCGTGGGCGCTACTGACAAGGCCGTCCTCGGCCTTGCCGGTGTTGGTTGCAAACCGCACGGACAAGCTCCGCGGACGCCGCTTGTCCGTGGCCTCACACCCGCGACGAGTGGGTTGAAGGCGCTCCAACGGCTAACCGCTACCGCGGCCTCTATTGCAGCAGGGCCAGGACGTTCGCGGCGTTTTCGTTGGCGATGCTCAATGTCTGCGTGCCTGCCTGCTGGAGGATCTGGGCGCGGGTCAACTGCGACGTCTCCCGGGCGAAGTCGGCGTCTCGGATGGAACTCTCCGCGGCGGTGAGGTTCTCGAGGGCGATCTGCGAGCTTCGCATGGTCGTCTGGAGCGTGTTGCGTTCAAATGCGCCGAGTCGGCCTCGGAGGGTGGAGATCTGGTCGATCGACGCGTCGATGATGGCGGCGGCGTTCTGGGCCTGCTCGCGCGTATCGTCGCCGGAGGTCAGGGCGTTGGCGCCGCCGGACTGCAGCGAGGAGAGGAAGCCGACGATGCTGTTGCCGAGTCGGCTGGGCGCGACGGACCCGATGCCGAAGCTCGCCTGCTGCTGGGTGTTGACCTGCGGCCCGATCTGGTAGGTCGCGCCGCCGCCGGCGATGTTGAAGGTGAACGTCTGGTTGAGTGTCTGGGCGGCGGCGGAGGTCATGGTCAGGGCCATATCGAGCGACCCGGTGCGGACTGAGACGTCCAGGCCCTTGCCGAGCGCGAGGTTGCCGTTGACGAGCGCGAGCACGTCCTGGCCGTTCTGCCGCAGCGCGGCGGCGCCGGCGGGGGCGTCGTAGGTCTGGAAGTCCTCGCCGCCTTCGATGACGCTGACGCTGACGTAGGCGTCGGAGCCGAAGTTGACGCTGGTGAAGGTCATGCCGCTGGTCGGGTCAGCGGCGTCGACGAGCCCGGCCTGGACGCCGGTGGCGTCGGAGACGTTGTTGATGGCGAACGCGACGGCGGAGAGCGCGGTGCCGGAGGCGAAGCTGAAGACCTCGGTGCCGGTGTTGCCCTCGATCTCGAAGGTGATCGACTCGGTGAGCGAGCCGGCGCTGGTGCCGTCGGCGTCACCCGGCCAGAAGAGGTCGGCGCGCTGGGCGGAGTTGAGCACTTCGACGTTGACCGGGATCTGGTCGTTGTTGCCGAAGCGCGCGCTGTAGACGTTCACGTCGGTCATCTGCGAGGTGACGATGTCCTCGGTGATGTACCCGAGCGACCCGTCGAGCAGGTTCAGGCCCGCGAAGCTGGTGGTGTCGGCGATGCGCTTGATCGAGTCGATGGCCGAGTCGATCTGGAGCTGGTTGGCCTCGACCTCCTCGTTGGAGAAGGCGCCGGTGTTGGCGGCTTCGATGACGAGGCCCTTGAGGTCGTTGAGCAGGTCGTTGACCTCCTGCAGCGACGCCTCGCCGGTGGCGATGACGTTGGCGGCGCGCTCGATGTTGTCGATCGCCTTGCCGATGCCCGAGACTTCGGCGCGCAGGCGTTCGGAGACGATGAGTCCGGCGGGGTCGTCGGCGCCGCGGTTGATGCGCAGCCCCGTGGCGAGGCGCTCGAGCCGGACGGACATGTCCTGGTTGGCGCGTCCGAGGTTGTGCTGGGCGATCAGTGCGGCAACGTTGGTGTTGATCTGTGACATGGACAATCCTCCTTGATTGTCAGCGGATGGCTTTCAAGGGCCTGGATGCCCGGCTCATGCGCCGGGGTCAATGTTGGTGCTGGCGGGGCCTTCGGGACGGTTCCGGTTGGCCCGCACCTGGGCGCGGGCGAGGTTGAGTTCTTCAACGTCGACGCCGGCGGCCTCGGCGTTCTCGCGTCGGATGGCGTCGTAGACTTCCTTTCGGTGGACCTGGATCTGGCGCGGGGCGGTGATGCCCAGTCGCACCTTGTCGCCTCGAATGTCGACGACGGTGATTTCCACATCGTCGCCGATCATGATCGTTTCGTCGCGCTGTCGTGACAGCACCAACATGGAGCAGCTCCTTCCGTGGAGGCATTCAGGCGGCGGCGCGTCCGTGCGTCGCCGGGGGGCGGGCAGCGATCAGGCTGACGCCGCCTGGAGCTGGGGCGTGCCGACCTCGACGAGGGGCACGCGGGTGGTGAAGCGACGGTCCGAGAGCACGAGCTGTTGGCCGATGCGCGTCTGAACGTGGACGACGAGCGGACCCTGAAGGTTGCCCGTGAGCATCGCGCCGCGCTTGTTGACGATCACGAAGACCTGCGCCTGCTCCGGCGAGTCGATCGCCAGCTCGTGGCACTGGTCGCTGTGGATCGGCACGCGGTACGTGGGCACGAACATCGCCGGGTCGGTGACGACGAAGGCGAGCTCGGGCGACTCGGTTGACTGCAGCCACCAGAAGTAGGACTCGTCGCCGGCCTCGAGCAGGGCATAGCGCGTGTAGCGTTCAAACCCGAGCAGCCCGCGGGGGAACTCGAGCGTCCGCTCCCCGTCGATATCGAGCGTTCCAAATCGTGACGTTTCGATGCGCATGAGTCCATATCCTCAGCCGGCCATTCGTCCTGTTGACCAACCCCGTTTGCGGGGCGGCGGCATCCTGCCGCCTTTAAGGCGAGGCGTCGGGTCGGCCGTGGACCCGGTTCGCCGCGCAAGCATTGCGCCCGTTAGCGCATGAAGTCGAGGAAGCTCATCTGCAGGTTTTGCGCCCCGGCCTGAAGCGTGGCCTGGAGCTGCTGCTGGAGTTGCAGAAAGCGGGTGATGACCTCGGCAACGTCAGTGTCCTGCAGTTCGCTGAGCATGGCTTCATCAATCAAAGTCTGGTCTTCGAGTCGTTCGCGGGCCTGGTCGACGCGCTGGCTCTGGATTCCAACCCGCGCCCGGGCGAGCCCGAGGCTGTCGAGATCATCTTCCAGATGAGTACCAGCAACGGCGATGCCAGACTCGTCGTTGCGTTCAAGTGCGTCGCGCAATTCGATCAGGTGCGTGAAGACGCTTTCCACGCGCACCTGCGCCTGATCGCCGGAGTCGATCGTGTTGCCCGTCGTTTCCTGTGCGAGGCCGAGGTGTTCAGCGGCCTGGCCGGCGTTGATGCTTTCAATGGTGAACGGGTCGCCGCCGGCGGTGTGGTCCTCCACGACGATGCCGTTGCCCGTGGCGGCGAAGCCGACGTTGAAGTCGCCGGGGATGGCCAGGCCCGCGTCGTCGGCAGCTTGCTCGAGCGCGGCCGCGAGCTCGCCGACGGTCTGAACGGCATCGAGATCGACTTCAAAGCGCGTGCCGTTCTTAAGCGTGACGGCGATGTCGGTTTCGCCGGCGACGGTCTCGACGCCGAGCCCGCCGCGGAAATCATCCAGCCGGGTGTTGGCGCCGAGCGAGCGGAGGCCGAGGTCGGTGGCGGTGGTGCCGCCGTTCTCGCCGATGGACAGCTCGAGGCCGGAGACTTCGCTGACAAGCGCGAGACCCGTGGCGTCGTCGTTGATTTCCAGGCGGACGCCGAGGTTGAGGTCGGCGACGGTGTTGCGGAGGTCTTCGATGGTCTGGGCGGCGGAGAAGTCGGCGACCTTCGTGTGCTCGCCCTGCGTGATCGTCAGGCCGGAGGCGAGGTCGATGGGCACGCCGAGGTCGGCGAGGCGCGTGGTGTCGGCGAGGCGCGGGTTGACGCCGGGGCCGGTGACCGCGGCGGCGGTGGCGTCGAGGCGCAGGCCGAGCGTCTGCGCAGTGGTGCCGGCCGTCGGGTCCTCGATGGTGATCGTGTGGCCGGCGTTGGCGGTGAGCTCGAAGCCCTGATCGTCGAACCCGAGCTGGCCGGCGGTCGGGTCGACGGCATCGATGGCGCTGTTGATGCGGTTCACCACGTCGCCGAGTGTGTCGGCGTCGGTGAGGTCGACGGTGGTGGCTTGGCCGTCGACGGTCAGGCGGATGTGGCCACGATTGACGCCCCGGTCGGTGGCGCCGTTGACGTCGGCGATGCGCGTGACGGCGACGGCCTGCGGCTGGAGGCTGTCGGGCGAGACGACCCGGGCCGAGAGCGACCCGAAAGCTTCGGAGCCGGTGGCGTTGAGCGGTTGGTCGGCGAGCGTGCGCGGGTCGAGCGTGAGGCTGTCGGCGTTGCCGCGGTAGCGGATGCCGCCGAGGAACGACTCGAAGGGGCGGTCATCGCCCGTCGTGCCGCCAAAGAGCGGGATCCCCTGGTGGTTGGTGTTCGCCAGGCCGAGCATGGCGCTGATCGCGGCGTTGATTTCCTCGGCGGCGGCCTGCCGCGTCGTGGCGTCGGCGCCGAGGCCGATCGCGCCCAGAGCGTGGTTGTGGGCGTCGATGAGGATGGTGTTGGCTTCGTCGAGCGCGTGATCGACACGGTTGAGCGTGGTGCGCGCCTGGTCGAGGTCGCGCGTCTGCTGGGTGGCGGCGGCAAGCTGCTGACGCAGCATGAGGATCGCCGGCGTCCGGGCGGCCGCGTCAGACGGGCGGTTGACCTGCCTGCCCGTGGCGATCTGCTCCTGCGCCTCGGCCAGGCGCGCGTTGGTGCGCTGCAGGTGCGCGAGCAGGTTGTCGCTTGCCTGAAGCGAAGTGGAACGGGTGAAGATGGGCGGAAGGCTGCTCATCGCGTTACTCGGCGCTCCGGAGACAGTCGGCCACAGATGAACCCGGATGAACGCAAATCAGCGCACGCACCGACATGCGTGAAGCTGGCTTCGCGCCCGCGGCTGTCGTGCGATCTGTGTCATTCGTGTTCATTCGTGGCTGTTCCGTCTGCGTGCCTCAAAGCATGTTCAGGATCGTTTGCATCATCTCGTCGACGGCGGTGAGGAAGCGGGCGCTGGCCTGGAAGCCGCGCTGGTGGCGGAGCAGATCGATCGCTTCCTCGTCCGGATTGACGCCGGACACCGCCTGCTGGCGCGACTGGAGGTTGTCGCGCACGAGGCTGTCGGCCTCGGCCTGCTCGCGGGCGCCGCCGAGCCGCGTGGCGAAGTCCTCGACGTGCCGGTGCCAGTACCCCACAAGGCTCTGGCCCCCCAGCGCGTCGATCGACTGGTTGCGCAGACCCGCCAGGGCGTGGGCGTTGGTGTTGTCGCCCGGCTGGTGCGCCGCGGACGCGGCGATGCGCGACGGATTGGCGCGGATGTTCGCGTCGACGGCGATGTCGCTCGCCGTGCTGCCGGTGAAGAAGGTGTTGACGCCGAGCGCCGCGAGCACGCCCGAGCTGTCCTCGCTGAAGCTGATGACCTGCCCGTCGGCAGCCGTGAGGCGCAGCCGGTTGCCGGTCGTCAGCTCGGCGGTGAGGTTGGCCACGCCGTCCAGCGCGGCGACGAGGTCGTTCATCGTCGTTGGCGTGGCGCTCGACGGATCCAGGTCGATACCGATCGTGCTCGTCGCGCGCTGGTCGCTGCCGGCCGCGGTCAGATGAACCTTGAACGAGCCGTGGCCCGGCGCGAAGTCGAGCTCGGCGTCGAGGCTGTTGAGCGCGGCGTCCGCGTCGGCGACGGCGTAGCCGCCCGTGATCTGACCGGGCAGCTCGAGCGGCTGGCCCTGGCTGTGCAGGCGGTTGACCTGCCAGATGAGCTCGTGCGCGAGCGTGTCGAGGTGGTCGATCGCCTGCTGCAGATCTTCCTGGCGGAACCGCATCGTGGTGACGAGCTTGCCGGCCGCGGCGTCAAGTGGCGCGTTGTCCTCGCCCATGCCGAGGCGCGGCAGCTCGCCGGGTTCAGTGATCAACTGCAGGCCGCGGCTGCGCGAGCCGAGCACGAGCGGCGTCGAGCCGACGTGGATGTCGATCTGGCCGTTGTCCTGCTCGTTGGTTGAGATGTCGATGAGCTGGGCGAGTTCGGTGAGCCTGACGTCACGGCGGTCGCGCAGCGAGCCGTTCTCGCCCGAGCCGGCCTCGCCGGTGGCGATGCTCGCGTTCATGTGGGCGATGTCGTCGAGCAGGGCGTTGACCTGCTCCACGGCGTGGTTGGCGGAGGCGTCGACCTGCTGCTGGAGCTGGCCGAGGCGGGCGCGTTGATCCTGAAGGAAGCTGGTGAGGGTGCGCGCGTGCTCGACGAGCTGCATGCGCTCGCCGGCGCTCTCCGGGTTGTTGGCCAGGGCGGAGAAGTTGTCGAACAGGGCGTCGAGATGGGTGGTCAGGTTGGTGTCAGCGAACTCGTTGTGGATGGCCTCGATCTGGCCGAGCAGGTCCTTGTAGGCCTCGGACCCGGCGAGGTCGGAGCCGGCGTTGCGGAGTCGGCCTTCAAGGGCCTGGTCAATCATGCGCGTGATCGACTCGATCTGAACGCCCCGACCGAGGAACGCGCCGTCGGCGCCGCGCTGGCCGGCGAGCGGGGCAAGGTCCACCCGCTGACGGTGGTACCCCGGCGTTGCCGCGTTGGCGAGGTTGTTGCCCACCGTCTGGAGCGCGGACTGGCTGCTGAGCAGTCCGGTGCGGCCGATGTTGAGCGAGGCGTTGAGGCTCACGGTTGTCCGCCGTTCGATGCGCGTGCTGCGCCTGGTTCTGCTTACGCGGTGAGGTTGATCGTTCGCACCGCGGTCGCGCCCGCGGTCGGAGCGCCGGCGGCGCCATAGGTGCACACCCCCGTCGACAGCACGCCGATCGTGCGCACGACGCCCTGGATGTGGTGCATGAGCGTCTCGGTGGCGCGGCGGGTCACGGACGCGGCCTCCCGCACGCGCTGCATCCGATCGACGAGCTGCTGACGCATCACGAGCAGCCGACCGCGGTGCGGCTCGGGCAGGCGGTGGGCCAGCTCACGCAGGCGCATCGGCTCCGTCGCATCCGGCGCGAAGTGGCGCGTCAGTCCGGCGACGAGCTGCATGCGACGCGTCTCGAGCTCCGCGACACGCCGCAGCTTGTCGGCCTCAAGCTCTCCAAGCTGCGCGACCGCGTCGGTGTCGGTCGAGCGCAAAGCATGGCGCTTGCGGTCCAGGAGCGTCAACAGCTCCTCGTGGATGCGCGCGGCCGCGGTGAGCACGTCCTCAAGCTCCGCGAGGGGCTGGGCAAGGGCGGCGACATCCTCCCCCGACCTCTCCCTCATGGGTGCGGGGTTCAAGGCGGCGGCGCCCTCGCTCGACGGCGGAGGATTGGAGTGGTGACGGTTCGCGGCGTCAGCCATGCGTGTCGATCTCCCGGTTGGGCGTGGCGGGGATGGTGGCGGGGGTGGCGGGGGTGGTGGTGGGGTCGAGCCCGACCCGCTTGGCGATGAACTGTTCGACCGCGTCCACGAGCGGGATGCTGCTGCCGCGCGCGATGCCTTCGGACAGGTGTGTGTCGAGCTGCTGCTTGAACATGTCCTCGGCCGTGCCGCCGTGCATCAGGTCGCTGCCGAGCGTGCTGTTGCGCATCTGCGCGAGCATCGGCATGATGAACGCGCTGGCGATGAGTTGCTCGGCCGCCTCGCGCAGCCGTTCGCTGTCGCGCCGCGCGTCGACGGGGCTCGCCTCGTCCATCCCGTCCGCCGCGGTGCGCGCCGCGGCCAGCGACTCGACAAAGCCCGGCGCGCCGGCACCACCGGGGGTGATGGCGGAGGTGGGGGCGTCCGCCTGCAGGTGCGGGGGGATGTCGAGCGTGTTGAGGGTGGCAGACATCATGGCGTTTACTCGATCACCAGTTGCCCATGCAGCTTGCCCGACTCGTGCATGAGCTTGAGGATGGCGATGCGGTCCTGGGCGTCGACGCGCAGGCTGTTGAACGCGTCGAGCAGGTCGGCCAGCTCGGCGCCCGCTCGGTTCTCGGGGTCGATCGCGAGGAAGTGGTCCTCCTCGATCTCCGGCGCCATCTGCGGCGGCAGGCCGGGAATCTCCGGCTGCGTCACCGTCGTGATGGTCAGCCCCTCGTGCGAGATGATCACCGGCGAGACCTGCACGTCGCCGGAGATCACGATCGTGCCCGTGCGCTCGTTGATCACGACGCGGGCCTCGGCGGCGACCTGCTCGGCGTCGATGTAGGTCTGGAGGATCTGGCTGATGAAGCTGGCGGGATTGTCGCGCTCGTGCTCGGGGACCTGGACGACGACGTTCTTGGGGTCCATCGCGCGGGCGATGCCCGGGCCATCCGGGTCCATGAGGCCGTTGATGAGGCTCGCGAGGTTGTTGGCGACGGGCCAGGAGGCGTTGGGGCGGTTGATCACGAGGGTGATCTGCCCGCGTTCGTTGAGGTATTGCGTGGTGACGTCGCGGGTCAATTGCGCGCCGTTGCGCACGACGCCGACGGTGGGGATCTCGGTGTCCTCGATGGTGACCGGGCCCTCGGCGAAGGCATAGACCGGCGAGCCGGGGACGGGCCCGATCATGGGAATGAGGAACAGTCGGCCGCCGCGGAGGCTGGACGCTGAACCGAACGACGCGACGTGCACGTCGACGCGGTCGCCCTCGCGCACGCCGGTGACGGGCACATCGGCGGAGAGGCTGACCATCGCGACGTTGTCGGCGTTGGCGAGCTCGGAGGCGACGACGTTGGGGTCCATGAGCTGGCTGACGATCTCGGCGAGCGACCGCATGGCCGGGCGAAAGTCGCCGCCGTCGCCCGAGCCGTCGAGCCCGACGACGAGGCCCATGCCCACGAGCTTGCCGCCCTCGGCCCCCTTGAGCCGAACGATGTCCTGGATCTGCACCGCGTGGGCGCCGCTGGCGACGAGCAGCGAAAGTGCCAGAGCCGCGAATGAACACGAACGAACACGAATGGTTCGTCGAAGGTCTTTCGGATTGTGTTCAGTCGTGGTCATGCCTGGCTGTCTTCCGTGCTTATCCGTGCGCACCGTTGTGGTCTTTGGCGATGAACGTCAGAAGTTGAAGATCGTCTCGAGGATGCGCGTGAAGATGCCCTTGCGCGAAGAGCGGCGCAGCTCGCCCGTGTGCTCCTTGCTCAACCGCAGGTCGTAGAGCTGCGTCGAGAGGATCGTGTTGTCGGCGGTGATGTCCTCGGCGCGGGCGGTGCCCGTGAGCACCAGGTCGAGCGTCTCGTCGTCGGCTTCGAGGTACTTGCGCGCTTCGAGCACGACCGTGCCGTTGGGCTTGACGTCGATCACGCGGGCGGTGATGCGGCCGGTGATCGACTCCTCGCGCCGGTAGTCTCCGTCACCGTCGAACGACTGGCCATACTCGACGCCGACGCGCGGCCGGCCCTGCTCGAAGTCGTTGGGGTTGATCTGGGCGTTGAGCAGCTCGCGCAGTTGGAAACGCGGGAACTCGGTCACCTCGCCATCGAACTCGACGTCCCGGCTGGTCTGCAGCGATGAGCTGAAGTCGGTCTCCAACGACTCGCGGATGATGACGGTCACCAGGTCATGCCGGCCGAGGCGGCGCGGCTCCGGGACGGAGACGGCGGCGAAACTGAGCTGCGCGAGCGACGGCTGCAGCTCGGCCAGCGGGCGGCCCGGCGCCTCGGCGTCAGACGGCTGCTGAGCAGGCGGCGCGGCCTGCTGGCCCTGCAGGTAGAGCGACGAGCTCTGGGCACCGGCGCGGTCGCCCGGGATGACGCCGATCAGCAGCAGCGCGGCCAGCACCGACAGGATCGCGGACCGGCGCGCGCCCGCCACCCGTGGCAGTCGGTGATCGGTCCTGATGGGGCGGCGGTTGATCATGGGTCCTGCGGCTCCATAGTGTCGACGTGAACCACGGCCTGGCGGCGGCCGGTGATGCGAACGAGAAACCCCTGACGCGTTCGTTCGTTGCGCACCGCGATGATGTCGCCCATCGCGCCCGTGTCGTCGGCGCGCGCGCTGGTGCGGACCATCAACTCGCCGGCCGTGGCGCGGACGGTGATGCGCTCGCCGCGGCGCACGAGCGTCGGCGAGCGAACGTGGTCCGGGTAGAGCACCGTCCCCTCGCGCAGGACGGCGTCGGCGTGGCGGCCCCGGATGAGTTCGAAGTCGGCCAGCGGCTCGCCCCGGTCGACGTCAAGGTAAAGCTCGCGCCGCTCGAAATGCTCGCGCCCGAGGCGCTGCCCGCGGCCGATGGTCTGCGTCGCCACCAGCGCGGTGACGCGGCGCTCGACGTCTGCCATGATCGTGAAGCGGTCGAGTTCGCGATCGCCCTCGTACCGTTGCACCATGACCGGCACGCGCCCGACGCCGCTGACCGTCGCCGGCTGCAGCTCGAAGCGGTGCTCCGTCAGCGGGAGGGCCAGACGGTCGGCGTCGCGCTCGCGGAAGCGGATGCGAAGCGCCTCGCGTTCCGCGTCGGCGAGATCAACGATCAGCCGTTCGATGCGCGCTCCCAATGTCCCCGGCGACGGCGCGACCGGCGCGGGCGCGTCTACGCGCTCGACCGGGGCCTCGGCGTCGCTCGCGGCGGCGTGCGCGGCGGCGGGGGCAGCGCGGCGAATCATGCATGTCTCCCGGCCCCGGATCGTCAGCCGCCCCCAGTGCACGCCCGCGTCGCCCAGCACGCTACGAAGCCGACGACGCGTCAGCTCGTGGTCGTTCGCCTCGGCGTCGAGGCGGAGAATCTCGACATCGCCGAGCGACTGGGCGTATTCGCCGTGAAGCTCCGCCACGTCGGCGAGGGTGACCACGTCAACGTCGACACGCGTCTCCGGGCGAAGGTAGACGAGGCCCGCTCGCGCGGACCCGGCCGCGAGCAGCAGCATGCTGATGATGGCGCAGGTCCGGATCACACGCCCGCGGGTCGCCTTTTGCTCAGTCCTGTTCATGCCTGGCTGCTGCTCGCTTAGAAGCGTCTCATGTTGCCGATGACCTGGAGGGTTTCATCCGCGGCCTCGATGCTCTTGCTGTTGAACTCGAAGGCGCGCTGGTTCTTGATCAGGTTGACCAGCTCGTCGATGGCGTTGACGTTGGAGCCTTCGAGGTGGTTCTGAAGGACGGTGCCGAATTGCCCCTCGCCGGGGACACCCTCGATGGCGGGGCCGGAGGCGGGTGTCTCGACGAAGATGTTGCCGCCGATCGACTTGAGCCCCTCGGGATTGACGAAGTTGGCGAGCTCGATCTGTCCGACGACGGCGGGATCGACCTGCCCGGGCTCGAAGGCGTGGACGGTGCCGTCGTTGGTGATCTGGACGGCGAGCGTGTCGGCGGGGACGTTGATGGGCGGCTCAAGCCGCGGGCCGTCGGCAGTGCCGAGCACCATGTCGCCGTCACTGTTGACGAAGAAGTTGCCGGCCCGGGTGTAGCCGACGCCGGTGCCCTGCTCGGGGAGGATGGCGACCTGGAAGAAGCCCTTGCCATGGATGGCGACGTCGAGCTCGCGGCCGGTCTGCATCATGTCGCCCTGACGCAGGTCGATCTGCGTGTTGGAGACGCGCGTGCCGACGCCGACGTTGATGCCCGCGGGCCGCTCATCGCCGTTGGCGTTCTGCACGCCGGGCTGGGCCTTCTGCTGGTAGAGCAGGTCCTCGAAGTTGACACGCGACCGCTTGAACCCGGTCGTGTTGAGGTTGGCGAGGTTGTTGGCGGTGACATCGAGGCTCGTCGAGAGCGCCGAGAGGCCCGTGGCGGCGGAATGAAGTGCGGTGATGGCCATATGACGTTCGGGGTCGGGGATTGCGGGTTCGGGCGGCTAACGGCTAACGGCTGTTCAAGCGGTCACGCGGCCGAGGGTGTTGACGGCCTGGTCCATCATCACGTCCTGGTATCGGATGAGCTCCGTGTTGCCGATCGCGGCCTTGCTGGCGGCGATCATGCTCATGAGCGTCGTGATCGGGTTCACACCGCTGGCTTCGATGAAGCCGGGCTCGACGTGGGGCTGGTCGAGGATCTGCCTGGGGTCGGCGCCGTCAAAGGCGAAGATGTTGGCGGCCTGCTTGGTGAGTTGAGCGGTGTCCGCGACGCGGGCGACCTGGATCCGGGCGACGCGCTGGCCGTCCTGCAGGATCTCGCCCCCGCCCGTGATCTGCACCGCGTGGCCGTCGCGCAGGATGATCGGCTGATCGTCGACGTCGAGCACCTGGTGGCCCGTGGTGGTCACGAGCTGGCCGTCGGCGGCGCGGGTGAAGCGGCCGTCGCGCGTCAGACGCAGCTCGTCGCCGCCCGCCGGGTCGCTGACGCGCACGGCGAAGAAGGTGTCGTCGTCGGGCAGCGCGGCGTCCAGAGGGTTGCCCGTGCGCTGCACCGTGCCCGCGGTGAAGTCGATGTGCTGCCGGCCGGCGAGCACCCCGCCCCCGAGACGCTCGAGCAGCCGGTGCGAGATGTCCGAACGCTGGCCGTCCTCGATCGCCTCCGGAGCGCGCTGGCGGAGCGTGGGCATGTCCGGCTTGAACGCCGTCGTCGAGACGTTGGCGAGGTTGTTGGCGTAGACGTCCTGGCGGTAGTGATTGGTCATCGCGCCGCTGGCGGAGAGGTAGAGGCCGTAGTTCATCGCCGGGCCTCCCCATGGACGACACGCGGCGGGGCGGCGGCGTCGAGTTCGGCGGCACGTCGGGCCAGGCGGATCAGCGTCTGGCCAAGATTCGCGTCGCCCGCCTGCTCCGCGGCCGCGAGCAGGCGCAGCCACGGGCGCGGCTCGGGCTGGGCACCGGCATCCGAATCGGGCGTAGCGTCGCATCCATGCATCGCGCAAGCTCCTCGCCGCTGCGGTCGCGGCGTGGGTCACAAGTCGCAACGACGGTGCCAGCGGCGGCCGACGGGGCGCGACGCGTCGCGGTGCCGCGTACAAGTATTTGCAAATAATCTGCTTAAAGTTTATCAACATGGCGTCCGACGGCGGGCGGACGCTGAGCGCGGGGGCGCAAGCCTTGCCGCCGCGGCGCAGACGTTGCGCCGCCGCGCCGGGGCCGCTTGTGCCTTCGCCCCCTCTCCCGGCCCGGGCAGCGCATCGAAAACGCCCGGTCGACACGTCGCGTGTCGACCGGGCGTCTGGTTATGGGTGCGGCCATGCCCGGTCAGACCCGGCACGCCGGCTTCGGATCAGTAGCTCGGGGACTCGGTGTCCTCGGACTCCTCCAACTGGAGGTCGATCTCATCCTGGCTCTCGTCCTCTTCGACGTCGAGCTCGAGGTCCGATTCCGATCGCTCGGACTCCTCAGGCATGCCCGAGTCCTGCTGCTGCTGTTGCTGCTGCTGGGTGTCCTCTTCGCCGGGAGCGGCGTAGCCGTGGACTTCCCAGTAGGGCTCGGCATCGAACGTCTCATGGATGCGCTGGTTCCACTGCTGGTCATCGAGGTTGGGCCACTCATCATCGGTGAACGCGACCTCGCTGAGCTGCTCCTGCGTGGCGTCGAGACGGAAGTGATCCTCCTCGAGCTGGGGCTGGAGCGACTCGTAGGGCACAGGCGCGAGCTCTTCGCCAATGCCCAGGAACCCGCCGTAGGACACGATCGCGTAGGCGACGTGGCCTTCGCGGCGGTCGATGACGAACTCGCTGAGCGTCCCGAGCTGCTCGTCCTGGGCGTCACGGACTTCCATGTCGACCAGCTCCTCGTAGGAATGGACCTGCAGCTCCTGCTGCTGGCCGCCCTGCTGCTGACCCGGCGCCGCGAACGGATCGGGCTGCTGCATCGACTGCTGGTCGCCCTGCTGCATCGGCTGCTGGCCGCCCTGCTGTGACTTGATCTGCTGCTCGACCTGGGGGGCGAGGCGCTCGGCCTCCTGCTCGGCCTGCTGCTGGTCGACGTCGGCGTCAGTCAGGGCCTGCTCGATCTCATCCTGAATCTGCTGACGGTCCGGCTGCTCCTGCTGGAACTGCCGGGCGAGACGCTCGGCCTCCTGCTGAGCCTGCTGGCGCTCGACGCCAGCCCGGGTCATGGCCTGCTCGATCGTCCGGGTCAACTGCTGCTGACCCTGCTGACCCGGCTGGCCCTGCTGCTCCTCCCAGTAGGGGGCGAAGCCGAAGATCTCGTGCTGCTGCGTGCCCCACTGGCGGTCGGCGATCTGGTTGGGCCAGTCGTCCTCGCTGAAGCCCTGGGCCTCGGCGAGACGCTGCTCGTCGACGGTCAGCGTCAGCCGCTGCTGCTGGGCGTCAGACTCGAGCGCCTCGAAGGGAAGGGCGTAAAGCTCCTCATCGAGCTGGAGCTCTTCCTTCAGGCGGTCGCTGGGCTGGATCGCCGCGTAGCCGACGCGGCCCTGCTGGACGTCGATGGCGATGTCGACGACTTCCCCGACCTCGTCGCCCTGCTCGTTGACGACCTGCATGTCGATGTAATCCTGGACACGCAGGAGGCTCTTCTGCTGCTGTTGCTCCTGTTGCTGTTGCTGGTGTTGCGGCTGCTGCTGCTGTTGCTGCTGCGCCTCGCGTTCGCGCGGCTCGGCAGGCTGAAGCGCCCCGAGGGCGGCGGCGCCTGAGCCAAAAGTCAGCGCGACGGTGATGGACGCGGCAGTTCCACGAAAGAACGGTGTCATGGTCACGACTCCTCCTTTGGCCTGCGGTCGGCGGTTGGGCCGGCGAGGCAACGCACGCGGTTGCCGTTTCCTTGCAGACGTTCGCCGGGACCATCCTGTGCCCGTCGATCACTTTTGGGCCAAACGACACCGTCACCATAGGCGCAGCCAACGCAGGCTCCCGACAGGGGTTCCGGACTGTTAAACCCTGCGAGTCATGCCCGGCCCGGGGTAGGATGGACCCCGAGCCATGCCGGTGAGCGGCCGCAAGCTCGCCCTCGTGCGTCCATCGCCCGCTCACGCCCGCGTGACACGGCCAGACGATGCGTTATATTGCTGCGACCGGCCCAGGCGCCCCGCGGGGCGTCAATCCCGCCTCAGACTCAAGCCACGGAGCGACCACCATGCGCAACTGCGTGCCCCACGTGTTGATGCCCCTGCTCGCCATCACCCTCCTGTTCGGCTGCGAGTCGGACGGCCCCAGCCCGCAGGCCGCCGGCCCCGCGCCCCAGCGCGCTCAACCCGTCCGGATCGTCGAGCAGATTCACGGCGACGACCCGGCGCTGCAGCGCACCGCCGTGCTCTGGATCCGCGCCGAGGACGAGCAGGATGTGCTCGGATCCGACGCCCTTGCCGACCTGGACGTCGACTTCGAGACCCAGGACGTCATCGTCGTGGCCGTCGGCGAGGTGCCCACCGGCGGGCACTGGGCGTACATCGACAGCGTCGATCGTGTCGGCGATGTGCTGAACGTCAACGGCCGCGTCAACCGCCCCGCCGCCGACGAGGCGGTGACGCAGGCGATGGCGCATCCGTTCGCCGCGGCGGTGATCGAGAAGACGCGGGCGGCGACGCTTCATTCGGGCGTCTACTCCGTGGAAGGCGAGTCGTTTCCCGGCGACGACGAGTGAGCCAGGCCGCGCATCATTCGACAAGCGACGATAGAATCGCCCGCGTGGTAGACGCGCGCGAGCCGTTCATCCTTACGAAGATCATCGCCACGATGGGGCCGTCGTGCTGCGATGTCGATACGCTGACGCGGCTGATCCACGCAGGCGTGCGCGTGGTGCGCATCAACTTTTCGCACGGGACGTTCGACGCTTTCAAGCAGAGCCTGGACGTCGCCCGGGCGGCGTCGCGCAGCGCGGGCGTGGCGGTGGGCGTGCTCGGGGACCTGTGCGGGCCCAAGATCCGCGTCCAGCAGGTCAAGGACGGGCCGATCGAGCTCGTGCCGGGCGACCGCCTGGAATTCGTCGAGCAGGACGGGCTCGTCGAGCGCGACACGCGCCGCGGCGCGGTCATCGTGCCGAGCACCTACCCGGCCCTGGTGCGCGAGGTGCAGCCGGGCCACCGCGTGCTGATCGACGATGGGCAGATCCGCAGCCTGGCGGTCGAGCGCGTGACGGACGAGACGGGCGCGGCGCGGCTGGTGTGCCAGGTGATCCACGGCGGGCCGCTGAGCGACAGGAAGGGCATCAACCTGCCCGACACGCCGATCGCCGCGCCGTCGCTGACGCCGTGGGACCGCCAGTGCGTGGCGTGGGCGATTGAAAACGAGCTGGACTTCCTGGCGCTGAGCTTCGTGCGCAAGCGCGAGGACGTCGAGCAACTGCGGGCGCTGCTGGCGGCCGACACGGCGAGGCCGCTGCCCATCATCGCGAAGATCGAGAAGCCGCAGGCGTTGCAGGACATTGAGGCGATCTGCCATGCGGCCGACGGCATCATGGTCGCGCGGGGTGATCTTGGCGTCGAGATGGACCTGGCGGAGGTGCCGATCATCCAGCGGCGGATCCTCGAAGTCGCCCACGACTATGGCAAGCCGGTCATCATCGCCACGCAGATGCTCCAGAGCATGATCGAGCACGCCACGCCCACGCGCGCCGAGGTCAGCGACGTTGCCAACGCCATCTTCGACGGTGCCGACTGCGTGATGCTCAGCGGCGAGACGGCGGTGGGCAAGCACGTCGAGCAGGCGGTGCGAACGATGGCGCGCACCGCGGCGACGGCGGAGCGCTACGTCGCCTCGCGCCGCGATCACGCGCAGCGCCCGCCCCGCAAGCATCAGGCCAGCCGCTACCGCACGGCCGCGCTCGCGCACGGCGTGGCGGTGGTCGTGCATGACCTCGATGCGCGGTACGTCGTGATCTGGTCGGAGCTGGGCGGCGGGGCGCGGTACCTGTCGCAGAATCGGCTGACGATCCCGATCATCGCCCTGAGCTCCAACGAGGCGGCGCTGCGGCAGATGAGCCTGGGCTTCGGTGTACGCCCGGTGCATATGGATCGGCCGAAGGACACCGAGGCGCTGCTCGGGCGGGTCGACGCGCTGCTGCAGGAGCGCGGCTGGGCACAGCCGGGCGAACCCGTCGTGCTCGCGATGGGCGAGCCGCTCGGCACGGCCGGCGTGACCAACGAGATCCGCCTGCACTACGTGGGCGACGTCTGCCGCGTCGACGCGGGCCCGGCACGCGGATAGCCACGAGGGCGCCGCCGCGGTGGAGCTTCCTTCGGCCTTCCTTCACGCCTTCGCGGCTACTTCACGTCGTCGGCGGCGTCGCGCTGGGCCTGGACGTGCGCGAGCCAGTCGCGTTCGACCTCCTCGAGCGGGCCGAACGCGTCGATGAACTCCTGGCGTCGCTGCGGCTCGGGCCGCCGGCCGGGGCGCAGCTCGGCGGCGGTGGCCAGGTAGCCGGCCAACTGCTCGGGGCGCTCGAGGTAGAGGAAGTGGAACAGGCTCCACGCCTGGGCGTAGAGGGCGGAGGCCAGCCGCGGCCGGTCGGTGTGGATCCGCACGCCGACGACGAACCGGTGCAGCGGCAGGAGGCGGTCCTCGTCCAAGGCGAGGAAAAGGTCGCGCTGGCGGCGGACGTTGATCTGGCCCGGCCCGAACGGCTGGCTGGGGTTCTCGGTCTCGAACGTGGTCGCCAGGCCCTCGGAAACCCACAGCGGGTACATCACGCCCCGCTTCTGCACGCCCGTGTTGTAGGCGAGCTGGTGGGCGGCCTCGTGGGTCGTGCTCGCCAGGCCCCGCCACGGCCCGTCGAACGCCGACGGATCCAGGGACCCGAGGACGATCTGCTCGGCCTGCTCGGCGTGGCGGGCCAAGTCCGGGTCGGCCGCGGGCGCCTCCGGGTCGGGCGGAAGGGCCAGGCGCTCGTCGACCAGCACGGTGCGGTTGGTCCGCCCCGAGTAGTAGCCCGTCGTCCACGTCATGTCCGTGCCGTCGACCTGCCGGGCGTAGCGGCCGTAGCTGTCGCGATCGGTGAACAGCAGCGCGACGAGCCGCCGATCTGGCGGCTTCAGCTCCAGCCCCAGCCGCTCGAAGCTCGCGTGGAAGGCGCGGCGGGTGGTTTCGAGCAGGGCGACGCGGACCTTGGCCTGCTCCGGGGCGGCGTCGTGGAGCACGACGAAGTGCTGGGAGACGTACGCCCGCAGCGGGCCGGGGAAGTGCTCGGCCAGCTCGGCGTGGTGGTCAGGCGGCTGCGTGCGGGCGTCCGCGGGGGGCAGTTGCCCGGGCTCGCCGGGGCTCTGGGCGAGGGCGGCGGGGCCGGCGGTGATGGCCAGCAAACAGGCTGCGCACAGGATGTTAGGAATAGTCCCCATGTCTCACCCGGTAAGTTACCGGACGCTGGGGCAGGGGTCAAGAGGTTTCGTGGGCAAATCCCCCACCCCCCGCCGCACCCCTTTCCGGGCCCGAGGAGCCGGGCCCGCGCCACGCCCGCGCAGAGCCGAGGCGGATGGGCCGCAGGGGGCCCGTGGGGAGGCCTCGGCCGGGGCTTGCGGCCGTGGACGGCGGGGGTTGTAAATCGGAAATGAAACGGCCGCAGGCGTTACACCTGCGGCCGTCGGAGGGGGGCGGAAGATTGGGGGTGGCGGGCGCTGGCCCCTCCCTCAAGGGACGGAGCGGCAGGGGGTGGCCGATTACTGGAGGTAGTCCGCTTCGAGGGTGTGGCGGATCTTCTCCAGCGCCTTGTTCTGGATCTGCCGGACGCGCTCCTTCGTCACACCGATGATCCGGCCGACCTGCTCGAGCGTCAGCGGGTTGGGCTCGGGCTGGTCCTTGGCCTTGTTGATCGCGAACCGGTGCTGGATGACCTCCTGCTCGATGTCAGACAGGTCGGCCCGGTTCTGGTGGATGATCCGTCGCAGCTCGTCCACGCAGTCGTCCTCGTGCTCGTCGCGCTTCTGCTCCATGTAGTTGGACTTCTCGAGCTTGGGGTCGAAGTCCGTCGGGAACATCTGGCGATACTTGCTGAGCTTGACGCCGCTGCGGGAAAACGCCTTGAGGATCGCCCGGCAGGCGTACGTCGAGAACTTGAACCCCCGCGCCACGTCGAACTTATCGACGGCACGCAGCAGGGCCATGTTCCCCTCGCTGACCAGGTCGGCGAAGTCCACCTCGCTCATCCGCGTCCGCTTGGCCATGGCGAGAACCAGTGCCAGGTTGGTCTGGGCGATCTGGTCGCGGTAAGCCTCGGCCCGGGCGTGCCAGCCGAGCGTCTCACGGGCCTGGTCCGGGTCGACCGGATCCTGGGCCTTGAGGGTGTCCCGGCCGTGCTGCACCCGGTGTCGGCAGTAATTGAACTGCAGGAAGAGCGCCTGCTCCTCCTTGGCGGTCAGCAGGACCGTGCCGACGTTCTTCTGCGTCCGCACCTCGGTGAGGTTGTCCATCACCGGGTGGTACCAGCTCGTGTCCGGTTTCTGGATGGGCGGCGCCTCGTCGAAGATCTGGCGCTCCGCGTCGGCGCGAGGCTGGTCAAAGAGCTCGTTGTGGATATAGTCATACTTGTCCTCGAGCAGTCTTTTAAGCGTGCCTTGGTCGCGCAGACTCAGCGGACGCTTGGACTTGGCCTGCTTGACGCGCTGGTGGCGGCGGGCCTGCTCGAGGGGTGAGTGAGACTGTGTCATGTGCTGCGTCATGGCGTGCTCGCGTGTGCTTGGGGCTTGGCGGGTCTGGCTGCCGCGGGTGTAAGGCAGGTCGGGTTGGGTGCTTGGCTGCTTGGCGGAAGGCGTGGGTGCTTGCAGTGCGCCGTGTGGGCGGGGTTAACGACGTCCATTTCTACGCTCCAAAGCGGGTGCGGGTTCCCCTTTCCCTGGAAGTCGTCCAACCGCGGCGGCCATGCCTCGGTCCCCCGGGCGTTGGTGTGATGTTGCAAACAGCGTGCCGGTGTCGATGACGCGATGAGGATGCTCCCACGCGTGGGGAAGGACCCGAGGTGGGAGCAGGGGTTACGCCCCGGGGGTGCGGCGGGAGTGTGGCGGGGGATGGGGCGGGGCTCAGAACGGGCGTTCGTCGGATTTCGTCGGATTTCGATCGGTAGCCTGTGCCGCAAGCATCACGGCGATCCCCTAAAATCGCTCATTCTCACCGCACCAGGAGCCACGATGTTCTCGTCCCTCTCCGACAAATTTGAAGGCGCCCTGCGCAAGCTCTCCGGCCAGGGGCGCATCAGCGAGGCCAACGTCCGCGATGCCCTGGATGAAGTGCGCACCGCCCTGCTCGAGGCGGACGTGCATTACGAGGTCGTCGAGCAGTTCTGCGACGCGGTGCTGGATCAGGCGCTGGGCCAGGAGGTGCTCGAAGCGGTCAAGCCCGGGCAGCAGATGATCAAGATCGTGCACGATGAGCTCGTGCGCCTGCTCGGCGGCGAGCCGGACGCGGCGTATGGCGGCGACGAGCAGCCGCCGATCATGTACGTCCAGCCCGGGCCGACCGTCATCATGATGGCGGGGCTGCAAGGCTCGGGGAAGACGACGACGTGCGGGAAGCTCGCGGCCTACCTCAAGAAAAAGGGCAAGCGCACGATGCTCGCCGCGGCCGACCTGCAGCGCCCCGCGGCCGTGCATCAGCTCCAGGTCGTCGCCCAGCAGGCCCAGGACGAGACCACCGGGTCGGGCAGCGTCGCGTTCCACGGCGAGCCGGACAAGGTCGCGGAATATGGCAAGGCCGTCGGTGCGGCCGTCAAGGTCTGCGCCAATGCCTTCAAAAGCGCCCAGAGCCAGGGTATGGACGTGCTCATCCTCGACACGGCGGGGCGGCTGCACATCAACGACGAGCTGATGAACGAGCTGCGGCAGGTCAACGCGGCCGTCCCGCCCCATCACATCTTCCTCGTCATCGACGCCATGACCGGGCAGGACGCGGTCAACAGCGCCCGGGCGTTCAACGAGCAGCTCGAGCTTGATGGCGTGATCCTCACCAAGTTCGACTCGGACACGCGCGGCGGGGCGGCGCTCTCCGTCAAGCAGGTCACCGGCAAGCCGATCAAGTTCCTCGGGACGGGCGAGAAGCTCGACGGGCTCGAGGAGTTTCACCCGCAGCGCGTCGCGGGACGCATCCTGGGCATGGGCGATGTCGTGTCGCTCGTCGAAAAGGCGCAGGAGCAGGTCTCCGAGGAGGAGGCGCAGGCGCTGCAGGAGAAGATGGCCCGGGGCCAGATGACGATGGACGACTTCCTGGGCCAGCTCCGCACGCTGCGGCGGATGGGCTCGATGAAGCAGTTGCTCGGGATGCTGCCGGGCATCGGCAAGCAGCTCAAGGACGTCAACCTCGACGACCGGCAGATCCATCGCACCGAGGCGATCATCCAGTCGATGACGCGCGACGAGCGCCAGAACCGCACGGAGCTGACCAACTCCCGCCGGCGGCGCATCAGCCGCGGGTCCGGCACCGATCAGAAGGACGTCAGCCAGCTCGTCAAGGGCTTCGAGATGGTCAGCCAGATGTCGAAGCAGATCTCGGGCATGGGCGCCGTCTCCCGCGCCAAGGCGCTCATGGGCATGGGCGGCGGGGCGGACCTCGCGGCGATGGGCGGCGGCGGGGGCGGAGGCCGGGCCCGGGGCGGCGCCAAGCCGCAGAAGTCGAAGTTCAAGCAGCGGAAGAAGAAGCGGCGCTGACGCCGCAGAACCCTCGTGATGCGAAGCCCCGCCGCCTGCCATCTGCCATCGATGTCATCGGCTGTAGGTCCGCTGTGCGGATCTTCCCCGAGCCCGATGACGCCCCGCCAGCCAAGGTCCGCACAGCGGACCCTACAGCAAAGCCTCGGCGCGGCGGCCGCGTCAGGTTTGGACTCAACGCGCGCCCCGAAGGCGCAGCGTGGTGCGTCACTCCTGCGCTTCGTCGGCACCCTCGTCATCCGCCTCGATCCAGATCCGGCGCAGCAGGGTGAACAGGCCGTCCTCGGGTTCGATCGCCTCGGCGCGGGCCAAGCCGTAGCGCACGAGCTGGCGCGAGTCGACTTGATAACCGAGGTAAGCGAGCATCAGCGCGGCGTCCTCGGGGCGGTCGGCGCCTTCGCTGATCATGCGCTGCAACTCGCCCTGGAGCCAGCGCAGCCGCTCCTCGCCGGGCAGCAGGTTGCCTTCGTAGCGCGCCGCGATGACCTCCGGATGCTCGTCGAAAACATGGCGCAACTGCATGGCGGCGGTGCGGATCATGCCCGCGCCCATCTGCGCGTGGATTAGCCCCATCCGGGCGAGCGGGTCGTCGGGGCGGTGGCGCACGGCCTGGCGGAAGATGCCCTCGGCCGCGAAGTACTCCCCCCCGCCCAGCGCCTCCTCGCCCTCGCGCATGAGCTGCTGGACGCGGTCGTCCGCGTCGCCGGCGAGCGTCTCGAGGCGGGGCAGGTCATAGCTCAGGTCCTCGAGCATGAGCGTCAGTGCGTCGGGCTCCTCGGCGTCGCCGAACTCGGGTAGCTCGGCCGCCTCGTCGCCGTAGATCTCGCGCAGCACCTGCTGGCGTCGCGTCTCAGCCTCCTCCATCTCGCCGCGCTCCACCGGCATCAGCTCGGCGATCGGGTCCTCCGCCTCGCGCTCGGCGACCTGCTGCTCACGCTGCCGGCGCTCGGCCTGGTGCTCCTGCCACCACTGCTCCCAGTCGGCGTCATTGCGGGGGTCGAGCCGCTCCCACACCGGACGATCGTCCTCGGGGTCCGCCCCGGCGAGGGGCGGGCGCGATCCGTGGCCGCGCACCGCGGCGAGCAGGTCCAGGTAGGCATCCGCGCCAGGTTGGTAGTGATCGTCGAGCGGGCCGTAGAGCCGTTCAGCGAGTCGTTCAAGCCCTTCCCGTGCGGCCGGGTCGGCCGGGCCGTCGCGCCAGCCGCCGCCCATCTCGCTGCGCAGGCGGTCGCCAAGCATCAGCGAGGGGCTGACCCGCGTGTCGCGGCGGGCCTCGGTCAGGGTGTCGTCGCGCAACTGCCGCCCGCGGCGCCACTCGATCTCGCGCCAGCCGACCTCGGCCTCGAGCTGCTGCCGGCGGTCCTCCTCGAGCTGGTCAGGGTCGTCGATGTTCGGGTCGTCGGCTGGATCGTCACCCGGTCGGCCGGGCAGTTGCAGATTGTCATCGTCGAGGGGCTGCTCCCAGGTGTCGACGTCGGGGCCCCAGGTGCGGACGCCCATGAGGGGTGATTCGAGGATGCGGCCGTCGGTCGGGTCGGGCCTGACGAGCAGGTCGTCGTCGCGCCAGGTCCCGAGGCCGCCGGGGGTGAGTCGGCGGTCGACGGGGGCGCCGTAGCCGCCGAGGTCGTAGTTCCACTGGTCGGAGGTGCGGCCGGCGGCGTCGATGGAGGGGCGTGTGGGCGTGCTGTAGGGGCGATAGACGCTGCCGGGGTAGGCCCCGCCGGGCTGGCTGGGGGCGGAGGGAAGGCTGTCGGCGCGCCAGCGGAAGAGGTCGTCGCTGCCGAGCTGGCCTCGGAACTCGCCGGGGGCGCCGTAGTCGATGTCGCCGCGGAAGTGTCTGCCGCCGCCGACGTTGCCGGTGATGATGTCGTTGCGGGCGCGGTAGTCGATCACGGGCCCGGCATCGTTGATGCCGCCGGCGCCGGAGCGGGGGTTGGCATCGAGGGCCCGGCCGGAGGTGTCGACCTGCTCCTGGGCGAGGGCCGGGGTGGCGGGAGCGGCGGCGAGCGCGAGAGCCACCGCGCCGATCACCGTCAGCGAGGTCCGAATCGTCCTGCTGCCGTTGGGTGTCATTGCTGCTGCCCTGCCGTTTCTTGGTGCGATCGGTCCGCTTTCTATTTTATCGTGCATCGGCGGGGGCCTCAGTGGTTTTCGTGGAAACATTTTTTGGCCGCAGCAGGCGCGTCAGGGGCCGCGGTGGCCGCGCCAGAGGCGGTACGCGAGCGGGGCCAGCAGCAGCAGGAGGATCGCGCAGCGCAGCGCGCTGAGGGTGAGATCTTCCGCCAGACTGGCCGGGTGGTCGGGGATGAGGACCATGAGCGCCAGGAGGACGATCACGAGCCCGGCATAGGGCGCGACGACGTTGGCGACGAGCGACGAGGCCTCGCGGGTCGTGCAGCCCGTGGCGCGCAGGGCGAGGCGCATTAGCGCGACGGCGTGAAGGACGAAGCCGACTGCCATCGCCGCGGCAAGCTCGACGAGCCCCCCGCCGGCGAGGAGCACGCCCGCGGCGGCGGCGGCGGTGAGGGCGGCGCAACCGCCGCGGACGAGCATGATCGACCGGTGGTGGAAGACGGCGATGAGGACGGTGCCGGCGAGCGCGACGACGATCGAGGGGAAGCTGGCGAGCATGAGCAGCCGGCCGGGGGCGACGGCCTGCTCGTAGGCGGGCAGCAGCCAGCGCAAGGGCAGGTGCAGCAGCAGGAAGCCGAGGCCGACGATCGGCAGGGCGAGGCAGGCGAGCCCGTGCGTGCCGCGGAGCAGGAAGGGGGCCAAGGCGTGCGGGCTGGCGAGCTGCCCAAGGCGCAGGCGCAGGTGCGGCAGGGCGACGTCGGCGACGGTGGCGGGCAGGAGCATCACGAGGATGGTGAAGTAGCTTTGCAAGGCGTAGACGCCGAGTTCCTCGCTGGGCCGCAGCAGCCAGAGCATGAGCTTGTCGACGTTCCAGAGGAGGATGAGCAGGAGTTGGGCGAGGACGATGGGCCAGCCGATCTGGACGAGGCGGATCGCGTGGCGCAGACGAAGGACGGGGCGCGGGAAGGGGGGGCCGACCATCGGCGCGAGCAGGAGGATAATCAGGTGGGAAGCGAGCAGTGCGAGGAGGAAGCCGTCGAGTCCGAAGGCGACCGCGGCGGCGATGCCGGTGAGCGTCGAGAGGATGGCGAAAGCCGATTCGCTGATGGCGAGCCAACCGAAGCGGCGCTGGGCGGCGAGGGTGTCCTCGTAGAAGCTCAGGACCTGCTGGGCGAGGATGATGCCGGCGGCGAGCCACCAGCTTTGACGGGCGGCGTCGCCGGGCGCCCAGCCGCCGAGCAGCAGCGCGACCATGCCGGCGGCGAGCAGCCCGCCGAGCATCGTCGTGCCGGCGGCGACGCGGCGGTGGGCGTCGGCGCGGCGGCCGCAGCCGGCGCCCTCGGCCTGGGGGGCGCACTGGAGCATGCCGGCGTTGGAGCCGACGTCGGTGTAGGCGCTGAACAGGAGCACGAGGCGGATGGCGCTCCACACGCCGAACGCCGCGGGCCCGAGCACCGACGCGACGACCAGGCCACGCACCAGGAAGAGCGCTTCGGCGAAGTAGCCGGAGGCGGCGGCGAAGGAGAAGTGGGCGAGCAACTGCCGGCGCGCCGCGGCCGCCGGACCGTGTGGCGGCGGGGTGGGCGTGGCAGGCGGGGTCGGCGTCGCGGGGCTGTGGGGGGCGCTGGTGGTCATGGTCGGGGCCGGCAAAGCAGAGCGCACCCTGCCGCGAACACCGAAAACAGTGGGGTCCGCTTCACGCCGCGCCCCTACATCGACAGCGGCTCCCCGCGCGGGGCGGCGTGCGGCGCGGCCGGGCGAGGCGGCTCGCTCGCGGTCGGCGACTCGTCAAGCGTGCTCATCATCCGGGTGAACCGCTGCGAGCTGACACCCGGCAGCAAACGCAGGTCCAGCTCGCGCACGCGCGGGTCGGTGAGCTGCGGGCGGCGGGGCTCGTCGAGGTCGGGAAGCATGACGTAGAGACGGCGGATGCCCGGCATGGCGAACTCCACGGCGAGGCGGTCGAGCTGGTCGTGGGCGAACGGTTCGTCACGCACGACCAGGCCGGAGAGCTTGTCGCCGTCGTGGATGAGCAGGGGGGTGCGTGCGAGGATGCGGGCGACGTGGCGGTTGAAGCGGTCCCATCGCAGGTAGAAGTTGCAGTAGGTGAGCTGCCCGCCGCGCACGGCCGCGCCCCATCGTTTCTTGTAGGCCAGCACGCCGTCGTTGAGGACGGGTCGGCTCATGGCCATGTCGTACTCGTCGACGCCGAGCTCGCGGGCGAGCTGGAAGGAGAAGACGTCCATGGCCGGGGCGACGCCGCGCTTGAGCAGGTTGATGTCGCCGCCGGCGGTGCCGCCGACCCAACTGACGAGTGCGCCGTCCTCGATGCTGTAGATGGCGCCGGCAACGGGGATGTCGCCGTCGAGGATCCACATGAGCCCGCCGCGCAGGAAGCCGGTGCGGACGTACTGGAAGCTGCGCACGTCGGCGAACTCGCCGAAGCGGGCGCGGGTGAAGGGCACGTACATGTCGTGGTAGAAGCGCGCGAAGTCCTCGGGGCGATGGGAGAGCTCCCACCGGAGGTTGGCCTTGCGCAGGACGCGCAGGTTGCCGCCCTGGCCCCGCCGTGCCTGGGGCGGGATCGAGCCGTCGGCGGGCACGGCGGCGCGGCTGTCGACCGCCTCGGGCACGCGGATGTAGCGGTCGTCGAATCGGCGCCGGCCCAGCCGGGCGTGGAAGCGGGCGACGACGAGATCAGCATGCGGCGCGAGGCGATCGAGCGCGCCGGGGACGCCCGGCCAGAGGAGGCGCGCAACGTGACGACCGCTCGACGCGATCCCGTCCCACTCGTCCTGCAGCAGCTCGGCGACGCGCAGGCCGTGATCGGCGACGATCAATCGGCCCGGTGGGCGCCCGTCCGGCGCGGACAGGTCGTAGCGCCGGAGCCTGATCGGCCGACGCGCCACCGCGGTGCCGAAGCGCAGCGCGGCGGCGGTGCCGGCGACGAGCGACGGCGGCGTGCGCGCCCAGATCTGGCCCACGAGGTTAATCTGCGACAGTCGCTTTACCAGGCGCATGCTGCGTCACTCCGCATGTCGAGTCGTGCGCCGGCGGCGTGAGGCGCGGCGGGCAACAACGCGGCGGTGCCGCCCGTGGTGAAAACCCTGACGCGCCGCTGCGCGCCAGCCCGGGTTATGCGGTGGTGCAATGTCACGACGTGACCGGGTGAAGCGCGCGCGGGACTGGCCGAAAGCCAACGTTTGCGCGGTGTCGCGAGCAATGGCATGCATGGTCGCATCGGCTGGATCCTCCGCCCCGGACCGTATGCGCCGGGGTGCGGCGATATCAACTGCCGCCGCGAGATTAAGCAGCGATTGGCGCAAGCCCCAAGGTAACCCGGTGAGATGCGGCGGCGTCGCGTTGTTGACGTTGCCTCTGCGCGCGCTATCGTCGCCGCGGAGGTCACGACGGATGCGCCTTATCGAACGATGGCGGGATGTGCAGTGGCTCGGCGAGGTGTACGCGCGCGTCCCGTCGCGGGTGATGTCGACCGCGGACGGCGCGGCCCGGTATGGCGAAGCGCTGGCGCGCCGGCACGTGGCGATCACCCGCGTCACGGGGACCGCGGGGGACTGCCCGGCGTGCGTGTACGTCGCGGACCACGCGCCGTCGGTGGCACCGCTGCTCGGGCCGCTGTTCGATCGATCGCCCGAGGGCGAGCGGGTCGACGACGTGGCGCCGCGCCGGTTGCCCGCGCTGCTCGACGAGCTGGCCGCCCGGGCGGAACTGGTGGTGGCGAGGTGTCATTCGGCGGTGGGGCAGCGGCGGCTGAGCGGATCCTACCTGCGCGTGCCCGAGGCGGTGGAGTGCTGCGCCGAGCTGTCGGAGGACGACGCGCTGCCGGCGCGGGCGCGGCGGGGCCAGGCGGGCAACCTGCGGGCGCTGCGGCGGGCGAAGCTGCGCTGGGAAGTGTCGCACGACCGGTCCCACTTCGCCGAGTTCTACGAGCAGATGTACGTGCCGTTCGCGCATCACCGCTTCGGTGAACTGGCGTACGTGCGCGGCGCGGGGCGGTTGCGCAGCCACTTTCTGCGCGGCGGGCTCATCCGCGTCATGGACGGCCAGCGATGGGTCGGCGGCTGCGTCTACAGCGTCGTCGACGGCGCGCTGCGCGTGTGGGTCGTCGGTGTCGCGGATGGGGACACGACGCTGATCGAGCGCGGCGTGATGACCGCCAACTGGGCCTTCGCCATGGAGCGCGCCCACGAGCTGGGGCTGACACGCTGCCACATGGGGTTGAGTCGGCCGTCGCTGGCGGATGGCGTGCTCGTCTACAAGAAGCGATGGGGCGCGTCGCTGCGGTGCGGCCAGCCGACGCACTGCGACCTGTTCATGCGGTGGGAGCGGTTCAACCCGGCCGTGGCGCGGCTGCTGAAGGCGAGCCCGTTGATCTTTCATGACGGCGTGCGGCTGTCGGGGCTGGCGGTGATCGATCGCGACGCCACAGCCGAGGCGATCGAGCGGCTGGCAGTGGAGTACGCGATGCCGCACCTGCACCGGTTGCTCATCGTGTCGCCGGGGCTGGAGCAGCCGCGGCGGATGACGCTCGAGGCGGAGCGCGTACGCGGGCTGGAGGTGCGGTTGCTTCCGGCCGTCAGCTCGGCGCGGCTGGTGGAGCTGATCGAGGCGCAGGGTGTCGACCAGGAGCTGGAGCCGGTGGCGGCGCGGCCGTAGCGGATGGGCGATGAGGCAAGGCATGAGCATGTCCGTGACCGACACCACGTCCGCGCCCGTGCGGCTCGCGGCCGCGAGGCGCGGCGAGCCGCTGCGCGTGCTCATCCTCTGTGGCGACGCGGAGGGCAACCTGGGCGACCGCGCCATCGTGCAGGCGATGTGCGGCGCGCTGCGCAGCGCGGCCGGCGACCGGCGCGTCGCCGTGACCGTGCCCTGCGCGAGCGAGGCCGGCGCGGCGCGGGCGTACCACGCCGCCGCGCTGCCGACGGGCGCGCGCGGATGGCCGGCGATGGTGCGCGCGGCGCGGGAAAGCGACCTGGTGATCTGCGGCGGCGGCGGGCTGTTTCAGGATGATGACAGCCTCGTGAAGATGCCCTATTGGGCGGCCCGCGTGGCGCTGGCGCACGGTGCGGCGGCGGGCGGTGTGGCGGGGGTGACGCGTGTGGCGGGTGTGGCGCTGGGCATCGGGCCGCTGCGGGCCGGCATCAGCCGGCAGTGCGCCCGCGCCGCGCTGCGCCGGCTGGATCCACTGTCCGCGCGCGACCCGCTGGCCCAGCGGCTGGCGATGGAGCTGACGGGTCGCGACGTCGAGCTCACGCCCGATCCGGCGCTGTTGCTGGAGCCGGCGTGCGATGACGACGCGACGACACTGCTGGCGAACCACAGCGTGCCGCTCGACGGTCGGCCGCTGATCGGCGTGGCGCCGCGGCGGCTGTTCCCGCCGCGTCTCCGCGTCGTGCCGCATCGCCTTGCATACCGGCTGCGCGGCAGCGACAGGCGACAGCGCAGCGCCAACCATGCGCTTGCCGCGCAGCTCGCGGCCGCGCTGGATCACCTGCTGGAGCGATGCGAGGGGCACGTCGTGTTCATGCCCAGCTACAACGTGCCGCACGAGGCGGACGACGCGCTGTGCGCGGACGTCGCCACGGCGATGCGCTCGCCGGCGCACAGCCTGTTGCGCATCGACGAGCCGGCGCTTTACAAGGCCGTGGCGGCCCGGCTGGCGGTGATGGTGGGCGGGCGGATGCATCCGATCATCCTCGCCGCGGGGGCGGGCACGCCCGTGGCGGGGCTGGCGTACAACCCCAAGTTTCACGGGCTGTTCGACATGCTCGAGCTGCCGGGCAGCGTGATGGACGTCGTGGGGTTCGTGCGCGACGGGCAGGCGCGGCAGCTCGCCGCGATGGTGGCGACGGCGATGGCGGGCCAGCCCGGGCTCGATCGCCGGGCGGCCAATCTCGGCGCGCGGACGCGCCTTTTCATTGAACAACTAATCAAGTCGATCGCATGAATCTGCTCGCTCAGCTTCGGGAGTTTCATCGGGTCCGCCGCGCGCTGTCATATGACGACGAGCAGCTTCGGCGGGTGCAGGGCGAGCGTTTGCGCGCGTTGGTGGTCCACGCCTACGCTTCGGTGCCCTACTACCGGCAGCGCCTGGACGAGCTTGGCGTCACGCCCGACGCGGTGCGGGGCGTCGAGGACCTCGCGAAGCTGCCCATCCTCGCGCGCGCCGAACTGCAGGCCGCCGATCCCGACGCGCTGATCAGCGAGCGCTGGCGGCGGACGCGCCTGGCGCGCGAGCAGACGAGCGGGTCGAGCGGGCGGCCGTTCGTGATGCACCTCGATGAGCCGTACCGGCGCATGCGCAAGGCGCTGTTCCTGCGGGCGCTGATGGATTGCGGGTATCGGCCGGGGCGGCGGCTGCTGATCGTCACCACGCGCGAGAGGCGGGGCGTGCCGACGTGGCTGGGGTGGCGCTACCTCAGCTACAGCGATCCACCCCGGCAGAACGTCGACGAGCACAACCGCCGCCGGCCTCACGTGCTCTACGGCTGGGTGACGCCGATCCGGCAGATGGCGGAGACGGCGCGGGCGGCTGGCCTCCGGCTCCACGCGCCGCGAGCGGTGATCACCACCGCCGAGACGCTCGACCCCGCCACGCGGCAACTGCTGACGCAGACGTTCAATTGCCCGGTCTGCGAGATCTATGGCCTGACGGAGACGGGCACGATCGCGTGGCAGTCGCCTGGCCACGAGCACTTTCGCGTTTCGCACGAGTCGATGATCGTTGAGTTCCTCCCGCCGCGCGACGCCGACGGTGACGAGCACGAGGTGGGCGCGGCAGGGACGGCGCGGCGCGTGGTGGTGACCAACCTCGGCCTGTGGTCCATGCCGTTGATCCGCTACGACACGGGCGACCTCGCCACCCCCGCCTACACCGCCATCCCAGCCACCCCCGCCTACACCGCGCGCCCGGGCGCGTCATCTGTCGCGCTGCCGGCGATCGAGCGCATCGACGGGCGGCAGGTGGATTGCGTGCGCGTCGGGGAGGGGCGCGTGGTGTCGCCGTTCGAGCTGACGATGGCGATGGAGAAGGTGCCGGGCGTCGTGCGTTACCAGATCGTCCAGGATGCGCCGGAGCATGTCACGGTGCGCTACGAGGCGCACGCGGGGTCGGCGGCGAGCGCGGCGGCGACGGTGCCGGCCGCGGCGCGGGCGATGCGCGACGTGCTCGGGCCGCGGGTGCGCGTGGACGTGCGGCGGGAGGCGAGCCTCGATCCGGCGCCCGGCAGCAAGTTCCGCGTCGTCCAGTCGCGCATGCGCGAGCAGGGAGTCACGTCATGAGGATCCTTTGCCTGAGCTACGAGTACCCACCGATCGGGGGCGGCGGCTCGCCGGTGTGCGCGGGCGTGGCGGAGTCGCTGGTCGCGGCGGGGCATGAGGTGGACGTGGTGACGTCGGCGATGACGGGCCTGCGCCGGGCCGAGCACGTCGCCGGCGTGCACGTGCACCGCGTGCCCTGCCTGCGCCGACGGCGGCACATGGCCGGGACGCTGGAGCTGGCCACGACGTTGCGGCCGATGTATCGCCACGCGATGCGCCTGGCGCGCCGGCATGCGTACGACCTCATTCACTGCCACTTCATCGTGCCCACCGGCATCGTCGGGCGGTGGGTCAGCCGGGTGACGGGCCTGCCGTGCGTCATCACGGCGCACGGCTCGGACGTGCCCGGCTACAACCCGGACCGCTTTCACCTCGCCCATCGCGTGATGAGGCCGATCTGGCGGCGCGTCGTGCGCGACGCGGCGGCCATTACGTCGCCGTCGCGGTTCCTCGCGTCGCTCATCGCGGAGCAAGCCGACGTGACCCCGCACGTGGTGCCCAACGGCATGACGATTCCGCCTCGCAGCGACGCGCGGCGGGTGGATCGCGTGTTGATGGTCAGCCGGCTGTTCGAGCGCAAGGGCGTGCAGGACGTGCTCGCGGCGCTGGAGGACTGCGACCCGCGCTGGCAGGTGGAGATTGCCGGCGACGGGCCCTACCGCGCGACGCTCGAGCGGCTGGCGCGGCGGCATGGCGTCAACGCGCGCTTTCTCGGGTTCGTGGCGCGGCGCGAGCTTGGCGAACTCTACCGCACGTCGAAGATATTCGTGTTCCCATCGCGCCGGGAGAACTTCCCGGTCGTGCTGCTGGAGGCGATGGCCGGGGGGTGCGCGGTCGTCGCGGCCGATGCGCCGGGCAGCTCGGAGGTGGTGGGCGACGCGGCACTGGCCGTCGAGCCGGGCAACGTGGGAATGATGCGGCGAACGCTCGGCGGGCTGATGGCCGACGAGCAGCAGGTGGCCCGCCTGCGCGAGCGGGCCTACCGTCGCGTGCGCCGGTTCGCGTGGGATCGCATCGCCCGCGACTACGAGGCGGTGTTCGAGCGGTGCATGGCGAGCGCCGCGGCGACCGGGGCCGACGCGCCGGGGCAGGCACCATCCACGGACGAGGTGCTCGCCACGCAGGGGCATGACGCGTAGCGCGGGTGGTCGGCGCCGGCGCGATCAGACGACGCTGCCGAATTTCCGCTGTCGCCGGGCGTAGCTGCGCAGCGCTTCGTGAAACTGCGCCACGTCGAACTCCGGCCAGCAGACGTCGGCGACGTACAACTCGGCATAGGAGATCTGCCACAGCAGGTAATTGCTCAGCCGCATCTCGCCGGCCGTGCGCACCAGCAGGTCCGGGTCGGGCAGGTCCGCGGTGTAGAGGTGCTCGGCAATGACCTGCTCGCTGATGGCCTCGGGCTCGAGCTCGCCGGCCTTGACCTTCGCGGCGATGGCGCGCACGGCGTCGGTGATCTCGGTCCGCGAGCCGTAGTTCAGCGCCAGCACCAGCGTCAGCCCGGTGTTCTTCGCCGTCGTGGCGGTCACGTCGTCAAGCTCGGCGAGGACCTTGCGCGGCAGGCCGGCGCGCCGGCCGATCTGCACGAAGCGGACGTTGTTGCGCATGAGCGTGTCGCGCTCGCGCACGAGGTACTCGGCGTAGAGGTTCATCAGGAAGCCGACCTCGTCGGCCGAGCGCGTCCAGTTCTCCGTGGAGAAGCTGTAGAGCGTCAGCACGTCGATGCCCAGCTTCGCCGCCTCGGTGACGATCTCGCGCACGGCCTCGGCGCCGTGGCGATGGCCCTCGGTGCGATCGAGCCCGCGGCGCACGGCCCAGCGCCCGTTGCCGTCCATGATGATCGCGACATGGCGCGGCAACTCTGCGGGCGGCAGGCCAAGCTGCGGCGCGGGGGCGGCGGTGGTGCGGGCATCGAGCGTCTTTTGAAGCATCGGGCTCCCTTACCGGTCAATGCACAATGCACAATGGGCAAAGTGAGATTGCAGCCCCGTCGTTCATCGTGCAGTACTCTCCCCCATTGTGCCTTGTTCATTGTGCATTGTGCATTGCTTCACGTCCGCGCCAGGATCTGCTCCCGCCGCCGGCCGACGCACACGAGGCGGATCGGCACGCCGACGAACGCCTCGACCGCGTCGATGTACGCCCGCGCGGGCACGGGCAGGTCGGCGAAGCGGCGCACGCGGTCGATCGGGCCTTCAAAGCCCGCCAACTCCTTATAGATCGGCTCGGCGTCGGCGAGAGTTGTGGCGTCGGGCGGAAAAGTGTCCAGCCGCCGACCTTGGTGCCGGTAGCCGACGCAGACTTTGAGCGTCTCGAGCCCGGCCAGGACGCTGAGCCCCGTGCACACCAGCGCGGTGCAGCCGTTGAGCTGCGCCGTGTAGCGCAGCGCGGTGAGGTCGGCCCAGCCGCAGCGCCGCGGCCGCCCGGTCGTCGTGCCGTACTCCTGACCCTGGCGGCGCAGGTGCTCGCCCACGGTGTCGTCCAGCTCGGTCGGGTGCGGTCCGCCGCCGACGCGCGAGGTGTACGCCTTGGCGACGCCCACGACCTGCCCAACGTGTCGCCCCGGCAGGCCCGTGCCCGGGCCGATGCCCAACGAGGAGGTGCTCGACGACGTGACGAACGGGTACGTGCCGTGGTCCACGTCCAGCAGCGCGGCGTTGGCACCCTCGAAGAGCAGCCGCCGGCCCGCGCCGATGGCCTCCTCCAGCAGCAGCCGCGTGTCGCAGATGTGCGGGCGGAGCTGCTCGCCGTAGCCCGCGTATTCGTCGGTGAGCGCGTCGGCGTCGAAGGGCTCGAACGCCCGGCCGCACAACTCGGCGAGCGCCCGGAGCATGGCGTTCTTGACGCTGATCGTCTGCGTGAGCCGGGCGTGCAGGCGAGTCTTGTCCAGCAGGTCGCCGACGCGTACGGCGGTGGACCGCAGCGCCTTGTCGGCATAACAGGGGCCGATGCCGCGCCCGGTCGTGCCGATGTTGGCGTGCGTCTCCCACACCCGGGCGACGCCCTCGTCCAGCAGCGCGTCCTCGAGCTTGTGGTAGGGGAAGACGACGTGGGCCCGGTCGCTGATGCGCAGGTTGTCGTCGATGCGGACGTTGCGGGCGCGCAGCTCGGTGATTTCCTTGAGGATGCCGGTCTCGGGCGAGGGGTCGAGCACGACGCCGTTGCCGACGACGTTGAGCTTGTCGGGGTAGAGGATGCCGGAGGGGATGAGGTGGAGGGCGAACTTCTGCTGCTCGCCGATGTGCACCGAGTGGCCGGCGTTGTTGCCGCCGTTGTAGCGGACGACGACGTCGAAGCCATCCGTCAGCAGGTCGACGACCTGACCCTTGCCCTCGTCGCCCCACTGGAGCCCGACGATGGCGGTGTGGCCCGCCGCCTGGGCGTCGGGTTGAAGTGCCCGCAGGCAGGCATGCACCGCGGCAGGCTCATCGCGGCCCGTGGCGTCGTCAGCGTCCGCGGCTATTGCGGCGGGGGGCGTGGCGGGCGTGGCGGGGGGGGTGGCGGGGGTTGGGCGCGTCATCGATGGTGCTGCTCCCTGCGGCCGATCGGCAAACGGCTGATTGTAGCACAACATGGGGCGAGGTACCGGGGTCTCCAGCCGCGCCGCGGCGGGGTCCCGGTGAGCGGTGCCGCCACGCCCTCCGCGCAAAAAACCGGCCGGCGCCTGGCGCCAGCCGGTCGGATGCGGTCGGTGATCAGTCGAAGCGGGGCCCCGCTGGGCCCGGCTCAGCGTCGACGCCGGGTGAGCATGCCCGCGGCCGCGAGCCCGAGCAGAGCGAGGCTGCCCGGCTCCGGGACGCTGCTCGCCCCGCCGCCGACGAGCAGCTCGACGAAGCCCGCCACGTCGACGGCGTCGAACACACCATCGTAGTTGATGTCGCCCATGAAGATCGGGTCGATGCCAGTCTGGGCGATGTAGGCTTCCGGATCGGTCAGGGCGAGGACGAAGGCGGCGACGTCGATGGCGTCGGTGACGCCGTCGAGGTTCATGTCGCCCGGCAGGAGGACGTTTCCGGAGTCGATCAGATCGCCGTAGGCGGTGCCGCCATCGGCGAGGAACTCGGCGAAGGTCTGTTCCTCCGGGTCATAGCCGGTCATCCACTGGAACACGTCGGAATAGGCGTGGGCCATCTGCGGGAAGGCCTGCCCGCCGTAGAAGAAGTCCTCGTGATCGATGGCCTGATTGTGGTCGTAAGGGACGTCGAGCCAGGAGACCGCGCTGCCGGGGTTGGCGGGGTCGATGACATTGCCGGCTGCGTCGTAGAGGATCGGGCTGCCGGGCGTGCCGATGACGGCGAGATGGTCCAGTTCCGGTCCGATGCCGCCCTCCTCGTAGGCGAGCATGACCTGCATGATCCAGTCGAAGTGGGGGGCGACGGCGACCTGGCCGGCAATGCCGTGGAACCCGCCCAGCAGGCCGACCCACGCGTTGCGGCCGTAGGACGTGATCCCGGCGAGATCGTTGCCGTCGAACACCGGCCCGCCGCTGTCACCCTGCGTCGAGGACCACTCCAGGCCCACCGGCTGCTCCGGCAGGCCGTCGATCGGCAGGTACCCGCCCGTGTTGTTGTTAAAGCCGGGCCCGAAGTAGCTTGGATCACTCGGGTGCTGGTCGAAGCGGTACTCGAAAAGGAACTCGTTGCGGTACTCGAGCAGCGAGTTCTTGCCGGCCCGCTTGCGCTGGTCGGCGACGACCTGGCCAAGGTGCCCGTTGCCCAACGTGCCGTAGCCGACGATGCCCAGCTCAGTGCCCCGCGAAAGCGGGCCACCCTGGTGGAGCCGCGCGGGCGAGGCACCGAAGTCGGGCACCTCGAGGCGGATCAGCGCCAGGTCGTGGCTCCAGGACGCGCCGCTGGCGTCCGCGACCGCGACCGCGCTGCCCTTCCAGCCGGGATGGACGAACCACGCCTCGGCGGTCAGCTCGTCGTTCCACGTGCCGATCGGATCGCCGCCCGCGCCGCGGCGGAACGTGTACTGGTGAGGCCCGTCGTCCAGGTCGGGCCCGATGCCCTCGACGACGTGCGCGGCGGTGAGGATCCAGTAGCCATCCGCGTTGGCGTCGCCCGTCTGGATGATCGTCCCCGAGCCCCAGCCGACCGGCAGCAGGGATCCATCGGTGGCCCCCTCGACCCAGCCGCGGACCTGCCCGACGGGCTCGTAGCGGCTGATGTGGTTGGCCAACTGGCTGTGGTAGTATTCGCGCGTGAAGTCGCCGCTGTGCGTCGAGTACATCGACGCGGCGGGCGCGGAGGTCGTCGGCCCGCCGGCGAGGGCGCCTCCCGTGACCAACGCAACAACCGCCAACCGGCACCAACGACCAGGCATCGCTTTCATATGAAACTCTCCCACCGAAGGGTGACAAAACAACCGGCCCGAGCCCATGACCAGAGCCCGGCATGCCCCGCGCACGTTCCGCTTCAAACGGTCACGTGATAACCGGTGGTGGCAAGCCTGTCAACTGAAATGGCGTCTGGACGCGGTCTGCCGCGGGCCCGGGCGGGAGCCCGTCCCGTTGGTGGGGCGGTCAGGTCTTGCCGTTGGCGGCCGCGGTGCTCTTGCTTGCTCCGCCGCTCGACTTGGCGTCGACGGCCTTGGCCTCACCCCCGCCCTCTCCGCCGCCCCCGCTGCCGCTCGCGTCACCGCTGGCGGCCTTGGATGACTTGCCGACGGTCGCCGCGTCGGCGTCCTTGCTGCCCGCCGACGTCGATCCGCCGTCCTTCTCGGCCTTGGCGGCCTTGTTGTAGCTGTCGGAGCGGTAGTCGGTCTCGTAGAAGCCGGAGCCCTTGAAGATGATGCCGGCCCCGGTGCCGATGAGCCGGCGGAGTTTGAGCTTGCCGCATGCCGGGCACTTCTTGAGCGTGCTGGCGGTCATCGACTGGAAGTGCTCGAACTCGTGCGCGCAGGCCTCGCAGCGGTAGTCATACGTGGGCATCTTGCCGACTCCTTGCATCACGTGCCGCGTCCGCGGCGCCGAATCCACCACTATACCTGAATATCGTCCCGACCGGCGCCAACCTGAGGCCGATCGTCCTGTTAGCGCCCGCCAGGTGCCTCACTCCGCGACGCTGACCTGAGCCGGGCGGATCGTCTTCTCGCCGAGCTTATAGCCCGGCCGGAACTGCGCGGTCACGGCGCTCGAGTCCCATTCGTCGCTGGCCTGGCGCATCAGCGCTTCGTGGTGGTTGGGGTCGAACGGCTCGCCGGGGCTGACCTCCATGCGCTGGATGCCGAACTGCGCGAGCACCCGCAGCAGCTCGCTGCGCACCATGTTCACGCCGTCGAGCAGGTCGCGCGTGGAGGTCTGCTCGGGGTCGGCCTCGACCGCGCGGTCGAAGTGATCCAGCACCGTCACCAGCCCGCGGGCGATATCCATGAGCTGCTGCTCACGCGCCGAGCTGGCGTTCTGCTCGGCGCGGCGGATGTAGTTCTGGTAGTCCGCCGCCGTGCGCATCAGCCGCTGCTCGAGCTCGTCACGCTCGCGCTGCACGACGGTCATCGCGTCGTGAATGTCCTGCTCGACACGCTGCTCGGCTTCGGCCTCGGCGCGCTCGGCGTCGCCCGCGCCATCGTCGCGCCGCTCCGGGTCCGCCTGTTCGCCTTCGTCCCGCTTGTCCTTGCTCATCGCTTACTCTCCGGCTAAAGCAACCGGCCATCGATCAACCAACCACAAAGACACAGAGGCACAGAGAAGAGAAATAGCCACAGATGAACACGGATGAAAGACAGTGTTTGTAGTGCTGGGAACATGCGCATTCGCTGCATTGCTCCCGTTCTTCCTCTGTGTCTCTGTGTCTCTGTGGTTCTCCGGCTCCGCGTCCCTAACTCAAATACGCCTTGATCTTGTCCCAGAATCCCGTGCTCTCGGGCATGACGTCCCGGTTCTCCGTGGCCGCGAACTCGCGCAGCAGATCGCGCTGCTTCTCCGACAGCCGCGTGGGAATCTCGATCGTCAACGCGACGATCAGGTCGCCGCGCTCCGCGGTGCGCAGGTTGGGCAGGCCCTGGCCGTCGATGCGCACGAGCTGCCCGTGCTGCGTACCCGCCTTGATGGTCAGCTCATGCTCGCCGTTGAGGGTGGGGACCTTGACGGTGGCGCCCATCGCCGCCTGCGTGAAGCTGATGGGCATGCGGAGGATGAGGTGGTCATCCTCGCGGTTGAACAGCTCGTGCTCCTCGACGCGGACGATGACGTGCAGGTCGCCGCGCAGGCCGCCTGCCGAGCCGGGCTCACCCTCGGCGGGGACGCGGATCGCCTGGCCGTCGTGGATGCCGGGCGGGATCTTGACCGTGAGCTTGCGGTGCTGGGGCTGGCGGCCGGAGCCCTTGCACGCGGAACACTTGTCGCGGTGGACCTGCCCCTGCCCGCCGCACGCCGGGCAGGTCGTGACCATGCGGAACATCCCGCCGAAGCCCGACTGCGCGACCTGCCCGGTGCCGGCGCAGGTCACGCAGGTGACCGGCTCGGAGCCGGGCTTGGCGCCTGAGCCGTCGCACGTTTCGCACACGTCCTGGCGCGTGAACTCGACCTCGCGCTCGGCGCCCTTGTAGACGTCTTCGAGGGAGATTTCGACCTGCGTCTCGAGGTCGTAGCCGCGTCGCCCGCGGCCGCGCGCCCGGCTGCGTCCGCCTCCGCCGCCCGCGAACGCGCCGCCGAAGATGTCCTCGAACATCGAGAAGATGTCGCCCGGGTCCATCGAGCTGAAGTCGTGTCCGCTCGTGCCGCGCAGCCCGGCGTGGCCATAGCGGTCATACCGCCGGCGCTTGTCGTCGTCGGCGAGGATCTCGTAGGCCTCGGCGGCTTCCTTGAAGCGCCGCTCGGCCTCGGCGTCGCCCGGATTGCGGTCCGGGTGGTACTTCATCGCCAGCTTGCGGTACGCGCGCTTGACCTGCTCGGCGCTGGCGCTGCGCTCGACGTTGAGGATCTCGTAGTAGTCGCGCTGCGTCGCCATTCACTGCCTGCTACTTACGCGGATCGGCCGACCAACTGAACCACAGAGGCACAGAGGCACAGAGGGACATAGAAAAAGCCACAGATGGACACAAATGAACACAGATGGCGGCATATCCAGATCACGGTGCATCATCATGCATCGGTGGTTCCAGTCTGTGCCCTCTCCGCTCTCTGTGTCTCCGTGCCTCTGTGGTTCTTCTTTCCCTGCCCATTTCTCTTGTAAAGGAAGCCCGCGGATGCTCTCCGCAGGCTTCCGTGGCCGGTGTCATTGTCAGACAAGGTGTCAGCATCCACATCACGACACCGCGTTGTCGACCGCCTCGTCGTCATCCTGAACGTCCGTCACCAGCACGTTGGTCGTGAGCATGAGCCCGGCCACCGACGCGCCGTTGCTGAGCGCCGTGCGCGCCACGAGCGCCGGGTCGAGGATGCCCATCTTGACCATGTCGCCGTACTCGCCCGTCGCGGCGTTGTAGCCGTGGTTGCCCGACTTTTCCTTGACCTGCTCGACGACGACGTACCCGTCGCCGCCGGCGTTGTCGACGATCTGCCGCATGGGCGCTTCGAGGGCCTGGGCGACGATGTCGTAGCCGAGCTTCTCGTCGCCGCGGGCCTTGGCGCGGGCCTTTTCGACGCCGTCGATGGCGCGGATGAAGGCGACCCCGCCGCCGGGGACGTAGCCTTCCTGGGCGGCCGCCTTGGTCGCGTGCAGGGCGTCGTCAACGCGGTCCTTGCGTTCCTTCATGGCCGTCTCGGTCGGCGCGCCGACGTGGATGATCGCCACGCCGCCGGTGAGCTTGGCGAGCCGCTCCTGGAGCTTCTCGCGGTCGTAGTCGCTGGTGGTCTTCTCGACCTGGGCACGGATCTGCTCGACGCGCTGGTCGATGTCCTTCTTTTTGCCCGCGCCTTCGATAACGGTGGTGTTGTCCTTGTCGATGGTGATCTTCTTCGCCCGGCCGAGCGACTCGAGCTCGAGGTTCTCCAGGCTTTGGCCGAGGTCCTCGCTGACGAACTGGCCGCCGGTGAGGGTCGCGATGTCGCCGAGCATCGCCTTGCGGCGGTCGCCGAAGCCCGGCGCCTTGACGGCCGCGACCTT
>JBBDRN010000034.1:0-103390 GCA_040905445.1 Phycisphaeraceae bacterium | reverse complement strand
TCGAGCCGTTCGAGGACGAGTTCAAGATGCGCTACCGCATCGACGGCGTGCTGTACGAGATGATCCCGCCGCCGCGGCACCTCGCGCTCCCGATCGTCAGCCGCATCAAGGTCATGGCGAACCTGGACATCGCCGAGCGGCGGATTCCGCAGGACGGGCGTATCGAGCTGGTGGTCAACAACTCGCCGGTGGACCTGCGCGTCGCGGTGCTGCCGACGATGTTCGGCGAGTCGGTGGTCATGCGTGTGCTGGACCGGGCGAACGTGCAGCTCGACCTCGAGCGCGTGGGCCTGCGCCACGACGACCTCGACGCCGTGCGCCAGCTCATGCACAAGCCCAACGGGATCGTCATCGTCACCGGGCCGACCGGCTCGGGCAAGACGACGACGCTGTACGCGGCGCTGAGCGAGCTCAACCAGGTCACCGAGAAGGTGCTGACCGTCGAGGACCCGGTCGAGTACGACATCGACGGGCTGATCCAGGTGCAGGTCAACAATGGCGTGGGGCTGACGTTCGCGCGGGCGCTGCGCAGCTTCCTGCGACAGGACCCGGACATCATCCTCGTGGGCGAGACGCGCGACCTGGAGACGGCGCAGATCGCCGTGCAGGCCGCACTGACCGGCCACCTGGTGTTCACGACGCTGCACACGAACGACGCGCCGAGCACGGTGGCACGTCTGCTGGACCTCGGGCTCGAGGACTTCCTGCTGACGGCGACGGTCGAGGGCGTCGTCGCCCAGCGGCTGGTGCGCAAGGTGTGCCCGCGCTGCCGCGAGGCGTACGAGCCGGCGGAAGAGGAGTTGATGCAGCTTGACCTGCTGCCCGAGGACGTCAAGGGTCGGCAGCTCTACCGCGGGCGCGGCTGCGACCACTGCAACCAGAGCGGGTTCAAAGGCCGGATGGCGCTGTTCGAGATCATGGTCATAGATGACGAGATCCGCGAGCTGGTGATGCAGCACGCGTCGACGTCGGTGCTGCGCGCCGAGGCGCGCAAGCGCGGGATGCGCACGCTGCGGCAGGCGGGCCTGCTGGCGATCTTCGACGGCATGACCTCGATCGACGAGGTCGTGCGCCACACGGTCGTGGAGGATTGATGAACCGGACGAGCTCGTCATTGAACCGCGAAGAGGCGAAGCAGGCGAAGGACGCGAAGCGATAGAAGTGATGCGAACCTCGCTGCTTGCCGGTTATTCAGGAATCTCGATCGGTGATCGGCAATCAATGATCGACAACGCAACGGACCGACTGTTTCGCGGCTGACGCCGCCGACCCATTTGAGCCACGAGGACCCCAGCCATGCCCAGTTTCCAGTACGAAGCGCTCGACGAGACCGGCAAGCCGCAAAAGGGCACGATCAACGCCACGAACAGCGAGGAGGCGATCGCGCGCATCCGCAGCCAGGGGTACTTCCCCACGTCCGTGCGCGAGCACCGCGCCAAGAAGAGCAAGGCGTCGCGCGGCGGCGGCGCGGGGCCTTCAAAGAAGAAAAAGGGCGTCGGCGAGATGTCGATCAGCTTCGGCGGTGTCAGCCGCAAGCAGATCACGCAGTTCACGCGGCAGCTCTCGACGCTGCAGGATGCCGGCCTGCCGATCCTCCGTTCGCTGGCGATCCTCGAGCAGCAGGAGAAGCCCGGCGGACTGAAGAACGCCCTCCAGGACGTGCACGAGGACGTCTCATCCGGGTCGACGCTCTCGGACGCGATGGCCAAGCACCCGCGGGCCTTTGACCGCCTCTACACCAAGATGGTCGCCGCGGGCGAGGTCGGCGGCGTGCTGGACGTGATCCTGCAGCGCCTCTCGGAGTTTCTTGAAAAAGCCGAACGCCTCCGCCGCCGGATCAAAGGCGCCATGGTCTACCCGACGGTCGTGCTCTCGGTGGCGGTGGTCATCGTCATGGGCATCATGCTGCTGATCGTGCCGCAGTTCCAGGAGATCTTCAACGACTTCGACACCGACCTGCCCTGGCTGACGGTCTGGCTGATCAATACGGCAAGCTGGCTGGGCGGCGGCCTCTACCCGGAGCAGGTGATTCCCGGCGCGGTATGGGTGCTGCTCGCGCCCATTGCGATATGGGCGGTGCTGAAGCTGATACGCAAGAGCGACATGGGGCGGACCGTCACCGACTGGACCTCGCTGCACTCGCCCGTCGCGGGCCAGCTCATCGCCAAGGCGACGATCGCCAAGTTCACGCGAACACTGGGCACGCTGATCAACGCCGGCGTGCCGATCCTCGACGCGATCCAGATCACCAGTGAGACGACGGGCAACCAGATCTACGCCAAGGCCCTCATCAAGGTGCACGACTCGGTGCGCCAGGGCGAGAGCTTCGCCGACCCGCTGCGGCAGGCCAAGGTGTGCGACTCGCTGGTGGTGAACATGATCGACGTGGGCGAGGAGACGGGCGACCTCGACAAGATGCTGAGCAAGATCGCGGACAACTACGACGAAGAGGTGGACGTGGCGGTGGCGAGCCTGGTCTCGCTGCTGGAGCCGGTGATGATCGTGCTGCTGGGCATCATCGTCGGGTTCATCGTGATCTCGCTGTTCCTGCCGCTGGTGCAGCTCATGAACTCGGTGATGTGACCCCGGCGCCCACCGGCCGCACGCGCGTGCGGCCGGGCGCAAGACCCTGCGGATGGACAACGGTATGTGCCACGACACGAGCAACCCGACCCGGACGGCGCGCCCCGGCTTTTCGCTCATCGAGCTGATCGTCGTCATCGCCATCATCGGCGGCATCATGGGCATCGCGGGCTACGGCCTGACGGCGATGCGCCACCGCGCCCGCGCCAGCGAGACCCGGGCGGTGCTCGCGGCGGCGCACACGGCGGCGACGGAGTACCAGCAGCGCACGGGCCGGCCGATCAGCACTGGTACCGGACCGGCCAGCGCGTGGAGCGGCCTGGACCTCTGGACGGCCGAGCCCGCGCCCACCGTCAAGGAAGTGGACGTCTACGGCCTGTCCGTCAACGACCTGCCCGACCCGGACAGCACCGACTCCAACAACCCCGACCTCCGCTACGCCATTCGCTGGTTCGTGTACCAGGCGCGGCAGGTGCCGCAGGTCGAGGCGCTGCTGGACGCGCGTGAGGCCGGCGTGGTGCGCGACGCCGAGGGGCGGGTGATGACGCTGGTCGACGGCTGGGGCAACGAGCTGGAGTACCGCTCGCGGTCGGCGAGCGACCCGGGCGACAACGAGTCTTACGAGCACCTGCCGCCGCACCACCGCCCGTTCTTCGCCTCGGCGGGGCCGGACGAGATGTGGGGCATCGGCGGCGATCGCGAGCCCAACGCCACGGAGCGTGAGCACCAGCAGGCGGACAACTTTTACAGCTTCGAACTGGACTGACGCATGACGCGACGCCTGGAGCCATCACGAACGATGTGTGCGACCTCCGCGAGGCCGGCCGACGTGCGCCCCGCGCCCGCACGGCGGGGCATGACGCTCATCGAGATCCTCGTGGTCGTGAGCATCATGGTGGTGCTGGCGCTACTGGCGAGCCCGGTGCTCAACCAGATTCGCCGCCTCAGCCAGGGCGACGCGGGTGTCATGACGGTGCAGAGCGCCGTCACCGCGGCGCGGACGCTGAACCATCGGCACGCGCAGCGAGAGATGTCTGACGCCGGCGGCCAGTTCGAATACGTGCCCCACCGCGTGCGCCATGTGGGCACGGCCGTGCTGTTCACCCCGGCGGGCGAGATGCGGCTGGTCATTCACGATCCGCTGGCGTATGACGACCACCCGGTTTTGGGGTTTCTGCAGGAGCCGGCGGACGATAGCCAGCCCGTGCGCTACGGCTTCAAGGACATCCCGGACCTCGACTACCTGACGTTTCCGCGCTCCACCGGCGTGGCGGGCATCGTGCGCCACGGCCCGGGGCACGAGGACGTGTGGATCGTCCCGCCGCCGTTCGCCCTGCGCTTTGACGAGCGCGGGCAACTTGTGTCGCCGACGGTACCGTATCCCGACCCGCTGGGCCCTCTGGAAGACTGGGATCCGGACGCGTTCGTCTTGTACAGCGTCGTTCAGCGCCCCGGCTTCGCATCGCAGGCGAACCCGTACCGATGGGCGATCACGCCGAACAACACGCCTACGGGGCCGGGATTCAGGAATCCGGACGACTCAGATCCGCGTGTGGACGGACAGAACGTGGCACTCGACGCCGATGACCGTTACGAATTGCCGTTTTACGCGATTCCGGTCGTCAGCGGCGTGGTGCTGTTCCACGCCGGCGATTTCCGCGACGCTGGCGGCTGGAACATGGACCAGGCGAGTATCTACGACTGGCTGCTCTACTTCGACCTGAGCAACCCCAACGCCCCCGCCGAGCCGCGCGGCCGCCCGATCTACTTCAGTCCGCTGACGGGCACGGCCATGCCCCGGAGGCCACACACCCAATGAGCACGCACAGCCTGAACATCCAAGGTCCCCGCCGCCAATCGCGCCCCCCGCGCCGCCCCGGCGGCGGCGCGCCGCAGGCCGGCTTCAGCCTCATGGAAGTGCTCGTGGCCATCGGGCTGCTGGCGCTGGGCTTCGTCGCCGTCGCCGCCATCTTCCCCACCGGCGCGGTCATGCAGCGCGAAACCGCCCACGACGTGCACACGCGCAACCTGCTGACCAACATCGAAGCCACCATCAAGGGCACCAACCTGCGGCACGAGCACCCGGACGAGCCGCACCTCAGCCTGGTGGATAACTACACGCACGGCATCAACGTCGTGATGGGCCGACCGTTTGAACTGCGCACGATGACCGACCACAGCCCGCTCTCAGCGGAGATGGCCGGGGCCGTGGGGTTCTGGTCGGTGGGCACGCGCACCAGCCCTGCATCGCGCGCGCCCGCCGCAGCCGAGAACCTTGACGACCACCTGGCGTTGGTTCAGCAGCGCCCGTTCGTCTGGGTGCCCTTGTTGCGCAACCGCGGCGGCGAAGACGAGAACGGCGAGTTCGACCGCCAGCGCTGGCGCCTCGTCGTGTTCGTCCTCCGTCGGCACCATCCCGCCAGCGAGGCCGCGTACCCCTTCCTCGGGCCCACGCGGCTCGACTTCCTGGACTACCCGGACTACCCGCTCAACCACCACGGCGACGCGCTGCCCAAGGTCATACGGGTGCCCCTGGACGACAACAACCCGGTGCTGCGCATTAACGACTCGGGTGACCCCGCCGACGGCGACCGGCGGATCTTCAGGCTCGATGGGGACGCAGCCAGGCTGATCGAGCTCGGGCACATTGAAGTCAACGACCAAATCGTCGACAGCCTGGGGCAGGTCTACCGCGTGGTGCCCCCGCTGAATCCGAACGGCAGCGAAATTCGCGTGAACGCGACGATCGGTCGCGCCAATCCGATCAAGCAGGCGTACTACAACAACCCGCGCGACCGCGACCCGCACGCCATCTGGATCGCCCCGCGGGCCACGAACCCGGACGACTCGGACGACCCCGCAAAGGCGATCGATCGCATCAGCCCCGTCCACGCGATCCTCACCTTCGACCTGCCGGCGAAATGACGACCATGCCGTACCACACCCCCTGCAACTTCGTGAGCTGTCGCGCCGCCGCCCGCGGCCCGCACGCCGCACGCCGCCGCGCCGGCTTCACGATCATCGAGTTGATCGTGTCCATCGGGATCACGGTCATGCTCATGACGCTCGTCAACCAGTTGTTCCGCGAAACCACGCGAGCCGTGAACGTCGGCGTCAAAACAAGCGCCATCCTCTCCGAGGCCGAGATTATCGGCGACCAGATCAAGCGCGACGCGGCGCAGATGCTCGGCCCGCGGGACGACGGCGGCACCGCCGGCTTCCTCGTCATCGTCAACCGCCGCATCGGCTACAACGACAACGCCCCGTTCGACACCGAACGCCTGCGCCACGGCAAGCCCATCTACGAAGGCAACGAGATGGAGGACGGCAACGTTATCCCCCTGATGTACCGCGGCTACCCGATCATCGAGTCCAATGGCCACCTGTACGACGACCCGCGCGACGCCGACGTCGCCACCGGCCACCGCGTCGACCAGATCATCTTCATCGCCGGCGACAGCGACGACACCAACGCCCCGCCCTTCCGCTCGCTGACGCCCAAGTACGCCGACACGCTCGGGTCAGACGTCACCGCCCGTCACGCCCGCGTCTGGCTCGGGCACGTCGTGCAGATCGACCCGAACGTCGTCGAGCAGGCTGGGGAGGACAACACCAGCCAGCTCGGCGCGCCCCGTAACGTCAACCGCTTCGCGAGCGACTGGACGCTCGGCCGCCATGTGCTGCTGCTCGCCGAGCGGGAGCGGGGGAACTTCGATCCGCTGAACGACCCGAAAGACGTCATCCATGCCGAAAACGCGAGCTGGTGGACCAACGAGGTGTTCGGCACGCTTTCCCCGATCGACGACCCGACGCTCGACCGCGCGTTGACGGACGTCGCCGACCAGCCGCTGCGCCACCCGGACCCGCCCGGCCCGCAGGGGGTGCTGGACGAGATCGAGGATGGTGGCGGGGGCTATTTCGGCAACGTGGCGGGATTCGCCCTGCCCCACCAGTACCGCGTCTTCGTCAACGACACGCCCACCTACGACGACTTCGAGGCGTGGCAGCTCGCCCAGATGCATACCCGCCTCGGCGCCAACGTCAGCGACTTCATCGTCGAGTTCGCCGGCGACTACGACGGTACGCCCGGCCTCGACCGGGACGACGACACCGGCGAGATCGTCTGGTACTCGCACTTTCCCAACCACCCGGACTATCCCGGCTACGACCCGTCGCGCCCCGTCGTCGAGCCCGTGGCCGGCAACATCGACATCGACGCCGCGCGCGAGCCCGAACCATCCACCAGCACCACCCCCGACAGGAACACCTGGTACTACAACGACGGCAGCGGCGTCGGCGTCTTCGTCTGGCGACACGACGACCACCCCGGCACGGGCGACCCGGACGACACGAAGTGGCCCTACCTGATCCGCATCCGCTACCGCCTGCAGGACCCGCGCGGGTTCGTGCGCTCGACCGTGCAGTTTTACAACGAGGCCGGCGAGCTCGACGCCGTCGAGATCCCCGGCCAATGGTTCGAGCACATCATCCGTGTGCCTCGGCCGGACGACAACTGACCCCGCTACTTTCCGCTGCGGAAGGTGACGGGCCGCGACCCGCATCAGCAACCAGCCCCACCCTCGATACGAGGCGCTGAACCATGAGTAACCCCCCCCGCCATCCCCGCGATTCCCGCCACGTTGGCCACACCACCTCCCGCCGCGGAACGTGGCGGGGCTTGCCGCTGGCCCGGCCGGGCTCGGCGATCATCCTCATCATCGTCTCCCTGACGCTCATGATCCTCATCGGGGCGACCTACCTCCAGCTCGTCCGCAGCCAGCGCCTGCCGCTGCACCTCCACGACGAGACGACGGCCCTGCCCGACGTCCAGGGGCAGATCGTCGACCAGATGCGCAACCTCGGCGAGCGAGACCTCTTCGACGACGGCGACTTCGAGTTCCAGCTCTTCGACTATCCGTGGGCCGGCGAGCCCAGCGGCTGGATCGAGATCGAGCTGCCCGGCGAGGTGACCATTGATGTCGCCCGCCGCCACGGCAACCCCCTGCTCGCTTCGCCCCTGCCCGAGTTCCCGGACCCGACCAATCCGCACCTGGCCTACTGGCCGCAGATCACCGACCTCAACGGCTACTACCTCGACTTCGACCGCGAGACCAACCGCTTCGCGCTCAACAGCGACACCGGCCTGCCCGAGCCGCTCGTCGTCGACGACCTCCAGGACCCGGACACCTCCAGCGCCTGGCAGATCATCGACCAGGACGACTCGACGTCGGACAACCTGCAGCTCGTCGATGCCACGGGCGACGGCGTGCCCGACAGCCGCTGGACCTGGGCGCCCACGCCGCAGGTCAACGGCGTCTACTACGTCATGGCGGTCCGCTTCGTCGACCTGTCGTCGAAGATCAACGTCAACACGGCGTCGAGCCTGATCAACGCCTCGGGCGACTACGTCAGCGGCCACGCCCCGCGCTGGGACACGCCCGCGGAGCTGGACCTGGGCCGCTTCATCCGCCGCCTGGACCCGGACGCGATGGCCGCGGGCGACGAGGTCGCGCAAATGCTCCGGCACCGGCTCGGAACGCCGAGTCTGCCCACGCCGTACGGCACGGGCAACGATCGGCGGCGGCGGTACTGGAACGACCAGGGCCGATACCTCGACCGCCAGGCCGCCCTGCCGCGCCAGTTCAGCATGCTTGACGAGTACGAGCTGCGCCATCGCGAGGGGCTGAACCACCCGGATCGACCGCACCCGGTGCATCACATCAACGCCGACCCGAATCGGCTGGACCTGTTCTGGTGGGACGAGCCCGACGCCCCCGGGCCCGGCCTGGCGATGTTCCTTCGTGCGCGGCAATATCCGAATGCCCCCGACGTGCCCGAGCCTGTCCTGGAGCAGACGTGGCAGGATGTCGCCGAGGCGCTCTACGACGATGCGCACTTTACGACCGACCAGTTCGACGAGAACCACATCGGCTCGCTGCGGTCGTACTACGGGTTCCATCCGCAGTTCGCGATGGTCGAGCCGCTGCTCTTTGAGCCGCGCAAGCACCTGACGACGCGCAGCGGGGCGGTGCCGTACCGGATGCCGTTGTTGCTGTCGCCGGACGCCGAGCCCGCGGACCCGGGGCAGCACGACCGGCCGGTGGAGTTCCGGGGCGAGCTGCGCCACGACATCAATGCGGACACTTTCGACGCCGCGGAGCTGGCGAATCTCCTGTGGGACATCTACCGGCCAGACCGGACCGACCCGGACGCGGTCAACCCGGATCCCGACCTCGCCCAGCCGGCCGCCTACCTGCCCGGCGGGTTCGACCCGCGCGACGGGGCGGAGGTCGCCGCGTTCGCCCTGCAGATGGGGCTGAACATCGAGACCTACCGGCAGACCCCCAACGACAACCGCGTGCGCTGGTTCGACATCGTCTACGAGGAGAACGAGACCTCCTCGCTCAGTGAGGAACTGCTGTACCACCTCGGGCAGCGCGAAAACGCGGCGAACGACCCGATCCCCGAGTACTACGCGATGCACCCGCTGCCGGTGATCGGCGAGGTGTACGCCCAGCGGCTGTACCGGCCGGGCGCGGGCGACCCGACGCCGCGATACGACGACCCGTCTCCGCCGCCCGATGCGATCCCCGATTTCTGGACGATCGAGTGGACCTCCAACCCTGACGACGAAGCCGGCTACGCCATCGAGATCCGCAACCCGTACGACCGTCCCGTCTCGCTCGAGAACGTGTTCATCTTCTTCGCGCCCGACCCCGCGATCGAGCGGAACAGCGAATTCGATCCGCTCGCCACGCTCGACTGGGACGATACCGCCCAGGAGGGTGTGGCCTTGGGCAACGTGGACGTGCTGGTCCGCATCGCGCAGCGCGAGCAGATCGACGCGGGTAGTCCGCCCCCCGGGGATGACCAGTTTCACTATGCCGGCCCCGCGTGGCAGGGCGAACTCGGGCCCGGGCAGACGCTCGTGCTCTACCGGCGGTCGACGACCGGCGGCAGCCCCGGCAGCGGCTCAACCCACCCCGACCGCTTCGGAGATCACGTCAACGCCGACTTCATCGCCCGCCTGCCCGAGGCCGAGCCGACCGACGCCGACTATGACGATGTGTTGACGGACGATCCGAGCGACCCCCACCGCGTGCCGCGACCGGAAAGCGACTGGCCGGCTGACTGGCGGGACTGGGGCATCGTCGACCCGGACGATCCCCCCTCGGCCGAATGGGGCGACTGGCCCAAGCTGGGGGATCCGTCAAGCCCGCAATGGGCGGTCAACGGCGGCGACGACCGCCGCTACTTCCGCGTCGAGCTGCGCGCGATGCGCGAGATCCGTAACGTCGAGCACGACGGCGACAACCCCGCCGACCACGTCCTGCGCTGGGCCTACAGCCGATCGGCGGCCGTGGCGCTACCCGACTTCAGCTTTGTGCAGCAGTTCGATACGCCATCCGACTTCGACTGGGACGAGGAGGACACATGGCCCGACCCAGCCGAGCCCGGTTACTGGCAGGAGAGCGTCCAGGCGAGCACGGACGGCGTCAACAGCCTGCTGACGCGCTGGGAGGACTATGGCATCAAGGACCGCCTCCCCGACGGGCTCTATGACGGCGACGCGGACCCCCCCGAGCCGACCGACGACCACGAATCGAACTTCCATGACCTCGGCAGCGAGAACAAGGACGAGGAGCCCGGCAACAACCGTCGCCCGCTGGACTCGGACGAGAACCAGATCACCATCCGCGGCAAGGACCTCGACCACCCGGGCGAGCTGCTGCACGTGTCGGTGCTCGCGCCGATGCCCTTCGACGTCAAGCTCGCCGCCACCGACGAGACGCTCCCGCTGGTCTCTGACGGCTGGCTACACGTTGTCGACCGTTTTGCCGCGCTCTACACCAACGTGCAGACCAGCCAGACCGAGTCCGGGGGCCCGTCGGGCTACGGCGGCAGCCGCTTCGGCGCGGTCGACTACGGCACGCGGCTGCTCATGCTCGGGTACGACCCGTACCCCGACGACTGGGACGTGCTCAGCGGCGCAGGCACGATCTACCTCCAGCCGGGCACGCCTGCGGGGCACGACCCGACGCTCGACGCCTACGTCATCCCCCACGCGGTGCTGTTGCTCGACCAGTTCACGACGCTGAGCCCGGCCGACAACTCGAACATCATCCCCGGCACGCTCAACATCAATACGGCCGCGCCGGAGGTGCTCGAAGCCTCGCTGCCCATTGCGGATGAGCAACTGCGCCGGGAGATCGTCCGACGGATCGTCGCCTATCGCGGCGGACCATGGCTCAATTCGTTCCTCGAGCCGGACCCGGTCGAGCCCTCCATTGCGTTCCGCCACTACGAGGAGGGCATTTCGCTCGACCAGGCGCTGGGCGAGCTGCAGGAGCGGCGCGGCAAGCTGCTGGGCGACAGCAGCACCTTCGCCGAGTACGTGCCCTACGTCCGCCGCCAGCCCGGCTTCGCCACCACCGCGGAGCTCTACTGGCTGCTGGCGGACCTGCTGGTGACGGACAACCTGACCGACGACCACACTGGCGCGACCGACTACTCGTCGGATGACATCAACACGATCGACGGCATTGCCGTGCACCCGCGCGACTTCGCCAACGACGACGTCGAGAACGACCGCAACGAGGAGACGCTGCTGGGGCGGTGGATCGCCCAGGTCACGACCACGCGCTCCGACGTGTTCGCCGCGTACATCGTCATCCGCGGCTACTACAGCGAAGAAGAGATGGTGCGTCGCTATGGTGAGGAGCTGCGCGGGCACACGGGCTTCGGGCCAACCAATGGCGCGCCGAACCCGCGGCCGATCCCGCCGCACCTGGGCATGCACGAGTCGCGGCGGATCATCGGGATCTTCCAGCGCGAGACGGACGGCGAGGGCAACATCCGCATGCGGCTGATCCCCTACGCCAACGACGAGCCGATGCGCGTGCGCCGCTCGCCGCAATAGCGCCATCGAGAGAACCCCGTTCCTGGGACGACCATGGCCACCGACCGCGTCCAGCCCGAGCCCCGCGATCCGCAGTGCGTCTTCTGCCGCATTGTTGCCGGAGAGATTCCGGCCCATCGCGTGCACGAGGACGACCACGTGCTGGCGTTCCTCGACGTCGCGCCGCTGTCGCGCGGGCACGTGCTGATCATCCCGCGGGTCCATTACGCGAGGCTCGACGAGATGCCCGAGGCGCTCGCCGGGGCGTGCGCGGCGCTGGCGGTGCGCGTGGCGCGGGTGCTCGGCGTTGTCCTGGATGGTGGCCGGGGCGGGGGCGGGGGTGAGGCGCTGGCGTACAACGTGCTGCAGAACAACGGCCGGCGGGCGCACCAGGCCGTCGACCACGTGCACTTTCACATCATTCCCAAGCCTGCGGACAGCGACGACGCGCCGGCATCGGGCGACGGGCTGACGCCGGGCCGGGGCCTGGTGCTGAGCTGGCCCGCGGGCGAGCTCGACCACGCCGACGCCGCGACGCTCGCGGAGGCGATTCGCGGCCGGCTGGAAGGATAAGGCGGGACGCGGCCCGGGCGGCAGCGCCCGGCCGCAAACGGGGCGAACGGGAGAGAGCAGCGCGGGCAACGGGGCGGACGGCGAGAAAGCAACGCGGCGGGTCCGCACGTCGAAGCCCACGGATACCCCTCCGTGGGCTTCGGCGTTCCATAGCGCATCCGATCGATCTGTAGCGGGTGCCCCTGACAAGGCTGTCTTCGGCCTTGTCAGGGTTGGCGGCAATTCGCGCTGACAAGCTCCGCGGCCTCCGCTTGTCAGTGGCACCCCCCGCCACCCGGCCCGCGACGAATGGGTTGAAGGCGCTCTATAGCGCCCGCTACTCGCCGCCCCAGATGGCGAGGACCTCCTGCTCCGTGGCGGGCAGGAGCATGCGGCCGTCGCCCATGCGCCGCCGCTGCAGCCGCCCATCGTCGTCATGCCAGCCGACGCGCTCGGCGGCATCCGGCGCGGGTCGCTCGCGGACGACGCGCCCGCCCGCCTCGTCCGTCTCGACGCGCCACGTGCGCAGCGCCAGTCGCACCCCGTTCGAGTCGTAGCTGTAGTAGGCGATGGGGCCCGCGGGCGGTTCGGGCCGACGGGGCAGCGCGTCGGCGAGCAGTCGGCCGCGCACGTGCGACAGGTAGTGCTCGGGCAGCTCCCACTGCTTGCGGTCGACGCGCGTCGGGCTCTCGCGGTTGACGACGATGTGGCGCCGGTCACGCACGCCGGTCTCCGCCCAGGCGCGGCGGCGGGCGCCGAAGCCCATGCTTTGCTCGAGGCGCAGGCTCAGCTCACGGGCGGCCCCGGCCCGCGGGCCGCCGCCGCGGCCACGGTTGGCGCGGTTCTCGCGCTCCGTCGTCCGGATCGACCAGAGCTCGGTGCGGCCGTCGTCCGTCTCGAAGAAGTCGCTCTCGCTGTCGTAGACGACGTCGCCGTCGTGAAGCCGCGTGCGTTCGATGATGCGCAGGCCGTCTCGGCCCAACTCGGTGGCGGCCGCGAACTCGCGAAGCATGTACCCGACGTCCCGGCCGCCGAGCGTGATGCGGAACCACTGCGGCTGCCCGATTCGGCGGGCGCGCAGTTCGGCGAAATCGAGCTCGGCGAGCAGCGCCTGCCCCGCGTCGACCATCGCGGTGCGGCGGGCGTCCAGCACGGCCGGGTCCTCCAGCTCGAGTGTCGCCAGCAGCGCTTCGAAGATCTCACGGGCGCGGTCGTAGTCGTCGGCCTGGGTCTCGAACAGGAGTTGGCCGACCGTGAACGGGTCGATCTGGACGAACGCCTGGCCGATGATGAACTCCTCGCGGTCGCGCTGCGGATCGCCGGGCACGAGGAAGTAGAGCCTGGCGCCGGGGCGCTCGGCGAGGCGCACGTACGGGTCGTCCTCCCGCCCGGCGGGCAGCAGGCCGTTGAAGAGCATCATCAGCTCGTGCTGCGACCGGGCGACGACGGTCTTGAGGTCGACGGGGTCCTGCGTCTGGCGGATGTAAACCGAGAGCTGCAGGCCGTGCCGGTCGAGGAAGGTGGCGATGGCGCCGTCGGCGGTCTGCTGAAGCCGCGCGGCATTGGCGGGCGGGCGGAACGACAGCCCGAACGCGTCCTCCGTCCATCGCTCGTCGTCGAGCAGGGCCTCGTCGGGAGCCGAAGAGGCGTCGTCGGCCAAGGTGGCGGAGATGGCGGGGGTGGCCGCGGCCGCCACCAGCAGGGCCATGAGAACGGTCACGAAGCGTTCGCGAATCGCCGGCAGGTGCATCAAGGGTTTCCCGGTGGGGTCGTGGGCGCCTCCCGAGCATACGAGCCGCGGGGCCCGCCGGATCGCGGATTCCGGGCGCAGAGGCACTGGTGGACAAGCCACCCGTGGCACCCATCTCGGACGAAGTCTAAATCATGCGGCGCAGGACCGCCAGGGCCCGGGTGCACCCGCCGCCTGCCGGGCTGCGTTACGTCAGGCCCGGCTCCTTGCCCACCGCCTGGCGGCGCAGCAGGCGGGCGTCCGGCAGGGTCGACTCCCGCGGCTGGGCACATGTCGGGCACAGGCTCATCTCGTCGAGCTTGTTCAGGTAGTGCGTCACCGTCGACACCACGGTCGCGTGGCTCCACGTCAGCGGCGAGACGGACATCGGCGCGTTCGTCTCCGGATGCACCTGCTCGGCGAGCACGTTGGACGGCAGGGCACGGTCGGCCACCCAGCGCAGAATGCGCACCGCCTCGCCGAGCTCGTCGACGTTGCCCGCCTTGGCGATGTAGTAGTCGGCGAGCCAGAGCGTGCAGATGAACCACGGGTTGCCCGGGACGCGGTCGGTGTCGTCGCTGACCTTGTGGTAGTAGTCGCCTTCGTAGCGGGCCAGGCCGCCGACGTCCGTCTTGACCCAGAGGCGGTCCTCGATGGCTTTCATGGTGGCGGTGACGCGCTTGTCGTCGACCTTGAGCAGGCCCATGGCGAAGATGGCGTACATCGAGCTGTCGATGGTGGCGTCGACCTCGAAGGCGGGGGCCTGCGCGGCGGCGGCCTCCGGAGGCGCCTTGCCGTTGCCGCGGGTGCGCCCGTTGGCATGACCGCTGGCGTGGCCGTGGCCGTGGCCGTGGCCGTGGACCGGCGCGCCGGGCAGGACGTCGTTGAGATTGACCGCCGAGCAGGTCGGGTCGCGGCCGGCCATGACCTCGGCCATGAGCGTGGCGGTGCGGTCGGCGTCGGTGGGCACGAGGCGGCGGACGAAGCGGTTGTGCTCGTCCGACCAGAGGTGCTCACATGCCGCGAGGCGCAGCTCCTCCGCCGCCTGGGCGTAGCGGCCGGCGCGGACCTGGTCGCCGAAGCAGACCGCGAACTGCCAGGCGGCCCGCAGCCCCGCGTACACCGTCGCCACCGTGAACGTGTGCACGCCCCATCGCTCCTCCCAGAGGTCGTAGCTGGGCAGCGGCAGCAACGTCTCGGGGTCGCGGAAACGCACGAGGAAGTCCGCGGCCGGCTGGATCAGCCGAATCCACAGGGGGCGGACGAATTCGATGTCGCGGTAGCGCACGTAGTGCCGCCACAGCGCCCAGAGCACCAGCGCGGTCTCGTCCTCCTGGATGGGAAGCTGCGGACGCCCGTTGGCGACCCACGGGTGCCAGCTCGAGGCCAGCGACCCATCCGGGTTGTACTTGTGCAGGAAGTAGCCCTGGTCGGAGATCACGCGCGCGCAATAGGAGAAGAACGACCGCGAGACGTCGGGGAAGCCGGCGGCGTCCATCGCGTCGGCGACGAATGCGCCGTCACGGGGCCACATGTAGGAGTACGTGTCGCGCGAGTACTGCATGATGTCCGAGTCGTTGGCGGCGAGGATCGCCCCGCCGTTGTCGATCTGCGAACGCACGACCAGCAACGAGCGCTTGAACAGCTCGACGACCGGCTCGTCGAGACGATGCTCGGCGTCGGGCTCGATCGAGCGGTGCGCCGCCGCGAGCCACAACCGCCAGTACGCCTTGGTGCGGTCGATCACGCCCTGCGGCGACTCGCGGTGCAGGAAGTGGTGAAGCTGGACCATGTCCTCGTGGCGATGCCCGCAACCGAGCACGAGGTAGACGACACGCATGCCGTTGGCGGGGATCTGCGCGGCGATCATGATCGTGGAGTCGACGGCGCCCTGGGCGACGGGGTTGTTGCCCAGGTGCCCGTCCTCGGCGTCGCGCCAGGTGCCCTCGGCGCCGTTGAAGCCGGCGCTGCCGGTGGCGTACTCGTCGATCTGCGGCTCGCCGTCGAGGTAGAAGCAGGCCATGACGTACCGCTGGGCGCGGTAGTGGATCATGCTGTGGATCTGCGGGTCATAGTAGGCCGTGTCGCCGATGCGCGTGCCGTACATCGCCAGGTCGTGATGGTGGAACAGTCGCACCTCGCGGTCCTGGTCGGCGCGGTTCTCGATCTCGATGCGGCGGACGAGCACGGAGCGGTGGAAGTCGACTACGTCGCAGCAGCGCAGCTCCAGGCCGAGCGCGTCGTGCTGCATCCGCACGTCGGTGGCGAGCGTGTCGCGCTCGTAGGCGAGCGACACGTCCCAGTCCTGGTCGCTCCAGTAGAGCCGGCGACGGCGGCGCTCGTCGCGCGGGCGCGCGTTCTCGGGCAGCTCCGCCCAGACGCCAAAGCGGCAGGGTGAGCCGCCGGCGTGGTTTTCCTGGCCGACGTGTGGAAAATAAAGATCACGCAAACGGTAGTGCCCGTCGAACGTGACGAGCATCTGGCCGTTTCCGACGGGAATATCTCGCGGCATTCGGTCGCACCCTTGTTGCTGAACCTGGAATCACCCCCTCCGCCGACGCCGCCGCAATACTTATCGGCCGATCCGCACCGGGGCTTTGAGAGGGATCGGCAATCGGGGACCACCGATGCAGCCCGACGTCGCGCGTTCTCGGGCAGATGCGGTCCCGAAGGGGCCGCGCCGCCCCGGCGCCGGCCGCCGACTCCTGCCCGCGTCCCGCGCCCGGCTACACTCCCCCCATGATGCGCTACCGCGCCGAAGGCGCCGCCACCCCGACCGACCAGGACGCCCTGATCCTGCGCGCCGCGGCCATGCTCCCGACCCAGCTCCTTCAGCCGGGCGAGCTGATCATCCTGCTGCTCAAGCCCAGCCCCTGGTTCATCGTCCTCGCCCCGCTGCGCACGCTGATCGCGATCGCCGCGATCACCACCGCGGCGATCTACGCCAACGACGCGTTCAATCTCGGCGCGCCGCAGCGCGACCTGGTGCTCGTCGGCGTGGCGCTGATCGGCGCCCGCCTGTTCTGGCAGTTCCTGGAATGGCTCAGCCGCGCCTACGTGCTCACCGACCAGCGCATGGTGGCCGTCGCGGGCGTGCTGCGCATCAGCATCGTCGAGGCCCGCCTCGCGCAGATCCAGCACACGCGGCTGGACTTCAGCGTGCGCGAGCGATTCTTCAACCTCGGCAGCATCGCGTTCGCCACGGCGGGCACCGCCTTCCACGAAGCCTGGTGGGAGATGATCGCCCACCCGCTGGACGTCCACCGCGTCATCGTCAACACCCTGCGCCGCTACAAGCCGTGAGCTCCGACGCACCACGCGCCCCGCCCCCTCCCCCGACCTCCAATCCCTATCATCCCCCCATGCCTCCGACCGCCGACAACAACCTCACCGCCGCGAACCGGCTCGGCCTCGACTACCGCGTCGAAGCCGAGCGCCTGCCTCACATCGGACCCCTGCTCGATGTCCACGTTCACCTCCAGAACGTCGAGGCGGCCGAGCTCTTCTTCGAGGCCGCCGACGCCTACCACGTGCGCAAGGTCTGGTCGATGACGCAGCTCGAGGAGCTGGACGCCATGCGCGACCGGTTCGGCGAGCGGATCGACTTCATCGCGCTGCCCAACCACACCGCCCGGGAGACGGACCCGGGCGCCTTCACCACCGACTGGCTGCGGCGCATCGAAGCGTTCGCCAACAAGGGCGTGCGCATCTGCAAGTTCTGGTCCGCGCCGCGCGGGCGCGACTGGCATCCGGACGCCCTGCGCATCGACTCGCCCATGCGTTTCGAGCAGATGCGCCTGGCCCGGTCGCTGGGGATGATGTTCATGGCCCACATCGCCGACCCGGACACCTGGTTTGCCACGCACTACCGGGACAGCGCCAGGTACGGCAGCAAGGCCGACCACTACGACGCCTTCCGCCGCGCGCTGGACGAATTCGGCGACGTGACCTGGCTCGCCGCCCACATGGCCGGCTCACCCGAGGACCTCGATCGCCTCCAGGGGTTGCTCGACACCTACCCGCGGCTGCACCTCGACACGTCGGCGACGAAGTGGATGGTCCGCGAGCTGTCGCGCCACGCGCCGGGCGAGCTGGCCGACTTCCTCCGCCGCAACAGCGGGCGCATCCTGTTCGGCTCGGACGTCGTCGCGATGAGCAGCAACATGGATTTCGACCTCTACGCCAGCCGCTACTGGGCGCTGCGCACGCTGTTCGAGACCGACTACGTTGGCCCGAGTCCGATCGTCGACCCCGACCTGCCGCTGGTGAACCCCGAGTTGCCCGATACAGCGACGGCCGACCTCCGCGGCCTGGGCCTGGACGCCGGCGTGCTGACCACGCTCTACCACGACGCTGCCGCGAACCTGCTGCCCGGCGGCGATCCGCGTTCCTGATGTCCCTGACCGGAGCCGCGGCCACCCGGGTTGCAAATCGATCAATGGGCATCATCATGCGTCGATGGTTCCTGCCGCCGGCCGCGGAGCATGCGGCACCGGGGCCGGATGTTGGAGTGAAGTCTCATGACGGAGTCGGTGATGCCTGGTGTTGAGGTCGAGGGCGACAGCGGTGGACGTGGCGGGGGCGGTGGTGGAGAGGTGGATGTGCGCTCGCTGGAGGCATCGCTGCGGCGGGAGGTGGCGGGGGCGGTGTACTTCGACGACGGCAGCCGCGCGCTCTACGCCGCCGATGCGTCGAACTACCGCCAGGTGCCCATCGCCGTCGTCGAGCCGCGCGACGAGGCGGACGTGGCGGCAACGGTCGCGGCCTGCCGCACGCATGGCGCCCCCCTGCTGCCGCGCGGCGCGGGCACGAGCCTCGCCGGGCAGTGCTGCAACGTCGCCGTCATTCTCGACTTCACGCGCCACATGAACCGTGTGCTCGAGATCGACGCCGACCACCGCCTGGCGCGCGTACAGCCGGGCACGGTGCTGGACGTGGCCCGCGACGCCGCGGCCGCGCACGGCTTGACGTTCGGGCCCGACCCCTCGACGCACGCCTGGTGCACCGTTGGCGGCATGCTGGGCAACAACTCGTGCGGCGTGCACTCGCTCATGGCCGGCCGCACGTCCGACAACACCCACCGCCTGCGCGTCGTCACCTGCGACGGACTGACGATGGAGCTCGAAAAGCTCGACCCCGCCGCGTTCGCACAGCGGGCGAGGCAACCGGGGCGCGAGGGTGAGATTCATAAGGGGCTCGGGGAGCTTGCGGCGCGCTACGGCGCGCTCATCGAGGAGCGCTACCCGAAGATTCCGCGGCGCGTCAGCGGGTACAACCTCGACGAGTTGCTGCACGCCGATGGCCCGCACCTGGCGCGGGCGCTGGTCGGCAGCGAGGGGACCTGCGCGACGATCGTTGAGGCGACGTTGAACCTCGTGCCAAGCCCGGCGCATCGCACGCTGGCGGTGCTGGGCTACCCGGACGTGCCCGCCGCGGCGGACGCCGTGCCGCGGCTGCTCGAGCTCGGGCCGATCGGCCTGGAGGGGATGGACGCGTACGTCGTGGAGAACATGCGCGCCAAGGGGCTCGAGATCGCCGGGCTGACGCTGCTGCCGCCGGCCGGCGCGTGGCTGTTCGTCGAGTTCGGCAGCGACGCCGCCGACGAGGCGGTGGCCAGCGCCCGCCGCGCGATCGAGCAGAGCCGCGTGCCCGCGCGGCTGCTGGAGACACACGCCGAGGCGCAGCCGATCTGGCATGCGCGCGAGGCCGGGCTGGGCGCGAGCGCGCGGCTGGCGGACGGCACGGAGACGTGGGAGGGCTGGGAAGACGCGGCCGTGCATCCCGACCGCCTCGGCGATTACATGCGCGACTTCCAGAAACTCTACGAGAAGTTCGGCTATCGCACGGTGCTCTACGGCCACTTCGGGCAGGGGCTCGTGCATACGCGCATGGATTTCGACCTCGCCAGCGACGACGGCATCAAGCGCTACCGAGCGTTCGTGGAGGAGGCCGCAGACCTCGTCGTGCACCACGGCGGATCGATCTCGGGCGAGCATGGCGATGGGCAGGCCCGCGCCGAGCTGCTGACGCGCATGTTCGGACCCGAACTGGTCGAGGCGTTCAGCCAGTTCAAGGCGCTGTGGGACCCGCAGGACCGCATGAACCCGGGCAAGGTCGTGCGGCCGAACCGCCTCGACGACCACCTGCGCCCGCGCGACGATCATCCGCTGCCGCAGATCGAGACGCGATTCGCGTATCCCAATGACGACGGGAACTTCGCCCGCGCGACGTCGCGCTGCATCGGCGTCGGCAAGTGCCGCCGCACCGAGGGCGGCATCATGTGCCCGAGCTACATGGCCACGCGCGACGAGCGCCACAGCACGCGCGGCCGGGCGCATCTGCTCCACGAGATGGCTCACGGCCGACTGCCCGACGGCTGGCGCAACGAGTCGGTGAAGGATTCGCTGGACCTGTGCCTGAGCTGCAAGGGCTGCAAGCTCGACTGCCCGGCGGGCGTCGACGTCGCGACGTACAAGGCGGAGTTCCTGTCCCACTACTACGAGGGCAGGCGCCGGCCCCGGCAGGCGTACGCGTTCGGCCTCGTGCATCAATGGGCGCGGCTGGCCAGCGCCACGCCGCGCCTCGTCAACGCGCTGACCGCGCTGCCGGGGGTTGAGGCGCTCGCGAAGCGCGTGGCGGGGGTGGCCCGCGAGCGGCGGCTGCCACGCTTCGCGTCCACGACTTTTCAGCGGCAGATGCGCGGGCGCGAGGCGGGCGAGGGCGAGAACGAGGGGCGGCGGCCGCGCGTCGTGCTCTGGCCGGACACGTTCAACAATCACTTTACCCCCGCCTCGCTCGAGGCGGGGCTGCGCGTGCTGGAGGGCGCCGGCTTCGAGGTGGTCGTGCCGACGGGCCCCGTCTGCTGCGGGCGGCCGCTGTATGACTTCGGCATGCTCGACCGCGCGCGGGCGGTGCTGCGGCGAACGCTCGCAACACTCAGCGAGCACATCGACGCGGGCACGCCCGTGGTCGCGCTGGAGCCGAGTTGCCTCGCCGTGTTCCGCGACGAGCTCGTGAATCTGCTGCCGGACGATGCGCGGGCGCTGGCGCTTTCACAGCGCTCGTTCACACTGGCGGAGTTTCTGACGCAGCGCGTCGAGGGTTATGAGCCGCCGCGGCTGACGGGGCGGGCGCTCTTTCACGGCCACTGCCATCAAAAGGCGCTGGCGGGTGTGTCGGCGGACGTGGCCCTGCTGCGGCAGGCGGGCCTGGAGGTGACCGAGCCGGAGGTCGGCTGCTGCGGAATGGCGGGCAGCTTCGGGTTTCACCAGGAGCACGTCGACGTCTCGCGGAAGATCGGCGAGCGCGCGCTGCTGCCGGCCGTGCGCGCGGCGGCGGGCGAAACGCTCCTCGTCGCGGACGGGTTCAGTTGCCGCGAGCAGATCGCGCAGATGGGCGGGCGCGCCACGGTGCACCTGGCCGAGGTGCTGGCGCAGCAGCGTGCGGCAGCGGTGTAGGGTCCGCTGTGCGGACCTTTTAGAGGGCGACGGCGGGGGGGGAAAGGTCCGCACAGCGGACCCTACTCGGAGCTTCCGCTCTCCTCCATCACGAGGCGCAGGTCGTTGTCATGCTCCTCGATGCGATACGTCGTGATGGCGTCGGTCGCGGGGCCGGCCTCGGCCTGGCCCGTGTGGACGTTGAACTGCGAGCCGTGCCACTTGCAATGGACCTTGCCGCACATGAGCACGCCGTCGGCGAGCGGGCCGCCGCGGTGGGTGCAGTGGTCGTCGAACGCGGTATACCCCTGCTCGGTGCGGGCGAGGACGATGCGCCGGCCGTCGAGGTGCAGCAGCTTCATCTGGTCGATCTTGAGCTCGTCGACGCGGCCGACGATGACGGGCTCGCCGGGCTTGAGCTCGAGCTCCTGCTCGCTCCACTTGCCGGCCTGGGCATAGCGGTGCTCGGGGCCGATGAAGTTGCGGTAGACGAGGGTGCCGCCCATCCACCCGCCGGCGCTCAGCAGGCCGAGCCCCGCGAGTTCCAGGAGGATCGACAGCGCCGGCGGCGGGGCGGCCGGGTCGCCGCGGACGATCAGCGCGATCAGGAACGCCGCGATCGCGCCGGTGTTGACGAGCATGTGGTAGGTGGCGCGCTTCTTTGCGGAGCTGTGCGGCGGCACGCTGAAGAGGTAGTCGATGACGCCCGGCACGGCGGCGGCGAGGCCGGTGACGATCCCGGCGAGGGCGAGGTACGCGCCGACGGTCCACCACGCCTCACCGCCCAGCGCGAGGCCGACGACGTCGCAGACGAACGCGGCGGTGAGAAAGGCGATCGGGAAACCGATGAGCATCGGGTGGATGGGGTGGCCTTTGAAGGTGCTGCGCGTTCGCATGGCATGGGCCTTTGTGCATGGGGACGGGGCGGGGGACGGGGCGGGTCGCAAGCCGGGGCCTTCGCATGTGCAGTGCGTAGCGCGCGGGGGTGGTGAGGATCAAGATCGCGCGGCCTGTCGAGGCGGCGTTTACGAGTTGCCCCGAGGCGGGCTCAGCATTGCCCGCACACCCGACGCCGGTTCGGCCCTACGCGACAGGCGGTGCAACCGGGAATCGCGCGTATGCGCGCCCGGGCGCGCGGGCTGGACGTGGAAAGCGGGGGCGCGGGCCGGCTACGCTTGCAACGACCGGTCACACGCCGGCCGAAACGTCAACCGCAACCGCGAGCACGAGGAGTTTTTCCCATGCAGGCACGCGATTTCATGAGCGAGACGGTCTACTGCTGTACGCCGGAGACGGGGCTTCAGGATGTGGCCCGACTGATGGTCGAATATGACTGCGGCGCGGTGCCCGTCGTCGAGAGCGCCGAGAACAAGCGCCTCGTCGGCATGGTGACCGACCGCGACATCACCGTCCGGTGCGTCGCCGACGGCAAGAACCCGCTCGAGGCCTCGGCGAGCGCATGCATGTCCAGCCCCGTCGTGACCGCGCACCCGGACACGGAGGAGGGCGAGCTCATCCGGCTCATGGAGCAGCACCAGGTTCGCCGGATCCCGATCGTCGACGACGCGGGCACGTGCATGGGCATCGTCTCCCAGGCCGACATCGCGCGCAAAGCCTCGGAGCACGAGACGGCGGAGGTGGTCAAGGACATCTCCCAGCCCACCCGGCAGGCAGGCTGAGCGCCCACGCGCGACCACGCGAAGTCCGCGCGACTCAACCATCGAGCAGCGACGCCGGCACGCCGCGCGGGCGGCCCGCGCCGTCGACACAGGCGAGCGTCGTCTCCGCCGTCGCCAGCAGTTCGCCCGCGCGCTCGATCCGGTAGGCGTGGACGATCTTGATGCCCGCGGACTTCTCGACGCGCACGTGCACCGTCAGCTCGTCGTCGTAGCGGGCGGCCCGGCGGTAGCGCAGGCTCATCCGCGCCACGACGAAGTGCACGCCCGCCGCCTCGAGCTCGCGGTACGCCATGCCCCGGGCGCGCAGCAGTTCGGTCCGCGCGATCTCCAGCCAGATCGGGTAGCTGGCGTGGTGCGCGATGCCCATCGGGTCGCATTCGTTGTAGCGCACGCGCACGGTCACCGCGGCGGTGCGGGGGGCCGGCGGCGGGATTGGGTCGACAGCGCTGGGCATCGGGTCAACGGGCGACGGCGGCGTCCACGGGAAACAGGAACCACTGGTCCTGGAGGCGCTCGTCGTCCGGCAGCGGCGGCAGGTCCTCGCCGGTAATCTGCATGAGCGCCCAGCGGCAGGCGCCGCCGACGTGCTCGTCCGCCCGGTCGTTGCGGTGGAAGCGCTCGAGCGCGCGCACCTGGTCGTCCGCGTTCATCATGCCCATGGCGATCGCGGAAAAACGGCGGACGCGATCCGCCTCGGGGATGATCGGGTTGACGTCCGACAGCCGCTGCGCCAGCGCCGCGTGCAGTGACGTGTCCCGCCGGTCGCTGGTCTCGTAGATGCGGCCGAGCGCCCAGATCGCCGCACCCCGCGCCTCGATCGCAAAGCCGCTGTTCTTCGGGATGTACCGGCGGAGCAACGGCTCGGCCGCCTCGTGCCGATGGTTGCCGAGGAGGATGATGAGCTGCGTCGTCTCCCGCCCGATCGCGACCGCTCCGCCGCCGCGCTCGGCGACCCGCGCCGGCTGCTCACGCGCCTGCCGCATCTCCGTGAGCGCCTCGAACTGCGCCAGGACCGGCTCGATGGTCCGCGCCAGCGAGAGATCCCGCAGTGCGTTCGCCACCGCCAGCCGCGTCTCGGGGCGGCTGAAGCGCAGCAGCTCGATGAGCCGGTCCGCCGGCGCGGTGTAGTCCACGGCAGCGACGAACAGCGCCGCCTGCTCCAGCGCCCGCCAGTCCTCCGTCGCCAGCACGCCATCGATCGCCTGGCGCACGGCAGCACGCAGTCCATCGTCGGTATCCCAGCTCTCGAGCGTGCGCCGGCCCAGCACGCGAACCGCGACGCTCGCGTCCCCGAGCTGCGCCGCGATGAGTGCGACAGTCTCGGCGTCGCGCTGGGCGGCCAGGGCCCGCATCGCCTGCACGCGGACACTCGGGTCGTCGTCGCTCAGCAGTCGCTCGGCGTGCCCGGCCACGATCAGCGGGTCGCGCTCGATCAGCAGCGTCGCGGCGCGGGCGACCACCACCGGTGCCGCGTCCCGCGTCAGCTCCTCGAGCAGGGCCTGCGAGTCGGCGTCGCGGTGGGCACGCAGCATCGACGCAGCCGCCAGCCGCTCGGCCGCGACGTCGCTCGCCGCGAGTTCACGGGCGGCGTCGAGCAGCCCCGACGCGACGAATGCGCCCAGCGCCTGCGCCGCTTCCACGCGGAGAGTGATGCCGGCAGCGGTGTCCTGCACGATCGCCAGCAGCCCATCAACCGCCTGCTCGTCGGCGATCTCGCCGAGAGCCCGGATCGCCGACAGCCGCAGCGTCGCCCGCGCCGGGGCGTCGTCCGGCAGCCGATCCCGCCACATCGCCCGCGCCGGCTCGTGGCCCCATCGGGCGAGCACGGCGTCGCCCACCAGCGCGAACTCGTGCGGCGGCGCGGGCTGCTGCTCCAGCGCCGCGAACACCGCCCCCGCGGCGGGCGCGTGATCCAGCTCGTCCAGGGCCTCGACGATCGCCAGCCGCACCGCCGGGTCCGTCTCGCGGCCAAGCCGCGCCGCCAGCGCGTCGCCCACGCCCTCAACGTGGCTCATCCCGCGCCGGTGGGCCTCGGCGAACGCGTCGGCCGCCTGCCGGCGCAGGTCCAGCTCGGGTCGCGCCAGCGCCTCGAGCCACAACTCGCGCAGCCGCGCCGGGAAGACGGCCACGCGGTCGACAGGGTCGAGGCGCGGCGTGTCATAGTGGCCGAGGTGGATCAGGCCGCCGTCGCTCGGCGTCAGCGGACCGACCGGCGCACCCGGCGCGGCGTCGGGAGGCGCGGCCTCCACCCCCGCGGCGGGGGCGGCGGCGAGGGCGAGGAAGGTCGCGACGGCCACAACGCCGGCGAGACATCGGGCGGTCCGGGGCAGGGTGGTAAGCCTCATGGGCAGTGCGATCCGGGTGGGGCGGGGGGCGGGGGCGGGGTCGATGGACTCAGCGCGGACGGGTCAGGTACCAGGTGCGGACGACGAGCGTCACAAGACAGATCAGGCATATCGCGCCCACGATCCACCAGTTGGCGGGCGTCAGGTGGTAGCTGGCGAAGCCTGGGGCCTCGATGATGCTCAGGCCCGCGGCAAGGGGATTGACAAGCAGGACGGCCTGGACGGTGCTGTGGGCGAAGGGCGCGTCCTGCGCCAGCCAGAACAGCAGCGTGCCGACGCAGAGCGTCAGCAGCACCGTGTAGCTGACCGCGGTCGACGCCGCCGTGGTCGGCATGAGGCTGCTGACCGCCGCGGACACCAGCAGCGCCAGCAGCGCGGTGAGCACGAGGCTGGTCAGGACCTGGAAGGCGATCCACTGCATGCCCGGCTCGACGGCGATGAGCACAAGGTAGGCGGGGAGGGTGGCAATCAGGACGAGGCCGAGCGTCCAGCAGACGCTCAGGAGCTTGCCGGCGACGATGGCGAGGCTGGAGAGCGGGGTCATCTGGAGGAGCTGCCACCCGCCGGATTCGCGTTCCTGGCTGATGATGCCAGCCGCAAGGCTGGGGGTGAGCAGGAGGATGAGGGCCATCTGGAGGACGACCATGATGCCGCCGAGCTCTTCGACGCCCCAACCGATCGTCTGGCGGACGGTCAGGAGCATGAGCCCGAGCGAGACGATGAGGCAGGAGGCGATGAGGCGCATCATCCAGTGGCTGCGCCCGAAGCGGTTGGTTTTCTGTTCCTTGACGGCGGTGGGGACGCCGTTGAGGATCATCCAGAACGACCCGACGACGCCAGCGAGGCCCACCACGCCGGGCAGGACGCCGACGGCGATGTAGGGGAGGATGGCGAGGATGTCGCCTTCGAGGTCGACGGCCATGAACCAGACGATCGAGATCGAGCCGATGCCGAAGGCGACGGCGAGGCTGACGATGATGGCGAGCGGCCGAAAGCCGATGAGCTCGCTGCGCCGCCTCGGATCGAAGAACCAGAGGTACATGACGCGGCGGTAGGCGCGTTGGCCGGCCGAGGCGTCGTCGGTGACCTTCCCCGGATCGCGGGAGCGGTCGAAGATCCGCTGGTTGAGCCGCGTCGTGGTCCAGACGCTGAACACGACGCTGGCGACGAGGGCGACGAGGGCGAAGCGTCCGGCGGCGTCGCCGAAGCCGATGATCCCGCCCCCGCCGTAGCCGGTGTCGCCCATGACCTGCATCATGGCGGGGATGGGCGAGACGGCGCGGAGCCAGTCGACGCCGGCGAGCATGTTGTCGCTCAGCAGCGGCGAGCCGGCGAGAAACTGGTGCGGCCCGAGGGTGACGACGGCCATCAGCAGGATCAGGCCGTAGGTCAAGCGCAGCGCCGAGTCGGTGGAGCTCGCGTAGCTGGACACGAGCAGCCCGAGCGTGGTGTACATGAGCGCGAGCATCACGAGCACAAGGTACATCCGCGCGACTTGGTCGATGCCGACGCCGCCCATGGCGAAGCACGCGGCCGCGGCGGGCAGGGTCAGCGCGATGAGCAGGAGCACGTAGCCCATCGACCCGGCGAGCTTGCCGAGGAAGATGGACGGCGCGCTCATGGGCGAGTTGAGCAGCAGCGCGAGCGTGCCCTGCTGCTTCTCGGCGACGATGCTGGTGGCGGGGAAGACGGGGGCGAGGAGGATGAGGCCGACCATCACCCCGTAGCCGAAGACGCGGAGCACCTGGAGGGACTGTTCGAAGGTGAAGTCGACATGGGCTTCGCTGGGCCAGCGCATGACGATGAGCAGGCCGAGCGCGGCGACGAGCAGGAGCTGAAGAACCAGCGCCCGCCGCGTGCGGAGCATGCCGATGAGTTCGCGTTGGATGATGGGGTTGTTCATGGTTGGCTCGAGCGTTCTATCTTCCTCTTCTCCTAATCCTAATCCTAATCCTGATTCCTAGTCCTCTTCCTTCGGAGGCGCCAGCCGGATCAGCAGGCGCACGATCGGCAACAACATCTCCTTGCCCTCGGCGACCTGACCCGTTTCGCGAGCCTCGGTCACCGCGAGCACGTCGAGGGTGGCAGAAGCCTCCAGTGCCGAGCCGCGCGCGATCTCGAAGAATCTGTCGGCGCTCCGCGCGGGTACGCTTGCCGTTGCCCTCGGCGATATTGAGCGGGATGGATTGGGACGAGCGGATGAGCTGATCGCGCGCGTTTCGGTGCGGACCGTTGAGGCCGTGCACGAGACGATGGACCCAGCCTGCAAACATGAGGCTGTGCTGGTAGACCTCGAGTTTTTCGTGGTCGAACTGGGCCATTGCATCGGGCGGGTCGTTGAGAGGAGCGGGATTCGGATTAGGATTAGGATTAGGATTAGGATTAGGAGGGGGAGGAAGCGGGTTCGCTCATACCAGCGGTTTCGCCCGGCCTCGCGCCGCTGCCGCCCTTCATGTCGCGGGTGACGCTGAGGAACGCGTCCTCGAGGTCCATCGGGACCTCGTGAAACTGGGCGACGCGCACCGACGAGCCCGCCAGCAGCGCCAGGACGTCGGCGAGCTTCTCGTCGTCGGCCTTGGTCTCGAACCGGACCTGGGCCTCGGCCTGCGACGGCGTGACGGTCGCGTCGGCTTCGAGGTTGTCCTGGATGAGCTGCACCGCGCGGGCGACCTGCCCGGCGTCGGTCAACGCCACCTCCATGACCCGCCGCTGGTTGATCTGCTTCATGATCGCCTCCAGCGAGCCGGAGGCGCGGAGCTTGCCCTGGATGATGATCGCCACGCTGTCGCAGATGCGCGACAGCTCGGGCAGGATGTGGCTCGTGACGATCAGCGTCTTGCCCATCTCGGCGAGGCGCAGCAGGATCTGCCGCATCTCGATGCGCGCCTGCGGGTCCAGCCCGTTGGCGGGCTCGTCGAGAATGAGCACCTCCGGGTCGTGCAGCAGCGTCCGCGCGATGCCCACGCGCTGCTTCATGCCGTGCGACAGCGCGTCGACAAACCGGTCCTTCATGTACGCCGACCCGGTCAGGTCGAGGCACGCGTCGATGCGCTTCTGTCGCTCGCGGCGGGGGATCTTGAACGCGGCCCCGAAGAAGTCCAGGTACTCGTGGACGCGCATGTTGTCGTACGACCCGAACACGTCGGGCATGTACCCGACGAGCCGCTTGATCTGCCGCGAGTCGCGCACGCAGTCGGCGCCGGCGATGGTCGCCTGCCCGGTGGTCGGCTTGGCCAGGCCGACGAGGATCTTGATCGTCGTGGTCTTGCCCGCGCCGTTGGGCCCGATGAAGCCGAGGATGTGCCCGCGGTTGACGCTGATGTTCAATGCGTCAAGCGCGACGAACTCGCCGTACTTCTTCGTCAGGTCGCGGGTCTGGACAACGGTGGATTCAGTCATCGGTTGGTTGCCTTGAGGGTCGGGGGTTGGCTGCGGGGAATTGGCGGGGGGCGCTACACGTCATCGGCGCCCACCTCGGGCTGATCGTTCCGTCTCACTCGGGCATGACGCCCGTGACTTCGAGCTCGATGTGGCGCAGCGCCCAGTTCGGCCCGCCCGTCATCGGCCCGTCGTCGTCCGCGCGCGTCATGCGCAGGCCGAGCACGAGATTGCCGTCGCCGTCCATGACGGGCAGGTCGTCGCCTTCGAGGTTGATGCGCATGCGCCCCAGCGGGTTCTGCCCCTCGCGCAGCGTGCCGATCTGGCCGGCGTGGTAGCGGACGAGCTCGTAGCGCCATCCGGGGGCCTGCAGGTCGAGCTGGACCGTCGCCTGCTCGATCTCGATCGCCCGCAGCGCCTCGGGAAGCTGGAACGCCACGAGGAAACTCTCCTCGCGCTCCATCGGCGTGATCCACTCGCGCCGGCCGGCGTCGAAGACGATGCCCCCGAACTCGCTCGGCCCCCGGCGGTAGGGCTCCATCGCCAGCAGCGTCGCCGGGACATGCACCCGGGCGCCCGGCGCAGGCGGCTCCAGCCGCAGGGGCAGCATCACCAGGGCATGGCTGCGCCGCTCCGCGTCGATCGAAACGTCCAGGCTCGGCTCCAGGTCGCGGGCCCAGACCAGCAGCGTCGGCCGGCGCGGAAAGTGCGGATCGGTGAAGATCTGGCGGTAGACCGCCTGTCGGCCCTGCTGGGTCTGCTGCAGCACGCCGCCGAGGATGAACTCCCGCGGGCTCAGGCGGTCCTCCGGCCGCGCGATGAACTCGGCGTCGCCCGCGAAGCGGACACCAAGGTGCCCGTCGCGCGTGGCGACCACGGCGTCGGCGAGGCTGCCGCCCAGCGCCGCGCCGGGCAGGTGGACGCGCCCCTCCAGGCCGTGCTCCGTCAGCCGGGCGCTGGCCCATGCGGGACCGTCCAGCCGCAAGACGTCCGGCTGGTGCAGCGACCGCACGGCGCCGGAGGGCAGGTTGAAGCCCGGGAAGGCCCACCGCTGCTCGCCCTGCCAGACCATGCGGAGCGTCTCGGTCGTCCGGTCGGCGTGGTCGGGCCAGGCGATCGCATGCCCGGGGCCCGAAAGATCGACGCTGCCAGGCCCGCCCGGGGGGCGGTAGAGGCTGATCAGGCGCGTGGCGGCCGCGTAGGCGTCGGGCGACGCCGGCTCGACGTGGTGCGCCGACGCGAGCATGGTCGGCTGCTCGCTCTGCCGCGCCTGCCCCAAGCCGACCAACACGCCCGCCGCGACGACGGCCCCGGTCGCCCCCGCCGCGCCGATCCACTCCAGCCGCCCGCGACGCATCAGCACGATGCCCAGCACGAGCAGCCCCAGCGCGAACGTCGCCAGCACAGCCATCACCGGCGTGCGTCCCAGGATCGTGTAGCCGATCTGCTCTCGCACGTACGCCTCGTAAGGCGCGAGCTGGGCGGCGCCGGCCTGACGCTGCCCGGCCGGTACATCGAAGAACCACGCGAGAACCTCAGACTGGGCTGGCAGCTCCACGCGTCCCGACCCCGCCACCGCCCCCGCCTCGTCACCGTTCACGGCGGTGGCGGCCTCGGAGTCGTCGGTGGCGGTGGCGCTGGCGGAGGTGGCGGGGGTGGCGGAGGCGGGGTCGGTGAGCCAAGCGCTCAGGTCCAGGGTGGTCACCATGACCTGGCCGCGCCCGAAATTGCGGCGCATGACCACGGGGAAGTCCGCGACCTGCTGGAGGACCTCCATGTCCGGCGCCAGGACGCGCACCATCTCGAGCGGGTAGTCGAGCTCGAGGCGGTGCTCGTCGCCGTCCTGATCGGTGAACGTCAGGCGGTCCAGTCGGACGCGCTCGACCACGATGAGATCCATGGCGTCGCCGAGCACGCGGCGGGCCGCCTCGGCATCGACCTGAACCAGGTTGATCCAGAGCCGCCCGCCACGCAGCACCCAGTCGCGCAAGGCCTGGACCTGGTTGGCGTTGAGAGCCGCCTCACCGCCGGCGAGGACGACGGTGCCGACGGCGTCGAAGCCCTGCGTGAAGGCCGGCGCGTGTTCGGGGCGCAGGTAGGCCATCGCCTGCGCCTGCCCGAGCTGCTGACGGTGGCCTGAGGCGAGGCCGGACGCATGCTCGGCCTGTTCGCCATCGCCAATGATGGCCGTCTCGAGCGGGTTGTCGCGCACGATGAGCATCGCGGGCACCGGCGGCGTGCGCCGCTCGGCCCGGCCGGCGTCGCCGGGCTCGATGAGCCAGCTCTCGACCTCCAGCCCAACGCGCGCCCCGTCCGGATCGAGCTCGAAGATCGGGTGCACCGGTGTGCGGACCTGCCGGCCGGCGTTCGCCGGCAGCCACAACTCCGAGGTGAACTGGATGTTGGAACGGTCACCAAGGGTCACGGCGAGCAGCGCGGAGAAGCCTTCGTCGCTCGGGTTGAGCACCCGGGCGTCGACGATGCCCCACGTCGCCGGCTGATAGAACCCGACCCCCGCCCGGGCGCCGCTGCGCTGGATCACGAGGTCATCGAGGCTGGCGGCCGCAGCACGGTCGGCGGCGGCCGCGAACAGGGCGAAGGCGGCGAGTGCGAGCGCCAGCAGCCGCGGCGCCGGCGATCGCCGAAACCGGGGATGCACGTCGACCGGCGATGTCGGCACAGTCAGGGCTCCAAAAGCGGCGGGCCGATGCGGAACACGCGGGAGAACAGGCGAACGGCGGCCCGGCCGGGGACGATTCAAGTGGCTGGCGTTGATGATACTGCAATCCATGAGCGTTGTGGAGCGGGCCGCCGAGGCCAGGCCTACGCCCCGGCGACGTAGCGGCCGAGGCTCAGCAGCGTCGCCAGCGTCAGCGCCGCGATGCAGACCGCCAGCAGGCCTCGCTGCAGGGGCGTCAGCCGGTGCGGCTGAGGCGGGCAGTCCGGCGCGGGCCGACCCAGGGCGAGCATCACGACGGCGATCGACGATGCCTCCATGTCCCGCACTTCGCGCCAGTGCCGCTTGAGCGGGTGCTCGTCGCCCAGCAGGCAGACGGCGATTAGCGCGACGGCCACCGGCAGCGTGACGAGCCAGGCCTGCGGGTCGACGTGGGTCAGGATGGCGTAGGGTAATGTCATAAGCAGCAAGTGGTTGTGGGCGACCAAGAGTATGCGGCCGCGCGTGCCGCGCGTCAACACCACCCGCCGGCGGCCCCCGCCCGGGCCGCCAGCGCGGAGCCCGATCGCATGACGGCGGAGCGTTGGTCGTTGACCGGCCGGGCGGCGGCTGGTAAGATCGGCGCTTCGCTCGACAACCAAATAGCCTGACGCAACTATCGAGAGTGACTGAGGGACGGGCCCGTTGAAGTCACCGCAACCGTTTCGGCCAAGCCGGGGAGCTGGTCGGGAAAGGTGCGAATTCCCGCTCCAGGACCGCGACGGCGCAGCGCCTGGGGGAAGATAGGAAGCGGCAGCGCCCAAAGCGGACAACCACGCCAGCGGCCGGCCCCTTCTTATCACACGAGACGGGGTTTTTTTTCGCGCCCACCCGCTGGCAGGAGACCAAGGCGCATGAGCTACGTGACATCGCTGCGATGCAAGGAATGCGGGACCGACTACCCGATCGAGCCGCGCACCATCTGCGACCGCGACTTCGGGCCGCTCGAGGTGGCGTACGACTACGAGCGCATGGCGGGGCGGGTGACGCGGGCGTCGATCGAGGCGGGGCCGGCGTCGCTGTGGCGCTACCGCGACCTGCTGCCGATCGAGGGTGAGCCCGGCGCGGGCACGCGCTCCGGCTGGACGCCGCTCATCAAGGCCGACCGCCTCGCCCGCGAGTTGGGGGTCAAAGAGCTCTATATCAAGGACGACTCGGCCAACTACCCCTCGTTCTCCTACAAGGACCGCGTCGTCGCCGTCGCCATCACCAAGGCGATCGAGTTCGACTTCAAGACCGTCGGATGCGCGAGCACGGGCAACCTCGCCCACGCCGTCGCCGCCCACGCCGCGATGGCGGGGCTTGAAGCGTTCCTGATGATCCCCCACGACCTCGAGGAGGGGAAGATCGTCGGCGCGTCGGTCTTCGCGCCGCGGCTGGTCAAGATCCGCGGCAACTACGACGACGTCAACCGCCTGTGCTCGCAGATCGCCGACCAGTACCAGTGGGCGATCGTCAACGTCAACCTCCGCCCCTTCTACACCGAGGGCGCCAAGACGCATGGCTTCGAGATCGGCGAGCAGCTCGGCTGGCGCCTGCCGCAACACACGGTGGTGCCGGTGGCGGGCGGGACGATCCTGCCCAAAATCTGGAAGGCGTACCGTGAGCTGATCACGCTTGGGCTGGTGGAGGACAACGAGCCGCGCATGCACGCGGCGCAGGCGGCAGGGTGCAACCCGGTGGTGGAGGCGATCGAGGCGGGGCGCGACGACTTCAAGCCGCAGAAGCCCCACACGATCGCCAAGAGCATCGCGATCGGCAACCCCGCCGACGGGCCCTACGTGATCGAGGCGGTAAGCAAGTCGGGCGGCTACGGCGCGTCGGCCAGCGATGACGAGATCCTCGACGCCGTGCAGCTCTTGGCGCGGACGGAAGGCATTTTCACCGAGCCGGCGGGTGGGACGACGCTCGCCGCGGCGATCAAGCTGATCGAAGTCGGCCGCATCCCGCGCGACGAGTCGATCTGCGTCTGCGTCACCGGCAACGGACTCAAGTCGATCGAGGTCTTGCAGGGCCGGCTGCCCGCAGCCCCGGTGATCGAAGCGAAGATGGACGAGTTCGCGGCAGCCGTGGAGCAGGCGCGCAACGGAAAAGCGTCCCGCGTGGTGGCGTGAAGGGAGTGGGAAACCACAGAGGCATGGAGACACGGAGAAGAGAGAAGCGAGAAGAGAAGAGGTTTGGCCACAGATGGACACGGATGAACACAGATGGGAGGAGAGTGGTTCAGCCACAAGCAAGTGCGAATGAACACGAGTGGGCGGGGAAAACCGCATCGGGAGTCGGGCGGCCAACCCTTGCCTTTATCTGTGTTCATCCGTGTTCATCTGTAGCCAATTTCTGCTTCTCTGTGCGTCTGTGTCTGTTATTTTCGACTTGCATCAGGAGAGTTGCTGCCATGGCTGAAAGTGTGACGGTTCGGATTCCCACGGCCCTTCGCCCGCAGGTTGGCGACAACGAGGCGATCGAGGTCGAAGCCTCAACCGTCGGGGAGGCGCTCGGCGACATCCGGGCGCAGTACCCGGAGTTCGGCGAGCGCCTCTACAAGAGCGACACCGAGCTGAACCGGTTCATCAACGTGTATCTCAACGACGAGGACATCCGGTTCCTGGAGAACCTGGACACGAAGCTGAGCAAGGGCGACGAGCTGTCGATCGTGCCGGCGATCGCGGGGGGGTGAACAGTTGGCGGATGGCCCCACCCTGGTTGGATTGGATGGTCTCGCGAAGCCGCGAGCGGCTTCTGGATGTGTGTCATGAGTCAGAATCTTGATCGTTATCACCGTCAGATGCTCCTGCCCGGCTTCGGCGAAGAAGGCCAGCGGCGGCTGCTTGGCAGCAAGGTGCTTGTCGTCGGCTGCGGGGCGCTCGGCACCGTCGTCGCCAACCTGCTCGCCCGCGCGGGCGTCGGGCACCTCGTCATTGTCGACCGCGACTTCATCGAGATGACCAACCTGCAGCGCCAGGTGCTCTTCGAAGAGGCGGACGTCGAGCAGGCGATTCCCAAGGCGGAGGCGGCCCGGCGGAAGATCGGGCAGATCAACCGTGACGTGAAAGTCACGGCCGTGGTCGACGATCTCAACCACACGAACATCGAGTCGCTTGCCGAGGGGTGCGACCTCATCGTCGACGGCCTGGACAACTTCGAAACGCGCTTTGTCGTCAATGACGCGGCGGTGAAGATGGGGATCCCGTACGTCTATGGCGGCGCGGTGGGGACGGTGGGGATGCAGTTTTCCGTGCTTCCGCACACGCTCGGGGGCGACGCGGCGTGGGAGACGCTGGAGGGCGGCAGCCAGGCGACGCCGTGCCTGCGCTGCATCTTCGAGCAGGCCCCGCCGCCGGGGATGAACCCGACGTGCGACACGGCCGGCGTGCTCGGGCCGACGGTGTCGATCGTCGCGAGCTACGAGGCGAACGAGGCGCTCAAGATATTGACGGGCAACTGGGAAGCGGTGAGCCCGACGCTGCTGCACGTGGACACGTGGCACAACGTGGTCAAGCAGTTCAAGGTGGCGCGGGCATATGACATCGGCGAGTGCACCTGCTGCAAGAAGCGCGACTTCGAGTTTCTCGGCGGCAAGCTCGGCTCGTCCACCACCACGCTCTGCGGGCGCAACGCCGTGCAGTTGCAGCACAAGGCCAACGGCGCGGAGGGCGGGCCGAAGCTCGACTTCGACGAGATCGCCCAGCGGCTGGAAAAGCACGGCAGCGTGACCGCCAACAAGTTCATGATCCGCGCCGACATCACCGACAACGGCGAAGCCTATGAGCTGACCCTGTTCACCGACGGGCGCGCGATTGTCAAGGGCACCAAGCACGCGAACATCGCACGAAGCATCTACGCCAAGTACGTCGGGGCGTGAGCCCGCTGTGGAGGCGTTGGAACGATCGAACATCTGATCCACGCGATGGCGTTGAGTCAGCGGTATGCGGCCGCGACCTGGCGTCGGGCGGATGGGGATGAAGCCGATGTTCTGATGGCCAGTCCCGCGCTCACGCCGCGAACCCGCCCGGAGGCGATCACCCACGCCCGCGCGTGGCAAGCTCGTGCGTCTGCATCGTGACGCCGCGGCCATCAAGCTCGTAGACCCGCCACGGGTGCGGCAGCTCACCAAACGCGGGCGCCGTGGTGAACGTCGTGTCGCCGATGCGGATCAACGGCGTGCCGGCGTGGTAGTGCCCCGCCAGCGACAGGCGCACGCGGCCGCTGTCGAGCGTTTGCCTGGCAAGCAGGTGCCCATCGGCATAGCTGTGCGGGTAGCCGGCGTTGAGCTGGGGCGTGACGACGAAGTGCTGCAGGTGGACCTGGGGGGTGGCGTCGTCGTCGATAAGGCAGGCGTCGAAGCGGGCCCGGTCATCGCCGACGCGGCGGGGCACGTTCGCCTCGTGCTCGCGGTCGAAGAACTGGACGACGCGGTGGCCGGCCACGCTGAGCTCAGCCGGCGTGTCGTCGAAGACCTGCCACATCAGCTCGGGCCAGTCGTGGTTGCCCGGCAGAACCAGGTAGGCCATGCCGCTGGCATCGAGCAGGTCGCGGATGAGGCGGTAGTCGCCCAGGACGTTGTCGCGGGCGCCGGACGGCGCGGACGTGGTGGGGGCGGCGGGGGCCAGAGCCGTCGGGAGCCAGGGGAGCGGGACGTCGGCCAGGTCGCCCGTGATCGCGAGCAGGTCGGGCTTGCCGTCGGCGATCCGCTCCAGGGCGCGCGGCAGCAGGTCCGGCATCTCGCGCGAACGTCGCTGGGGCTGGTCCGTGTCGCCCGGGATGGCGCGGCGGAGGTGCAGGTCGGTCAGGTGGGCGATCTTCATGGTCTGGTGGCCAGGCGACGGGGGGCGGCCGGTGGATTATGATGGGCTTGGCGCGCCGAGACAAGCGCGGCGGCCGCGCCGCCTCGAAGGCGACGGCGAACAGGGTCTGACCATGATTTACCTGGATAACGCAGCAACGAGTTTTCCCAAGCCGCCCGCCGTCGCCGACGCGATGACGCGCTTTCTCGCCAACGACGCCGCCAACCCCGGCCGCGCCGGCCATCGCATGGCGGTGCGCGCCGAGCAGATGCTCGACGACGTGCGCCTCAAGCTCGCGCGACTGATCAACGCGCCGCGCCCCGAGCGCGTCATCTTCGCCATGAACTGCACCGATGCGCTCAACATGGCCATCAAGGGCGTCATGGCCGAGGTCGTGGGACACAATGGCGCGCGGCCTCACGTCGTCACCAGCGTCCTCGAGCACAACTCCATCAGCCGCCCGCTCCAGGCGATGGCGGCGCGCGGCGTGATCGACCTGACGCGCGTCGCGTGCGACACGTCGGGGCTCGTCGACCCGGACGACGTCAAGACCGCGATCACGCCCGCGACGGTGATGATCGCGCTGACACACGCGTCGAACGTGGTGGGCACGATCCAGGATGCCGCCGCCGTCGGACGCATCGCCCGCGAGCATGAGCTGCTGTTCCTGCTGGACGCGGCGCAGACGGCGGGCGTGCTGCCGCTCGACGTCGAGGCGATGGCGGTGGACCTGCTGGCGTTCCCGGGCCACAAGTCGCTGCTCGGGCCCACGGGCACCGGCGCGCTCTACGTCGGCGAGCGGTGCCCCGAGCCCGCCGAAGCCGTGGCCGCCAGCCACGAGGCGGGGCAGATGAACAGCGCCATCGCGCGGACGCACCGGCTTTCACCCTGGCGCGAGGGTGGCACGGGCGGCGACTCGGCCACCCCGACCCAGCCGGCGCTCTATCCCTACTACCTCGAAGGCGGCACGCCGAACACCGTCGGGATCGCCGGTCTCGGCGCCGCCGTCGCGGGCCTGGACGCCGGGACGATCGCCCGCCACCTCGCCCACGAGCAGGCCCTGTGTCAGCGGTTGATCGACGCGCTGGCGACCGATGTGCGCTTCACGGTCCATGGCCCCGGGGAGGCGCAGCGCTGCGTGGGCACCGTGTCACTGACGGTCGACGGCTACGAGCCGAGCGACGTCGGGTCCGTGCTGGACGACAGCTTCGACATCGCCGTGCGTCCGGGCCTGCACTGCGCGCCATACATGCACCGCCAGATGGGCACGTTCCCCTCGGGCACGGTGCGCGTGAGCCCGGGGCCGTTCAACACGGAGCAGGAGGTCGACGCGCTGGTCGAGGCCCTGCGGGAACTGGTGGCTTGATCGCCGATTTCGGATTTCGAACTGAGGCCGCTTGGTTCAAGGTCGGATTCTCTCTGCCGCCCGCTCTGATCGGTGTCTATCTGTGTTCATCTGTGGCTAACCCCTCCGCGCGGCCGTTGTATTGGCGCTCGTAATAGTCGCGGTAGGCGCCGCTGCGCACGCGCTGCCACCATGGCCGGTGGGTGACGTACCAGTTGACCGTCTGGCGCAGCGCTTCGGGCCAGGCGGAGCGGCTCGGCCGCCAGCCCAGTTCGCGCTCGATCCGCGAGGCATCGATCGCGTAGCGCCGGTCGTGCCCCGGACGGTCGGCGACGTACTCGATCATCTCGGACGACAAGTGCATCGCCTCGAGGATCCCGTGCGTCAGGTCCAGGTTGGATTGCTCGTTGTCCCCGCCGATGTTGTATGTCCGCCCGGGCTGGCCCTGTTCCAGCACGGTCAGCAGCGCGTCGCAGTGGTCGTCGACGTGGATCCAGTCGCGGACGTTCCTGCCATCGCCGTAGAGCGGCACCTTGCGACCCTCCAGCAGGTTGGTGATGAACAGCGGGATCACCTTTTCCGGAAACTGGTACGGCCCGAAGTTGTTGGAGCATCGCGTGATGCACACGTCCAGCCCGAATGTGCGATGCGCCGCCGCCACCAACAGGTCCGACCCCGCCTTGCTGGCCGCGTACGGGCTCGACGGATCGAGCGGCGTCTGTTCCGTGAACTTCCGCTCCGGGTGCTCCAGCGGCAACTGCCCGTACACTTCGTCCGTCGAGACGTGCACCAGCCGCTTGCGCCCGTGCGGGTCGGCCCGACGCAGGCCGTCGATCAGCGTCTGCGTCCCCAGCACGTTTGTCTCGACGAACGGCCGCGCGTCCATGATCGACCGATCGACGTGGCTTTCGGCGGCAAAGTGCACCACCGCGTCGGCCCGCTCGATGAGCGCCGTCACCGCATCGATGTCACGAATGTCGCCCCGGACGAACCGGTAGCGTGCGTCGGCTTCGACGTTGGCGAGATTCTCCGGATTGCCGGAGTAAGTCAGCGCGTCGAGGTTGATGATCTGCACGCCGGGCCGACGGTCGAGGACGAATCGGATGAAGTTGCTGCCGATGAAGCCGCAGCCGCCGGTGACGAGCAGCGTCTGGTAGGTGGAGTTTGCGACCATGAGGGGCTCCGGGAGGCGAATCACCACGAGAGGCACAGAGACGGTGCGGGCGGTCGATGGTGAACGAGGGTCGTCGGTCGGGTGCCACGGACAAGGCCGTCTTCGGCCTCGTCAGTGTTGGCTGCAAGTCGCACTGACAAGCTCCGCCGACTCCGCTTGTCAGTGGCACCCCACCCGCCACAAGTGGATTGAAGGCGCTCTAACCGGCTTCCATCTGTGTGCATCTGTGGCTCCTGGTGCTACGCCTCTTCGAGACGGTCAAGCACGCTGGCGAGGTTGTCGCGCCAGTGCGGCATGGCGCCGATGACCCGCTCGGTGTCCGACACGTCCAGGACACTGTAGGCAGGTCGGCGCGCCGGGCGCGGGAACGCCTCGGTGGTGCATGGGCTGACGGCGCAATCAGGGTTCAACCGCGCCGCGATCTGTCGCGTCAGCTCGCACCAGGTGCACTCGCCGCCATCGGTAACGTGGTGGATGCCGCGCGTCCGGTGGCCGATGAGCTCGAGCGTGGCACGGGCGAGATGCTCGGCGCTGGTCGGTCGGCCGCGCTGGTCGTCCACGACGTTCAACGCGGGCTTCTCCTGGCAGAGGCGCGCCATCGTGCGCACGAAGTTCCGGCCCCATGGCGCGTAGAGCCAACTTGTGCGGATGATCAGGTGCTCGCCGCCGGCCTCCTCGACGCGCGCCTCGCCCAGCGCCTTGGATTGCCCGTAGACGTTGACCGGGTCGCGCGGGGCGCTCGCCGCGTAGGGCTCGCTGGCGCGGCCGCTGAACACGTAATCGGTGGAATAGTGCACGAGCAGCCCGCCAATCGCCGCGCAGCGCTGGGCGAGGTTGCCCGGGCCGACGGCGTTGGCAAGGATCGCCTCGGTCGGGCGTGCTTCGCAGCCGTCGACATCGGTGAACGCGCCGCAGTTGATCACGGCCGCCGTCCCGGGCGTGATCGCCTCGTGGATCGAGCGCGGCGCGGTCAGGTCGAGTTCGCCGCGCGGGGGGGCGTCGTAGCCGATGCCGTGGTGGCTGAGCAGTTCGCGCCACGCCCGGCCGAGCATGCCCGTGCCGCCGACGAGGACGATGCGCTGATTGTTAAAGGGTGAGTCGGGCATGGCTCATCGGTGCTCGACGTGCCAGGCGAACGCGGGCAGGGCGTCGTGGGCGCGGCGCTGCTCGTCGGGCTCGTCAACGTTGTACTGCCGGGTGACGTAGTAGAGCAACCCCGCCGAGGTCGGGCCGACGGTAGCGGCGCCATGCCAGAGGGTAGGCGGGATGACGACGGTCCCGGGCCGGTGCTCGCCGACAACGACCTGCCAGGCCGTGTTGTCCTGTTCGCGATGCACGCCGACCTTCAGATGCCCGGCCACGCACAGCCAGAAGTCCGTCTGCTGGCGGTGACGGTGCCACGCCTTAATGACCCCCGGATACATCACGGCATAGTTGACCTGCCCCGCCGGGTCCAGCACGTCGCACAACTGGTTCATGATGGACCAGCCACGATCATCGACGTGCACGGGCGCCGGAACGAACCGGGGCTCACACGCGGCGACGGCCTGGTCGTAGGCATACGCCACCGGTACGTCGGCGAGCGGGATCGGCACGATGGTGGGCTGCGTGGTCATGGGCATGGGATGGTCCGAGGCTGGCCGGCACTGACACGCGGAGTCTGCGGAGCTTGTCCGTGCGGGAGCGCCTGAGCACTGACAAGGCGGCGGACGGCCTTGTCAGTGGCACCCCGCGCGGATGTCGGTGACGGCGAACGGGGAATCATGCTTCGGCGAGCTGCTGCGGCTGCGGCGTATGCACGTCCAGCTTGTTCGCCCCGCCGTCGCGCACGAGCCGGCTGGCGCGGTAGAGACTCTCGAACGTGCCGGCGTCGGTCCACCACCCGTCCAGCACATCGTGCGTCAGGTCGCCCCGCGCCAGGTACGCGTTGTTCACGTCCGTGATCTCCAGTTCGCCCCGCGCCGACGGCTCGAGCGTCCGGCAGATGTCGAAGACGTCGGAATCGAAGAAGTAGATGCCCGTGACCGCGAGGTTGGTGGGCGGGTTCTGCGGCTTCTCGATGATCTCGACGATGCGGCCGTCCTCCAGCCGCGCCACGCCGAAGCGCTGCGGGGTGTCGACGGCCTTGAGCAGCAGTTTGGCGCCGCCGGGCTGGGTGAAGAACTCGCCCGCGGGCTTGCGGATGTTGCCCTCGATGACGTTGTCGCCGAGCACGACGCAGATTTTCTCATCGTCGGCGAACTCCTCGGCCAGGGCGAGCGCGTGGGCGATGCCGCCTTCGCCCTCCTGGTAGGCGTACTCGAGGTGCCGGACGCCGAGGTCCTTGCCGTTCTTGAGCAGCTTGAGGAAGTCGCCGGCGTGCTCGCCGCCGGTGACGAGGAGGATTTCGGTAATGCCTGCGTTGAGCAGGCATTGGATGGGGTAGTGAATCATCGGCCGATCGTAGACGGGCAGCAGGTGCTTGTTCGTGACCCGCGTCAGCGGGTGCAGCCGGGTGCCCAGGCCCCCGGCGAGTATGACGCCTTTCATCGTGGCTCCCTCGCGTTGCGTGGTGTGAGCCGGCCCTGCGCGGCGATTCTAGGCGGCTGCCCCGACGTGACCGACCCGCGCGCCGCGGAAATTGCGGCAGTCGGCCGGGTTGTCCGTCGGAGGCCGATTATGGGCGTCCGGGCCACGCCAGCGCCTGCGCAGCGAGGATCGAAGGCGAATCTTTTGATCGTTCGCGCCGATGCATCTATCATGTTTCAACGGTGGGACCCGCGCGGCAGGGGTTGGCTCCATGTCGCGATAGGAAAGTCCCCTGCATGACGCAACGTCTGAGCGAAATCAGCCCATGATGGATATGGCGAATGCTTCAGGTTCCACCTCAACGCACCGACGCGCTGGGCTTCAATCGATCGCGATGATCGGCAGCTATGTGCCCCGGCGCTGCGGCATCGGGACGTTCACCGCCGACCTTGCCGAGGCCCTGGCGGGCGCCGCCACGGATGTCAGCACCTGGGCGGTGGCGATGAACGACCGGCCGGAGGGCTACCGCTATCCACCGCGCGTCTGGTTCGAGATCAACCAGAACCGCCTGGCCGAGTACCGCCTCGCCGCCGACTTCCTCAACATGTCGCATGTCGACGTCTGCTGCCTGCAGCACGAGTACGGGCTGTTCGGCGGCAAGGCCGGGCAGTACATCATCGAGCTGCTGCGCCGCCTGCGCGTGCCGATCGTCACGACGCTGCACACCGTGCTCAAGGACCCCGACCCGCACCAGCGCGAGGTGCTCGGCCAGCTCGCCGACACGTCCGACCGCCTCGTCGTCATGGCCGAACGCGCTTACGAGTTCCTCACCGAAATCTACCACGTGCCGCGCGAAAAGATCGCGCTGATCCCACACGGCATCCCCGAGGTGCCCTTCGTCGATCCCAACTTCTTCAAGGACCAGTTCGACGTCGAGGGGCGCAAGGTCGTGCTCACCTTCGGCCTGCTCAGCCCCAACAAGGGCATCGAGAACATGATCGAGGCCCTGCCCCGCATCGTCGCGCAGCACCCCGAGCTCATCTACATCGTCCTCGGCGCCACCCACCCCGGCGTGATGGCCGCCAGCGGCGAGGACTACCGCCTCGGGCTCAAGCGCCGCGCCCGCGAGCTGGGCGTCGAAGACCACGTCGAGTTCGTCAACAAGTTCGTCGAGACCCGCGAGCTGCTCGAGTTCCTCGGCGCCACCGACGTCTACGTCACCCCCTACCACAACGAGGCGCAGATCACCTCCGGCACGCTCGCCTACGCGCTGGGCACCGGCAAGGCGATCGTCTCAACGCCCTACTGGTATGCCCAGGAGATGCTCGCCGACGGCCGCGGCATCGTCGTGCCCTTCAAGGACAACGCCGCGCTCGCCGACGCCGTCAGTCGGCTGTTCACCGAGGAGACGGAGCGCCACGCGATCCGCAAGCGCGCCTACCAGTACACGCGGAAGATGGGCTGGTCGCAGGTCGCGGAGCAGTACCTCGCGCTGTTCGACGCGGTGCGCGAGGAGCGCAGCCAGCACCCGCGGCCGGTATTCCAGAACCGGGCGCTGCGCAGCGCCGAGGCCGAGCTCAACGAGATCAAGCTCGATCACCTGCTGACGCTCTGCGACGACGTGGGGATCCTGCGCCGGGCCAAGTCGACCGTGCCGGATCGCGCCGCCGGCTACAGCACCGACGACAACGCCCGCGCGCTCGTCGCCGCGCTGCTGGCGCAGGACCATCTCGACGATGCCGAGACGGTGAGCCTCGACGGCCTGATCGCGCGGCAGCTCAGCTTCCTCGACCATGCCCTCGACGATACGGCCGGGTGGTTTCGCAACACCCTCGGCTTCGACCGGCGCTGGCGCAGCGAGGCCCGATCCGAGGACGCGCACGGCCGGGCGATGTGGGCGCTCGGCGAGGCCGTCGCACGCTGCCAGGTGCGCGGCCATATGGCGCTGGCGACGAATCTCTTCCAGCGCGCCCTGCCCGCCTGCGAGCAGATGAAGTACCCCCACGCCTGGGCCTACAGCCTCATCGGCATCCACGCCTACCTGCGACGCTTCAGCGGCGACAGCCACGCCCGACGCGTTCGCGAGGACCTCGCCAGCCGACTTTTCGAGCTCTTTCAGGAAAACACCGGCGACGACTGGGCCTGGCCGCTCGACCGCATCACCTACGGCTCGGCGCGCCTGCCCCACGCCCTGCTGCTGTCAGGCCGATGGATGTTCAACGACGAGATGATCCAGATGGCCCTGCACAGCCTCGAATGGCTCTACGACATCGAAAGCGGCGCCAGCGGACAGTTCTCACCCGTCGGGTCACACGGCGGCCTGGCACGCGGCGGCGAACGCGCCCGCTTCGACCAGCGCCCCATCGAAGCCTACGCCTCGCTCGATGCCTCCCTCGAAGCCTACCGCGTCACCGGCGATACCAAGTGGCAGCAACGCGCCCAGCGATGTCTCAACTGGTTCCTCGGCGACAACGATCTGCACCTGTCCCTCTACGACCACACGACCGGCGGGTGCCACGACTCCCTCCAGCCGCACGGCCTGCACGAGAACCAGTCCGCCGAGGCCACGCTCGCCTGGCTGCTCTCGCTGCTGAGCCTCTACGAATACGCCTTCGACGTCGATCGCGCCGACACCCCGGCCGCGACGACCCGACACGACGGCCGCACCGAGCCGTCCGACAGCGCCGAACCCGGGCGAAAGGCCCCGGCGACGGATCCTTCGTCCACCGCCAAACCGTCGTAGCCCGTCCGCGTGCCACGGTTGGCTCGCCCACCCGTGTTCTCGCTACCCCCCCTCTCCGAGCACCTCGCCCAGCCGCGCCTCATTCCACACTTCGACCCCCAGTTCGCGAGCCTTGGCGAGCTTGCTCCCCGCGTTTTCACCGGCAATCACCACATCCGTCTTCGTCGACACGCTCGACGTCACCTTCGCGCCGAGCGTTTCGAGCCGGCGGGTCAACTCGTCGCGCGTGTAGCCCTCCAGCGTCCCCGTGAGCACGATCGACCTGCCCGCCACGGGCGACGCCACGTCGGGCGCGCCGGCGCAGCGCGGCTCGGTGAGCCGGACACCCGACTCGCGCAGCTCGTCGATGACGTGCCGCCCCGCGTCGCTCGTCAGAAACTGGTGCAGCGACGCCGCGGAGATCGGCCCGATCTCGTGAATGTCGGCGATCGCCTGCTCGTCCGCGGCCAGCAACGCGTCGATGTCGCCAAAGTGCTGGGCGATCACCTGCGACGCCCGCGCGCCGATATGCCGGATGCTCAGCCCCGCCAGCACGCGCGCCAGCCCGCGCTGCTTGCTCGCCTCGATCGCCGCGATCAGGTTGTCCGCCTTCTTCTCGCCCATCCGCTCCAGCGCGAGCAGCTCATCGCGCCGATCGCGCAGCGAGTAGAGATCGTGAAACGACGCGAGCAGCCCCGCCTCGATGAGCTGGTCCACCACCTTCTCGCCCAGGCCGTCGATGTCCATCTGCCCGCGCCCCGCGAACCAGATCATCTTCTCGCGAAACTGCGCCGGGCAGTCCGGGTTGGCGCAACGGAGGTCGACCTCTCCCTCGATGCGCTGCACCGGCTCACCGCAGCTCGGGCAATGCGTGGGCGTCCTGACCCGCCGCGCCCCGCGCGGCCGATTCTCCGTCACGACGCGCACGACCTGCGGGATGATGTCGCCCGCCTTCTCGATCACGACCGCGTCGCCCACGCGCACATCCTTGCGCTCCACCTCGTCGGCGTTGTGCAGCGACGCATGCCGCACCGTCGTGCCCGCGAGGAACACCGGCTCCATCGTCGCCGCGGGCGTCAGCTTCCCGGTCTTGCCCACCTGCCAGTCCACGCCAAGCACGCGCGTCGTCGCCTGCTCCGCCTCGTACTTGAACGCGATGCACCACCGCGGCGAGCGCGACGTGTAGCCGAGCGACTCCTGGTGGTCGTAGCGATCGACCTTGACCACAATACCGTCGACCTGGTAGCCCAGCTCGCGGCGCGTGGTTTCAAAATCCTCGATCGCCCGCCAGATATCCTCGAAGCGCGTCGCAAAGGTCGTGTGCGGGTTGACGGGCAGCCCCCAGTGCGCCATCGCCTTGAGCAGATCGCTGTGGCGATCGACCTGCTCCGGCGCGATCGCCCCGCGCCCGTGGGCGTAGAACGCCAGCCGGCGCTGAGCGATCGCGCGCGGGTCGAGCTGCTTGAGTGTGCCGGCCGTCGCGTTGCGCGGATTGGCAAAGCGATCGAGCCCGTCGGCCTCGCGCTTCTCGTTGAGGCGCTGAAACTCCGCCTGCGTCATATAGATCTCGCCGCGCACTTCCAGCAGCTCGGGCGGCGCGCTCCCCCCCCCCCGCCACCCCCGCCGTGCCGCAAATCCAGCGGGATGGCGCGGATGGTGCGCACGGCATGGGTGATGTCGTCGCCGCGCTGCCCATCCCCCCGGGTCGCGGCGACCGTCAGCCGACCGTGCTCGTAGCGCAGACTCACCGCCACGCCGTCGACCTTCGGCTCGAGCACGAACCCGAGCGGGTCCTGCGCGTGCGTGTACTTGTCGGCGTCGTCGAACAGCCCGGCCGCGTCGGGCTCGGGCTTCTCGACGCGGTCCGCCGAGCCCAGATTCTTCAACACGCGGTTGTGCCACGCGCGCAGCTCCGCCTGGTCGTACGTGTTGTCGATCGACAGCATCGGCCGCGTGTGCTCGACCGTGGCGAAGCCCGCGATCGGCTGCCCGCCAACGCGCTGCGTGGGCGAGTCGGCGGTCGCGAGTTCGGGATGCTTCGACTCGAGCTCGCCGAGCTCGCGCAGCAGGCGGTCGTAGTCGCGGTCGCTGATCTGCGGCCGCGACTCGACGTAGTAAAGGTAATCGTGACGACGAATCTGCGCCCGCAGTTCGTCGATGCGCTTGGCAGGATTCATGGGGCGATTATAGAGACGCACCGGTACGCCGCGTCGCCCGGAAAGCGACGGCTCAGCCTCGCATCGCCTTGTTCAGCGCGTTGCGAGCCGCGTTGGTCGTCGCCGCGCGCTGCGCCTCCTTGAGAAGCGCCTGCTGCCCGGCCCGCTTGAGCTGCCGCACGAGCCCGACGAGGTGCCGGTCCCGGTCCCGGGCGAAGCGGGCGAACGCCTGCTCCAGGTCCTGCCGCGTGTACTTGCTCAGCGGATCCTCCAGTCCCGTCTGGATCACCGCCCAGTCGATCAGGCTCCGCGCCTCCGTCGAGTGGCGATACGAATCCAGCGTCGCGTCCAGCCGGCTTCGCGGGCTGGCGAACGGATCGGTCAGCGGCTCGGGCAACTCCCAAAGCTCGTGCGACGCGTTGTGTGTGGCCTGTTCGAGCTGATCGAGCCAGCCTCGCCGGCTTGTCCCCGTACCTGTCGTCATCTGAGTCATCCTCTCTGCTTGTTCGCTGCGCACCAGCGGCGCGACGGCCGTGTTGATCACGACCCGGCCCCGGTTGCTGAAGGTGACCACCACCCGCTGCGCGACCACCCCCTCGTGGGTGATGGAATGCGCCTCGCGCACGACACCCTGGCCCCAATCGGGTCGGCTGGGGTGCGCCACGCGATCCCCAGGCCCATACACCTGCGGTTGGTGAGCCATTGAGCCCCACGCTGCGCCAGGCCAGATGGGCGGCGAACGTCATCGCCATCGGCAACGCCGACGGGTCGGACCTGGCTTGAAACAATCACCCCGACACACATCCCCCATCCAAGCCCCCGCCACGCTCCAACCTCCCTCCCCGTCGCCCCCGCCGGTTGCCGGTGCTCGCAATAAAACGCAACACCCCTGCCGTCGGTAGGCGAGGCGCGACGCTTGTTACTCCTATCGGCACAATCCCCCCCGCCGCATTGGAAAGCGACCACAATCATTATAGCGGCACCCAGCGGGCCGGCAAGGTCCATCCATTCGGCGTCACCGATGCTCCCGGACGCCACTTCCAGCGCCCGGCTTATCGCCGGCTTCCCGGCTGCCGCGCTCAGGCGACCATGCCGCGCCGCGATCGCCGCGTCGCCACCAGGGCCGTCACAACGAGGGCGCCCAGAAGCGTCGCCGTCGTCGGCTCGGGCACGATGTTCAGCATGCCCGCGTCGAAGGTCAACGGCACCGGCACGATGCCGCCGCCCGGCCCCGTGAGGAACGCGCTCGTACCCACACCGCTGACGGGATCGATGTGGTTCGGATCCAGCAGGTACGTGCCGAGCGGCAGCGCGGTCGTGTCGAGCGTGTAGGTGATAATCGTACCATCAGCCAGAACCTGCAGCGGTACGGCCGCGCGCGCGACGGTCGAAAACACCGCATGAACAGCGGGCGTACCCGACGCGCCGAAGTATGTCGGATCCCAGATCGAGCCGTCGAACTCCTCCGGAGTGCCGATGCTCGACTGGAGCGGATCCGCGTCGACGATCGGAATGGCGTCGCCCGCGACCCCCGCGGTGAACGAGATGTTCAGCCCGCTGATCATCTCGCCCTCGCTCCCTGGCGAGATCAAAATGGGGACCTCGATGATGCGCGGCTCACCCGGAAGGATCGTGACATCGCTGATCGAAACCTTGGCGCCCTGCGCAGCGCTCGCGAACGCGATCACGACGATACCGACGGTGGTCAAGGTGTTGAGCTTCATCATGCTTCTCCTGGTTGAAGGAAACCGGACGCTGACGGGCCATGCACCGCGCATGGGGCCACTGTCAGGTCTGAAGGGTCGGGCAGAACGGAGAGGGAGCCGGGCAGGGCTTGCGGGCTGCGGACCTCCGCCGCGTGGCGAGAGGATGAGTCGCGGCCTCGCCGTGGCGGGAACGGCCTCCATCAGTATGACAAGGCCGGCTGATCCCGGTCAAGGGTCAGCCTCGCACCCCGCCCCACCCCGCCGGGCGACTCGTCGTCGCGCGGCGGGCGGGTGGAGCCTGTATAATTCGCCCCCCCACAAGCCCAACCACCTTGCGAAAAGGCCCCCCATGCCCGCCGCCGACCGCGAGACCTCGACCACCCTTGACGTCAAGTTCAACGACCAGGGCCTCGTCCCCGCGATTGTTCAGAACGCGGACACGGGCGAGGTGCTGATGATGGGCTGGATGAACCAGGCCGCGCTCGACCAGACCCTGCGCACGCGCAAAGCCACGTTCTACTCGCGATCGCGCGACCGGATGTGGGTCAAGGGCGAGTCGTCCGGCCACACGCAGGAGGTCGTCGAAGCCCGCGTCGACTGCGACCAGGACACCGTCCTGCTGCGCTGCAAGGCGCACGGCCCGGCCTGCCACGCCGGCTACCACACCTGCTTCTACCGCGCCGCCGACGACCGGGGCCGCCTCGCGTTCGTCGAGCAGCGCGTCTTCGACCCCGGCAAGGTGTACGGCAGCTAAGGAACAACCACAGCACGCTCTGTGATATCTTTCGCTTTCTTCATTCGTGGCGACACTCGAAGGACCGACCATTGTCCATCCAGATCGACGACAAGCTCAAGCCCGCTGACCTCCAGACTGCCATCCAGCGCGTCTTCAAGCTCGCCGGGCAAAAGGCCCGCGACATCGACCGCACCTGGGACGCCAGCAAGGGCACGCCCGTCTACACCGTCAACGGCAAATACGCCACCCGCGGCTGGACCGAGTGGACCCAGGGCTTCCAGTACGGCTGCGCCATCCTCACCTTCGACGCCACCGGCGATGGTGAAATGCTCGAGCTCGGCCGCACACGTACGCTCGAGCTCATGGCCCCGCACGTCTCGCACGTCGGCGTCCACGACCACGGCTTCAACAACCTCTCGACCTATGGCAATCTCCGCCGACTCATGCTCGAAGGCCGCATCCCCCACGACGCGTGGGAAAAGAACTTCTACGAGATGGCCATCAAAACCAGCGGCGCCGTCCAGGCCGCACGATGGTCCACCACCGCCGACGAAGACCCGATGGACGGCGGCGGCTACATCTGCTCATTCAACGGCCCGCAGTCGCTGTTCATCGACACCATGCGCACGATCCGCATCCTCGGCGTCGCGCACCAGCTCGGCCACGTGCTCATGGGCGAGCACGACGAAAAGATCAACCTCCTCGGCCGCACCATCGCCCACGCGCTCACGACCGCGAAGTACATCGTCTTCTTCGGCGAGTCCCAGCACACCTACGACGTCCGCGGCCGCACCGCCCACGAAGGCATCTTCAACCGCAACGACGGCCAGTTCCGTTGCCGATCGACGCAGCAGGGCTACTCACCCTTCAGCACGTGGACGCGCGGCCTCGCCTGGGCCGTCGTCGGCTACGCCGAAGAGCTCGAGTTTCTCAAGACGCTCAACACCAACGAGATCAAGAAAGCCTGCGGCCTGAGCAAGTCCGACGTCGTCAACGTCTTTGAAAAAGCCGCCCGCGCCACCGCCGACCACTATATCGACGACTGCGCCACGCCCGACGGCATCACCTACTGGGACGACGGCGCGCCGGGGCTCGTGAACCTCGGCGACTGGCGCCACGCGCCCGCCGAGCCCTACAACGACCACGAGCCGGTCGACTCGACCGCCAGCGCCATCACCGCACAGGGGCTCATCCGCCTCGGCCAATACCTCGGAGGCCGCAAGGGCCAGCGCTACAGGCAGGCGGGCCTGACCATCGCCCGCACGCTCTTCGCCGAGCCCTACCTCGCCACCGAGGACAGCCACCAGGGCCTGCTGCTGCACTCGATCTACCACCGGCCCAACGGCTGGGACAACGTGCCGAGGGGCCGCAAAGCCCCCTGCCACGAGTCGAGCATGTGGGGCGACTACCACCTGCTGGAGCTCGCCAACCTCATCAAGCGCATGGGCGACGGCGGGCCGTATCCCACGTTCTTCGATCAACCGTAGGCTCTGCGTTGAACCACGGGTGGGCAAGCCACCCGTGGCTCCCATTTTGGACGGAGCCTCGCGCATGGACGCTTATCGGGCTGTTCCTTCCACCCGACACCTGGTGATGGCCACCGCACCGCCCACGCCCTTGGCACACGCCGCGGCGAGGTGTCGCCGTGACGCGTGAGCTGGGTCTGATCGCCTTCGCCGCGGCGGCCGTGGCATGCGCGTTCGCCGCCACGTTCGCCCGCCCGACGCCCGGACGGCGCGGTGCTGGCGCAGGCCGCTGGTGGCTCATCGCCACCGCCGCGTTCGCGCTGCTGTGGATCGACATCCTCGTCGGCACGCGGTTCGACATCACCGACCTCGTCCGCGGCCGGGCCCGCGATGCCGACTGGTACGACCAGCGTCGCGGTGTGCAGACGCTCGTCCTGCTGCTGCTCGCCCCCGTCGCGGCGGCCGTCGCCGGCTGGTGGATCGCCCGGGCCGCACGCGCCGGCGGCGTCGCAGTCGCGCTCGCCCACGCCGGCCTCGCCGTCGTGCTCGCGGCCTACGCCGTGGAAATCGTGTCATGGCACCACGCCGCTCGCGTGCTATACGTGGAGGTCGGCGGTGCGAAGCTCATCGGCTGGGTCTGGGCCGCCGGCGCAGCGCTCGCCGTTGCCGGAGCGATGGTCGCTGGACTGCGCCGCAGCACGCGACCATAAGCGGGGTGGCGCCGATGGCGTGCCCACCGGGGCTTCGCGGACGGCGGACGCTGGTGGACAAGCCATCCATGGCACCCCCTTATGGTTGGATTGAACGCGCTTTAAACCTGTGCGTCGCTGCTGCAATCGACAACCTCGGGCGGTTGCGCCGCGGCGGTCATCTCATTCGGCAGGCGGCGCACGCGCTCGCCCTGCTGATCCACGAAATGCAGCCGCGACGGCGAGAACGCGTCCGGATCACCATCCGACCAGTAGCCGTAGAACTCGCGGTGCGCGTTGACCGGCCGACGCACGTAGGCGTGGTTGTACACGCTGTTGGCCGTGAGCTGCCGCGTCTTGCGCCACGTCGTCCCCTGGTCGTCGCTGACCCACATCGCGATCTCGCCGCCCGTGCCCCAGTGCTGCGGCCCCGTTTCCGTCGGCCCGATCACGCGCCACGTGCCATCCGCCTCGACATGGATGCACCCGCAATCATAGTTGTGCGTTGACGTCGTGATCTCGTGAAACGCCCACTTGTCGCCGCGCCAATGCGCGACCGTCCACGTGCGCGGGTCGCCGCTCGGCCCCGGCCGCCAGTCCCGGCTCGTGATGTAGAGCACCACCGGGTTGCCCGCCGCGTCGAAGTTGATGTCGTGCAAGTACACGAGCAAGCCCTCGCTGGCGTAATCGCGCACCAGCGCCGGCCCGTGCGGGTCGGTCAGGGGGAGGTCGAGCACGTCGCCCTGCACGTTGCGCCACGTCTCGCCCACGTCGTCGGACTGCGTGAAATAGAGGTTGGTGCGCCGGTCGACGTTTCCCTCGGGGTGCATCTGGAAGGCGGTGATGACGCGCCCACCGCGCGCGTCGCTGACCTGGTAGTGGCCGCCCATGCCGGCGAGCTTGCGGTCTTCGCTCCACGTCACGCCGTCGCTCGTCACGCTCCAGTACAGCTCGCGCACGCCGGTGTACTTCGTCAACAGCAGCAGCAACCGGCCATCCGCCCCCCACCACGGTTGGGGATAGCAGATCTCCGCCTCGCGCAGCAGCTCGAAGTTGTCAATGCTGTAGGGCTCGACGCCGCGATAGACGAAGCCCGGCCGCGTGCGCCCGCGCCCGGCGACGAAGACCCACAACCGCCCATCGGGCCCGATCTGCAGCACCGGGTTGTCATGCGGGTCGTCGACGCCTTGCTTGTCGTGCACGACGACGGGCTGCGGCAGCTCGCCGGTGTTGTGGTCGTAACAGCCGAGCATGCACAGCAGGTGGCGCTCATCGGCCGCGGGCGTGCCGCCGTAGACGAAGAACGTCTTGTTCACCTCGGGCGCGTAGACCGCCAGCGGCACGTGGTTGGACGTGTAGGTCGCCAGCGCGCCGGAGTACTTGGAGCCGAACTCGGTCCGCTGGCCGAGGTCGAACCAGATCGCGCGATAACCGGGAATGCGGGGATACGTCATGCGTCACTCCAACACAAGGCTTCGGAAAGGGTGACTTGTCCACCAGTGCCCGGGCGCCACGCCTTGTGGAACTGCGGAGCTCATCCATATGCGCCGTCGCCAGGCACTGCGATCGTACCATGGTCCAGCCGCGATGTTGAACACGCGCGGGACCGATAACCGGCGCGTGCCGTTTGCCGATCCGCACACCCAAACGCCCGCCTGTATCGATCAGGCAAGCAAGGCGCTTCAGTCCGCCTGTGCCGCGGCCGATAGTCCTCTTGTCATCCGACCGATCGCCATCTCCACCACGAGGCGCCCCATGACGCGACCCACCTTCACCATCATCACGCCGAACCTCAACAACGCCGCCTACCTGGAGCGCACGATCTGCAGCGTGCTTGACCAGGATTATCCGGACGTTGAGTACATCGTCGCCGACGGCGGCTCGCGTGACGACAGCCTCGACATCATCGAGCGCTACGCCGACGAGCTCGCCTCCTGGCGCAGCGAACCAGACGCCGGCCCCGCCGAGGCGATCAACGCCGCGCTCGCCCGCGCCCGCGGCGACATCGTCGGCATTCTGCCCAGCGACGACGTCTACCTGCCCCACACCCTGCACGAGGTCGCCGACCGCCTCGACGACGACGCCGGCCCGCGCTGGCTCGTCGGCGACTGCGTCGACCTCGGCCCGCATGACGAGCAGCTCGGGCAGGTCCGCGCCGAACCGCCCAACTCGCTCGTGAGCTTCCTCGCCCACGACTCGGGCGTGCTGCCCCGGGCCGCCTGCTTCTACCGCCGCGAGTTGCTCGACGGCGACGACGCGTTCGACGCCCATTACCGCTACGCCTTCGACTACGACCTGCACGCCCGGCTGCTCGGCCGCGGGCTCAGCCCCGGCATCGCGAGCCTGCCGTTGGCCGCGCGGCACGAATCGCCCGCCGTGCGCTCGATGCGCGAAGTCCTGCGCCAGGGCCGGGAGTTCATCGACGTCGCCGCCCGCCACGCGCGCCATCTGCCGCGGCGGGAACAGGCGCAGCTTGCGCGCAACTGCGATGAGCGGCGCTGCATCTACACCCTCGCCGAAGCCGAGGCCCGCCGCGACGACACCCGCCGCATCCTCTGGCAGCAACTGCTGCGTCACCCCTGGTGGCTGGGCTACGCCCACTATCGGCGGATGCTGCTCAGCCGCGACGCGAACGAGACAGGCCCCCACCGCCTGCACGCGGCGTGAGCGCGATCAATGTAGGGTCCGCTGTGCGGACCTTCTCGGCGCCAGCAACCGCCGCGCCGGCTACCGGTTGACGATTACCACGGGTCGCGGAGCGTCCGCACAGCGGACTCTACGCCTCGCGCCCGCCACACCCCCCGCCGCACTCACCACGCCCGCCGGTCCCGCCGCAGGAACATCAGCGCGCCCAGCCCCACCAGCGCCAATGTGCCCGGCTCCGGCACCGCCGACCCCACCGGCGCCGGCACCGCATGGTTGGTGATCAGGGTTACGAACCCCACGACGTCCAGGGCATCCAGCACGCCGTCGCCGTTGACGTCGCCCGCAGCGGCCGGGTCCACGCCGTACGTCGCCTCGTATGCCGCCGGGTTCGTCAGCGCCAGCACGAACGCCGCCACGTCCGTGGCGTCGCGGCCGCCGTCGACGTTGCTGTCGGCCGCCATCGGCCCAAGGTTCTCGAGCTCCGTGAAGCCGACCCAGTCGATCTGGTAGGTCGTCTCCACGCCCGGCGGCGGCGGGCCATCGATCCACCACCCCGTGCTCGTCCAGACGTTGTACTTGAGCATGTAAGGCGCATCGAAGGCGATGTCGTTCTCGGCATAAACATACGTGAACAGCACCTGGTCGTTGACGAAGTACTCCAGGTGCGTGGGGCGGATCTCGAAGCCCCAGGTGTTGAACTGCTCGGACGGGTTGAGATCGAGCGGGTGTGTGCCGTGGGTCGACTGCTTGCCGCTCGCGTGCATCGCCAGCCACACCTCGCCGGGGTACTGGTCGTCGAAGGTGCGGGTCAGGAACTCGATGTCGATCTCCTGCCGCGTCGGCTGCTGCTGACCCAGGCCGCCGCTCCAGTCAATGGTGTACATCGAGTTGAGCACGCCGGGCACGTCGGAGGGCTTGAGGCTCGACTCCCACCGACCGAAGCCGAAGTCCTCCTTGATCGTCTGGATGGCGGAGCTGAGATAGCCTTCGTCGGGGTCGTTGACGAAGACCATGTTCAGCTTGCCGTCCTCGACGTAGGTGCGGTCCCGCCCGGTCTGGCCGCCGTGCTCGGACCAGGTGGCCACGCGCCACTTGCTCGTGTTGATGCCGTTGCTCCAGTCCTCGAAGAAGTCGTACTGCGACGGGTCAACGGCCGCGGCCGGGCTCGCCAGCACAACATGGACAAGACCGGCGGCCAACGCGCCCGCCACGACACTGCTCGAATGCTTCATGCCTGGACCTCCCTCCCCGAATGGTGCAAAACGCATCTCTAATCATACCTCCCGCACCACGCCCACGTAAATGCTTCTCCCGCGGCTTGCCCGGCCCGGGCCGTGGGGGCGTCACCATCGCCCCAGCCGCTACAATCGGCACCATGGCAGCCCTCCCCCGCCCCCTCGCCGTCGCCTGTCTCGTCGGTTTGCTGGCCGCACTCGCCGCCACGCCCGCCCGCGCCCTCGACGACGAGCGTTACCATGCCGCCAGCGCGGCCATCGACCGCGCCGTCGCCTACCTGCGCGACGCCCAGAACGACGACGGGAGCTGGTCGCCCGAGCCCGCGGGCCCGGCGATCACGGCCATGATCGTCCTCGCCATGATCGAGCAGCCGGGCATCTCCGACAGCGACCCCGCCGTCGACGCCGGCGTCGAATTCCTCCTCGACCACGTCCAGGACGACGGCGGCATCTACGACCGCATCCTCGCCAACTACAACACCGCCATCTCCCTCTCGACCCTCGCGGAGCTGACCCACCGACCCGGCGTCAGCGAAGCCGTCGCCGGCGCCCAAGCCTTCCTGCGCGAGCTGCAGTGGTCCGTCGGCGACGTCGACCCGCAGGGCAACCCGATCGACGAAAGCCACCCGTTCTACGGCGGCGTCGGCTACGGCAACCACGGCAGGCCCGACCTCTCCAACGTCCAGACGATGGTCCAGGCCCTCTACGACTCCGGCGTCGCCTGCGACGACCCCGCCTACCAGCAGGCCGTCGCGTTCATCTCCCGCCTCCAGGGCCACGACGCCAACGACATGTTCGACGCCGACACCGTCGAGCGCGACGGCGGGTTCATCTATGCCACCAGCATCGACAGCGACCACATCGGCACGCCCCAGTCGATGGCCAACCCCGACCAGGTCGAACGCGGCCGCGAAGGCCAACCCGTCTCCGGCCTGCGCAGCTACGGCTCGATGACCTATGCCGGCTTCAAGAGCTACCTCTACGCCGACCTCGACCGCGACGACCCGCGCGTCCTCGCCGCCCTCGACTGGATCCGCGACAACTACACCCTCGAACGCAACCCCGGCATGCCCGCCGACGTCCAGCACCAGGGCCTCTACTACTACTACCACACCTTCGCACGCGCCCTGCACGCCTGGGGCGAGCCCACGATCGCCACTGCCGCGGGCGAGCAGCGTCGCTGGCGGGCCGATCTCGTCGACCAGCTCCTGGAGCTACAGAACGACGACGGCTCCTGGACCAACCCCGCCGACCGGTGGATGGAAGGCGACCCGAACCTCACCACCGCCTACGCTCTCCTGGCGCTGACCTACGCCCTGCGGTAGGGTCCGCTGTGCGGACCACGATCAACGGGCCGCGTCCGTCAGAAGGTCCGCCCAGCGGACCCTACGGCGGAGCCTCTACCCGCTCGCTCCTGCCAAACGCTCCAGCGCCGACGCACCGCCTCAACGCCGCGCAACGCTGTTTGAGACGGACCTGCAAGGGGACTAAAATCGCGCGAACACCACCCCCCGCGCTTGCCTCGCGACCCGATCCGGCGCATCCTGTAGGCCAGCCATGAAAGCCCATCGGCCCAACCCGGAAACCGACCCGTTCCGCCCGCCGGACATCCCCACGGAGGTCTTCTGCCTCCACTGCCGCCAGGAGTACGAGAGCTACCTGATGGAGTGGCGCGAGGAGGCGTTCGAGGGCCGGCTGGACGGCGCCTGGTGCTGCGCCACCGAGGGCTGCTCAGGCCGGGGCTTCGGGTTCGACATCTTCCCCACCGATCCGGACTACCGCGGGCCGGATGGCCAGCCCATGTGGGAGGATGACGAGCTCGACGACGAGGAGGATGAGGGCGACGACCTTTTCGCCGAGCCTTGGGAGGACGCGGGCCCGGCACTGGATGAGCTGTTCGAGGAGCGCGACGCGTTCGACACCCCGCCGCCGATCCACCCCGGCGACGACTGGTGGCGCGGCTCCGAGGACGACGACCGCCGCCGCTGACTCTCCCCCTCGCCACACCGCGCCTCACGGGCGGTGCCACTCGCTGCAGCGCCCACACAGTGCCGCCGGCTCAAAGCGCCCGCAGGCATGCGCCTCGGCATGCTCATGCGCCCGCTGCCAGATCGTCAGCAGCGGCTCCTCCCGCGCGTCGCCCAGCGTGGCCCGGCCCTGCCAATCCTGGTCGCACAACGCCACCCGCCCGTCGCTCAGGATCGTCATCCGCCCGCCGAGCTGACGGCACGCCACCCGCCGTGGTCCCGCCATCGCCACCGGGCTCAGCTCCGGCATCAGCCCGGCTCCCGACTGCGCCGGCTCGATCACCGGCTGCGCACCGACCAGCAACCAACGATCGAAGAACGGCTCCATGTCCTGCATCGTCTCGGCCGTCTTCACCAGCCGCGGCACGAGCCAAGGCAATCCCCGCCGACCGGCACCCTCGCGCCGTCCGCGCTGCTCCATCAGGTAGCGCAGGTTGTCCGTCACGTGCTTGAACGCGTCCTCACCCATCGCCTGCCGATACGTCGCGCCACAGTCGGCGTTCAGCCGCACCGCCACCGCGTCGATGGGCAACTCCAGCAGCCGATCCAGTGCATCGCGCCCGCAGCGCAGGTCGGTCTCGACGCACACGCCCAGCACCCCTGCCTCATGTGCATCGCGGACGATCTCGTCCCACGCCGGGTGCAGCAGCGCATCGCCCAGGCCGCCCAGCCGCAGCGCGACGTCGCCCACCACCCCCGCACCATCGCCAAGCTGCGCCACGATCCGCTGCGCGAGCACCGGGTCCAGCTCCGCGCGATCAAGCGACACGTAATGCTGCGGCGTGATCGGCCCCGGCGACGGCCGCTGCGGCGTCAGCTCCAGCGTCACCTGCTGCGGCAGAAAGCCACGCACCACCTCCGGCCGCGCCGCCTCCACCTGACGCGCCGCGGCCACCACCGCCTCGGCATCGGCATCCTCGAACTCTGCGCCGAGCTGTTCGGCAATCGCCCCGACCAGCGCCGCGCTGCGCGGCGTGTCATATGCGAACCGCCGATACGTGTCCCGAACCGCCGCGGAAATGGGCTGGTTCACCTCGCGCCCGATCGCATCGCCCCGCGGCTTGCGCGGGTTGTACGCCAGCGCCTGCCCGAAGCTGGAGTGATGCTCCGCGAGCTGATCCAGCGTCGACTGCCCGGCGACGATCCCCGCCAGCCCGGGCGGCGCCTGCGTGAACGTCAGCTTGTACGCCTCCGGCTGCTCGAGGTGCATCGCCACCTGCGCGCTGGCGTAGCCTGCGTCGAACAGCGGCCAATCCGCGCGCAGCACGAGCGCCGCCTCCGACCCGCTCGCTTTCAGCGCCGCCGCGAGCGGCCCGGCAGGGAGCGCCTCGTCGAAGCCGCACGCGCCGCCGAGCCCCCCGCGCCACGCCGCCATCGCCCACTTCCGCGCGGCCGCCCAATGCTCGTCGGCCGCCGTCTCGGGATCGAACGCGAACACCTCGATCGGCCGGGCGATCGCCCGCGCGTCGACGAGCTCCAGCGGCCGCTGTCCTGTCGGATGCACCACGACCAGCCGACTCACGCGCGCCACGCGCGCCGCCCGCCGCAGCGTCTGCTCAAGCACGCTGCGTCCGGCGAGCTGCTCGCCCACGCGCGAGCGCAGGCCGAAGCGCGTGCGCTCAACGTCCGTCACAATCAGCGCGACCGCCTGGCTCGTCATCATGCATCACCGCGCATCACGCGTTCCCATCAAGCCGGGACCGGCGGTCCCGGTGCTGCCACCGCACTGCAGCGCGACCGGCTCGCCCGCGCCCGGCCCAGCGCCTCTTCAAAGATATCGAGCGCCACGTCGCACGCCTGGATCAGCCAGTCCATGTTCTCAATGTCGCGCTCGAGCTGCCGCCGCTGCCGCGCCATCTCGTCACTGCCGGCGTGGGCGATCGCGCGGTCCGCGCGGGCCCGCTTCATCGCGCCGATGGTGTTCAGCGAGCTGACGAGCTGGAAGGCGGCGTCGAGCGCCGCGCCGACGCGGCGCTGGTGGGCCTGCAATTCCTGGTACAGCCGATAGACGCGCTTCTGGTCCCGCTGGTGTCGCAACATGCCCTCGAGCAGCGGTACGCACCGCTTGCTCGTGCGTTTGAGATCGTCAATCTCCCGCCGCCGCGCCTCCAGCCGCCCGACCAGCGCTTCAAGCCGATCGGCGTCCAGCTCGCGCCCCGGCAGCGGCAGCGCAGGCACTGGCTGCGTCGCGAACTGCGCCAGCGCCTCGGCCAGCGGCATCACCTCCGCCCCCGCCTTCACCACGCCGCCTTCGGTCGCGTCGATGATCCGCTGCCGGGCCTGCGCGAAGTCCCGCTCGAACTGCCCCTGGTACGTCGCCATCTGCTCGTCGGTGTAGATCGGCGTGCCGTCCACGCCCTCGACCCGGCGCAGGTGGTTGCGGTGCCGCACGATCCGCTCCCACTCCATCATCTCCAGCGTGTTGAAGGGCCCGAGCTCCGCCGACCACACCTGGTGCGCCGCAGTGCCTGGGCAGTAGTACAGCCCGTCGCTGAAGCCCAGGTCCTGCCCGATGAGCATGATCGGGTCGCAGCCAAGGTGCTGCGCGAGGTAGAACGACAGGTGCGCAACCGTCGTCGCGGCCGGCATCTTCATCCCCCGCGGCGCGAGCCCCGCGACGACGCCATCGCTGAAGGCGTTGCGCAGCAGCCGGATCGGCCCCGGAAAGCTCTCCAGGATCGTCGGGTGCGCCTTGGGCTCGGCCACCAACGTCACGTCCGCCAACTCCGGCAGGTTCTCGTAAAAGCGCTCGCAGATCCGCGAGTAGTCCAGCGCCGTCACAAAGTCAGGCCGAATCCCCCGGTCCAGCAGCGGCTTGAGCGTCGTCTGGGCGGTGATCACCACCACGTTCGCCCGCACCCGCGGGTCGCGCAGCAGGTCGACGTTCTTCGCCAGGCTCGGCCCGGCCGCAACGCATACGGCCGGGCTGCCCGCCGCCGCGTTGTGCAGCTCATCCACCCCCGCCCCCGCGAGGTAGTGGTCCAGGTTGCACGCCAGGTTGCGGCAGGTCCGCGCCGAGTTGATCAGCGCCGTCGCCACGTTCGTGCGGCAGAACGCCAGCGTCTGCGTCACCGTCTGCCCGAACGCCGCCAGCGCCTCGCCATGCAGCCGTCGACTGGGCGGGTGCGTCAGCAGGCGCGTCCCCTGCGTCAGCACGCCCGCGAACCGCTCCACCCGCTGCGTCAGCCCCGCGCGGTCCACCGTCGCGTCGACGACGATCACGTCGGGCCGACCCAGCCACGCGCTGTGGTCCACCCGCTCGAGCACCGCGCGCATCAGGGCGACGTCCGGCTCATGGACGATCACCAGCCCGTGCCCGCCCGCCTGCCGCGCCACCTCCGCAACGTGGTACCCCAGCCCCATCCCGAGCACGACGACGCACGCGCTCGCCTCGTGGTCGACCTCGGCCGCCAGCTTGCCCGCCTCCTGCACCGGGTCGAAGCGGCTGGCCAGCCAGAGCGGCCGACCCCCCTGCTCGATCGTGGCGGTCAACACGCCGCTGCGCGCCTCCTGCCACTCCAACGCGGCCGGCACAGCCGCCAACACCCGCTGCGCCAGCTCCGGCTCCCGCGTCGTCAGCGCCGCCATGTTCCGACGAAAAATAGAGTTAGGCTCATCAACCACGACGCCACTGTTATCGGAATACCCCGTGATTGCACTTGAAACGGGTGTCCACCCCATGAAGCCAGGACGAGAGCGCAGGACAGAACCGCGAAGGGGGCGAGAGGCACGTGAAGCGGGCAGGCGAGGGCGTGCCCGGTCATCGCCTCGCGGCGCCTTCTGCCCTTCGCGCCTTCGCGTGCCCTCTTTCTCTCTCGGTGTGCCCCGGTAGAATCCCGGCATGCCCATTACCATCCGCAGTCCGCACACCGGCCGCCCCGTCCGGATCCGCGACCAGGACATCGGGCGGGCCGTCCGCGACGAGGAAGGCAACGTCTTCTACGTCCTCGACCGCGCCGATGGGCAGGGCCACTACGCCTCCCGCACGCGCCAAGGCTCGCCTGCCGAGGAGCAGCATTACCACGAGATCGAGCAGCAGCCCTCGCCCGAGCCCGCCCCCGGCGAGTCTGCGGAAGCCCCCGCCGCGACGATCCACGACGCGACCGGCCCCGGCCGGCCCACGTCCGAACGCCGCTGGCGCATGGCCCTGGCGGTGTTCATTCTCGTCCTTATCTTCGTCGCCCTCTTCGTCGCCTGGCACCTCTGGCCCGGCGCCGCCAGCCCGCCGACGCCGCCCCCGGCCCCACAGAACGATGACGCCCCCGACCCCGGCACCACCCCGGCCACGCAACCCGGCGCCGACAACGCCTGGCCGGGCGACCTCACCATCACGCTCACCCACCCCCTGCGAGATCCGCCGCCATGCTTCGATGTCTCACTGCCGCCCTTGTCCTGTGCGTGCCGCTGGCCCTCGTCGGCTGCGAGGAGCCCGTCCCCGACGCGGACCTCGTCTACATCTCCAACGCGGAGCACGCCGGCCTCGACCCGCAAGCCGCGATCTGGGTCCACGACATCCGCGTCCTGGAGCACCTCTACGAGCCGCTGCTCGATTACGACTTCGACAAGGGCGAGCTCGTTCCCGCCGTCGCCGAGCGGTGGGAGGTCTCCGACGACGGGCTGACCTACACGTTCCACCTGCGCGACGATGCCCGCTGGTCGACCGGTGAGCCGGTCGTCGCCCGGGACTTCATCTTCGCGTGGCGCCGCGCGATGCTCCCTGAGATGGCGAGCAACTACAGCACCCTCATGTATCGCATCCGAGGGGCCGAAGCCTTCCTCCGCTGGCGACAGGACCAGCTCCGGCAATACCTCGCCACGCGCGACCGGGCGGGCGGCGGCGATGCCGCGGAGCAACTCTGGGAGACGGCCGAGGCGCGGTTCAACGACACGGTCGGCCTATCTGCCCCCGACGACCGCACGCTCGTCGTCGAGCTCGAGCGCCCGGCCCCCTACTTCCCCCTGCTGACGACCTTCGTCACCTTCATGCCCGTCCACCGCGCCTCCATCGCCGAGGCCCAGCAGCTCGACCCGGCGTCCGGGGCGATGCGCATGCCCAGCGGCCACTGGACCGACGCCAACCGCCTCGTGACCAACGGCCCCTACAAGCTCTCGGACCACCAGCCGCGCCGCTACCTGCTGATGACCGCGAGCGAGACGTACTGGAACGGTGCCGCGCTCGCCAACGGGTCGATCCTGGAGCGGATCATCCCCGACGCCCAGAACGCCGCGCTGACCTACCGCCGCGGTCGGGCCGACATCTGGCCCAACATGCCCAGCGGGGATCTCGCCGCCGGCCTCGTCGCCGACGCGTCGCGCGACGACGTGCATACGGCGACGATCGCGGGCACCTACTTCTACAACTTCAACTGCGGGCCGACGCTCCCCGGCGGCGGGGACAATCCGCTGGCCGACCCGCGCGTCCGCCGGGCGCTTTCGATGGCGATCGACCGCGAGCAGATCGTCCAGCGCATCACGCGGCTGAACCAGCCGGTCGCCCGGACCTACATCCCGCCCGACGTCATCCCCGGCTACGACCCACCCGCGGAGCATGGCGTCGGCTTCGACCCGGAAGCGGCGCGCCAGCTCCTCGCCGACGCCGGGCATCCCGATGGCCAGGGGATCGACGGCCTGAGCATTCTCTACAACAGTGAGGGGGAGCATGGCCCCGTCGCCGAGGCCGTCCGCGCCATGTGGCGCGAGCACCTCAACGTGCACGTGAGCCTGGAGGAAGTCAGCCTGCCCCACTTCAACGACCGCAAGAACAACCACGACTACACCATCTGCCGCGCGTCCTGGATCGGCTCCTACCCGGAGCCGACCTACTGGCTCGACCGCAAGCGCATCCAGGACGCGGGCAACGAGACGGGCTGGTCGAACGCGCGGTACGACGCGCTGCTCGACGAGGCGGCCGACGAACCCGACAACGCCCGCCGCCTCGCCCTGCTGCGCGAAGCCGAGGCCCTCCTGCTCGACGAGCAGCCGATGGCGATGATCTTTCAGTACGTCGGCATCAACCTCTGGGACCCGGCGCGCGTCACGGGCCCGACGCCCAACGCCTGGATGCGCTGGCGCTTCGACAACGTGCGCGTCGAGCGTTGAACCATGCGGGAAGCCCGCGGTTCACCCCGAATGACGCAGCGCCGCGATCGCCTCGTTCTCGTCGTCGAACATCGGGAAGACCTGCTCGAGGCGCGTGACCTGAAGCATGAACGCCACGCTCTCCTGGCAGCCGACCATGACGATCCGGCCGCGCACCGGCTCGACCTCGCGCAGCAGCTCGACCAGCGCGCCGACGCATGCCGACGCGAGGAACGTCACCTGCGACAGGTCGAAGACAAAGTGGTAGGCGTGATGGCAGCGCATCCGCTCAAGGCACTCGACGACGAGCTGCTGCATCTGGTCATGCGCCAGCTCGGGCGTCCGCACCCGCACCGTCACCACCGCCCCCGCCTGCTCGACATCGACGAGCTCACTGAGCATCGGCCACCCTCCATGTCGGCGATCAACACGCCAAGCGCCTCCACCGAGGCGAATATCGACGCGATCCCGCGATCGCTTATCGGCGGCCAGCGCGTTATCGCACTTTCCCCCCTTGGCCACGCCCCCCAACCAATCCCAGCGGCACATCGCGCACCAACATGCCAGCCGACGCACCAGATCGCGCGCCAACCCTTGACAGCCGCCTGAATTGCGAATCGCGTCCCGTGCCGCGCAGCGGCCGATTCACTCCCCGCCCGCGGCCGGCTCGCCGGTGACCAGCAGGTGCTCTGTCGGCAGCGGCTGGGCACCGTCCTCGTCGAGCAGCCAGTGGTCGAACCAGCTCACCGCCTCCTCGCTGACGTCCACCAGCGAGGGCCCCGGCGTGGCGGTCAGCGTCATATGCGTCTCGCCGGCCAGCACCATCAGGTGCCCCGGCCCCTGCATCGCCCGCCGCAGGGCCACACTGTGCGCCACCGGCACGTGCACGTCCTGCTGCCCATGCACCAGCAGCACCGCGGCGCGCGTCCGCCCCAGGGCCGCCCCCGCGTTGCTCAGCGCCGGGTCCACCCCCGTCCGCGACTCCGTCGCCGTCACCGCGCGCTGGATCATCCCCTCGGGCAGGAACGGCCCGAGCGGACCCGCCACCGCGCGCCCGAAGTCCGACACCGCCTCGCGCATCGTGTTGAACGGCGCCAGCGCCACCACCGCCTCGACCCGGTCGTCGATCGCCGCGAGCTGAATCGCCGTCGAGCCCCCGAACGAGATGCCCAGCACGCCCAGCCGGCCCACCAGCAGGCCGCGGCGCTCCAGGTCGTCGATCACCTGCACGAGGTCGCGCGACTCGCGCACACCGTAGCTGACGTAATGCCCCGTCGACCGCCCGTGCCCGCGCATGTCCACGAGCACCGCGCGGTAGCCCGCGCCGGCGAGCATCCGCGCCCACATCGTCGGCAGCGTGTCCTTGCGCCCGAACAGCCCGTGCAGCACCAGCACCGTCGCCTGCGGCCCGGCAGGGCCACCTTCGACCTCGACCACCTGCGACGGGTCGGCGTAGACCAGGTGAAAACGGTAGCGCCCCGGGCTGTCCGATCGCGGCTCGGCCGTCACACCCAGCAGCGGGCTCGCCGCCGGGTCCAGCACGCGCACCGCCAGCGACGCCGTCGGCGGCCCGACGGTCACGCGAAAGCGATACTCCGGCTCACGCCCCGTCGCCACGTCGGGCAGCGCCTCGACCTGGGCCAGCCCGAGCCCGGCGTTCGGCGCGGTCACGATCACGCCCGCCAGATGCGAAGCGCAGCCCGCCGCCACGAGGGGCATCACGCCGATCGCGATGCCCAACGACACCCAGAACCATGTGCGTCGCATCCTTGCTACCTCGGCCCCACGACATCAAACCGCGCCCGGCAACAACGCCACCCTCGGCGCGGCCGCGACAGACTCCAGCCTGCCCGCGGCCCGCTCTCCCTCAGCTTCCGGTGTGTCCGAACCCGCCCTCGCCGCGCTCCGTCGGCTCCAACTCCGCCACCTCGCGCCAGGCCGCCCGGCTGACCGGCGCCACGACGAGCTGGGCGATCCGCATCCCGCGCTCGATGACGAACGGGCCGCGGCCCCAGTTGATCAGCCCCACCGTCACCTCGCCGCGGTAATCGGCGTCGATCGTTCCCGGAGCGTTGGGGATCCCGATGCCGTGCTTGACCGCGAGCCCGGACCGCGGCCGCACCTGCGCCTCGTAGCCCGGCGGCAGGGCGATCGCCAACCCGGTCGGGATCATCTCGATCGCGCCAACGGCGAGCGTCACGGGCCGGGGCACGGCGGCCCGCAGGTCCATTCCCGCCGCCTGCGCGGACGCATATCCCGGCAGATCAAGGTCTTCCGACCCGGCCAGCCGTCGCACCGCGATGCTCACAACTTCTTGTTGTACCGCAACTCGTGTCACGACGGGCAGTATACCGGCAATCCCCCACCGCCGCGAGGGCCAACCCCCACCCGAAAGCAGGAAATTTTCCCCCCTCCTCGCTTCCGCAAAAAATCACAACCACCTTAAACGCCCTGCTCCCTTCCCCCGGCCCCCGCTCCCACTACCACGCTCCGCCCAGCATCTGCTCGATCGCGTACGCCACGCCATCCTCGTCGTTGGCCCGCGTCACCCGCCGCGCCCGTGCCTTGGCGGGCTCGATCGCGTTGCCCATCGCCACGCCGCAGCCCGCCGCCGCAAGCATCGGCAGGTCGTTGATCTCGTCGCCGATCGTCGCGATCTCGCTCGCCTCGATGTGGCGTTGCTGCGCGACCCACGACAGCCCGCGCCACTTGTCGACCCCCGCGGCGAAGATCTCCAGCACGTGCACCGCCTGCTCCGGATGCACGATCGTCGAGAAATGGTGCATCAGCACGCGGTCGCCGAAGCGCGCCTCCAGTTCCCGCTGCAGGACCGGCATGTGCACCGCATCGGTCACCACGCCCACGCGCAGCGTGTGGTGCAGGTCGTCGGCCGTGACGTCGCGCTGAAAGTGCACCGTTGCGCCGGTGTACTGGAACCACCACTCGGTCTGCGCGTTGAGCGTGCCCTCGCCGGTCACAAGGTAGTCATGGCCCGCCAGTTCCGCCTCTCGGAAGACGAGCACCGCCTCCGGCCCGGACCGCAGGTGCTCGACGAGGTCGTAGGCCAGGTGCGGCTCGATCACCGACAGGTCGACGCTCCGCCCGCTGGCGATCTGCGTGATCGACGCGCCGGTCACGAACACGCCCAGTTCCAGCCCCTCGACGGGCCTGAGCAGCGTCACGGCTTCGCGCCAGCCGCGGCCGGTGCAGGGGATCACGGCGGCGCCCGCCTCGATCGCCGCGCCGATCGCCGCCCGGTTCGCATCACTGATCTGCCCCCGCGCGTCGAGCAGCGTCCCGTCGAGGTCGATCCCGATCATCCGATACTGCATGGCCCAACTATATCACCCCGCGACGCGACACCTCCCCACGTTCAGCCGCCCCGCCCACCCCCGGCGCTCGCCCCGCGTGCTACGATGCCGCGCGAGGGGCCAGGCAGACGCACGCGCCCGCCCCGGCACGACACCGGAGCGCCACTTATGGACATCAAGCTCAAGTACGGCCTGAACCCGAACCAGACGTTCGCGCGCGTCACGCACCCGGCCGACCCGGGCCCGCTGCGCGTCGTCAACGGCTTGCCGAGCTTCATCAACCTGCTCGACGGGCTGCGCGGCTGGCAGCTCGTCCGCGAGCTCAGGCACGCGCTCGCCAAGCCCGCGGCGGCGTCGTTCAAGCACGTCTCGCCCGCCGGCGCCGCCGTCGCCGGCGAGCTCAACCCCGCATTTCGGCAGGCATTTTTCATTCCCGACGACGCCAAGCTCTCCCCGCTCGCCACGGCCTACGCCAAGGCCCGCAGCTCCGATCGCGTCGCGTCGTTCGGCGACTTCATCGCCGTCTCCGACCGCGTCGACGCCGCCCTCGCCAACCTGATCAAGCCGGAGGTCTCCGATGGCATCATCGCGCCCGCCTATGACGACGACGCCCGCGCAATCCTCGCCTCGAAAAAGTCCGGCGGCTACGTCATGCTCCAGATCGACCCCGACTACGAGCCCGCGGGCGTCGAGGCGCGCGTCGAATTCGGCCTGACGCTCGAGCAGGACGCCAACACTGCCGTCATCGACCGCAAGCTCCTGGCCAACATCGCCACGCAGAACAAGGACATCCCCGACGCGGTCGTCGAGTCGCTGCTCGTGGCGACGATCACGCTCAAGCACACCCAGTCCAACTCGATCGCCGTTGCCTACCAGGGCCAGGCGGTCGGCATCGGGGCCGGCCAACAGTCGCGCATCGCCTGCACGCGCCTGGCGTGCGACAAGTTCGACCGCTGGGCGCTGACGCAGCACCCCAAGGCCACCGATCTGCAGTTCAAGGACGGCATCCCGCGGTCGGAGAAGATCAACATCGTCGACACGCTGCTGCGCTGGTACGAGCTCACCGCCCAGGAGCGCGACGCGCTGATGGGCCAGCTCGTAAAGCCCCCCGAGCCGATCACGGCCGAGGAACGCGCCGAGTGGCTGGCCAACTACAAGGGGGTGGCGCTGAGCAGCGACGCCTTCTTCCCCTTCCGCGACAACCTCGACCGGGCCTCGCGCTCGGGCGTGGGCTACGTCGCCCAGGCGGGCGGCTCGCGGCGTGACGGGGACGTGATCGCCGCCGCCGACGAGCACGAGATGGTCATGGCGATGACGGGGCTGCGTCTGTTTCTGCACTGAGCTGGGAGCCGCGGACGCGGCCGCAAGCATCGGCCACGTGGGCGCGCGTCCACCCTCACGGGCCCCGCGGCGCGGCGGCCGGCCGCCGCGCGATCGATGCCGCCAGCGCCTCATAATCGCGTGCGCCGTTCGACTCGCCGGCATACCCGAAGATCGACTGCCCGAAGCTCGGCGATTCCGCCAGCTTGATGTTCCGCCGCACCGCCGGCTCGAACACCACCGCGTCGCGCCACGGCACGTCCCCGTCCCGGGCGGCCTCGAAGAACGCGCGCAGATCGCTCGTCACCTCCCCCGCCAGCACCGTCTGCGCCTCGTGCATGCACAGCACCACGCCCGCCACCGTCAGCGACGGGTTCAGGCCGTCGCGCACGAGCTTGACCGTCTCCAGCAGCTTGCTCAACCCCTGCAGCGCGAGAAAGTGCGCCTGCATCGGCACGATCACCTCGTCGGCCAGCGCCAGGGCGTTGACCGTCAGCAGCCCGAGGCTCGGCGGGCAGTCCAGCAGCACGTAGTCGAACTGCCGGAGCAGATCGCGCGTCTTGTCCGCCAGCACCCGCTGGGCCCGCCCGGCCGCGGCCTGCTCCGCCAGCTCGCTCTCGACGCCGGCGAGGTTCACTTCCGCCGGCAGCAGCCCGAGGTTCGGCTCGAGCTGATGCACCAGTTCCGCCGCCGTCATCGCCGGGTCGGTCAGCAGGTCGTAGACGCTCCGCTCCAGCTCGTCCGGCTCGACGCCGAGGTGCAGCGTCAGGTGGGCCTGCGGGTCGAGATCGATCAGCAGCACGCGGTGCCCACCGCGCGCCAGCGCCGCGCCGACGTTGACCGTCGTCGTGGTCTTGCCCACCCCGCCCTTCTGATTCATCAGCGCAATCACACGCCCCCCCCGGCCGTCGGCGGAAACCCCGGCCCGCCCCGCCCCCGCACCAACCGCGGGCGAACTGTCAATCGGCCCATCATTCAATGCCACAACGCCTCCATGCACACCAAAGGGCCAGTATACCACTCACCCCCAACGCCTACCGCCCACCGCGCAACGCCACCAGCGCTTCGACCAGCGCCAGCGTCCCCGGCGACGCCTCCGGCGTGGTGCGATACGTCCGCCGCTGGCCGCGCATGCTCAGCGTCACGTGGTAGACGACCGCCGCGGCCTCGAGCTGCGCCTCGTCGACGCCTAGCTCGTCGATCAGGCCGTGGCGCTCCACGATGCGGTACAGCGCCGCCACCCGGGCCGGCTCGAGCGTGGCCGTGGGCCCCGGGTAGAACTCATGCCGCGTCCCGGCCCCCAGCGCCACGCGCAGCACGCGGTCCGACGCCAGCACGTGCTGGGCCGGCACCCGGTGCGGATCACCCTCCGCCTGCTCGGGCTCCTCCGCCTCGACGGTCACCACCAGCGTGAAATCGGGCGGGTAGCCCCCCTCGCCGACGTCCATGGCCGTCGACCCACATCCCGTCACCAGCAGCGTCGCCAGCGCGATCACCACCACGGAGAAACACCGCGCCAGCCGCGTGATGACGGAACACCACCCCTTGTCGCGCATCGCACCCATACCGACCTCCACAGTCATGATACACCACCACCCGCCACGCTCGCCCACCGCCTGGCGCCACCGCCCATCTGCTACCATCCCCGCATGAAAACCAGCATTGCCTGGCTCAACGACTACCTCGACCGCCCCTGCGAGCTTGACGCCGCCGAGCAGTTGCTCACCGCCGTCGGCTTTCCCATCGACGGGCGCGAAGATGTCGCCCTCCCCGATGGCTCGACCGAAACGATCCTCGAAGTCGAGGTCACCAGCAACCGCGGCGACTGCCTCAGCCACGTCGGCCTCGCGCGCGAGCTCGCCGCCGCCTCGCGCAGCCAGTTCCGCCCGCCGACCATCGACCCCGGCGCCAGCAGCGGCGACGACGTCGCCTCGCTGACCAGCGTCGACAACACCGACACCACGCTCTGCCCGCTCTACACCGCCCGCGTCATCACCGGCGTCCGCGTTGGCCCCAGCCCCGACTGGCTCGTCCAGCGACTCGCCGCCGTCGGCTTGCGCAGCGTCAACAACGTCGTCGACGCCACCAACTACGTCCTCTTCGAGCTTGGCCAGCCGCTGCACGCCTTCGATCTCGCCGCCCTCGCCGACCGCCGCATCGTCGTCCGCCCGGCGCGCGGCGGCGAGCGCTTCACCGCCATCGACGGCTCCAACCACGAGCTCAACGAGGACATGCTCGTCATCGCCGACGCCCGTCGTCCCGTCGCCATTGCCGGCGTCATGGGCGGCCTCGACTCGGAGGTCGGCGGCAACACGCGCGACATCCTCATCGAGTCCGCCATCTTCGACCCGCTGTCCGTCCGCTCCACCAGCCGGGCGCTGAAGCTCGCCAGCGACTCGAGCTTCCGCTTCGAGCGCGGCGTCGACCCGCTCGGCGTCGACCGCGCAAGCCAACGCGCCGCGCAGATCATCCTCCAGATCGCCGGCGGCCAGCTCGCGCCGGGCGTCGTCCGCGTCGGCCGCGATGACCCCCAGCCGCTCGAGCTGACCCTCCGCGCCGGGCGATGCAGCGGGCTGCTCGGCATCGACCTGACCCCCCAGACCCAGGCCGATCACCTCGATCGCCTCGGCCTGTCGCCGCGCGTCGACGGTGAGCAGATCGCCTGCCGCGTGCCCAGCCACCGGCTGGACCTCAAGCGCGAGGTCGACCTCATCGAGGAAGTCGCCCGGCTCCACGGCCTCGGCCGCATCCCCATGCGCGACAGGATCGAGATCCAGGCCCGTCCCATCCAGCCGCACGTCGCGGCAAGGCAGACGCTCGGCCGCGTCCTGGCCGCGCATGGCTACCACGAGACGATCACGTTCAGCTTCGTGAGCGTCAAGCAGGGCGGTGCGTTCCTCACCGACGGCACCGAGGCGGTCATGGTCGACGACGAGCGCCGTAAGGCCGAGCCGATGCTGCGGCCGTCGCTGCTGCCGAGCCTGCTCGCCTGCCGCAAGGCCAATCAGGACCGGGGCAACACGGGCCTGCGGCTGTTCGAGACGGCCGCCACCTGGCGCCGCGAGGGTGGTCGACTCACCGAGCACCGTCGCCTGGGCCTGCTCGCCGACGCGACGGGTGACGCTCAGGCGGCCCTGCGGGATCTGCGCGCCGCGGTCGAGGAACTCATCGAGCACCTCGCCGGCCCCGCCGCCCGCCAGCGCGTCGACGTCGAGTCCGTCAACGCGCCGAACTTCGCCGCCGCCGGGCAGGTGCGCCTCGGCGAGCACGCGCTGGGCAGCCTCGGCGTCGTCGCCGACGACACCCGGGACCGCTTCGACGTCAAGACGCCCCTCGTCGCCGCCGAGCTCGACCTCGACGCGCTGATCGCCCTCTACCCGCCCGCGCGCCACGCCACGCCGCAGCCGCGCTACCCGGCGATCGAGCGCGACCTGTCGATCATCGTCGACGAGTCGGTGCGCTGGCGGGACATCGCCGGGGTCGTCGACGGCGTCAAGCCCGCCATGCTCGAAGGCGTGCGCTTCCTGGACACGTACCGCGGCAAGCCGATCGCCGCCGGCCGCAAGAGCATCAGCTTCCGCATGATCTTCCGCGACCCGGATCGCACGCTGCGCCACGACCAGGTCGACCCGCAGGTGCAGGCGGTGGTCGACGCGCTGACAAGTGCCGACGACATCAGCGCCGAACTCCGCACGTAGCACCTACAAAGCCGGGACCGGTGGTCCCGGCCGCCCCAGGACGCGTACCCGATCAACCAGCGTCGCCACCCTCGACAATGAACGCCCCATGCGACCACCGCGCCAACCCGCGGCGGCCACGGCCGCGCAAGCACCCGCCCCGTGCGCTCACCGGGACCACCGGTCCCGGCTTTATGATCGACCCCCCGCCGCGCCTCAGCACCGATGCGGATGCGGCCCGAAGCTCGCGTCGTAGAACCCCACCACGTGCTCGCCCGGCAGCGACACCTCGTCCAGCGCCGCACGGTCCGCCTCCGTCACCTCGACCTGCAGCGCCCCGAGGTTGTCCTCGAGCTGCTCCATCGTCCGCGGCCCGATGATCGGGCTCGTGATCCCCGGCTGATGCACGCACCACGCCAGCGCGAGCTGACTCGGCGTGCATCCCCTCTCACCCGCCAGCGCCTCGACCTTCTCGACAATGTCGAACGTCCGGTCGGCGCCGAGGATCGCCGGCCCGCGCCCGCGCTCCGCGTCGGCGTAGCGCCCATCGCTCGGCCCGCCACCCTCGCGCTTGTACTTACCCGTCAGGAACCCGCCCGCCAGCGGCGACCACGGAATCAGCCCCATCCCGTACGTCTGCGCCATGGGGATCAGTTCGCGCTCGATCCGGCGATCGAGCAGGTTGTAGGGCGGCTGCTCCGTCACGAAGCGGTTGAGGTGATGATGGTCCGCCGCCCACAGCGACTCGACGACCTGCCAGGCAGCGAACGTCGAGCAGCCGATGTAGCGCACCTTGCCCTGCCGAACGAGGTCGTCGAGGGCCCGTAGCGTCTCGTCGATCGCGCAGTCCGGATGCGGCCGATGGATCTGGTAGAGGTCGATCCATTCGGTCTGCAAGCGCTTCAGTGACGCGTCGCACTGCTCGATGATCTGCCGCCGCGAGTTGCCCCACTTGTTGGGGTCGAGCGGCTCGTCGCGGTGCATGTTGCCGTGGCACTTGGTGGCCAGAACGATGCGCTCGCGCTTGCCGTTGCGCTTGAGCGCTTCGCCGGTGACCTCTTCGCTGCGCCCGCCGACGTAGACGTTGGCGGTGTCGAGGAAGTTGACACCGCCGTCGATCGCGCGATCGATGACCGCGTAGGAATCCTCCGGCTCGGTCTTGCCCCCGAACATCATGCACCCCAGGCAAAGCGGGCTCACGCGGATCCCCGTCCGCCCCAGGTAACGATAAGCATCAGCCTCTATCATGATGTCTCCTTCATGGATAGGCGCCGCCGTCCCGGAAGCCCACCACCCGTCATCCTCCCCACCTCCAAGCCCTGATCCCCAATTCCCCACGCCTCACGCCAGTTTCTTCGCCGCCGCGAGCACCGGCTCGTAGTCGGGCTCCTGCGACAGGTCGTCCGGCCGCTCGATGTGCCGAATCACGTCATCCTTGTCCACGACGAACACCGTCCGCGCCAGCAGCCCCAGTTCCTGAACGCGCAGGCCCCAGCTCTTGCCGAAGTTGTGGTCCTTGTAGTCCGACAGGCACTCGACGCGGTCGACGCCCGCCGCGCCGCACCACCGCTTCTGCGCAAACGGCAGGTCCACGCTCACCGTCAGCACGACCACCTCATCGTCCAGCCCCGACGCCTTCTCATTGAACGCCCGCGTCTGCGTGTCGCACGTCGACGTGTCCAGCGACAGGACGACGCTGACGATCTTGACCTTGCCTTTGTAGTCGCTCAGCCGGCGCGGCGACAGGTCCGTGGCCGTCAACTCGAAATCGGGCGCCTTCTGCCCGACCTCCAGCGGCTTGCCCTGGATCGTCATCTCGTTGCCCTTGAACTTGGCCGTCGCTGGACTCATCGCGTCGCTCCTGTGTGGCTGGCGTAACAGAACTCGAATGGCATCGCGGTCAAAACCGATCGCCCCCCTGCCCCACCGCGAGCGGCATTGTAGACAACGCGTTTACGCCCCGCGCCCATCGCCCCCATAAGACCAAGACGACAAGGTGCTCCCTCTGGTCCCCCTCACTTGAGCGAGCGGCCAGGGGACGGTGCGTCACCTCACGAGTTCGCTGGATGCCGGCACAACTCCCGCCTCTTCCAGAAACGCCTCGATCGCGGCCCAGTACGGCTCACGAGGGGGCGGATCATTATGCCCCATCTCCAGCCACACCACCTGCACCCCCGCCGCCTCCGCCAGCGCCTCGCCATGCCCGGGCGGCACGATCGTGTCCTGGCGCCCATGCATCACCAGCACCGGCCCGTCGTAGCGCTCCACCGCCTCCCGCGCCCGCAGCGGATCGCGGATGAGAAACCCGGGCACCAGGTACCGCCGCGCCATCGCGGCGGTCGAGGTGAACGTCGACTCGAGGATCAGCGCCGCGGGCGGACGGCGTTCGGTGAGCACCGCCGCGACCGCCCCGCCCAGACTCCGCCCGTGATAAACGATCCGCTCGGAATCCACGTCCTCCCGCGCCGCGAGCAGGTCATGAAACCGCTCGAAATCCGCCACGATCGCCGCCTCGCTCGGCCGACCCGCGCTGCGTCCATAGCCGCGAAACTCCGGCAGCAGCACCGACACGCCCATCTCGCGGTAGGTCTCCAACGCCCCGAACCAGACGTCGATCGTCTCCCCGTTGCCATGCGCGAACACCACGGCCGGCCCCGGCTCCCGCGGCGACACCCCATGCCCGGGGTGGAAGAACGCCTCGACGGGCCCGGCCTCGGTCTCCAGCGTCATCACCTCCCCGCCGAGCACCTCGACCAGCCGCCCCACCTCCGCCGGCGTGGGGGGCAGGAATCGGCGCGGAAACACCACCTGTCGCTGACATCCCCAGGCGAGCAGCATCCACACGACCGCGAGCACCAGCAGCGCTATCGCCAACCGACCCGCCTTTCCCGAAGCCGGCCGCCGAACCATGGAGAACCCCTTCCCCCAATACCGACCACCCCGCCGGTCCTGAGCGAGTCCGCGAGCACGAGCAAGGAGCCGGCTTACCGCCGCCCCCCCATCAAACGGCTTGGCGCTCCCCACCCGCCCCTCTACCATGATGCTTCCGCCCCCGATTGTAGAAGATCTACCTCATCGACGGCCGTACGAGCCCATTGGAGAGCCTCACCATGACCACCAGCACCGCCCAGGACGTTCGCCTGCTGCACGGCAAGACGTATGAGAACATCATCGAGACGACCTACAACACGCCGCTCGTGCGGCTCCGCCGCGTCGCGCCAGACCAGGCGACGGTGCTCGTCAAGTGCGAGTTCTTCAACCCCATGGCCAGCGTCAAGGACCGCATCGGCCGCGCGATGATCGAGGCGGCCGAGGAGGCCGGCACCATCAACAAGAACACGCACGTCATCGAGCCAACGAGCGGCAACACGGGCATCGCGCTGGCGTTCGTGTGCGCTGCCAAGGGGTACAAGCTGACGCTGACGATGCCCGAGTCGATGAGCATCGAGCGTCGCGCCCTGCTCCGGGCGCTGGGGGCCGACCTCGTGCTTACGCCGGCCGCCAACGGGATGAAGGGTGCGATCGCCAAGGCCGCCGAGTTGGTCACCACCAGCGACAATGCCTGGATGCCCCAGCAGTTCGAGAACCCCGCCAACCCCGAGGTCCACTACCGCACGACGGGCGCGGAGATCTACAACGACACCGACGGCAAGGCCGACCTGATCGTCACTGGCGTGGGCACGGGCGGAACGATCACGGGCGTGACGCGCTACTTCCGCGACAAGGGCAAGGCCGACTTCTCCGCCATCACCGTCGAGCCCACCGACTCGCCCGTCATCAAGCAGACGCTCGAAGGCAAGGAGCTCAAGCCCGGCCCGCACAAGATCCAGGGCATCGGCGCCGGCTTCATCCCCAAGGTCCTCGACATGTCCTACGTCGCAGGCTCCGAACTCGTCTCCAACGAAGACGCCTTCGAGTGGGCCCGCCGCGTCGGCCGCGAAGAAGGCATCCTCGGCGGCATCAGCACCGGCGCCAACATCTGCGCCGCCTGCCGCGTTGCCGCCAAGCCGGAAAACAAGGGCAAGATCATCGTCACCGTCGCCCCCAGCTTCGGCGAGCGCTACCTCTCCACGCCGCTGTTCGAAGGCCTGGCGAGTTGAGCGGCCGCCAATCCGACAACCCACCGCACACGCGACGCCCACGGATCCGATCCGTGGGCGTCGCTGTTTAGCCGCCGCGCCCACGCGGCGCTCGGCGGCGGGGGGAACGCCGCGTGGGCGCGGCGGCTAAACCGGCACGAGAGCACCGATCGAACATGGTCCCGTGCCTTCCATCACGGCCCCCCTTCGTGCCTCCGTGCCTTCCCTGCCCCGTTGCCCTGCGCCCCCATTTCCCGTCCAATGCCGGCATGTCCAACACCGCCGCCGCCCTCGCCTGCCTCGCCGCCGCCGCGGCGCTGGCCATCGTCCTCGCCCTCGCCTACCACCTGACCCCCCGCCACATTCCGCCGCTCTGGCAGCCCATGACCCGCTGGCTGCTCATCTGGAGCCTCATCCTCCTCGTGCCCGGCCTCGTCGCGGTCGCCGGTCTCGTTGGCCTGTCGACCCGCGTCGCGGGTGAAGCGGTGCTCGTCGCCGACGAGCCGGCGTCCGAGGCATACGATCGCGTCAACGTCTACCTCGTCGGCGACGCGACGCGCCTGCCCTGGCGCGACGTCGGCGCGGTCGACGCCCGCTGGATGGATGTCGAGATGCTCGGGCTGCCGTGGGGCGACTTCCGCGTGCGCCTCGAGAGCCGGTCGCTCGCCCCGCCCGGCGTCACGCTCACCGGGCCCGACAGGGACCCGCTCTACCCGATCGACGAGCTGACGCTGCCGGAGCTGCTCCGTCGCGAGGGCGGGCTCTACCCCGACGACCAGTCGCGTGCCGAGCTCGCCGCCCTCGCCCGCGCGATGCGGTGGCTGTCGGACCAACGCGAGATCGACGCGACGGCGGATGCCGGGAGCGCGGGCGCGGACGATGACGCGGGCCACGGCGATGCCCTGTGGCACCAGCGGTACGGCCCGGCCCTGGAAGCCCACTTCGAGACGGTCGACTACACCGGGCCCCGCATCTACAACGAACCCGCCAACGCCGCACTGGCCGCACGCCCGCTCATCGTCGTGGCCGTCATCTGGGCGCTGGGCGTGATCACCATCGGCCTCAGCCGCCGCCCGCTCATCGGCGAGGTCAAGGCGTAGCCTCCGGAGCGCCGTGTGGGCGCGGCGGCTAACCCCCCAATCCTCATCAATCCCCTGCCCCCAACCCTCACACGTTCAACATGCGTCCATACTCCAGCAGCCGCTGGTCGATGTCCTCACGGCCGATCTGCGTCAAGCGCTCGAGGCTGAACGACTCAATGTTGTAGCTCGCGACGATCGTGCCGTACGCCATCGCGCGGCGAAGCGACTTGAGCGAGTGGTCGCCCTCGGCCGCGAGGTAGCCCATGAATCCGCCCGCGAAGCTGTCGCCCGCACCGGTGGGGTCGACGACATCGCGTGCGGCATAAGCCGGCAGCGCCGACATCCCCTCCTCGTGCAGGAGGAACGCGCCATGCTCGCCTTTCTTGATGACGACGAACTTCGGCCCCATCGCGATGATCGCCTCCGCCGCCTGCACGATGTTGCTCTTGCCCGTGAGCAGAAACGCCTCCGAGTCGTTGAGCACCAGGCCGTCGATCTTGCGCAAGAGATCCATGAGCGCCTCGCGCTCGTTCTCGATCCAGAGGTCCATCGTGTCGGCCACGGCGAGCTTGCGGTTGGGGAAGCTGTCGAGCAGCTCCATCTGACCGGCCGGGTGGGTGTTGGCCAGGAAGATGTACTCGCTGTCGCGGTAGCCGGCGGGCACGGGCGGCAGGTCCTCGGCGAGGACGTTGAGCTCCACGGCCACGGTGTCGCGGTCGTTCATGTTCTGGTGGTAGCGGCCGTGCCAGCGGAAGGTCTTGGAGCCGCTGCGCTTCTCGAGCCCGGCGAGGTCGATGTCGAAGCGGTGGAACTGCTCGAGGAACGCGTCGGGGAAGTCGTCGCCGACCGCGCCGACGAGGCGGACGGGGCCGAAGAACGAGGCGGCGGCGCCGAAGTAGATGGAGGAGCCGCCCAGGACATTCTGCGCCGAGCCGCTGGGCGTTTCGATGGAGTCGATGCCGATGGAGCCGGTGACGATGAGGGGCATAAATAAGGTCTCGCGTGGAGTTCGGATTCGTGGCCGGCAGCCCTCTCGGGGGGGCCTCGCGGGGGCCCGACGCCGCGCCAAAAACCCATTATATCACATAATCCGGATGGATGGATGATCGTGGGGATTTGCCCTCTGCCGTCGGGTCCGCTCTGCGGACCTTTTCCCCCTCCCGCGCGCCAGGCTCCGTCTGAAACCGGGTGCCACTTCACGTTTTCCCGCGCGGACCCTACTTCAACCCGCCCATCGCGCAAATCCGCTTCCACGCCGCCGCGTCCACCGGCATCACCGACAGCCGCGGCTGACGCACCAGCGCCAACTCCGCCAGCTTCGGCTCGGCCTTGATCGCCTTGAGCGTCACCGGCTCGGGCAGGGCCTTCACCGCCTTGACGTCGACCATCCCGAACCGCTCCGACTTGTCGCTCGGGTCCGGATAATACTCGCGCGTCACCTCGACGATCCCCACCACCTCGCGGGCCTTGCCCGAGTGATAGAACAGCGCCCGGTCGCCCTTGCTCATGGCCTTGAGATTGTTGCTGGCCTGATGATTGCGCACGCCATCCCAATGGGTGGTCTTCGCGTCGATCTGGTCCTGCCAGGACCAGGTGTCCGGTTCCGATTTGACAAGCCAGTATTTCATCAGGCCTCCTCCATGGTCAGGCACCGCTCGATCCGCCGGACGACCGACGCCTTGCCCAGGATCGCCAGCGTCTTGTCGATCGGCGGGCTCACGCTCGTCCCCGTCACCGCCACACGCAGCGGCTGCGCAACCTTGCCCATCCCGCGACCCGTCGCCTCCGCATGGGCTTGAATCAGCGAATGGATCACCTCGGCCGTGAAGTCATCAAGGGCCGTGAGCTTCTCGCGCAGCTCGCGCAGCACGTTGAACCCATCGCCGTCGCCCTTCGCCAGCACCTTCGCCACCGCCTTCTCGTCGTACACGATCGCCTCGTCCTCGACAAAGAAAAACCGCCCCGCCTCCACCGGCTCGCGCAGCGTCCGGCTGCGCTCCTGGTACGCCTCGCAGAAGTCGGCGAACCGTGGATCCTCCGGCCCATCAAACAGCCCGCGCAGCTCCGCGTTGGTTTCGAGGTGGTAGACAAGCTCGCGAAACCGCGCCGCATCCATCGCCGCGATCGCCTCGGCGTTGAAGCGAAACAGCTTCTCACGGTCAAACCGCGCATTCGCCTTGCCCACGCGCGCCAGATCAAACCGGTCACGAATAAAGCCCAGCGGGTCCGGCCCGAAACGCTCCACATCCTCCCCCGGCGACCAGCCGAGCAGCGCCAGGTAATTGCACAGCACCTCGGGCAAGTAACCCGCCTGCCGAAAGTCGTCCACGTTGATCTCGGGAAGCTGAACATCAATCTCGGGGAGCTCGCGGCTCAGGACATCCGCTATACGTCGCGCAACAAGAATGCTGTCGTTCTTCCGATCAAGGAAGTCGTCCAGTTGGTCCGCAATGCTTCCGCTCTCGGCATCAGGATCTGCCTCGTACATCGACATCGTGCGTGGGTTCAATATCCTCGCTTCAAAGGCTTCGTGGCCCTCCTGCTTGATCGCCTCCTTCGCCGCCGCCCGCGCCGCCTTCGCCTTGTCGCGCTTGCTCATCTTCGAGCCATCGGCGTTGAAGATCAGCGGAATATGCGCATACCGCGGCCGCTCGAACCCCAGCGCCGCCTGCAGCGCGACGTGCTTGGGCGTGTTGTTCAGATGCTCCTGCCCGCGCACGACATGCGTCACCCCCATCGCCGCGTCGTCGACCACCACCGCCAGGTGATACGTCGGGAACCCGTCCGCCTTGCGGATGACGAAGTCCTCCTGCTGCTCGGGCTCGAAGCGCAGTTCGCCGAGCACATCGTCCTCAACGACCAGCGTCTCATCCGGCATGCGAAACCGAATCGCGTGCGGCCGCCCCTCCGCTTCATAGGCCGCCACCTGCTCGGCGGTGAGCGCGAGCGCCTCGGTCGGGTCGTAGCGGTACGGCCGCTTCTGCTTCCGCGCCGCCTGCCGCTCAGCGTCGAGTTGCTCGGTCGTCTTGAAGCACTTATACGCCCGCCCGCTCGCCAGCAGCCGGTCGATCTGCTCGGCGTAGACGCCCGCCGCGTGACGCTGGCTCTGAAAATAGGACGCCCGCCCGTCGGCGTGCTCGGCCTGGTAAGGGTCCCACTGCGGGTAGGCCGGATCGTCCGCCGCGGGCGGCGCCGGCGGCCCGGCGTCCCAGTCGAGCCCCAGCCACTGCATGTCGCGCAGAATCCCCCGCGTCGCCTCGGGCGTCGACCGCGCCTGATCAGTGTCCTCGATGCGCAGGATGAAGGTGCCCTCGTGCCGCCTCGCCAGCGCCCAGGCGAACAGCGCCGTGCGCGCCCCGCCAACGTGCAGCGAACCGGTCGGGCTGGGAGCAAATCGGGTGATCATGGCCATGACTGGGCAAGTGTAGCGTGTCATGGCCCGTTAGCCGTCGCCTTCAGGCGACGCGGCGCCACGACAACGCGGGCACGCTCACGCCCGTGGCAGCAGATCCAGCCACGCCTCCGGGAGCACCTCCAGCCAGTAGCGCCCATGCACCCGCCGCACGTACACCCGGCAGCCGAACGTCTCCGTCAATCGCTCGGGCGTGATCGCCTCCACCATCGGCCCGGCAAACGTGAAGCGCCCGTCGCGCATCAGCAGCACCTGCTGCGTCCGCGGCGACAGCTCCTCGACGTGGTGCGTGATCATCAGGATCGTCGGCGAGGTGGGCGAAGCGGGCGGGGTGGGCGGCGGCGATTTGGGATTTCGAATCTCGGATTTCGGCGGGCCGAGCAGTTGCTCAATCACCGCCAGCACCTGCTCGCGCCCCGCGATGTCGAGGCCAGCCGTCGGCTCATCCAGAATCAGCAGCTCCGGCCGCCCCACCAGCGCCCGCGCCATCAGCGTCCGCCGCTGCTCGCCCGTTGACAGCAGCGCGAACCGCAGCGCCTTACGCCGCCCAAGCCCGACCGCCTCCAGCAGGTGCGCCGCCCGCTCCCACTGATCGGACGTCGGCTGGTGATAGAGCCCGACCGTGCCGAAGCAGCCGGTGACGACCGCCTCCAGCGCGGTCAGCTCCGCGTCGACGACGCTGCCGGGCACGTGGCTCGCCGCGGTGTCGGCCGTCGGGTTGACCACCGCGACGCGGCGGCGCAACTGCACGACGTTGGTCCGCCCGATGGTCTGCCCCAGGACGGTCAGCTCGCCGGCCGTAAGCGGAAGCTGGGAGGTGAGCGTGCGGGCGAAGGTCGTCTTGCCGCAGCCGTTGGGCCCGAGGATCGCGGTGTACGAGCCGGCGGGGATCCGGCAGGTCAGCGCGTCGAGGATGGTCTGGCCCGAGCGCACCAGCCGCAGGCCGCGCGCCTCGACGGCCGGTGGCGTCGCAACCGTCACCGCAGTAGGGGTGATGGCGGGCGTGGCAGGGGTGGCGGGGTTGGGGTGCGTCATGGCGGGGCGATACCATCCTAAGCCCGCGAGAGGAGCCCTGCCCATGCCCGACCCCGCCCCCGTCAGCGCCGCGATCTCCGCCCCCCCTGCCGGATCACCGGCTCACGCAATGCTCGCAACGCTGACGGGCCTGCCCACCGCCGCCGGCCGCGAGGGCCACGTCATCGCCTGGGTCCGCCGCTGGGTCGCCGACCGGCCCGGCCTGCGCCTGCGCCAGGACCGCTTCGGCAACCTCATGATCAAGCGCGTCGGCGTCACCTCCCGCCGGCCCATCATCCTCGCCGCCCACATGGACCACCCGGCCTTCATCGTCACCGGCGTCGACGGCGCCGACCTGCTCGCCAGCTTCCGTGGCGGGGTGCATACCCGCTTCTTCGACAACACGCGCGTGACCGTCCACGCGGCGGCACCCTCCCCCGGCTTCTCCATCGAGAGAGGGGAGCGGGATGAGGCTGGAGCGGGGGCTGGGGGGACGGGGGGGCGGATCGTGGCGGTTGAGGAGGGTGAAGGTGGCCGCGATCAGCGCGTCCGGGTGCGGCTGGACGCGGCCGCCAGCGTCCCCACGGGGTCCATCATGCGCTGGGAGCTGCCCGGGCCGCGGGTCGAGGGCGATCGGCTGCTCGCGCCCGCGTGCGACGACCTAGCGGGCGTGGCCGCGGCCCTGGCGGCCCTGGAGCGGGTGGCGGCAGCCCCCGCCGGCGACGGCACCGGGGCGACGGGGAGCGTGGCGGGGGACGTGGCGGGGGGCGTGGCGGGGGACGTCCGGGTGCTGCTGACCCGTGCCGAGGAGGTCGGCTTCATCGGCGCCATCGCCGCCTGCCACAGCGGCATCCTGCCGCGCCGGTCTCGGATCGTCGCCCTCGAGAACTCCAAGGCCTTCGACGAGTCGCCAATCGGCGGCGGGCCGATCCTGCGCGTCGGCGACCGCACCTCGACGTTCGACCCGGACCTGACCTACCGCCTGGGCCGCGTAGCCGACGCCAGCGCGCAAACAGATGGTAATACATCGTTTACGTGGCAGCGCAAGCTCATGGCGGGCGGCACGTGCGAGGCGTCGGCCTACCAGGCGCACGGCTACACAGCCGCCTGCCTCTGCCTGCCGCTGGGCAACTACCACAACATGAACGACGCCATCGGCCGCATCGACAGCGAGACGATCAGCGTCGCCGACTACGACCACCTCGTGACCTGGCTCGCCGCGATCGCCAGCCGCCTCGACGCCGACGACGCGACGCTCGGCCTCCGCGAACGCCTCGACACCCTCTACGAGGCCCGCCGCGCCATCCTCGACGAGCAGCCGTGACCATGCCGGACGGCGGCACGATGACGCTCACCGGGGGCGGCGACTTGCGGCCGAAATCGCCCCCGCGCCACCTCGGGACGGGTGGGATTATGCCGGCGGCGCGCAGAACTCTTGCGCCGCGCCCGAAGATTGGGCTTTCCGCGCACCGGATCTGCGTTATACTGGCAAGCGTTGAGGATGGTCGATGGTGGCGGTGGCTCAGGGGGAGCACGGACGTGAACATCAATCTCGCGATCGCCGCCCGGCGACCCGCGGGAGGGGAAGGAGAAACACCCCATGTTGACAAATGGTCGGGAGAAAATCGCGATCGTGCGCAGCAGCGCGATTTCCTGCGCGGCAGCGGTCATGTTCGCCGCCGGCGCAGCCCAGGCCGCGCCCATCCAGACGATCACGTCCGATCCGGACCTCAACCTGTCGATCCCCGACGGCGCGTACGACGGCAGTGACGACCCGACGGCCACACTTGTGCATACGCTGGACCTGCACGCGCCGGGCGACTTCATCGCGTCCGACACGCCGCTGCTCGTGACGCTCTGGCTGGACCACGACTACGCCGGCGACCTGACGATCAAGCTCATCAGCCCGGCGGGCACCGAGATCTTCCTGCTGAACCGTCCCGGGTCGATGGCGTTCGGCGACGGCGGGGACCTCGGCCAAGTGCGCGGCAGCAACGCCAACCTCGGCAGCGGGTTTCCCATCACCTTCCGCGACGACGCGCTCATCGGTGCCACCACCATGGGCGACAATCTCTCCAACTCCGACATCATCGGCGACCCGCTCAACGGCAGCTCGGCGGAGTATCGGCCGTCATTCAACTTCTACTTCGCCGGCCTGCAGTCGCTGAGCCTGCTCAACGGCGAGTCGGCGCACGGGGCGTGGCAACTGCACATCGGCGACGCGGCCACGGGCCAGACGGGCGCGCTGCAGCAGTGGTCCATCGAGTTGGCCACCGTGGTGCCCGAGCCGACTGCCGCGGCGATGCTGGCCGCGGGCCTGCTGCTCATCGCCCGCCGTCCCCGCCACGCGCACCACCCCCGCCACCCCCGCCCCGCGCGCGACTGAACCGAGCGGCTCCCGCCGGTCGCAGGTTTACGAGTCGCTGTTGAGCCAGTCCATGACGAGCGTGCGCAGCCGCAGGTGAGCGGGCTGATCGACGGCCACGTCACCGCGCGCCACGCGCGGGGCGTCGGCATCATCGACGGGCTGCTCGAGGCTGGCGATGTACCGGTCGAACAGGGCGCTGCCGAGATCATCGCCGGCACCGAGGTGAACCGGGGCGTTGTCGTCGCGCTGCTCGCTGACGAGCGTGAACACCGGCGCGTCGCTGGTGACGGTGTGAACGCGGTCATGGCTGGCGAACTGGGCGGTCTCGCACCCGCTGGCCAGCGCCAGTGTCAGGCCGACACCGAGTCCGATAAGTGCATGCTTCCTTCTCACGGTCAAGCTCCTTGCTTGGGGAATTGACAATCCTTGCCCTGATCGGCGCGGGGCCGCATTGACTGAACCGGAAAGTGGTGTTGCAATGTGTGTTCCGTCGGAGGGTGCCGTTACAACCAGCGAGAAGGAATCAGCCGTGACACCACAAGTGCCTGACGGTTCTCCCGCCCGAGTCGTCCCTGTTTGCCCCGGTGCCCTCACCCGGCGCATGCCCCAGTCCCAGAACCTGCCCCGCGTCGGTTCCGCCCGCGCGACGGTGGTGATGCCATGGCTCGCCATCGTCCTGGCGGGCGTGGCGGGGCTCGGGCTGCTGCTGCACGGCTTGCCGGCGGTCGCCCAGCCGGTGGTGGACGACGCCAACGGCGCGCAGGCCTACGAGGTCACCGAGTTCGAGTTGACCTACCTGCACCCACACGACGACCTGCCCCCGCTCGACGAGCTGCTGCGCACGCGCGTGCGTCTCGGCCGCGAGGGCGACGTCTACTACGCCCCGGACTTCACCGGCGTCATGCAAGTAAGCCCGACGATCGCGCAGCTCAATATGGAAGCGATGCGCCTCTACGACGCCGGGGCCGTCCAGGCGGTCATCGAAGCCCTTCTCGACGAGTTGATGCGGCGCGAGTTGATGGGCGTGTTCGTGGCGCCGGACCCGGCCCAGATCGACCGGGCGGGCCAGGACCTGCGCGATGATGACGAGCGCACGCTGCGGCTGGTGATCGGCGTGGGACAGGTCGCGCAGGTGCGGACGCTGGCGTACGGCGATCGCTTCGCCGCCGAGGACGATCCGCAGAACCTGCCGGCCCACGCGCGGCTCGCGCGGCTGTCGCCGTTCGAAGCGGGCGACCTGCTGCACCGCCGGGAGCTCAACGACTACGCGGCGCGCGCCAGCCGCCACCCGGGGCGGCGCACGGACGCGGCGGTTTCCGCCGCCACCGAGCCGGGCGGCGTGACGCTCGACTACCTGGTGACGGAGAACAAGCCGTGGGCCGTCTACTTCCGCACAGGCAACACCGGCACGAAGCAGACGGGCGACTGGCGCCAGGAGTTCGGCTTCTTCCACAACCAGCTCACGAACAACGACGACATCCTGCAGCTTCAATACCTGACGGCCGAGTTCGACGACTTCCACGCCTTCCGGGCTTCCTACGAGGCGCCGGTCTTTGACATCGAGCCGCTCCGCTGGCGGGTCAACGGCAGCTACAGCGAGTTCACGGCGTCGGACGTGGGTATCGTCCTCGGCGACGACTTTGAAGGCCGCTCGTGGCAGGCGGGCGGTGAGCTGATCGCCAACGTCCACCAGTGCGGTGACTTCTTCCTGGACGTCTACGCCGGTGCCCGCTACCTGGACGTGGACGTGGAGAGCCCGGCGCTGATCTTCCTCGTCCGCGGGCGCGAGCAGTTCGTCCTGCCGCGGATCGGCGTACGGACGGAATGGGACACGATCGCCCAGCGCCACCGGGCGATGGTTCAGCTCGAGGGGCAGGCCGGCGACGTGACCGACGTCGACGGGGCCGACATCCACGACCTCGGGCGGCTGGGCGCCGAGCGTGACTGGCTGACGCTGCAGTGGAGCGTCGAGCAGCGATTCTTTATCGACGCGTTGCTCTCGCCGGAGATCTGGGAGGACCCGGAGGACCGGGACCGGGCGGCGCTCGTGCACGAGATTGCGCTGCGGTTCCAGGGCCAGTACGCGTTCGACAACCGGCTGATCCCGCAGGCGCAGCAGGTGGCGGGCGGGCTGTACACGGTCCGCGGCTACCGCGAGTCGCTGGTCGCCGGGGACGACGTCTACATCGGGACGGCGGAGTACCGGCTACACGTCCCGCGGCTGTTCCCGATCCAGGAGGAGCCGGGCGAACTGTTCGGCGAGCCGTTCCGGATGGCGCCGCAGTCGACGTATGGCCCGACGGACTGGGACCTGGTGCTGCGGGCGTTCATCGACGCCGCGCGGGTCGAGAGCAACGCCGCGCGCGGCTTCGCCGCGGAGCCGAGCGAGTCGCTGGTGGGAGCGGGGCTGGGATTCGAGGTTGGCTATGGGCGAAATGCGCGAATTGGGTTAGACTGGGGAGTCGCGCTATCGGACACGGAGGCCGGGAATGCAAGTAGCGGCTCAAGCCGCTTGCACTTGCTGGTAACCGTGCTTTACTAGAGAGAAGTCAAGGCCTTGCACCGCGGCCTGGAAGCCGCGCCGAGGCCGGGTCCGGGCCCCGGAGGCTCGCGCCAGACATAAGGGAGACGCTGCTATGTCGCCATGCAATCGGCATCGATTTGTGCTTACGTGCCGGCAGGGCCTGCTGCTGACCGCCGGGCTCGCGCTCATGGGGATGGCGCTGCTCGCCTCGCCCGACCGCGCCGAGGCCGGCATCCGGGGCGCCCGGGTCATCCGAGGCAACGTCGTCATCGAGCATGACGGCGGCCACACCGTCATCGACACCTCCTCGCGCAATGCGATCCTCGAGTTTCAGCGGTTCAACATCGCTGCGGGCGAATCGGTGCGCTTCATCCAGCCCGACGCCTCGTCCCGCGTGCTCAACCGCATCACGGGCGGGGACCTGACTCGCATCGCCGGGCAGCTCCAGGCCAATGGCATCGTCTACATCGTCAACCCGGCGGGCATCCACTTCGCCCAGGGGGCGCAGGTGGACGTCGCGGGGCTGTTCGCCGCGGCGGGCAACATCTCCGACGAGCACTTCCTGGCGGGAATCGACCACTTCCAGGGCCTCGATGGGCACGTCACGCAGGCCGGCCAGATCAACGCCGACCAGTTCGTGCACCTGCTGGGGCAGCACGTGACCAACCTCGGGACGATCCGGGCGCCGCAGGGCGCGGTCACGATGCTCGCAGGCAACGACATCTACCTGAGCGAATCGGAGCATGGCCGCGTGCTGGTGCGCGTGGACGGGCGCGATCTCGACCCCGCGGCCGGCCCCGCGGCGGGGCAGACGAGCCCTGACCTCGACGCGCAGGCGGGCGTCGACCAGGCCGGGACGATCGAGGCGGCCGGCGGGCGCGTGACGCTCGGCGCGGGCGACTTCTACTCCCTGGCCGTGCGCCACAGCGGTACGACGCAGGCCAGCGGCGGCGACGTGGAGGTTCTCGCCGCGGACGGCGCGATCCACCAGACGGGCACGATCGACGTCTCCTCGCTCGCTGATGCCGGGCGCATCACCGTTCAGGGCCCGAGCGTCGTCCACGCCGGGTCACTCATCGCCTCCTCGGCCGCCGGCCAGGGCGGCGACGTCGAGGTCACCAGCAACGACCACACCTTCCTGCTGCCGGGCAGCCTCATCGACGTGTCGGGCGACCACGGCGGCAACGTCCTGGTCCACAGCTACGACGGCGCCACACAGTTCCGCTCGGGCGCGGCGATCGACGCCTCCGGCGCCCAGACGGGCGGGCACGTCGAAGTCTCGGCCCACGGCCACCTGCTCTTCCACGGCGACGTCCGCCTCGGCGGCGCGCTGGCGCGCGGCTCGCTGCTGCTCGACCCGCTCGACTTGACCGTCGTCGCCGAGGGCGACGACCCCCCCCCCCCCCCCACGACCTGCTCGACGAAGGCGAGGCCAACTCCGTCAACTTCGAGCAGAACGCCGGCGAGAACAGCACGATCAGCGCCTGGCGGCTCGAGGCGATCGACGGCGACATCACGCTCGAAGCCCAGCGCGACCTGACCATCGACGCCGAGGTCAACCTCGTCAACGACAACGTCGTCACGCTCCGTGCCGGCCACGACCTGATCTTCAACCAGAAGATCAACGGCGCCGACGTCATCATCGGCGTGGCCCACTTCGAAGACTACCGGCACATGAGCGAGGACTTCGGCCGCGTCATCTTCAACATCGACGGGCTCAGCGCCAACCAGGTCATGCAGTTCCAGGGCGCCCAGATCGTCCTCACGCAGGACATCGTCTTCAACGGCGGCGGGGCGCTGCAGCTCAACGGCCCGGTCGTCACCGAGAACGGCACCCACGCGCTGACCATCCTCGGCGCCGCCCAACTGCTCGGGCCCATCGGCACCGATGAGAACCCCCTCGCATCGCTGCAGCTCGGCGACGAGAACAACACCGGCGGCGAGGCCGTGCTCGGCGGCGGAGCCGTGCACACCGTCGGCGACCAGACCTACCACCGCCGGGTGATCCTCGACCAGGACACGATGCTCGCCTCGAGCGACGGCACGATCCACCTGATCCGCGACGTCGAGGCGGGCAGCGAAGGCGCGGCCCTCGAGGTCATCGCGCCGATGCTCGTGCTCGAAGGCAACGTCGGCGGCTCGCACGCGCTCGATTCCTTCGTCGCCAACGCCGACGTGCTCGCCACCGGCGGCGGGGCAACGAGTATCCACACGGAGGGCCGGCAGGATTTCGTCGGCACCCTCACCGTCGCCGACGCCACCGAGCTGACGCTCGTGGCCGACAACGCCGAGCAGTGGAGCGATGATCTCGCCCAGATCCCCGGCACCGAGTCGCTGCAGGGCGTCGTGGTCCTCTGGGAGGCGATCGACGGCCCGGGCACGCTCAACGTTCAGGGCGAGACCGGCGCCGGCTTCCAGAGCACGATCCAGGGCCTGGCGGCCCTCAACGTCACCGGTGAAGGCGACGCGTTCTTCGTCGGCACCATCGACGACGTCGGCACGCTCGATGTCGTCGTCGACGGCGACGCCCTCTTCCAGTCGGCGGTCAACGGCGGCGGCGCGATGACCGTCGACGCCGGCGGGTGGATCGACATCCTCGCCGACTTCGGCGTCGAGACCGCGCTGGGGAGCCTCAGCCTCACCGCCCGCGAGGGCATGGTCCTGCCGCTGAGCCAGACCGAGGGCGAGATGCTCGTCCTCCGCACGGTCGGCGACCTGGAGCTCAACCCCGCGGGCCGCGACGACGTTCCTCCGGCCGCGACGATCGGCGCCTTCGACCTCAAGCTCGTGAGCACCGAGGGCAACATCATCATGGGCCAGAACGAGAAGCTCAGCGTCCTCGGTGATTTTGCCGCCGAGGCGGGCCAGGACGTCGTCCTCGGCGACGTCAACACGCTCGGCGACATGGTCGTCGACGCGGGCGGCGCGATCTGGATCCTCACCCGCGATGCCGGCATGGTGCTGCTGGCCAACGGCAACGAGGTCATGGACGATGGCGTCGACTTCGTCGCCGGCGGTCAGTTCCTGTTCAACATGACGCCGCAGCTCATGGGCGAGGGCCCGGCGCCGGCGTTCGCCTCCGGGCACGCCGACCCCGACCCGATGGGCACGCTCGGCTTCCCGGTGCGGCGCATCAACCCGCTGACGGAGAACAACTTCATGGGCCAGACGGTGCCCCTCCTCGACCTGCACGCCCAGCGTGCCGAGTGGCAGGAGCCCACGCCGCCGACACCGCCCACGCCGGACGAGGAGGGCGGCGGGTCGCTCGCGATCGCGCTCGCGGTCGACGGCCCGGACGCCTCGGAGCAGCGCCGCCGGGTGATCGCCCAGAGCTGGCTGCCCAGCGACGTGCTCGACGCGCTGGCGGAGTTGAACATCAACGTCCGCGAGATCAACCCCGCCCGGCCGCGTGAGGACGCGATCATCGACGACTATGCCCTCGTCGGGCTCGGCGCCAGCGACGGGCTGGCGATCAGCTCGCCGCGACTCCGTGCCGCGGCGCTGGCCCGGCTGCTCGACGCGTACCGCGAGACGATGACCCGCCGCGTGCTGGACACGGACACGGGCCAGTGGCAGCAGGAGCCTCGCATCGACGCGATCCGCAACGCGCTGGCGGCGGCGTGGAGCGACTACACGGACGCGTACGGCGACGACCCCTCGCCCACGGGACTGCGTGAGCACCTCGCCGGGCAGGCGGAGCATCGTCTGGCGCTGGCGTACATGGACGCGCTCGCGACGGTGCTGCGGCAGGCCGACCACCTGGGCCTGAACAACCGGGAGGCCGCCTACCTGCGTCAGGCCCTGGTGCAGCCGATCGCGCCGGCCGGGATGGACGCCGCGGACGTCGAAGCGGCGATTCTCGGCAGCGGACCCGCCCCGACGCGCGACGCCCGCGATCGCCGTCCGGGCAACGCCTTGGGCCTGCGCACCCGCTGACGACGCTGACCCCATGCTCCACGGAGATCCCAATCCGCGGGACACCACGACGAGCCCCGCATCCTGTGGATGCGGGGCTCATTTTTTTGGGTTCATCCGCGATTTCCGGGGACGACCAACTCAGTCGCGCCGAGCCGTGGTTGCAGCCCCCGTAGGGGGTGACCAGCTTGTAGCCACGGGTGAAGCGGCTGGCCGGTCACGGCAAGCCGCGCAACCCGTGGGGGACGTTGGCGTTCGTCCCACCCCGGCAGGGGCGGAGGCAACGCCCGCTGCCCCTGCCGGGGCAGGAGAATTTTCCGTCGCCGCGCTCCACGGGTTCTGCTGCGCTCCACCCGTGGCTACAACCCGCAGCCCCTGCGGGGCTGAAGTCTGGCGCCGGCGATTGCGGCGCAGGGTCGTCGGGTGGCACTAAGGCCGTTCGCTCCGCGGACTCCGCTAGTCAGTGGCACCCCACCCCCTACGAATGGGTTGAGGCGCTTCCGTCGCTGGCCTTCGCCTCGTGCAGCAGCACCAGGTCATCGCACGCGCGCTCGCGCTCGACCAGAGCCGAAGGCTCGGCGCGGCGTCAGGCTGACGTCGCCGCGGCGGTGCCGTTGCCCCCACCACTCCCGCCGTTCCCGCCGTTCCCGCCAGCTTCACCGCCCCCGCCGCGCCGGGCGGGATCGAGGCGGATCATGCTCGTCTGCAGGCGGTGCTCGCGGATGTAGTCGTCGAGCATCGCGATGTAGCTGGCCCGCACGAGCGGCGCCTTGTCCAGGCCGAGGCGTTCGCGCATGGCCAGAACCTGGTCCTCGGTCGGACCTTCGATCTCGATGTACTCGCCGATGTAGGGCAGGCTGTCGAGTTCGACGCAGCAGCCGTCGAGCAGGTAACGCATTCGCCGCTTCTCGAAGCTGAGCACCGGCACGTAGCCGAGCGACGAGAGCAGGTCGCCGGCCGCGCGCGGGTCGTCGACGCTCACCTCGTGCTCCGAGCGGCTCTTGACGCGACCATGCGCCCGCGGCCCCTTGTGGGTGATCGTCGCGCGCTGCGAGCCGTCGGCATGCTGCTCGACGCGGATGCGCAATCCCTCGTCAGCGCTCTTGAGCCGGTTCTTCTCCGTATCGAAATAGGTGTTTGTTTCAAGGATCTCGGCGTGCCGCTCGGCCTTGAGCTCATGCAGCCGCTCCAGCGTCGCCGCCCGGTCGGTCAGACGCATTTTCGCTTCGATTTCAACACTCAACGAGCCGCTCCTTCCGTAGCAATCGTTCGGACCAATCCCGGATCATAACGCGCCCCGCGCCCGGTCGCTCCCTTTGCGTCTCCGCGCCTAGCCTTCCACGCCGAGGCCCCAACCATCGAACACGCGTCCGCGCAGGTGGCGGACACGCGTCAGCACGCCCAGCCGGCGCGAGGCCGGCAGCGCCGCGGCGTAGCGCGTCGCATGGACGCGCAGGGTTTGCCGCGACAGCAGCAGCGTCAACGGGCTGGGCAGCGCTTCGGCGCGGGCGACGCGCACGAGCAGCCACTGCTCCGCGAGGCTGAGCCCTGCCGCGCGGGCCACGGTACGGAAGACGCCCAGTGGCTGCGGCCCCTGCCCGCGCGTCCGCAGCCAGCGGGACAGCGCGACCGCGCCGAGCACGCCGCCGGCGACCGCCGCGGTGGCGGCCGCCCAGGTCAGCGGCACCAGCAGATCGTTCCAGTGGTGACGGATCGCCTGCAGGTGCTCCAGCCGAGCATCGCCAAGCGCCGCCACGATCGCATCACTCGAGATCATCAACGCCATCACTCCATCGCGTCCAGTTCGTTCGGGCGCATCATCTATCCCGCCATGCCCGCCACACCCGCCACGCCCGCGGCCCCGGTCAGGCCGGTCTCCGACTGTTCCGCCGGCTCGAGCAGCTCGCGAATGACGGCGCGGGCTCGCTGGCGGATCTCCGTATCGGGGTCGCCGAGGGACATCTCGGCAACGTGCCGCGCGAGCGTGAGCATCTGCGCCTGCTGGACGAGCCAGAGCGCCGAGGCGCGGTGGCCGGGGCGGGGGTCGGCAAGCATGCGCGACAGGCCGCGGATCGCATCGCTGGTGCGCATCTGCAAGAGGGCGTCGATCGCGTTGGCCCGCGGGCGCGCGGCCTTGTCGGCGGTGGCCATCTGCACCAGCGTCTGCACGTGGCGCGTCGACCGCACCTGGCTCAGGGCCTCGACCGCGTTGGCACGCACCCGTGCGTCGGGGTGTTCCAGCGCGGCCTCCAGGGATTCGACCGCCTCCGGGCTCTCCGCCGAGCCCAGCGCCCGCACGGCCGCGGACGCGACCACTTCATCGGCGCTGGCGGCAAGCTCCGTGAGCGCGGCCTCGAAGAACGGGCCCTGGTTGAGGCCATGGATGATCGACAGCGCCCGCAAGCGCGTCTTGCGGTCGTCGACGCGCAGGCGGTCGGCGAGCTGGCGATGAAAGTTCGGGTCGATCTTGATCAGGGCCTGCGCGGCCGCGAGGCGCCGCGACTCCTCGAGGCGAGGCCAGAGGTCCCACAGGCGCGAAAACCCGACTGGGCCCAACTGGTCGGCGGCGATGCGGCGCAGCGGTGCGTGCGGGCTGTTGAGCAGCCGCGCCAGCAGCCGCGAGAGGCCCGCGTACCGCCGCGCGATGAGGTAGCGCACCGCCAGCCGCGCGGTCGCGAGTTCCGCATCGTCGCAGAAGCATGCCACCGCGTCATGGGCGGCTTGGCGCACCGTTTCGCCCCGGCCGGCGACGGTGCCTCCACCGTCACCACCGGCGGCGGGCGCGTTGACCATCGCCATCGCGAGCCCGGCGGCAGGCGGCGCGGCAGCGGCGGAGACGGCGGCGTCGTCGGCGAGTTGCATCAGCCGCCGCAGAGCGAAGAGGCGCGCGGCCGCGTCGGGCAGGGCGACGAGCCCGGCAAGCTGCTCGACGCGCGTCGCCGGCTCGAGGCCGACGGCCGCGAGCCAGGCGGGCAGGCCTCGGGCCTCATGGGCGGGCAGGTGTTCGAGCTCATCGCTGTTCGGCAGCAGCGTCTGGGGCCGATCGACGCGCGCCAGTACGCGGCCGATGGCGGGTAGACCGAGCAGGTGGTAGTGGGCGAGCGCCGAGCCGGCGCGGCCGCTCGCCGCCGCGGCGCGCAGCCCGGCGACGCACGCCTTGCGCAACGTCTCGACGCCCAGCAGCGCGACGGCCGCGCGGCAGGCCGGCCAATGCTCGGCACGTTCGATCAGGCGTACCGCGGCCGCGATGGCGGGGTGGCGCCGGTCCTGCTCCAGGACGCTCGCGAGCCCGGGCACGGGCCGGGGCAGCATCGCCATGGCCGCCAACAGCACGCGCTCCTGCTCGTGGCGGGCGAAGGCGCGCACCGCGTCGTCCAGCGCCGAGGCGATGTAGCCGGCCGCGGCGGCATCGAACTTCGGGTAGACCTCCGGATCGTCGGACGTGGCCGCACGCTCGGCGAGCTCGCGCAGGCAGGCGGCCGCGGCGGCGCGCAGCGACGGGGCGGCGTGTCGAAGCTGGTCCGCCACGAGATAGGCCAGGTGCGGGTTGGCGGATCGATGCACGATCTCGATGACGTTGGCGGGCCCCTCGCTGCGTGTCCGCGACGAGGCCTCGCGCAGCGGCCGGTAGAGCTCCGGCACGTGGGCGACGACCTCGCGCTGCGTCGCCTCCGGCAAGCGGTGGAAGTGCAGCACCAGGCCGATCGTGCCGACCGGCTCACCGCGCTTGAGCACGAGCCGCGCGATGCGTCCCAAGGCCGCGCGGTCCGCGGTCGGCAGCGCGGCCGCGAGCGCGCGGTCGACCGTCACGTCCCCCATTGCCTCAATCTGCTCGAACACCTGATCGATCATGCCGTTCCCGACGGAGATCCACACCAACACGCCGCTGTCGACTCGTCCCGAAGCCGGATGCCACTGGTGGCTGGTCCACCAGCGTCGTCCGGCCGGCGCGCACCATCGCTGCCTCGCCTGCCCCTGTTATCGGCGGATGAACCGGCGCGGGTCGAATGCGCGTTGACGGAAGTGGAAACCTCGCCGGCAGCCGCCTCGGGGCGACGCGCGGGGCATGCGTGGCGTCCGATAAAGGCGCCGCGACGTGGCCTGCCGCCCTCATGATCGGCATGACGATCGTGTGCCTGCCGCGGTCCGGGCGCATCGACAGGCGGCCGGGCACCCGACCCGAACGTGAGATGCGTGTCAGCGCTGGCCCGCCTCCGCGCCCTGGTGCTCGGCCACCTGGCCTGCCGCGTCGAGTTCCGGGCGGAGCGCGTCGTAGGCGACGTCCTGCAGCGCGGCGTCGTCGGCGAGGGCCAGGTCGATCGCGATCGCCGCCGACTGCGCCAGGATCATGAAGACCGGCTCCATCCGCACGGAGCCGAACGCGATGTGGCTCGTCGAGCAGCAGACGGGCACGGCCAGGTTCGCGACGCTGCCGGCCGGCGGCACGATGCTGCGGTAGCTGATGCCGTAGGGCCCGGCGCAGGGCACCTGCACGTCGCCCTCATTGAGCACGTGGCCGTCGCGCACGAATCGCGAGACGTTGTGGGAGTCGACGGTGTAGGAGCCCATGCCGACGGGGTCGTCGCAGGCGGTGCGGTGCATGCAGTCATGCTCGGTCAGGACGTAGTCGCCGACCATCCGCCGCGCCTCGCGCACGTAGAGCTGGTGCGGCCAGTGGCCGGTCTCCACGAACTCATCCGCAGCCAGGCCCCATCGGGCGAAGGCCTCACGGTACCGCTTGGGCATCGACGGGTCGTTGGCGAAGAACCAGTAGAGGCCCTGCTGGTAGATGCGATGCTGCTGAAAGATGCGATCGCGCTGCTGGTACGACGCCTCGGGCCAGGGGTAGTTCGCCCCGATGTAGTCGCTGCTGAACGGGCCATGGTTGTTCGCGTCCACCTTGTGGCGGACGCTCAGGCGATCGAACTTGCGCAGCTCGCCGTCGCCATGGAGCGTGTCGTTGTAGACGCTCTTCTCGCTTTGGTACCAGCGCGACCCGAGCAGATACTCGCTCGGGTCGTACCCCTCGGGCTTGCGCCAGGCCACGCGCACGTCGTCCTTGTCCGTCAGGCAGACGCGGAAGCAGTACGCCTGGATGCGATGGTCGCCCGAGCCGGTGGGCGCGATCTCACCTTCGTGGACCCAGGGCAGCGTGCCGGAGCTCACGACGCCGGGCTCGACGTACGGATCGACGGGGTGGGAAAACTGGTGCTTGTCCTGCGGCTGCACGCCGTTGAGCGTCTCGCCGTAGACCGCGTTGGATTCGCGGCCGACGGTGTAGGGCACGCCGGCCTTGGCGAGCAGATCCCCCTCGTAGGTCGCGTCGACGAACATCTTCGCCCGCACGACGAGGCCCGAGATCATCCGCACGGACGCAATCCGTCCGGCGTCGAGCTCCACTTGATCGAGGAACTGGCGGTGGTGCACGGGAACGTCATGTCCAACGATCCAGGCGTCCATCACGGCGCGGGCGACGCCGGGCTCGAAGAGCCACTCCTCGTCGCGGCCGTAGTGCTGGCCGCAGGCGCGGTAGAAGTCGCGCGACATGCCGCCGATGACGTGCTTCTTGCCGGAGTCGGTCCAGCTCAGGCCGCCGCTGGTCATTCCGCCGAGGAAGACGCCGGGGTTGAGGAGGATGGCGGAGCGTCCGCGCCGCGTGGCGGCACAGGCGGCGACGACGCCGGCGGCGGTGCCGCCGTAGACGCAGACGTCGAGCTCCATCGTGCGGCTGTCGGGTTCGATCCATTCCGGCCGAAAGTAGTGAACGCCGGCGTCAGACATGCTCGCCTCCCTGGTGGATGGATGAATGGTTCCGAGGGTGGCCAACCTACCGCTGAGGGCGGCGGCGATCAAACGGGCGGGCTTTTCGCGTTCTCGGAGCCTGACCCGCATTTCCCGACTGGTGCTGGATTGCCGGCACCGGGGCGATGTACAATCGAACCCTGACCACCGGCCCGGGGACGGCCTGATCTGTGTCCCGGACGGCCGGCGGGAGAGCCGCCTTTGCCCCACGACGCCGCCCCCACCCAATCCTGCCGGGCGCCCGCGCCTGCGCACGCGCCCGCCGGCGACACCCCCGCCTCCCGCCCGCGCCGACGCTGGCTGCGCCGGGCGGTCGCCGCGCTCGCGGTGCTGGCCGTGATCCTCGCGCTGGCGGGGTTTATCCTGACCCGCCCCGGGCCGCTGAGCTATATCGTCACGCAGGCCCTGACGCGCACCACCGGTGCGGACGTCGAGCTGGAGATCGCCCGGCTGAACTGGGGCGGCCGACTGACGGTCGACACGCTGGAACTGCGCGTACCCGGGCTGGTGGGCGATGCGGGGCGGCTGTTCGAGGCGCGCCAGGCGGCCGTCGAGTTCAGCTTGGGCGCGCTTCTGGGCGGGCGGCTGCCGGTGCGGCGCGTCGCGCTCGACGAGCCGCGGCTGTACCTGACCGAAGACCGCGACGCCTATCACTACACCTACCAGCGCCTGCTGCCCGGGCCTGACGACAACGACCCCGCGCTCCCGAACGCGCTGCCCGAGCTGACGGTGCGCGACGGGGCGCTGCGCTTCGGCGAGCTGGACGCGGAGCTCAACTACCACGCCCTGGCGTCGCTGCCACTACATGGAGTGCTGGTACAGGACGGCCAGACGCCCAGCGCCTACCACTTTTCCCTGCGCCAGGAGCCGGACGACCCGCCTGCCGACGACGCCCTGGAACTGATCGGCACGGTCGACCTCGCCGAGCCTCGCATCGACGCGCGGCTGGAGCATTTCCGCTTCGTCGAGGGCCAGCGCTACCTGCTGCCGCGCGATCTGCGCCGCTGGTGGCAGCGGCTGGACCCCGAGGGTGAGCTGCCGACGATCTCGCTGACGTATCGACCCGACCGCCCGCAAGCCACCGAGGCCGAGCTGATCATGCGCAACGTCTCGCTGTCCGTGCCGATCGCTGAGATCGACCCGCGCATGACCGACGTGCACGCCCGGCTGGGGCTCGCCGGCGAGACGCTCTACGTCGAGCAGCTCACGGGGCGGGTCGAAGGGATCGGCTACGAGGTCCAGGGGCGGATCGAGGGGCTTCGCCTCGACGCGCCGCTCGATCTTTACGTGCGCACCGAGCCGTTCGAGCTGACCGATGAGCCGCCGGCGCTGGCGAACACGACGGACCAGCTCGCGCGGGCCTACAACCGGTTTCAGCCGCGCGGCCGCTTCGAGGCCCGGGCCCACGTTCACCGCGCCGCGGCAGGCGAGCAGTTGACGTACGAAGGCCGGCTGTTGGTCGCCCACGCCGCCGGGCGGTATGACAAGTTCCCTTATCCGCTCCAGGACGTGCACGGCACGATCCATTTCAACAACGACGAACTCCACATCGAGGGGCTCACGGGCCGAACACCCGCGGGCGGCGAGGTGCACATCACCGGCCGCGTCACGCCGCCTCACGGCCGGGCGCGCATCGACATGACGATCACCGGCGAGCAACTGACGGTCGACCGCCACCTGTTCCGCGCCCTGCGTCCGCGGCAGCGCCAGGCGCTGGCGCTGTTCTTCGACGCCGCGGGCCACCGCCGCCTCGTCGATGCCGGGCACATCCGCACGGGCCCCGACCCGGATCGGCCCGGGTCGCGAGCACGCGGGCGCGCGTCGGCGCCGCGCTTCGACCTCGCCGCCGGCCGCGCCGACATGATGCTCGAGGCCCGCCGGCTGGGACCCGAGCAGACGCACGGCCGGGTCGCCATCGAAGCGCTGCTGCGCCCCACCGAGCCGGTCCACGGCCTGTTCGCGCACTGGCCCTACCCGCTCACGGCCACGGGCGGACAGCTCGCGATCGAACGCACGCGCATCCGCGCCGAGGACATCGTCGTCGAAGGGCTTACCGGCGCAAGCGGACGCATCGCCGGGCTGGTGCACATCGACCCGGAGGCCCGCCGCGTCACGCCCGACCTCTACATCGACAACGCCCGGCTGCCGATCGACGAGTTGCTGCTGGCGTCCCTGCCCCACGCGCAGCAGCGCTGGGTGCGCAGCCTGCACGCGAGCGGCACGCTGCTCGGGCACGGCCGCATCTTCCGCGACCCGGACCGCCCACGCGGCGCCGACTTCTCGCTGACCTTTTCGCCGGGCAACGTCGAGCTGAGGCCGTTCGGCGGACGACTGCGACTCGCGGAACTCGCCGGTGAGTTCACGCTCGCCCCGGGTCGCGTCACGCTCGACGGGCTCACGGCCCGACACGCGGGCGGCTCGCTCACCGCCGACGGACGCTTCACCTGGGGCGAGCAAGCGCCGCCGCGCCACCGCCTGCGCCTGCAGGCGATTGACTTTCCGCTCAGCGCCGAGCTGCTCGACCTGCTGCCGCCCGGGCACGAGGCCCGGGCTCCCTTGGCGCAGCTCTTCGACACCTACCAGCCCGCCGGTCGCTTCGACGCCACGGTCAACCTCGCCGCCCGCGGCGACGCGACGAGCGCCGAGACATGGAAGGCGAGCCTGCGCCCGCGCCGCCTGGCGTTCAACTTCGGCGGCGAACGGATCGCGCTCGCCGACCTCGCCGGCGAGGCGCACGTCGCGCCCGGCGAGCTGCGCCTCAGCGGGCTGCGCGGCTGGGTCGGCGCCAACGTGGTGCAACTCGACGGGCGGGTCGCGCTGACGGACGCCGACGTGGGAACCGTGGATCTGCGGCTGGGGGGGACGCTGCATCGGATCGACGCGCCGCTGCGTGCCGTGCTGCCGCCGCCCGTCCTCGCCCTGCTCGAACGGCTGGCGGTCCAAGGGCCGATTCACCTGGCCAACACACGCCTGCGCTACGCGCCCGACGCGGACGCCGGCCAGGAGCTGATACGCTTCACCGGTCGACTCGAGCTCGACGGCACGTCGCTGGACATCGGCACGGCCCTGACCGAGATCGAAGGCCACATCGAGCTCGACATCGCCTACCACCGCGGCGCGGCTGATCCTGTCGTGGCGCTGACGCTGCGTGCCCGGCAGTTGCTCGCGGCCGGCCGACCCATCGCGCCGCTGACTCTCCGTCTCGCGACCGACCCCGATCGCCCGGATCGCCTGCACATCACGCATCTGACGGGCACGATGCACGGCGGAACGCTCGCAGGCCGCGGGTGGATCGAGACCGGCCAGGGCAGACGCACGCGCCTGGAGCTGACGCTGCAGGACGTCGCCGCGCTGCCCGTGATCGATCCCGAATCGGAGATCGACGGCAACGACGCCGGCGCGGGGCGACTGACCGCGAGCCTGACACTCGAGACCGTGCCTAACGAACCGATGGCCCGGCGCGGGCGGCTGAGCCTGCGCATCCGCGACGCGCAGCTCTACGAGCGGCCGTTGACGCTGGCCCTGTTGCAGGCGGCGAGCCTGACGGTGCCCACCGCCAACGCCTTTCGCGACGCCGAGGTCGAGGCGATCATCGCCGGCAACGACATCCTCATCGAGCACCTGCACCTCGGCGCGGCGACGGTGGCGCTGAGCGGCGCGGGAACACTGCACTACCCGACGCAGCGGCTGGACCTGAGCTTCTACGCACGCAACCCCGCAACGCCGCGGCTGGGCGTGCTGTCGGACATGATCGATGTCCTGGTCGACCAGCTCATGGGCATCCGCGTCACGGGCACGCTCGAGGACCCGGACGCCTATGTCGTGAGCATGGAGGACCTGCGGCGGTCGTGGCAGGGCGTGCTCGGACAAGGCGGTGCGCGTGGTGGGCCCGAGCCGGCGCAGGCGGTGCCGTAGCACGAGCGGGCCAACCGACGGTCGCGTCGGCGTTACACCGCCAACCGGCTGCCGATGCGCTGCATCGCGGCCTCAATGTTGGCGCGGGAGTTGAAGGCGCTGATGCGGAAGTAGCCTTCGCCGGCGGCGCCGAACCCGCTGCCCGGCGTGCTGACGACGTGGGCTTCGTTGAGCAGCTTGTCGAACAGGTCCCAGCTCGACAGGCCGTCGGGCGCCCTGACCCAGACGTAGGGGGCGTTGACGCCGCCGTAGACGTCCATGCCGCGCTCGCTGAGCGCTTCGCGGACGATGCGCGCGTTGTCGAGGTAGAAGCTCACCAGCTCGCGCACCTGCTGCTGGCCGGCGTCGGAGTAGACGGCCTCGGCGCCGCGCTGGACGATGTAGGACACGCCGTTGAACTTGGTCGACTGCCGGCGGTTCCAGAGCTGGTGCAGGGGCACATCGCGACCGTCGGATGTTTTGCCGGTGAGCTCGCGTGGCACGACGGTCCAGGCGCAGCGCGTGCCGGTGAATCCGGCGTTTTTCGAAAAGCTGCGGAACTCGATGGCGACGTCGCGCGCGCCGTCGATCTCGTAGATCGAGTGCGGAATCTGCGGCTCGGTGATGTACGCCTCATACGCCGCGTCGAAGAGGATGAGCGAGCCGTGCTCGCGGGCGTAGTCGACCCACTGCTTGAGCGCGGCCTTGCTCGCGACGGCGCCGGTCGGGTTGTTGGGGTAGCAGAGATAGATGACGTCGACGGGCTGCGCGGGCAGGCCGGGCGTGAACTCGTTTTCGGCGGTCACGGGCAGGTAGACGAGGCCTTCGTACTTGCCGTCGTCGCGCGCCGGGCCGGTGTTGCCCGCCATGACGTTGGTGTCGACGTAGACGGGGTAGACCGGGTCGAGGACGGCGATCGTGTTGCCGTGCCCGCCTTGGGTGGCGGGGGCCAGGATGTCGAGGATGTTGCCGGTGTCGCACTTGCTGCCGTCGGAGATGAAGATCTCGTCGGCGGCGACCTGGGCACCGCGCGTCTGGTAATCGTGCTGCGCGATGGCTTCGCGCAGGAACGGGTAGCCCTGCTCGGGGCCGTAGCCGTGGAACGTGTCGCGGCCGGCCTGCTCGTCGAGGGCCTTGTGCATGGCGGCGACACACGCGGCGGGCAGCGGCTCAGTCACATCGCCGATGCCGAGCTTGATGATCTCGGCGGAGGGGTTGGCGTCGGCGAAGGCGCTCACGCGTCGCGCGATCTCGGGGAAGAGGTACCCGGCCGTGAGCTTGAGATAGTTGTCGTTAATCTTGGGCATGGGAAACTGGGGTTCGGGGATCAGGGATCGGGGATCAGGGAGCCGGGATCAGAAGTCACGGCGTGTTGGTGAGCGATTGTATGAGACGGTGGAGCATTCTGCCGGTGTGCTGCGCGGTGTCCCAGACGGCGAGGACGTCTTCGCGGGCGACGTAACCGAGGCGGACGGCGAGTGTCAGCTGCGTTTCGGCTTCCATAAGTGACCCACGCGCGATGGACAGGTGGTGCACGTACTCGCGGCGGTGCATCCGGCCGTAGCCTTCGGCGATGTTGGAAGGCACCGAGATGGCGGCAGCGCTAAGCTGACGGGCGAGGCGAACCGCTCCTCAGCAGGGAAGGCTCGGGTCAAGCGACAGATCGCTTCCGCCAGATCCATCGCCGCCTGCCAAACCTGCAACTGACGGTACGACTGTTCCCCGTCGGCCCGTTTCGTCTGGTCCTCAAGCATGCTGCCCCTCTGACCGATCCCTGATCCCTGATCCCTGAACCCTCCGCTACTTCCCCGCCGCCGCTTCCCGCGCCACCTCCAGCGCCTCGTCCACCTTGCTCGGGTCCTTCCCCCCCGCCTGCGCCATGTCGGGCCTCCCGCCGCCACTCCCGCCGACCACCTGCGCCACCTGTTTGACCCAGTCGCCGGCCTTGAGGCCCTGCTTGATGCGGTCCTCGGGCACAGCCGCGATGAGCGCGACCTTGCCGTCGTCCACGCCGGCCAGCAGCAGCGGGACGTTGGGGTGCTTCTTGCGGATCACGTCCATCGCGCTGCGCAGCGCGTTGGCGTCGGCGCCCTCGAGCTTCGCGACGATTGCGCTGCCGTTGCCGGCCTCGGTGCTGTCGGCGATCCGCCGCGCTTCGTCGATGATCGTGCGCTCGGCGGCCTGACTCTCGGCCTTTTGCTGCTGACGCGTGCGCGACTGGATCTCGGTCACGAGCGCCCCCAGCCGACGACGCACCGTCAGCGGCAGCGTCGCCTCGTTGAGCTCCTGCAGCACCGTCGACGCATCACTGCGGTCGCGCTGCATGGCGGCGTCGTCGTCGCCGGCGCGGAGCATCTGCAACTCGCGCTCCAGCCGCTCGGCCGTGCGCTGCGCCTCCTTCGCCCGCTCGCCGGTCAGGCACGTCACGCGGCGGACGCCCTTGGCGACGGCCTCCTCGCTGATGACGGTGAACGCCTGCGCCTGGCCGGTGCGGTCGAGGTGGGTGCCGCCGCAGAACTCGATGGAGCGCCCCTGCCACTCGTCGCTTTGCGGCTCGGCGAGGATCTCGTCAACGGGCTGGCCCACCGACACGACGCGGACGCGCGGCGGGTACTTCTCGCCGAAGACCGCGCGCAGGCCGTTGATCTTCAACGCCTCCTCCTGCGGGGCTTCGTCGGCGTAGACAGGCAGGTCCTCGGCGATCAGCTCGTTGACCGTCTTCTCAACCTCGGCGAGCTGCTGCTCGTTGACGGCCGCATTGTGCGAGAAGTCGAAGCGCGTCTTCTCGTCGTCGACGAGCGAGCCGCGCTGGTCGACGTTGCGCCCCACGTGCTTGCGCAGCGCGAGGTTGAGCAGGTGCGTGGCCGTATGGTTGGCGCGGATCTTCTCGCGGCGGTCGCGATCGACCGTGAGCTTGAGCTTGCCGGCGCTCCCGGCGTCGAGCTTGCCCGCTTCCATGTGGCCGATGTGGAATGTGGTGTCGCCGACCTTGATGGTGTCCTGGACGCGGAAGCGGGTTTGGCCTTCGGCGGTTTGGATCATCCCCGTGTCGCCGACCTGGCCACCCGCCTCGGCGTAGAAGGGCGTCTGGTCGAGCGCGATCGCACCGTCCATGCCCTGGATGAGGTGCTCGGCGGGCGTGTACCTCTCCGCGTCGTCGTGGGTGAGCAGCTTGAGCGCGGTGGGCTCGATCTCCGCCTCGGTCACGTCGTTGTAGCCGAGGAACGTCGTGGCGGGCATGCCCCCTTTCTGGACGATCTCGACGAGCGACTGCTTGACGTCCCCGCCGCCGGCGCCGGCGCGCGAGCGCTCGCGCGCCTGTTCCATGCGCCGCTCGAAGCCCTTGACGTCGACGGCCATGCCGCGCTCCTGGGCCATGACCTGGGTCAGGTCCAGCGGGAAGCCGTAGGTGTCGTAGAGCATGAATGCGTCTTCGCCGCGGATGCGGTCGCCGCCGCGCGCCGCGGCCTGCTCGAAGAGGTCGATGCCGCGCTCGATCGTCCGCGCGAAGCCCTCCTCCTCCTCGCGCAGCACCTCGGCGACGCGGTCCGGGTCCTTGCGCAGCTCGGGGAACGCTTCGCCCATGTGATCGACGACGGCCGGCACCAGGCGATGCAGGAACGGCTCGGTGCGCCCGAGCGTCTGCCATCCGTGGCGGAACGCGCGCCGGAGAATCCGCCGCAGCACGTAGCCCCGCCCCTCGTTGGCGGGGAGCGCCCCGTCGGTGATGGCAAACGTCAGGCAGCGGATGTGGTCCGCGATCACGCGGTACGCCATGTCGACCGCGTCGTCGAGCTTGGCGCCGTACGGCCGCGCGCCCGTCACCTCGGCGATGGCGGCGAAGAGCGGCGTGAAGACGTCGCTGTCGTAATTGCTCGTCTTGCCCTGGAGCACGGCCGTGATGCGCTCGAAGCCCATGCCCGTGTCGACGTGCCTGGACGGCAGCGGCGAGAGCGTGCCGCCCGCGCTGCGGTTGTACTGGATGAACACGAGGTTCCAGATCTCGATGACGCGCGCATCGTCGGCGTTGACGAGGCCGGCGCCGCTCTTGTCGGGCGTCAGGTCGATATGGATCTCGGAGCACGGCCCGCACGGACCCGTCTCGCCCATCTCCCAGAAGTTGTCCTTCTTGTCCCCGTAGTGGATGTGCTCGGGGTCGATGTCGGTGACGGTGCGCCACAGGTCGGCGGCCTCCTCGTCGCGCTCGACGCCGTCGGCGGGGTCGCCGGTGAAGACGGTCGCGTGCAGGCGGGATTTGTCCAGGCCCCAGACTTCGGTGAGCAGCTCCCAGGCCCAGGCGATGGCTTCGCGCTTGAAATAGTCGCCGAACGACCAGTTGCCGAGCATCTCGAAGAAGGTGTGGTGGTAGGTGTCCTTGCCGACGTCTTCGAGGTCGTTGTGCT
>JBBDRN010000033.1:22502-27081 GCA_040905445.1 Phycisphaeraceae bacterium | reverse complement strand
GAATGGCTCGACCACACCCACGCCGATGTCAACGTGCACATTACAGCACGCTTACCCCCGACACGCCCTACACCGTCCTGGAGGAGCTGCGCGAGGTCGCCAGCTTCCACCAGCGCGGCGCGCAGCCGGCGCGGACGCGCGACGACCGCCAGCGACTGAAGCGCGAGCGCGAGGCGATGCAGCGCTTCATCGCCCGCGTCAAGCGCCACCACCTCACGCCCGGCGTTGCCGTGCTCGTCGTCGGCCACGGCAACCTGACGCGGTTCATGCTGCCCACGCTCGCGGGGCTCGACTCGCGCCGTGCCATCCCCCTGGGCATGAACAACACCGCGCTGACGGTGGTGCACGTCCAGCCCGACGGTGGCGTGTCGGTACGCCTCGCCAACTGCACGCGGCACCTGCCGATGAAGATGATCAACTAGGCCACGAGGGTCCGCACCGCGGAGCCTACTTCGTGTCCACGATCGCGTAGGGGATGCCCAGCGTGTCGGCGATGTACGCGATCGACTGGGCGTGATGGCCGATGCCCAGGGCGAAGTGGTGCGTCGGGCCCTCGGCCATCCAGCGGGCGAGGAAGGTGCGGACGTCGGGCTTGAAGAAGCCGCGTGTGTTCGTGTTTCCCGTGGGCGGGATGGGACCCTTGACGGACTCGCCCTCGCCGATGACGAACTTGAAGCGGCCGTCGCCCGTCATGCCGATCGACAGCATGGTGATGGGGCCTTCCTTGATCTTGAACTCGACCGACGCGCCGGAGCCGGGCTTGCCGTGGTACTTCGTCAGACTGCGAAGCACGGGCTTGCCCTCGGCGATGTTGATGTGGTGCGGGCCGTCGTGGCCGACGAGGACGAAGCCCTCGTTGAAGTCGACGGGGTGAAACTCGGCGAAGCTGCCGCCGATGTCCAGCCGGTCCATGATGAGCATGGCGATGCAGGTCTTGAGGTCCGACTCGCCGCACATGGGGAAGCCGGCGGCAGTGAGCAGTGAGTTGCCGACGATGAGGTTGGACGCGAGCTTCTCACGGTCGCTGCCGGGCTCGCCTTCGTAGTAGTACGCCAGGCCATCGAGCTCATGCTCGGCGGCGAAGCGATCGAGCGCCACGGCCGCGCGGGCGGCGGTCTCGAGGTCCGCGTCGGTGAGCTTGCGCGTGACCGGGTCGGACTTGGGGTCCGGCGTGTCGAACATGCCAAGGATTTCCTTCTCCTTGGCCTTGATGTCCGCCTCGGTGATGTCGCGATGGACGCGCACGAGATCGTCGAGCTCCGTCTGCACGATGTGGCAGCCGAACGCGGCGGTGAAGGCGGTCGGGTCCGAGTGCATGTCGAGCATCGCCTCGAGCACGTGCCCGAAGTGCCCGATGCGCGCGCCCTTGAGATCGTGCAGCACCTTGGCGATGTCGCACCAGCGGGCGAGCTCGGCGTCCGCGGCCGGGTCGTCGTCCAGTGTGCCGATGATCAGCGGCGGCGCGGGCTTGCCCATGCGGATCGCCACGCCCGTGAACTCGGGCACGGAGCAGATGTTGTCGTTGGCGAGCTGCGTGTACGTGTCCGCCTTGTCGTAGTCCAGCGCCTTGCGCGGCTGAAGCGCGACCATCACGATCGGGATGTTCAGCTCGCGCACGATGATGCCCCACGTCGAGCTCGTCGCGTAGGTGAGCATGTCGCAGAAGAGGACGTCGAGATTGGCGGCCTTGATCTCGGGCAAGACGCGATAGGCGGCGCGGGCGGTGTCCACCAGGCCGAATTGCACGACCTCGACGTCGTGGCCTTCGATGCGCTTGCCGAGCGTGTCCATGTAGCCCATCAGCTCGTCGCGCAGGCCCTCGAACTGGGCCCAGTAGGTGTCGTGCCCCACGCCGAAGAGGCCCACGCGGGCGGTGCGCGGCTTGCGGCGGGGGACGGCGACCTGGTCGTTGCCCGATGTCTGCTGCGTTGTCGTCGCGGTCATATGCTCACCATTGGATGTAAAGGGAACCGGTATAGCCGTTGAGGCACAACTTGTCGGGGTGCAACGCGATCTGGCTGCCGTCGATCGGCTCGCCGTAGACGCTCTCGCGCAGCTCGACGCGGCCCGCCTTGAGGGCGCCGGGCTCGGGGTAGAGCGTCACGTCCGCGTCGCGCAGGCCGGAGACGCTGAAGTGCGCCGCGCGGCCGACGTTCACCGGCAGCAGCTTCACACTGACCACGCCGTCTCCGTCACCACCCATGCGCACGAACACGCGCGCCGGGCGGTGGAACGTCTTGCCCATCGCGACGCGGGCGGCGCCGTTGACGATGCGCGTCTCGTATTCCTCGAACGCCGGCGCGCCGTCGGGCGTCGCGACGCTGATCTCGACGCTCGTGTCGGGCTGATGGCCCGTGAGCACCCAGGCGCCGCCGACGCGCTTGATGAACGCGTAGGTCGACTTGGAACTGAGGTAAGGCTTGTGCTGGCGGATGGTCACGCCCAGCTCACCAAGCAGGCTGCGCATCCACTGCGCCGGCTGCTGGGCGGCCGCGGGCGCGTCCCAGCCGGGCTCGAGGCGATCGATGTGCGGCTCGAACGACACCGTCCCCCGATGCCAGGCAAGCGTGCCCCTGCCCACGCTGCGGCAGACGGTGTACGCCCGCGACGCGCCGTCGAGTTGCAGCGTGGTGCGGGTGTTCGCCGCGTCGGCCACGACCTCGCGGATGCCGCCGCCGCTGACGCCCGCGCGGTGGATGACGGGGCGGTCGGCGGCGGGGCCCGCGGCCTGGGCGGTGCTCCCCGCCATGCCGATCGCCGCGTAGGTCGGGTCGTCGGCCGACACGTCCGCGTCCGGGTTGGCGATCTCGTCGAGCTCGAGACGCTGCTGGGCGACGTTGAACTCGCCTTCCAACGGCTCATCGAGCGCCACGCCGAGCGCCTCGCGCAGCGCGGGCGGAGCGGCGGCGAGCGAGCCGTAGACGATCGCTCGCCCCCCTGCCTGCACATGCTCGAGCAGCGCCTGCCCGTACGCCCAGTCACCCAGCGGCGCGGGCGCGATGTACACCGCATCCGGCAGTTGCCCGCCCCGCGCCAGCTCGACAAAGCGATCGCTGCTGCACACGGTGTTGACCGGCAGCCCCTCGTCGATCGCCCGGCACATGAACCAGTCATGGGCGAACACGCCCGCAAGCTCCGGCGACGCGGCGTCCAGCAGATCGTGATACTCGTCGAACGGGTACACCCACACCACCGGGCCCGCCGCGTCGGCGCGGCCGCGCCACGCCTCGATGACATGCGGCAGCACGGCCTGTGCCTGCTCCGCGTCCAGCTCGCCCAGGAACGAGTCGATGCTGAACATGTTGAAGTCCGTCGGCGTCTCGACCGCGCCGCCCTCGCCCAGCCGCGCGGCGCTGAGCGGCACGTACATGTCGAACGGCTCGCGGCCGTAGTAGTCGTACCACGGCCGGGCGACGAACCACGGGTCGTTGAGATAGAACCGGAACGGCAGGCGGCGCGTGGGCGTCTTGGCGAGGCGCGACAGGTAGCTGCCCATCTCCAGCCCCAGTGCCCGCGAGCCCCAGGGCGGGTTGCACGGCGGCTTCATCAGCCCGCCGATCTCGTTGAGCCTGCGATGGGAGCAGCCGTCGGTGGCGAGGTCCATGCCGATGGAGAAGTTCGTGCCGCGCACCTCGAGCTCGGCCTCCGGGTCGGCGGCGCGGAAGTCTTCCCAGAAGGTGATCGTCGTGTTCTGCTCGTCGGTGACCCGCTCGACGTTGACGCGATGGCCGTCGAAGAGGTGGCCGTACCACACCCAGGGGTTTTCGGAATACCCGAAGCCGTTGGACAGCCAGAGGTAGTCGAAGCCCGCGTACTCGCGCAGGGCCTTGAACTGCCTGCCGAGGAACTGGCCGAGCGAGATGTCGTCCGGGATGCCGTCGGGAAAGCCGGCATAGACCTGGTCGTCGCCGCGCAGGCGCGTCTGGTGGCTGATGAAGCGCATCGGGCGGTAGAGCGGATTGTCGGTCGGCTGCAGGATCTCGCGGTGGTGCTCGTAGCGAAACGGACTGTCGGCAAACTCGGGCCCGGGGTCCACCGTCGCCCCGACGCGCAGCTCGCGCCCCAGCCGATCGCGGGCTGTGGCGCGCAGCGCGGCGATGAGCTGCTTGAGATCGCCGTAGGTGAATCGGCCGGGGTCGTCGCGGAACGGCTGGGCCTTGTTGACGCGGTAGTGGACGTTCGCCTGGTCGTAGGCGTCGGCGTGGGCGTAGTTGCAGAAACCGATCGACTCGGCCCAGGGAAAGGCCTGGTTCGGATCGCCGGCGAAGACGAAGATCTCGTCGCCCGTGCCGATCCAGAGTTGGACGGAGAGCTGCCTGGCGTTGGCGATGGCGGGCTGCCAGAGGCTCCAGATGCGTTCGCTGACGCGCGTGAAGCGGTCGGGGTCGCGGCCGGCGAAGGGCTTCAAGCTGAATTCGAGCGTCAGGTTCTCGATGGGTGTCATGGCGTCCTTCGCAGGCGAACTGATCGCGCCGCCTCGGCGCGGAGGCCAAGTATAACAGCCCACCGTCGGCCCGTTGATGGCGGGCGGAGGACGGCAGGCGGCGCGGTGTGCCATAGAAAACGCGGCAGGGCGTAG
>JBBDRN010000033.1:0-22492 GCA_040905445.1 Phycisphaeraceae bacterium | reverse complement strand
CCCCCCCCCCGCCCCCCCCCCCCCCCGCCTCGATGGTCACGGTGATTTGACGCGAGGCTCAGCGCCGCCGACGGGCGAGCAGCATCACGCCGCCCATGGCGAGCAGGCCGATGGTGCCGGGCTCGGGGACGATGGTGATGTCATCGACCCAGATGCCGCCGAGCGGCGAGCTGCCGGTGCCGCCGCCGAGATAGATCTGCTGCATGCCGCCGGAGATCGTGGCGGTGCGAGTGCCGACGCCATCGCCGGTGATCGTCGTGCTCCCATCGTTGGCGACCTCGAACGTCCACTCGGTCCACTGGCCGACGCCCGGCTGAGGGGCGATCCACTGCTCAAGCTCCTCGTCGTAGCTGCCGCCGTCACCGAGCTCGACGACCTGGCGCGGCCCGCCGAAGTGCCCGACGGAGAACCACTGGCTCCAGCGCGCGTTGGCGGAGTTGCTCCAGCCATAGACTTCGCCCGAGGCCAGGTTGTTGGCGTCGACGAACATGACGCCCTCGTGGTGCTCAGCGTCGAGGCTGCCCGTGCCCGTTTGCGAAGCCACGCCCCAGCGCACGTTGTTGCGCGAAGGGAAGGGCGAGCCTTCGACCTCGGGGTCGATCCACATGCCTTGGTCGTAGACCTGCATGGTCACGGTGATGGTCCACCCCTTGCCGAGGTACTCGGCGGGGATGTTCATCACGCTCTGCTGCCCGGGGGCGAGGTAGAGCGAGTAGTCGCCCGAGTTGGCCTGGTCGGTGACGACGGTGCCGCCACTGAACGGGTTGACCTGGTCCTCGAAATCGATAAGCGTCGCGGACGCCGGGCCGGCGACGGCGACCGCCCCGGCGGCGAGGCAGCCCATCAAGGCTGTCCTGCCTGTCTTGCCTGTCTTACGAAACGTCATGCTTTCTCCTCCCAAAGACAATGATTGAAACCAGAACGCCAACGCGGCGTCAAACCCTCGGCGTCCGTGACCTTCACGGGCGCCTCCTGTCGGAACGATCCACACGCATCACCGCAGCGCGGCATGCCGATGCATGTACAGACACCCAAAAACGATCAGATCCTTTCTCTCCTCCGCGTTGCCCGATCCTGAACGGATGCGCAACCCAACCCTCCGATACACCAACCCGGGCCGGCACGCCCACCATGACCGTTCGGCACCCGCAAAACTGCCTGCGATGGCGACCCGTGGCCTGCCGTCGCTTTCTCCCGTCATCCCCGCCTCGGCCGCCCCCCTCCCTCCTGGTCGCCGCAATCGGCGGGAACATCGGCCTGATGACTCTTCTGGTATACCCCATGGCCAGGGGGGCGTCAAGGAAAAAACGCCGCCGGCACACGATCGGTCAGCCCCCCTCCTCGACGCGCCAGGCGACCTCTGCCGCCCTCACTCCCCCCCGGGCATGGGACGCATTTCGGCGGGCGTGCGCGGGGCGCGGTAGCCGGGCGACTCGACGTCGAACTCCAGCTCTTCGAGAAGCGCACCGCCCGTTTCCGAGGCGCGGAAGCGCTCGCCATGCGCAGCGTGAATCTGGCGCCCATCCCGGGCCTCGTTCATGTAGACGAACCGGCCATGCACCCAGCCGCGGGCGGCCGGGCCCCCCTGCCACGGATGCCCGGCGTTCTCCAGACGGCTGTCACGGCGCTCGCCGGCGTAGATGAACTCGGCGAGGCGGTCGCTCCACGGCGCGAGCCCGGCGGCGATGTAGCTGCCCGACCGTGGGCCGTCCGACCGGTCGACGCGGAAGAACTGCGGGTCGTCCAGACTCCCGTTCCACGCCTGGTTGAGCTGCGTGTTAACGAACCGCTCGATGTCCGTCTCGTCGAAGACCACGCCGTGGTGGTAGAGCTCGACGGCGAGCGCTACGCTCGAGCCGTAGTAGCCCGCCCGGTGCTCGGCGCCGATCCAGTGCTTCCACTGGTCGGGGTTGTCGGGGTGGATGTCCCACGCACCGGCGGGCGTCCAATAGGTCCACTCGTAGTGCTCGCTGGGCAGGGCGAGCGAGCGCTTGAAGAACGTGCCGATGCGCACCGCCTGGGCCATGTACTGCTCGTCGTCGGTCACGCGGTAGAGCGCGAGCAGGCCGCGGGCGATGTCCTCGAGCTTGTTGATCGGCTGGGTGAGGTGGCTCTTGGTCGGCGCAAGCCCTTCGTGCGTGCGGTAGATCGCCCCGCGGCGGCCCAGCTCGACATAGTTGCCCCGCGCGTTCCACTTCTCGAAAAGGTGGTTCGTCGCCAGATCGAGGTAGCGCTCGCGCTCGGCCGCATAGCGCTCGGCCAGTACGGGGTCGGCGTCGATGTGCTCGATGAACCGCGAGACGAGCTCGATGCCGCCGAAGCTGTTGATCAGCACGTCGATGGGCCGGTCCGGGTTCTCCGGGTCCTGAAAGATGGGCAGCGCCTTGCCGTACCAGCCGAGGTACCCATCGGGGCCCTCGGTCAGCGCGGCTTCGAGGTTGGCGAACACGGCCACAAAGGTGTCGAGAAAGGCCTCGTCCCCCGTGATCTCGTAGGCGGTCAGCGGCATCTCGACGTAGGGCAGCACACGCCAGCGCAACCCCTCGGCCTCGTCGGCGACAAGCTCGCGCACGTGATCCGCGCTGATGCGCTCCGGAACGGCGCGGGTGTGCTCGAGAAAGCCCTCGAGAATCTGGCGGTCGACATCGTCCATCGCCGGAGAGTTCGGAGCGGAGGCGCCCGCGAGCGCCGCGCCGAGCATCATCACGGCCGCGATCCGCAGGCCGCATCGGATTGGCTGCATGGTGAACTCCAGTTTGCAGGGTGCGCGGCCGCGGGCGGCATGCGCGGGTCAGTCGATCTCGAACCGCTCCGCGGTGAAGTTCTCGGGGTCCGCCCCGAGGCGCTCGACGTGCCCGTCGGCCATGAGCGAGTTCATCGTCAGGCCGGGGTGGAGGAACATGAACCGGGCGCGGTCTTCGACCACAGACGTGTCAGGGTGACTGGGCGTCACGTGAGCGACGGCGGCTTGATCCGCATTGCTGTGGCTGAGTCCGTCGTTGGGGATGTTGCTCTCGACGATCAGGAACGTGTCGGAGATGTTGCGGAACTGCGACAGCCGCGCCCCGAGCACGACGTGGGCGGGGTTGCCGCCCACGTCGGGAAACGGGTGGTTGTACATGATCTTGCCGTAGGGCCCGGCGGTCTTGGGCGTTTGCTGGAAGTGGGGCCATTGGCTGCCGCCGCCGGCGTTCCAGTTGTAGGGCCAGGGGCGTGCGAGCTCACGGCCGGGCATGGTGGAGGCGAGTTCGGTGCACGCCAGATTCCCCGGATGGGGGCCGACGGTCAGCGTTTCAGGCCAGATGTTGAATTTCTGAATCGGCCCCATGAACTCGGGGGGGATCCGGATCTCCGTGCCCCAGATGAAGTGGTTGAGCCAGGTCGTGTACGTGTGGGCCGAGCTTGAGCCGGAGTCGGCGTGACCGGGGCCGCGATCCTCGTGGTCGGCGGCGAACTGCATCCAGGCCTGGCCAACGGTGCGCATCTGCGACGCGCACTGGATGGACCGGGCAACGCCGCGCGCCGCCGCCAAGGCTGGCAGCAGGATCGCGACGAGCAGGGCGATGATCGAGATGACCACCAGCAGTTCGATGAGTGTAAAGGCCGGCTTCGAACGAACGATACGGATCATGGTCAGGCTCCCAAACAACTTCGGAACTAGAGCGTCTCTTGTTGATGTTTAGCGGGTGCCACTGACTAGGGCTCAGGCCGTCTTCGGCCTGGTCAGTGTTTGCCGTCCTCCGGAGGGACAAGCTCCGCGGACTCCGCTTGTCAGGGCACCCTCGACGTTACGAAGCTGTGGCATGTGCTCCAGGCTCCGTCCGAAAAGCGGCGCCACTGGTGGCTTGCCCACCAGTGCTTCTGCGCCAAACGCGCCCACTGTCGACGAGCCGCCAGCGTATGTCTTCCGCTCGCTACTCACGGGCCGATCACTTCCGCAGGTCGAAGCGTTCGGAGCGAAACTCCTCGGGATCCGCGCCGACGCGATTCACGTGGCCGTCGGCCATCAGAGTGTACATCGTCATACCCGGGTGGCGGAACATGTAGTGTCCGCGGCCGGTGATGGGCGTGGTGCTCGTCTGCCCGGGCGGGATCTCGGCGACGGCGTCGGCTTCAACGGCGCTGTAACTGACGCCATCGTTGCTGTGGTCGCTCTCGAGCACCAGGAAGGTGTCCGAACTGCCGCGAATGTCGGACAGGCGGGCGCCGAGCACGGCATGGGCCGTCGGATCGAACGGATGGTTGTACATGATCTCGCCGAAGGGCCCGGCGGTCTTGGGCGTTTGCTGGAAATGGGGCCACTGGCTGCCGCCGCCCGCGTCCCAGTTGTAGACCCAGGGGCGGGCATACCGTCGGCCGGCGGCCGCACCGATCTCGGTGCAGGCCAGGTTGCTCGGGCGATTCAAGTTATAGTGCGGGCCGGTGCTGTCCACCCAGGAGTTGAGCTTCTGGATCGGCTCCATGTCCTCGGGCCAGGTCGTGATCTCGTGACCCCAGACGAAGTGGTTGAGCCAGCTCGTGTAGGTGTGATCGGTGCTGGCGCCGGGGGCGTCGGCCCAGCCGGGGCCGCGATCGTTGTGCTCGCTGGCGAAGGTCATCCAAGCCTGGCCCACCTGCCTCATGGCGGCGGAGCACTGAATGGCCCGGGCCGTACCGCGCGCTGCCGCCAAGGCTGGCAGCAGGATCGCGACGAGCAGGGCGATGATCGAGATGACGACGAGAAGCTCAATGAGCGTGAAGGCGGGCGAACGAAATACATTGCGGGGCATCAGGGGGCTCCGGGCAGCCTGAATGGTGGCCGGTCGGGCCACCTGTGGGCACCGATCCAGGGACTCCAGCCATGATCACAACGACTGCTGATTCAACCAGTCTACCGGCGGCTATGGGATGGCGTCAACCATCGACCCGTACCGAGACATTGCCGACGCGTCCGGCGTGAGCGGCCAAGCGAGCGCGCCAACGACGTCGAATCGATCGCAAAACACCTTTGTACATGCGCTTATGATCCAACCCGGCGCGGCCGCTCAGGGGCCGAGGCGGATGCTCGGCGGGCGGACACCCTCGTTCCAGAAGAAGTAGTAGCCCGACCCGAGGCTGACCCAGAACAGGGCGATGAGCAGTTCGCCGGCGATGACGCCGATCATCAGCGGCAGGACGCGGTGGTACCCCCGCGCCCCGCCGATCTGGATGACCGCGGCCTTGATGGCCCAGCCGACGAGGAACGAGACCGCCAGCCGGAAGGAGGGCATCGTGCCCCAGATGAGAAAGAGCACGGGGTGCAGCGGCCACCAGGCGAAGCGCAGGCGCCCCCAGGCGGTGGCCAGCAGCAGCACCATGCCGACGCCCATCCACATGTAATACTCGGGCGAGAGGCGGAATCCCCACAGGCGCGTCAGGCCGTCGTTGGCGGTCGCGTCGGCGAGGGTGTGGCGGGCGTCCATCTCGGTGAGCAGGTTGGCGAGCTCGTCGAAGGGCATGGACGGGAGCATCTCGGCGCCCCAGATGCCGAGCGTGTTGAGCGCCCCGTGCTGGTTGATGACGGCAAAGGCGGCGAGGCCGCCGACGACGCAGCCGACGAGGACCATGGCGAACATGGGGCCGCTGACGCGCGCCAGCGAACCGTTCCGGGCGGCACCGGAGCGGTCGAATATCTGCAGGGCGGTGGCGAAGTAGGGCATCCAGGTGGTGCGCGGATCGCCGAGGATCATGATGCTCGCGAGGGCAAGCAGGACGAAGGAGGTGGGGCCGATCGCCTCGACGCCGAACAGGGCCACGAGCATGGCGACGGGGGCGATGGCGGTCTGGACGAAGTACATGCCCGTCTCGCAGACGATGCGCGTCAGGATGAGGAACATGAGCATCATCAGCGCCACGAGCAGGCTGGAGGCGACCCAGTCCAGGCCGATCCAGGTCAGCACGAGCACGGCGAGGACGCAACTGAGCACCATGCCGCGCCCGGCCCAGACGGCGTAGCCCGGCACGTCCGCCCCCGGCGCGCCGACGCCGAGCATCCGCCCGGCGAGGCGGGTGTAGTAATGACGCCCGATGTACATGATCATCAGGCCCATGGCGACGTAGGCGCCGAAGCGCATGAGGTGGGTCTGGGTGGGCTCGATGTAGGACTGCTCGACGGCGATGCCCTGGGAGATGAGAAACGCGCCGAAGGCCATGTAGACCGGGTAGGCGATGCCGACGGAGAAGGAGATGCGGGTGTTGAGAAAAAAGGCGAAGGCGATGACGGCCAGGTGGAGCGTCGGGCCGAAGATCATGTGCGCGCCGTGGACGCGGCTGGCGTTGGGGAACAGCGTGGTCATGGGGGTGAAGTCGAGCGTGCGCGGCACGTTGGGGATGGGCCAGTCCGGCTGCCAGACGCTCATGCCGTTGAGCAGGTGGATGCCGCCGGCGATGAGCACGCCGGTCCAGAACATCCCGGTGTAGGCGACGGCGGGCAGCGCCCGGCCCTCGTCGCGCTTGCTCAGCTCGGAGACGAACTGGGCCAGCGGATAGGTCAGCAGCTCGCGGCGAGACCACTGGGGGTGGACGATCAGCGCCAGGCACAGAGCGGCGACGGCCATGAGCAGGCCGAGCGTCACCCAGATGCGCAGCGTCGGCCACCAGATTTCCCAGTCAATGTCGTGGAGGATGTGTTCATCGCCGGCGCCGCGGCCGACGATCGCCATCTCCGCGGCGGCGCGGGCGCGCTCGCTGCCGGCGACGAGCACCCGCTCGCCGCTCGGCGGCGGGAGGACCTGCTCGGGGAAGGCGGTGACGAGGATCCAGCGGTTGAGCCTGGTCCGCTCGTAGCTCGTGCGCGTCTCGCGGTCGAGCAGGTCGCGGACGTGATCCGGCCAGCCGCGGGTGTCGAGCCCCGGCGGCGCGGCGAGGTCCGCCTCGCGGATGACGCGGTTCAGGGCGGCCGTCAGGTCGCGACGCTGCTCACGCGCCTCGCCGCCCGTCTCCAGGAACCGGCGCATGCGCAGCCGATCGCCGGTCAGCAGCCGCTCCCACACCTGCCGCGCGACCGCGTCCCCCGCCTGGCCTGTCTCCAGCGAGGCATCAAACGAGGTCGCCTCCGCCGCGTCGTCGCCGGCGGCGAGGATGCGCTGCGCGACGGGGCGCCACTCGGTCACGTGCCCGCGTCCCAGCTCGTTGCTGGCGCCGGGCACGTAGCTCATGACGTTGTGTTCCTGCCAGGCGGATTGACTGCCGAGCCAGTGGGTGGGCGTGGTGACGTTGGGGATGAAGCCGAAGTAGAACCCGAAGCTCGGCCAGCCGCAGACGGTCAGGCCGAGGGCGGCGATGATGGCGATCTCGCCGCTGGTCAGGGGGATGCGTCGGCCGAGGATACGCAGCAGCGGATTGGCCAGCAGCAGCAGCGCGACGACGACGCCGAAGACGGCGATGGGCAGGAAGTGGCTGATGATCCAGCTCTGGCTGATCACGGTGTCGTTGAACATCGTGAAGGCAGAGATGCCCACACCGAGCAGGAAGCCGATCAGCAGGGCGCGAAAGCTCATGCGGGGCGAGACTCCGGGAGCGGGCGCGGAAGCGCGGGGCGGGGACGGCGGACGCCGTTTGCCGGCTTGGTGGAAATCGCCATAATACCGAAAGTTCGATTCGTCAGCACGCCCACGGCAAAAGGGGAAGGGTGATGGCCCAGAGCACGCAGGATCGCGGCCGCGAGTACCTTGGCAACGTTCAGTCCAAGCTCGATTCGGTCGAGCAGAAGCAGGCGGACAACTTCCGCAAGGCCGGTGAGATGATCGCCGACACCTACGCCGAGGATCGGCTGCTGCACGTCTACGCGGGCGGCGGGCACACCTGCCTGATGATCTACGAGATGTTCTTCCGCGCCGGCGGACTGGCGATGGTCAACCCGATCATGGGCCACGACATCTCGCCCTCGTGCCAGGCGCTCAAGTACCTCGAGGTCGAGCGCACCACCGGGTACGCCAACTGCCTGATCCGCTACTACGGCGTGGGCGAAGGCGACCTGCTGATCATCTTCCACAACATCGGCATGAACCCGACGACGATCGACGCCGCCGACGAAGCCAAGAAGCGCGGCGCCAAGATCATCGCGGTGTCGTCAAGCGACTGGCCGGCGAAGCTCCCCAAGGACCACCACATCCGCCACCCGAACAAGAAACACCTGTTCGACTACGCGGACCTGAAGATCGACGACGAAAACCCGTTCGGCGACGCCGACTTCCAGGTCGAGGGCTTCGATGTGCCGATCGGGCCGACGTCGACGATGATCGACGCCTACATCGCCCACCGCATGGTGATGGAGGCCGTGGTGGCGATGCAGGCCCGGGGGCTGGAGCCGCCGATCTTCCGCAGCGCCAACCTGCCGGGGGGCGACGAGTTCAACGCGAAGCTCATCGAACGCTACAACCCGCGTGTCAAAGACCTGTGAGTGTGAATTAAGAATTCAGAATTCAAAATTCAGAATGAGGATGGAATCGCGCCGTCTCATTCTGCCTTGGCTTTCTGAATTGTTAATTCTGAATTTTTAATTTTGACTTTTTAATTTTCCCGGATTCCCTCGCCATGTCCACCACCGCCACTGACGTGCAGAGCCCGGCCCTGCGTTACCTCGCCGAGATCGAACAACACATCGAGCAGATTCGTGCCGACGTCCCCGCGCTGGCGCAGTTCGGGCATGACATGGCCCAGCCGATGCTGGCGGGCGGCGACATCAGCGCACCGCGCGTTGCGGCATGGTGGCCCCGCGAGTTCGGCGGCCGGGCGGGCGGGCTCATGGGCCTGCGGCGGCGGCGAGGCCGATCGCTGCCCGGCTCATCCACGCCACCAGGCTCCGACAACGACGTCGCCTACATCGCCACGCCCGACCCGCGCAAGTGGAAGGCCGCGGACGACGAGAACCTCCAGCGCCTGCTCGACGACGGCCTGCGCGTGTTCGTCAACGGCCGACGCGAGGATGTCGGCGATCTCGCCAGCCACGACGGGTTTGCCGGCTTCACAGGCGGAGCGGACCCCGCCCAGGGCCGGTACAAGTTCAACGCCATCGAGCCGCTCGTGGGGTTCCGCGAGTTTCACCAGTTCGTGCGCGGCTGGTCCGCCGCCGGCGAGATGATCGCCGCCTGCACGCGTGGCGGGAAGATGCCCATCATCTACATGAGCGTCTGGTTCGAAGGCTCGCACGTGCGCAACGCCTGCTTCACCAAGAAGGACAACCTCCAGGAGCCGTGGCCCGTCCCGCTGTTCCACGACAATCTCTACATTCCGCCGCCCAACCCCGGCGCGATCGCCACCGCCTTCATTGATCAGGCGGTTTCGATCCGCGACACGCTCGTCGCGCAGCACGATCGGCTCGTTCAGGCCGCCGAGTGGCTCGCCGAGGCGAGGCAGAAGGGCAAGCGCACCTGGGTGGTCGGCGTCGGGCACAGCTACCCGGACATCTTCGACTGGCCGGAGAACGACGACAGCTTCGAGCCGCCGCTGACCTGGGGCCCGTCAATCAGCAACCTCGCCCGCGGCATTCCCGAGGACTTCGCCGAGGGTGACACGGTCCTGCACATGGGCTACGCCCCGGTGAACAAGGAGCAGGTGCAGCACTGGATGGACCGCGGCGTGCGGCTGATTCACACGTCGCCTTATGGCCCCGCGCTGGACATGAAGCCGCACGACAATTTCCTCTGGTTCGATCTGCCGTGGCCTCCCGGCGACCAGGCGATCGAGCTGCCCGGCTACAGCGTGAAGATTCTGCCGATGAGCTCGACGGCGCAGACGATGGCGTACTTCGCGATCCTGAGCGAGGTGGCGCAGCGGATGGGCTGGGAGGGGTAGGCCGGGGGTGCCGCCGGAACAGCGCTCGCCCGAACTCCTCCACTGACAAGCGGAGTCCCCGGAGCTTGTCAGTGCCACCCGCTTGAACGCGCCCAACGGTCTTCTCCGGGTTGGCGGCCTCTCCCCCAGCCCCTTGGCGACCTTGGCGTTTGATCCCCGTTCACTCGATGATGCGGTTGAGGATCGCGGGGCCGGCGGTTTCGCGCACGCCGGTGCGGATCGGTGCTGGCGGGGCGTCGGGGTCGACGTGCTCGAAACGGAAGCGGCGCACGACGGACTGGCCAGGCTCGAGGCGCGGGATGAGGCGCTCCTGTCGCGGGTGCTCGGGCATGTTGGCGAAGACGGCGAAGCCGCCGGCGCGGCGGTCGACGTTGGTCACGAGGCAGGTCAGAACGGCGTCGTGGGCGCCGCTGCCGTCACCGCGCGGCTGGTATTCAATGGAGGCGTCGAACTCAATGCCGGTGAGCCCGAGCTCGATGGGAACGCTGACGTCGACGCGGTAGCGTTCGTCGGCGATGATGTCGGCGCGGGCGACGAGCTCGCGCGGGCCGGCGACTTCCATGATGGGGAAGCGGAGGGTGACGGGCAGTTCGATGCGGCCGCCGCCGGGGATGGCGAAGCTGTGCTGGCCGGGCTGGATGTCCCAGCCGGCGGGGCCGATGAAGCGGAGTTGACCGGTGAGTGTCTGGGGGAAGGGGTTGGTGACGGTGAGCGTGCGGCGGTGGCCCTGCTGGGTGGACTCGATCTCGGGCTGGTCGATGGCGAAGCCGGCGCGGAACATCGCGAGGGCGGCGTCGACGCCGGTGATGAACAGCGGCTTGTCGTCGAGCTCGACGCGGTGGCGGCCGTCGACGCGCTGCAGTTCCCGGGCGTTGCCCCAGACGTCGTAGGCGACGGGGGCGCCGCCGAGGTCCATCTCGAGGTGAGCGTCTTCGGGGTCGGCGGCTTCGTTCCAAGCGACGATCATGCCGCCGACGTTTTCGCCGGCCTCCTCGCCGCCGTCGTGGCGATGGGCGACGAGGCCGCGCAGGCCCGGCGCGAGCGGCAGCTCGCCGATGAATCGGCGGTCGGCGAGGTGCGGGGCGATCTGGACGTAGACGCCGAGTAGCGGGTCGGGCATGAGCGAGGCGTCGCGCGTGTCGCCGGCGGTCCATGCATGGCCGAGGGCGAGGCCGCGGGGGTCACTGCGCCAGGCGTGGACCATGCGGTGGGCGAGGCTCGCGACGCGCCGGTCGTGCGGCTGCTGGTCGGCGGGCAGCTCGCGGACGACGAGCCAGGCGGGGGAATCGGGCCCGGCCCAGGGTTCGAGCGCTTCGTCGAGCGCGTCGGCGGCGAAGGAGGGCGGCAGGTCGAGCATGTAGGAGACGTCGGCGGGCGTCGCGGGCGGGCGCGGCTGATCGAGCCGCCAGGGCAGGACGAAGCGCGGCTGAGAGACGAGGGTGCGGAACTGTCGGCGGACGTCGTCCAGCGTGGCCATCAGCTCCGGGTCGTAGAAGGCCTCGCCATCACGTGCGGGGCCGAGGTGCCAGTCGAGCGTCTGCTCGCCGAGGCGCATGAGCAGCGGTGTGAGGTGCTCCAGCCAGAGGTTCGCGGGCTGGCGCAGGGCCACGAGGGGGTGCCGGCTGTGCATCGCGGCGTCGGCCTCGCCCGGCATCGCCTCCAGCAGGGCATGCGGCAACGGCGAGAGCGACAGCGCGAGTTCGTGGCGATCCAGCCGCGCGCGATGCGCGACGTCCTCGAGCAGGTCGAGGCGGGATTCGATGCCGTCGAGCGGCGTTTGCTCGTCAAAGGCGCTGAGGACGATCCGGTGCAGCCCGGTGGCCGAGAGGAGCTCGGGCATCAGCTTGAGCTGGTGCTCGGGGAGGTTGTCCGCGACGAGGGCGAAGCGCCGGACCTGATCGGCGGGGACGTCGGCGATTGCGGGCAGGTAGAGCACGGCGGCGACGGTCCGCGCGACGGGTCGGCCGACGAAGGGGGCGTCGGCATCGTGGACATCGTGGACGGAGAGATCGAAGAGGTACCAGCCGTAGCCCGGCAGGTCGGGTGTGACGCCGCCGCGCTGGGAGATGCCGCCGGCGAAGGTCCATGCGTGGTTGTCGATGAGCTCGCGGCGATGGTCGTAGACGTCGAGGTTGGCGGCGAGGGGGTGGCCGGTGAGGTCGCGGATGTCGACGGCGAGCTCGGGGCTGGCCGGGGCGCGGATGATGTTGACCGGACTGGGGGTGCGGAGCTCAAGGTGGGGGACGTGCCAGATCGTGACGTTGTCGAACCACGCTTGGCCGTGGACGTCGCGGAGGACGACCTGGTGGGCGCCGAGGGGGTGGTGCGGCCCCGGCTGGGGCTGGACGAGCTCGAGCTCGAGGCCGATCCATGCGGCGTCGCGGAAGTCGCCGCGGAGGTTGACGGCGAGTTCGGTCCATCGGCCGCCCGTGCGGACGGGCGTGGACTGGGCGACGCTGGCGTCGATGCGCTTGCCGGCGTTGTCGATGAAGTAGGCGCGCAGGCGAGCGCCGGCGCGTTCGAGCTGCTCGGTGCGGACCTCGGCGTTGACGAGATAGTCGCTGCCGGGGACGGCGGGGAGCGCGCCGACCTCGAGGAAGGCGCCGGCGTTGCCGCCGTTGAGCGAGAAATAGAAGCTGTGGGCGTCGCTGCGGGCGTGGGCATCGTCGAAGCGGATCTCGGAGTAGGCGGGATACCCCCGCCGGGTGGTGAGGGCGCGGTGCAGCGGGTGCTGGTCGAAGTTGGGCGCGGTAGTGCGGGGCGGCTGGCCGATGGCGTACCAGTGCATGGGCATCGACTCGAAGTTGCCGAGGTCCTGCTCCTCGAAGTCGAAGCGGTGGACCAGCCGCTGCGGGCGAACGAGGGCGGGAGGGGTGGCGTCGTCGGCGAGGGCGGGGGCAATGCCGGGACCGATCGCGAGCAGCGCGGCGGCGGCGAGGGCGCGGCGATAGCGGGGGAGCGGAACGAGGCCCATGGGGGTGTTATCGGCTGGGGCTGGCGGCGGGGTTGCGAATTGGGGCCGCGGGGTGGTCGGGGGTGGGCACCACTTCCAGGTGGTGCGGGCCGGTGCGTGATCGCCTTCAATGGTGGGTGCACTCGCGTGGCGGCGGGAAAGGTCCGCACAGCGGACCCTACTGCCAGCGGCGGGTGGCGAAGTCGAGGTATTGGTTCCAGTCGTAGGGGGTGAGGCCGTGGCCGCCGGTGCGGAGGTGGTAGCCCATGAGGCCGGTGGTCACGGGCTGCTCGAGGCCGGGCATGGCGTCGGGGTCGAGGGTGTCGTGGCCCCAGAGGGCCCAGACGGGCGAGGCGTGGGCGAGGGCGAGGTATTCGCCGCGGGGGTCGGCCCAGAGGTCGTCGCCGGCGCTGGCGACGTAGACGGCACGCGGGGCGGTGAGCGCGATGAGCTGATGCTGGTCGAAGGGCAGCTCCTGCTCGCGGTCGGCGTAGGCTTTGAAGTGGGCGGTGAACCAGTGAGGGAAGTGCTCGTTGATGATGCGGACGGTTTCGCCGTAGGCGCGGCGGCTGAGGGCGGCGCCGCCGCAGCCGGAGTTGTTGGAGATGACGACGTCGAAGCGCTGGTCCTCGGCGCCGGTCCAGAGTGCGGCCTTGCCGTTGCGCGAGTGGCCGAGGACGGCGACTCGCGAGGCGTCGATGGCGTCGCTCTGCTCGAAGTAGTCCATGACCCGGCTGGCGCCCCAGCCCCAGGCGGCGAGGGCCATGACGGCGTCGGGGCGGCGGATGGCGGGAGCGGCGGAGGAACCGGCACCACCGGTGCCGGCTTTATGGGGGGCGGGGGAAGCGGTGGGGGCGTGGTAGCCCTCGAACAGTTCGATGATGCCCTCGGTGTAGTGGTCGGCGTGGTCGGGGGCGAGGTCATTTGCGCGGATGGCGGCGACGGCGTAGCCGCGTTCGATGACGAGTTGGGGCGACCAGTAGCCGCGGTCTTCGGGCTGGCTGCGGTCGCGGTCCTCGCGCCAACGGTGGTCGATGAGGACGAAGGCGGGAACCGGGCCGGCCGCGTCGTTGGGGGTAAAGAGGACGAACTCGAAGCGGTGAGAGCGCTCGCCGACGCGGCTGATGGCGTCGATGCGGTGATAGGTTGCGCTGCCGCCGAGCGCGTGCTCGTCGCGCTGGCGCAGCTCGAACGTGAGCTCATCGGGGGCGCCGGGCGGGCGGCCGAACATCTGCTCGCGAAAGAGGTCGAGCAGCGTGTCGCGGTGGGCCTGCCACTGTTCGGCGGTGGTGATGGGCTGACCGTCGCGCGTGGCGAGGACGTCGGGGAGATCGTAGTCGGGGACACTGGCCTCGTCGTACTGGGCGGCGACGCGCGGGTTGGCGTTGAGCCGGTCGATGACGGCGGGGTCGGGCGACCATGAGCCGGAGGCGGAGGTGGTGGCGTTGAGGGCCAGGGAGATGGCCGCAGCAAAGAGGACGATGAGGAGTGTGGGGGCCATGGGGAGGTCCAATTCAGAATTCAAAATTCAGAATGCAGAAAGGGGGAAATGGACAATGGACAAAACAAGGCTCGCGGTCGAGGTCGATTTGTGCATTGTGCATTGGCCATTGTCACTTGATGAACGGGTTGGTGGCGCGTTCGTGGGCGATTCTCGTCGCGGGGCCATGGCCCGGGAGGACGCGGGTGTTGTCGGGGAGGGTGAGGAGCTGTTCGCGGATGGAGCGGATGAGCTGGTCGGGGTCGGAGGTGGGGAAGTCGGTGCGACCGATGGAGCCGGCGAAGAGGGCGTCGCCGACGATGGCGACGCCCTGGTCGGGCTGATAGAGCGTGATGCCGCCGGGGCTGTGGCCGGGGGTGTGGCGGACCTCGAAGGTGAGGCCTGCGATGTCGATGTGCTGGCCGTGGACGAGCATGCCGTCCGGGTCCGGCGCGATGACCGGTGGGTCGAGGACAATGGAGAGGTTGAGCAGCGGGTCGCCGGGAAAGTCGCGTTCGGCTTCGTGGATGAGGATGGGCAGCTCGAGGTAACGTCGGCGAAGCGTGGGCAGGCCGGCGACGTGGTCGACGTGGCCGTGGGTGAGGATGACCTCGTGCGGGGTGAGGTCGTGGTGGTCGATGTAGTCGAGGACGGGCTCGGGATCGAAGCCGAGGTCGATGATCCAGCAGGGTCCGCCGTCGGCGTCGGCGTGGAGGACGTAGCAGTTGGTCATCCAGTCGCCGAGGGTGAAGGTCTCGATGTGCAGGTCGTTGGGCATGGGCGGAGGTTGACGGGCGGTGCCGCATCGGCCGTGGTTGGTGGGGGCGAGGCAAGCGCCGGCGTGGGCGGCGGCTAAACGTGTGGTGGACCGCCGCCTTGTTGTGCGTCGGGCGCCATGGCGGTGTCGGCGAGAGGAGTCTGGCCGACCATGGCTTCGTCGATGCGGCGCATCAGGTCGACGTAGTCCATCTGGGCGATCTGGAAGTCGCGAAGGACGATGTTGGTGACGACCTGCTGCTGGAGGGATTCGAGCTGGCGCTTCTCGGCGACCTCGATGGGCTGGCCGGCGGCCTCCTTGGCGCCGAGGGCCTGCAGGTGCTGCTGGTAGGAGGCGAGCGCCTGCTGCGCGGTGGTGTCCTTCTCGAGGCGCTTCAAGGTGTCGGCGAGGCGTTTGACAGCTTCATGGTCGGCGAGCTGGCGGCCGAGGTCGCGCGCCTGGTCGATGATCTGGTCGGTGCTGGGCATGCGGGTTCCTTGTGGTGTCTGACCCCCCTTCCGGCTGTCCCCGGGCTCTGTAGCGTGTAGCATAGCGGCAACACCGGCACTCGGGCGCGACACCCCAGGGGGCCTCTCTTGAACCTTGAACGGACGGATCCCGCCATGCCCGAACGCTATTCCCGCCGCATCCTCGAGCACATCGCCGATCGGCGGTACCAGCCGCGGACGATGCACCAGCTCGCCGACGACCTGAGCATTCCGCCGCCGGAGCATGACGCGTTCGAGCAGGCGGTGCGCGAGCTGCTGGGCGAGGGCCAGGCGGTGCTCGGCAGCGCGGAGACCCTCGTGCTGCCGCCCCCGGGGCAGACGATGGTCGGGCGGTTTCGGCGACACGAGCGGGGGTTCGGGTTCATCATCCCCGACGAGCTGACGCAGCATGGGGACTTGTTCGTCCCGCCGCAGCACACGATGGACGCGATGACGGGTGACCGGGTGCGGGCGCAGGTCGTGCATCAGCCGGGGCGCGGCAAGGCCACCGGGAAGAGCCCCTACACCGGCAAGATCGTCGAGATCATTCAACGTGCGGACAGGCAGTACGTGGGCACGCTGATGAAGCGCGGGCAGCGGCACCTGGTGCAGGTGGACGGGCGGATCCTTCACGAGCCGGTGATCGTGCGTGATCCGCACGCGAAGAACGCGCGGGTGGGCGACAAGGTCGTGGTGGAGCTGACGTCCTACCCGGGCTCACGCCCCGGCGACATGGCGGACGGCGTCATCACGGAGGTGATCGGCGAGGCGGGCGAGCCGGACGTCGAGACGCAGTCGATCATCCGCGCCTACGGGCTCAAGGAGAAGTTCAGCGACGCGGTGATGGACGACGCGCGGACCGCGGCGCACTCGTTTGCCGACGACAACGTGCCTGAAGATCGCGAGGACCTGACGGACGTGTTCATCACGACGATCGACCCGCCGGACGCGAAGGACTTCGACGACGCGATTTCGATTCGGCGGCTGGACGACGGGACGTGGGAGCTGGGGGTGCATATCGCGGACGTTGCGCACTTTGTCCAGCCGGGGACGGCGCTGGATGCGGAGGCGTATGACCGGGGCAACAGCAGCTACCTGCCGCGCAAGGTTGTGCCGATGCTGCCGGAGCTTTTGAGCAACGGGGTGTGCTCGCTGCAGGAGGGTGTGAACCGCTTCGCGAAGAGCTGCTTCATCCGGTATGACGAAGAGGCGAAGGTGATCGACGCGCGGTTCAGCCGCAGCGTGATCCGGTCGACGAAGCGGATGACGTACCTGGAGGCGCAGGCGCTGATTGACGGCGACCTGCGCGAGGCGCGCAAGCACGCGAAGACCGAGCCGCACTACCCGAAGGAGCTGGTCAAGCAGCTTCGGTTGATGGACGAGCTGGCGAAGGTGATCCAGACGCGGCGGCGGACGGCGGGGATGATCAGCCTCGAGCTGCCCGAGGTGGAGCTGGTGTTCGACGAGTCGGGGCGCGTGGTCGACGCCGTGCCGGAGGACGACGCGTTCACACACACGATCATCGAGATGTTCATGGTCGAGGCCAACGAGGCGGCGGCGCGGCTGTTCGATGCGCTGGACATCCCGATGATCCGGCGCGTGCACCCGGACCCGGATGCCTACGACCTGGGCGAGCTGAAGCAGTTCGCACGGGTGGCGGGGTACAACATCCCGCAGCGGCCGTCACGGCACGAGCTGCAGCAGTTGCTCGACAGCGTGCGCGGCAAGGCGGCGCAGCACGCGGTGCACCTGGCTGTTCTGCGCACGCTCTCCAAGGCGGAATACGCGCCGCTGCTCGTCGGCCACTTCGCGCTGGCGAGCGAGCATTACACGCATTTCACGAGCCCGATCCGGCGGTATCCGGACCTGGTGATCCATCGCGGGCTCGAGGCGTTCTTCGACGCGGGAGGGCACGAGGCGCGGCGTGCCAAGGGCGGTTCGCGTCGCGTGGCCCGCGCGATGGCGGACGACGACCGGCTGCCGGACGAGAAGCGGATGTACGAGATCGGCAAGCATTGCTCCACGACCGAGCGCAACAGCGAGAGTGCCGAGCGCGAGCTGCGCGACTACCTCGTCATGGAGCTGCTGTCGGAGCACCTGGGCGAGGACTACCAGGGGACGGTGACGGGCGTGACGGGCACGGGGCTGTTCGTGCAGATCGACCGATACCTGATCGACGGCCTGATCCGCACGGCCGAGTTGCCCGGGGCGGACGAGCGCTGGCAGTTGAACCCGAACACCAAGGCGATGGTGGCGCAGCGCAGCGGGCGTTCGATCACGATCGGCGACCGCTTCGTCGTGCGCATCGCCAACGTCGACCTCGGCCGGCGGCAGATGGATCTCGTGATTGTCGAGGATCCGGCGGGTGGCAAGGGTGCGCCGGGCGCGAAAAAGGGCGCGGGGCGCAAGCAGCCGCCGGGTGCCGCGAAGGCGCATCAACAGACGCAGGAGGTGAAGGAGGCGGGGAAGACAGAGAGGAAAGGCGGGGACGCCGGTGGCAACGGCGGCGGGGGCGGGGGCCGTCGGCGGGGCGGGCGCGGCCGTGATGGTGATGGCGGGGGTGGGGGCGGGGGGAAGTCGGGTCAGGCGGGGCAGGCGCAGTCACGCGGGCGGCCGTCGAAGAAAAAGGCGTCGCGGGGGAAGAAGTCGCCGCGCCGCCGCGGGGGTGGCGGGGGTGGCGGGGGTGGCGGGGGTGGCGGGGGTGAGAAGAAGTAACGCGGCGTTGCAGGCTGCGTGGCCTCGCTCGCGGACTCGCTTGGACCCGGGGGTCCGCCGTAGGGTCCGCTGTGCGGACCTTGCCGCATCAGGCGAGCACCACCTTTCGAGGTGGTGCCATGGATGGGTTGAAGTTTGCGCGCACGAGATCGCGGCGGAGGGAAGGCCCGCACAGCGGACCCTACGGGAGGCCCTACTGAACGAGGCCCTTGGTAAAGCGCATGAAAGCGGTTTCGAGGTTGACGCGCTCCTCTTCGAGGCGCGTCAAGGCGTAGCCGTTGGTGACGAGTTGGCTGGCGATCATGGCGGGGTCGCCCTGCTCGACGTCGAGCGTGACGCGGATGTGGTTGTTGGTGATTTCGGCGCTGGTGACGCCGGGGAGCTTGGCAATGAGGCTCGCGGCATCACTGCGGCGCTGGGCGACGTCGACGTTCAGGATGCGGTCGGTGCGGGCGTGCTGGAACATTTCGTCGATCGTGCCGCGGAATCGGAGCTGGCCCTGCTCGATGATGCCGACGGTGGTGCACAGGTCGGCCAGCTCGAGGAGGATGTGCGAGCTGATGAGGATGGTTTTGCCCATGCGGTGCAGCTCTTTGAGCAGTTCGCGGATCTCGATGCGTGCCCGCGGGTCGAGGCCTGACGCGGGCTCGTCGAGCAGGAGGACTTGGGGATCGTGAAGGAGCACGCGGGCGAGGCTGAGGCGCTGCTGCATGCCGCGCGAGAGTGAGTTGACTTCGGCGTCGGCCTTGTAGGCGAGGTCGGTGAGGTCAAGAACGTCGCTGACGACCTGCTTGCGCTTGGGACCGTGGATATCGTAGGCTGCGGCGAAGAACTCGAGGTATTCCTGGACGACCATGTCTTCGTATGAGCCGAAGTAGTCAGGGACGTAGCCGATGAGTCGCCGGACGTGGCGTGCGTTGACAGGTCCGACGGAAAGGCCCGCGATGCGTGCTTCGCCCCATGTGGGCTTGAGGAGTGTGGCGAGGATCTTGATGGTGGTGGTCTTGCCGGCGCCGTTGGGTCCGATGAAGCCGAAGCAGTCACCCTCGTTGATTTCGAGGTTGAGGTTGGCGAGGGCCATGAGCTCGCCGTAGCGTTTGGTGAGGTTGATGGTCTGGATCATGTTGGTGTGAATTCAAAATTCAGAATTCAAAATTCAGAAATTCGGAGGGGGGAGCCCCGGTTCATTTGGGGGTGTCGTTGGCCTTGGTGTTTTTGAGGATTGCGGCAAGGATGCGGCCGACTTCGTCGACCTCCTGCTCGAGGGGGGCGAGCTGGTGAGCAAGGGGCTTCTGCGTTGCCTTGATCAGGCGGAGCCAGTAGCGGGCCTCGCGGGCTTCCTTGTGGGCAATGGACATCTTGGCGATGAAATCCTTGCGGCTCTGCGCCGCCTGGGCTTCGGTGACGTTGGCGCCGATGGAGGTGCCGCTGCGCAGAAGCTGTCGCGTCAGCGTGCGGTCATTGGCCGTGCGCAAGAGGTGCTTCGCCAGCTCCACGACCTGCACCGCCAGGGCGAAGGATCGCTCATCGATCGCGTAAGCCGTCCCATCGTGTCGCATAGGCTCCATCCGCATCTCCGGCTTCTGAATTTTGAATTCCTAATTTTGAATTCATTCAAAATCATACACCCACCGCACCACCGTCCACCCATCCGACGCCGGCGTCTGGCCGTTGACCGTCAGCGGGGCTGGGAGCGGGGCGTTGGCGAGGTAGCCGATGATGATGACGCGGCGGCCCGTGGTCAGGTGCGTGATATCGAGCGAGCGCCCGACGGCACGCTGGTAGGCCGTGGCGGGACGGCGCAGGTTGCTGAGGGTCGCGCGGAAGTTGGGTGGGGGCAGGGCCTGGTAGAAGCTGAGCATCTCGATGGCCTGGACAATCTCGTTGTCGGCGAGGGCGAGCTGGAGCGGGTCGAGCTCGGCGAAGCGCTGCCCGGTGCGCTGGCCGATCAGGCTGCCGAGCAGGCCCTCGTCGTTCCACTGGCGTTCGTTGGTGTAGCGCCCCGGGCGGCGCACGAGGCGGGTCACCTCGGTGGGCGGCTGGAGTTCGAGGATCTCGCCAGCAGGCCAGGGGTCGTCGCGTCGCCAGACCCAGGGGGTCTCGCCGCCGCCCGGGGCGTAGAGGATGAGCACGTCGCGGAGCGCGCCGGGCAGGCCATGGGAGAGGCGGCCGGCGGGCCAGTCGTTGGCGATGCGCAGGTGGGAGGCGCGGGGGACGGCGGCGGCGGTGGTGGCGAGCGGGCCGAGGTGGTCGAGCTGGAACTGCTTGGCGGTGGCGCGGACGGGGACGCTGACGCGGTGGGGAGCGGCGGCGTTGACGACGTAGGGCTGGGGGTCGAGGAAGCCGGCCGTCTCGCCGGCGATGGTGAAGCCGGGGCTGGCGAGCAGATCCCCGCCACCCCCGCCACTCCCGCCACTCCCGCCGTTGCCGCCGCTTCCCTCGCCACCGTCTGTGTCGGCGCCCAGGGTGACCTCGGCGCGGCCGAAGTGGGGCACGAAGAGGGAGATCCAGCTCTGCGTCCGGGCCAGGCCGGCGTTCGCGTCGACGTCGATGACGCTGAAGTGGGTGATGGCGGGCTGGTTGGATCGCACGAGGAGGGCGCCGCCCCAGGTGAGGCCGGTGAAGACGAGGACGATGGCGGTGAAGACGAGCCAACTGTGATGCAGAAGCTTTCGCCGCTTGAGCAGGCCATGCACCACGGGGCCGGCGACGACCCAGTAGAGGCCGAAGAGCAGGACGGCGGAGGCCAGAACGGGGCCGGTTGTCTGGCGCATGGCGACGAGTGAGGGGATGAAGCGGCCGAGCTCGACGTCTTCGCGGATGTCGGGTCGGCTCATGCGCTGGGCCTGGATCTCGCTGCGGGCGGCCTCGGGCTCGAAGACCGGGGCAGGCCAATGAAAGATCTCGTTCCAGACGCGGTATTGCCCGTTGGGCAGGCCCATGGTGCGCAGCGGTGCGCCGGCGAAGTCGAGGCCGACGAGGGTGACGCGTCCGAACCCGACGCGGCGGGCGACGACGACGGGACGGTCATGGCGATCGCGCAGCAGCACGTCCACCCCCGCCACCCCCGCCACGCCCGGCACGCCCGCCACGCCGGGCGGGTCGACGTGAAAGACGTTGTACTCGACGGGTTCCGGGGCCGTGGTCTGCGGCACGCCGGCCCATGTCGGCGGGCGGGCTTCGACGCGCTCGATGCGCTGGGGGTCGACGGGCATGAGGTCGGCGAGCTCGGAGCCGCTCCACCACTGGCCGACGGCGGGGAGGAGAATGACGAGATGGCCGCCACGGTGGACCCAGTGGCGCAGGGCGTTGCGCTGTTCGAGCGTGAGGCTGGCGTCGTCGGGGCTGGAGCCGTCGCGTGTCCAGATGAGGGTCTGGTAGGAGGCGAGGCCATACCAGCGGTCGGGGAGGTTGGTGAGGTCGAGGCCGCGGATGAGGTGGAGCGACTCGTGCTGGGTGTAGCGTTCGGTGTAGGGCTCGAGGCCGAGGGGCGCGCTGCCGAAGACGCCGACGAGGGCCTGGCGGGGGTCGATCCACTCGCGCGGCTGGATGGGTTGGCTGGCGAGCAGTTGGGAGGATTCGGCGTCGAGGACCTGCACGCGCCAGGCGGTGCGGGTGGGGCGCGTCGCGGGCGGGGTGGAGTAGAGCCAGACGTCCTGGCGGCGCTGGGGGTGGAGGGTGACGGGGCCGCGCTGGGCGTGGACGGTGTCGCCGTCGGCGTCGCTGTGGATCCAGCGGACGAGGACGTCGCGCGGGTTGACGCCCTGGTGGTGGAGGGAGACGCGCAGGGGCGTCGCGTCGCCGGCGCGGACGGCGCCGAGGTGGCCGACGTGGAGGGGGTCGATGTCGAGGGTTACGGCCGCCCCGATCAGCGTCCCCGGCGCGGCTGTCGCGTCCGCCGCCCCCGTCGTGTCGGCGTTCTGGGCGCGGCCATCCGTCGCGGCCGCGAGCCCGAGGAGCAGGACCAGCAGCAGGAGCAAACGACGAGCTGGGGTGCGGAGCCCCGGCATGGGGGGAGTTTAGCGGGGATTGGGGGTGGGGAGTTCGGCGTCGTGGCGTTGAGTTGCTCATGATCGGTCGCCAGTCGCCAATCCGAGCCCTCGGCTCCGTCCGAAACGGTTGCCACTGGTGGCTTGCCCACCAGTGCCCTGGCTCCATCGCGCACACTGGCGGACAAGCCGCCAGTGGCACCCGCCGTACGACGTTTTCGGACAGAGCCTGATCCCCAATCCCTAAGAACGTGTGTGACAAGCCTCATCATCCCGGTTGCAGTCGATGAAGCATCA
>JBBDRN010000032.1:96268-108352 GCA_040905445.1 Phycisphaeraceae bacterium | reverse complement strand
CAGGAGTCAGGAGTCAGGAGTCAGGAGTCAGGAGTCAGGAGTCAGGAGTCAGGAGGCAGAAGTCGGAATGCAGAACGCATGGATGCGGAGGTCGGGACGGCGGGGAATCCCGCCCTTCGCTCGCGGACTCGCTCAGAACGGGCGTTAGGAAAGACGCGCGCAGGGTGGGCGTCAGGGAGAGTTGGTTGAACGCGCAGTGAGGGGGAAAGGAGTTTGGTTATGGCGCTTGAGATTGGGCTTGCGTGGGTTGATGTGACGCCGCCGGTGGGGGCGACGATGGTGGGGTATACGGCGAGGCAGGCGACGGGGGTGGGGCACCCGCTGCGCGCGGAGGCAGTGGCATGTCGCGATGGCGATGGCGATCGCGGTGGCGGGGGATGGGTGTTGGTGAGTGTGGATGCGATCGGGTTTACGGGAGAGTTCTCGCGGCGGGTGCGCGGGCGGATGGCGGAGGTGACGGGGTTGCCCGCCGAGGCGCACGTGCTGTGCGGGACGCATACGCACTCGGGGCCTTCGACGATCGTGTTCGGGCGCGGGGAGAGCATGGGGGAGGTGGACCGGGCGTACCTGGCGGAGCTGGAGGAGAAGCTGGTGGGGCTGGTGCGCGAGGCGTGGGCGGGGGCGTCGCCGGGCGTGTTCGAGACGGCGTGGACGGAGGCGCGGGAGTTGGGGCACAACCGGCGCGTGCAGCGCGAGGATGGCTGGGGCAATGAGTGGGAGGACGTGGAGGGCAGGCACCCGGGGTTCTTCGACCCGGCGGTGCTGCTGGTGGCGGTGCGCCGGCCGAATGGGAAGCGCGACGGGCTGATCGTGAACTACGGGTGTCATCCGGTGACGCTCGGGCCGAGCAGTCTGGAACTGAGCGCGGATTATGTGGGGTACATGAAGGATCGGCTGGAGGCGGAGGGTGCTGCGGGGCTGGTGACGTTTGCGCTGGCGGCGTGCGGGAACATCAACCCGCGGGCGTGCATCCGCGTGGGGGCGGAGCATCCGAAGGCGATGGGCGAGGCGCTGGCGGCGGTCGTGATGAAGGCGATGGGTGAGCTGAAGGCGGTCGAGCCGGGCGCGGTGGCGAGCGCGTCGGCGGCGTGGTCGATCACGCGGACGCGCGAGGGGAAGAAAGGGCGGCGGAAGGCGGGGGACGTGACCGAGACGGAAGTGGTGGCGGCGCGGGCGGGTGAGCTGGGGTTGATCGCGGGGCCGGGCGAGCTGTTCAGCGAGTTCAACAAGCCGCTGCGGGCGATGCATCCGGCGCGGGATACGTTGATCGTGACGCTGGCGAACGAATACCCGGGGTACATCCCGACGGACGCGGCGCAGGCGGAGGGGGCGTACGAGGTGACGATGGCGCCGTGCGACGGGCTGGAGGGGGCGTTGATGGAGACGGCGCGGGCGGCGGTTGACGGAATTCAGATCGAGGTTTCTGAATAGCCGCGTCGTACGGCGGGTGCCACTGGCAAGGGCGACTTCGGCCATGTCAGTGTTGGCTGCAAGTCGCACTGACAAACTCCGCGGACTCCGCTTGTCAGTGGTACCCGTCCGGTACGGATGGGTTGAAGGCGCTCTGGCGTGGGAGGGCTTCCGGGGTGGGAGCGGAGTTGTGCGCACAGGGCGGCGTGCGGGGGGCATTTCGTGGGGGTGGGTGAGAGATTTTTAATCGGTTGGTGATCCGTGCGTTGAGCGGCTGGGTGCGGTCTGCTGCGCCGGGTTTGTGCGCACGGATGCGTCGCCTGGTCCGGAGGGTGAAGGACGTTCGGTGTGTGTGGCGAGCGGGGTGAAGGGGGTTTGCGATGATCGTAGACCGCCGATCAAAGTGGCACACAGTGGCACCAGATGGCACAGGCCGGCTAACCATAGGACAAGCGCCACGGGTCGGTAGGCCGTCCCGTCGGCACGTCGGGTGGGCGGGGTCGCCCGTCCTGATTGTCTCCCCGGCACGGCCCGTTGCAGGCCGTGGTGACGGGCGTTTGAGGGGCCGGTGAAGTGTCTTGAAGGCCGGCTCAAACGCCTGTCGATGGGCGGTCAGCCCAGCCCGATGGGCGGCTCGACGTCCGCCCAGGCCGGGTCCTCCCGGCCCTGGTAGTTGTTCCGGATGTTGACCTGCGTCAGGCTCCGCCCGCCCCCGCCACCACCGGGCAGCATCGAGCCGGCGTCGCCGGAGGGGGCGCCGCCGTCGACCTCCTGGCGTTCGCGGATTTCATCGAGGAACCGCTGGCGCCGGTCCTGGAATCGCTCGTTGCGGATGTGGCGGGTGGACTGCTCGAACGCCTCGGGGTCGTCGGCGTGCACGTCACGGGCCGTCATCAGCACCAGGTCTTCGAGGTTGCGCATATTGGTGTACTTGTACTGGCCGAGCTCGACGTCGCGGTAAAACTCGCTGCGGCCTTCCTCCATCATGAGCGTTTCAAGCTCGTTGAGCAGGCGGGCACGCCGGCCCAGCTCGGTGTCCTGCTCCAACACCCGCTGCTGCCGCAGCTCCTGGTGCTCGGCTTCCTCGACGCGGCGGACGTGGGCGCTGCTGCGCTGGCGCGCGCGCATCTCCGCGATGTCGAGTTCCTTAACCTCCTGGCGCGCCCGGTCGACCGCCCCCGCGTCCACGGCCGCCCCGATCTCGCGGACCAGGATGGCCGCGTCGCGCCCACCCAGCGCCTGCTCCAGCCGCTGCCTGTCGGCACCCTCCGCCCGCTTCAGGGCCCGCGCGGCGAGCTGAATCCGCCGATCGTCCGCCATGTCTGTCGTGATCTTAGCGTCGACCAGCTCGGGGATCAGCTCATCCGTGTCGGGGTCGCGCCTGTCGAGGGAATCAAGCAACGGCCCAAGCTGCCGCCTCGCCTGACGGGAGTCGATCGCGCCTTCCTGCTGCGTGGCGAACGCGAGCATCAGCGCCTCGTCGCCGCCGCGGATGGCGAACCGCTCAATGTCGTCGGGGCTAAACCCGCCCTGGATCAGATGGGCGGCCGTCTCGATCGGCCGATCCACGCGCTTCTCCAGCGCGGCGATGGTGTTGGCGAGCTGTTCACCGGACACGTTCGGCAGCAGCAAGGGCAGCGGCGCCACCTGCCGCGTCAGCTCCTGCAGCGCTTGCGGGTCGTTGACAAGTTCAGGGCGACGGTCGGTCATCACCGTGGCGAAGTCGAGCAGCGTTCCCCGCTGGGTAGCCGAGGTGACGGAGTCGAGGCCGTCGACGAACGCTACGAACGGGTCCGTCGCATCGCCGAGGTTCAGGGCGAGCTCCCGCAGCGAATCACCCAGCGACCGCTGGGCCGCTTCCGCCTTTTCCGCCTCTTTGTTGATGGACTGGAGCCAGGAGACCACCGTGCCGGCGATGGCGTTAAAGCTGAGCCAGCCGCCGACGACGCCCGCCACGCCAGCGGTGAGCTTGCCCAGCGTACCGCTGAGGAAGCCGGACTCCTGCTCGTGCTCGCGGGTCGCCGTCGCGCCTTCCTGCGTGGCGTCGACGAGGCGCTCCTGCCCCTCGGAGGCCTGCTCGGCCTGCTCGCCCGCGCCCTTGGTGGCGTCGCCCATCGCGCGGGTGTCGTCGGCGACGCGCTGCAACTCGACGCTCGCCTCGTTGTCGACGCGTACGCGCTGGCGGATTTCGCGGTTTTCGGCCATGGGTCAGGCTCCGGGAAAGTAAACCGCGGCCCCCGCCGGCTGTCGCCGGCGGCGCGAAGGATCACCCGCCGTTGGCGTCGGTCTTGAGCGCGGCGAGCACCTCGACGGTGCCGGGGTCGCCGGCGACACCGGCGCCGTCGATGTTGATGTCGAAGCGGCGCGTGCCGAGCATGGCGATCATGTCCTCATCGAACATGAAGTGCTCGCTCTGCTTCACGTTCAGCCGGCGCCGGTCGCCGAACGTCGCGCCGGCACGGAGGTTGCCGAAGATCGCGCAAACTTCGTCGTCCGAGCTGGCGCCGGGCAGAACCTGCGTCAGCTCCACAGGGAAGCCCAGGAACATGAGCTGGCGCCGCCCCTCCATTTCGGCCGCCGTCACGCCGCCGGCCGCCAAGACAAGTGGGGCCATGACCGTCCAGTAGAATTGCGATGAGCAAAAAAATTTCGCGTTGTTGCCCGCGAAGGTGCGCTGGGCCACCTTGCTAATGACTTCGAGGAAGTGGTCCTTCGTGAAGTCGTCCCACTCGGTGGCGTCGGTCGGCGTGACGATCGCCTCGCTGATGAGCGAGTCGATCACGCCGGAGATGCTGTTGTACGTGCCGCTGCCGTCGCCGAGGAAGCCGGCCTGGTCGACCGCGAGGGCGAACGCCTCGGCCATGTCCATGGCGAGCAGCTCACCGACCGCCGCCACGGCGTCCTCGCTGACCTCCGAAGAGAACGCGACGAACGCGCCCCACTTGCGGGCCTGGAGCGAGCGGTTGGAAAGGGTGGGCTTGGTCAGCGACAGCGACGCGCCCTCATCCATCGGCGCCGCCGCCATGCGCGCCGTACGTTTCGCGTACTTCTGAATTTCGCTGGACATCGGCACCTTCAGCGCGTTGCGCTCGAAGACGCCGTGCTGCTCGATAAGGTCGACGATCCGGCCGGTGTACTCTTCGGGGACGAGGTTGCCGGCGTCGTCGGACTCGAACGCGCGCACGACCTCGGGGAACTCGCTCTTGAGGGCCTCGCCCGCCCAGCCCTTGCCGTGGCAGCGGCTGACCATGAAGAGGCCGAAGCCGCGGGCCTGGTCTTCGTTGTTGAAGACGCCGCGATAGCGGCCGTTGGGGTCCCAGGCGATCGACCGCACCTTCTTCAAGCGCTCGTCGATCGTGCTGGGCACGTTCTTCATCTGCGTTTCGAGCTGCTCGATCGCAGACTTCATCTTCTCCGCGTCGCCGAGGGCTCCCTTGAGCTCGGCGAGCATCTGTTTCGTTTCGGCATCGAGAGTCATGGCATGGTTCCTTCGCTACGTCGGCTCGCCGCGAGCGGTGAGCACGTCGCGCAGTGCGTGTTTCAATTCGTCATTGCCCTGTTCTGCCTGGCGTGGCTCGGGCTCGTCATCCACGCCCCCGCCCCCGCCGCCATCCCCTCCACCGCCACCGATGTCGCCGAAGTAACTGTCCGCCCTTGAGCCCTTGCGGCCGCGCAGCGCATCGGCGACATCATCGTCATGCGCTGGGTGGTGGCCGGCCTGGCCGGCGGACAGCTTCTCAAGCCGCTCGACGAGCGACTCGAGTTGTCTGATAAAACCCGCATCCGCCACGCCTGCCTCGCCGCCGGAAGCGGTAGCGGCGTAGCCAGCCGCGCGGATGCGGGCTGCAGGGTTTGCGGGCAGTAGAACCGCGCTGACCTCGAGCAGGTCGACGTCGGTGAAGACGCGCACGAGCTGCTCGCGGCCGTTGACCTTGAGCGAGCGCATCTCATAGGCGCGGGTAATGAAGCCCACGCTCACGCTGTTGAGGTTGCCTTCCACGTAGTCACGGAACGCCCCCTCGCCGAGGTCGCGGGGCTTAAACCAGGCCGTGCCGACCAGCGCCTTGTCGGTGACTTCCATGCTGCGCCAGTGGCCGAGCGTCGGCAGCGTGCCGCCGGCGGCGTCGTAGCTATGACCGAATGGGAAGACCGGGTTCTGCATGAACGCGCCGAGGCTCGCCTTGAAGGCCGACACCTCGACCACCTCACCGTAACGGTCGACCGTCGCATCGCTCGCCGTGAATTGGATGGTGCGTTCGGCCTGGTTGATGCTGTTCGCCTGACGAAAGGCGCGCGTGAAGCCCATCTGTCCAGGCTTGGGCTCAACGTGGCGCTGCGCCGGGTCCAGCAGCAGCTCGTCAATGCGCGCGATGATGTCAGTCGGCTTCGTCGCCATGGTCTGCGTCCTTGCTGGTGGCGGGGGCGGGGGTGGGGGCATCGCGCTTGACGAGCTCGTCGTAGCTGAGAAAGCCGCGGGCTGTGTAGCGGTCGAGAACGCTGCGCAGCGAATCGTCGGGGTAGCGGCTGAGGGCATCACAGCCACAGTTGATGTCCTCGGCCGGGTCGCCTGTCGCGCCGGGGGACATGCACGTCGCGCCGCTGCCCGCGATCCTGAACTCTTCCTCGTTCGGGATCGGGTGAGCCATCGTCTCGATTTCGGTTTCGAGGTGGGCGGGCCGGCCGGTCTCTTTTCGCGACGACAGCCACGACTTCAGCGGCACGCCCGCCTGGCGTCGCCCGTGCTGGCGGGCCTCGCTTACCGCGCCGTGCACCTCGGTGCGGGCGATGGTGGCTGAGCGGTTGGACGCGAAGTTGAACTCGCTGCGGATCGTTTCTTGAATTTGCGCGACCGTCTGCCCTTCCTCGATCGCGTCGGCGACGCGGTTCGCCAGCCGACGGCGCAGTGTGCGGTTCACCTCGCGCAACACGACTTCACGGGCGCGCATGGCGTCAACAATCGCCTGTGAGTCCATTCTGAATGGGTCGGGAGCATCGGCCCCCGTCGCGTCGGCGGCCTCTTTCATCGCCTGCTCGCCGCCCAAGCGGTAGCCCTCGTGGATGATCCTGCTGACGCGGCCGACGATGCTGTCGTTCGCGGCCTCCAGGTTGAAGAGGAGCTGCCCGATCACGTCTTTGGCGCGGTCGGGCCTGATGGTCCGCTCGGCCTTCTCCACCTCCGGCGGGGCGAGCTGGTCGGCGGCGGCGTCCAGGTTCCGGAGCACTTCGGCGCGCAGGTTGTAGAAGTGGCGTTTGAGCCGACCCCTCGCCGCGTCCTCCAACCCCTCCCAGCTTTTGCGGAAGGCGGCCCAAAGCGCCGCCCGTTGGCGTTCGCTGGTGCGCAGGACCTCCGCATCGGCGACGCGGCGGGGGTGCTTCCGGGGGCGGCCCTCCGTGGCCTGGCGCTGCCGCCCCGACAGCAAGCCCGCCTCGGGCTCGCTGCCGTCCGGATCGGTGAAGCTGTCGAGCAGATCCTCGTCGGCGGGCCGCAGGCCGATCGGGATGTAGCCGACGTTGCCATAAGGCATCTCGGGGAAGGGCGCGTCGGTGGCCGCGATTATTGCGTTGAGCGGCACGCCCAGGTCAAACCACATCTTGACCTGCTGAGCCTGCTCCAGCGTCGCCCGCTGCACCGCCGCGACCTGGCTGGAATCAAACCAACTGAAGAATCGCTGGTTCGCCTGCCGCGCCGCCCGCCGCGAGCGCGTGAAGCCCATGCACACCAGCTCACGCCGCTCCAGCTTGCGCGTGCGCTGGCTGCCCACCGACAGCGACCGATCGCCCGTGTAGCGCGACAGCACCGCCTGCTGCCATTCCTCGGCCAGCCGCGCGCCGCGGGGGATGATCGCATTGGTGTAGAACGCTTCCTGCGCCGCGTTGGCGTGGGCGTAGTTGCTGCCCTCGAACAGCGACAGCACCGGGCCCGGCACCTGGAAGGCCGACAGAATATCCTCGCGGCTCATGCGCTTGAGCTCGCTGAACTCCATGTCTTTGAACGCGGCGCCGAGCTGCTGCCACTCAAGGCCCCCCTCGAGAAGCATGAACCGCCGGCGGTTGCGGACGCCGCTGTGGTGGTCCTGTATCCACTCGCGCGTGTCGCTGCGCTGCTGCTCGGTGAGCTGCTTGTCGGTGTGAAGCGCGCCGCCGGGCTCGACGCCGTTGTCCAGGCTCGCCTCGTTCGCCAGGTCAGACTTGAAGTATTGCCGGATGGCGGCGGCCACCGCGTGACGCGGCGACAGGCCGCGCAACGGATCGTGCGGATTATCGAAGTTGGGGTCGATGATGGAATGCACCTCATCGACGCCGAGCGCCTCTTCATGGCCGCCCAGGCGCCCCGCCGGCTTGTGGCGCCAGCTCGTCACCTCGCCGGCGTCGTTCTTCACCGGGCGCATCTGCACCGGCGCGACCGGATGCACCGCGATCGGCCGGCGCAGGCCGTCGAGCTCGAACACCCAATGGCAGACGCCGAACAAGTCGAGGATCGACGACGTGGCCAGCCAGAAGGCCCGCCCGGTGTGCTGCGCGTTCGGCCGCGCCGCCATCTCCGCCAGCGGCCCCGCCTCCACCACCTCATCATCGGCGGTCGAGATCATCAGCGGGAGCCCGGCGATCGCCTCGGCCCGGGCCTTGACGCAGGCGTAGACGACGCCGACCTGGCTGTACGCGCTGCTCGGCCCGCCCAGCGAATCGCCGCCGCCGAAGAACCGCTGCAACGTCGCCGCGTCGAACGGCAGCCCGCCACGCAGCACCATCCCCGCGGCCCTGAGCCTGCCGAAGAAGCCGAGCTGTCCCGTCGATCGCTTGCCCATTACAACCAGCTCACTCGTACAGGTGCGTTCTCCAGCGTCGCCGCCCGCAACGCCAGGGCACCGGCGTAGGCGATGTCACAATGCGATTCGGGCAGCAGCGGGTTCTCCGTCTCGTGCAGCTTGAGCCGGCGCGAGGCGCCGGCCCCTTCCTCTTCCTTCTGGATCGCGTAGATGTCGGCGGCGACATACTTGTGCTCACCGTCGAGCGGCGGCAGCGCCTGCGCGCCGTCGATGAACGCCGTCGCGAGCGTGCTGCCCAACTCGCTCTTGCGCTTGGCCGTGAACTCCACCGGCTCCCAGGAATCCGCGTAATGGGTTTTCAACGTCTCGTTACTGTCCATCCCCAGGCCCGTCGCGTCGCCGCAACCGACCGCCCCGGCCGGGTGCTCCATCGCCGCCCGCACGATGCCGCGCTGAAGCTCAAAGGTGACATTGCGCATCAGCACCAGCGCCCGCAGCCGCTTCTCACCGGACGGCCTGGCGTGGTTCACCCACAACGCCGACAGGTGTCCACGCCGCGCCACGTCCCAGCCGAGCTCAAGGCGCCCGTCCGGGATGTCCAGCCCCGCGAAGAAGTCGAGCTCAAGGCCCGCCTCACCCTCCACGTTCATCACGTCGAAGGGGAGATCCCGCCCACGCTCGCCCGCGTCCATCAGCCGCGCCCAGCTCACCAGCGCATCCAGGTCGCCGGTGAACTCGCACTCGTATTCGCGCCGCCACCCCGCATCATCGCCGTAGAGCGCCTTGAAAGTTTCTAGACTGCACGGCTCGCCATGCTGGTCCCGCAGGACGAACCCCTCGGCGACGCTCTGATGAATGTTGCAGCGATGGACGCTGTACGTGTCCGCATCGTTGACGAGCTCAAAGAACTTGGTGTTCCTGCCGCGCGGCGTGGAAATGGTGATGACGTGGAAGCCGCGCGTGGCGAGCGGGAACACGACGCGCCAGTGGTCATAGCCGCCGTTGGGGAACAGGCCGAACTCGGTGAAGATCACGTTGCCCGTCAGGCCGGCGAGCGTGTCGGGGTTGCGCCCCGGAAGGCTCACCACCTTCCCGCCGCCAGGCAGGTGCAGCTCGCGCGCCTTGAACTGGAACTCCTCATCGAGCGCCGCGTCGCGTTCGCCGTACTCGCGCTCCGTGATGTGGTCGATCGCGACCTGGTACGCCTTCGCCCAGGCGACGCACTTGGCGAACGTCTCATCCGCCTGGCGCTGCGTGAGCGACACGATGTACCAGGGCTGGCGGTGCTCCATCGCGTGAAGCACCGCCTTCGCCGCCGTCGTGAAGTCTTTGCCCTTCTGTCTGTGCCAGCAGGCGACCTGGACGCGCGCCGTGTCAACGAAGAATCGCTGCTGCGCCGGATCGAGGATGGGGAGCTTGTCAGCCATCGCCGCCCCTCCCGGCGTGGCCAACGAAGCGTGCAGTGAAGGGGTGGCCTGCGCGGATGTAAAACCCACCGGCGACGACCTGCTCCGCAGCGCCGAGCGGCCACCGCACCAGCGCCCCGTCCGCAGGCCCGCCGCCGATGAGCTGAACGACCCGACCACAGGGACGCTGCGTATCTTCGCATGTCCATTGCGCGAACGCCAACCTGAACAACCGCCAGGCGCCTCGCGGGCACCGAAGCCAGAGCAGGCGGGGCGCGAAGCGCAGCGCCGCCAGCAGCCCACCCACCACGCGCGCGATGCGCAGGACGGGGTGGTTGCGGTCAATCGTGGGTTGTGCTGTGCTGGTCGCCGGCATCCTTGCCCTTTTCGCGTAGACCGGCCAGGTGCATCCGGCCGATTTCATCGAAGATCGCGCCCACCCACTTGTCTGCCCGCTTCAACGCGGCCTGCCTCGCCTTTTCAATGATGCGATCGAGCTTTTCGTCGGAGTAGTAACGGCCCGACGTGACCCGTGATTTCAACTGGCGCTCACGCTCGGCGACGGCATCGTTCATGATCCGCCGGCTGATGATCGCGAGCAATGCATCTTCAAATCGCTGTTGAAGCTCGCCGTTGTCGCCATAGATCGACACCTCATCGGGCCGCGTCCCCGTTGCCGTGTGCGCCTCCGCCAGGACCTCCGTGGCGAAGGCTTGCGGCCCACCGGCATCGGTGACGGCCTGCACACGCGACAGGATTGCTTTGGCGTTGCTCACAATGCCTCCCTTAGTCAGTGCCAGACTTGCCGAAATGCGCCTCGCAGACCTCCAGCGCCTCGCGCAGCGCCGTGAGCTGCGGGTCGGGTTCGGGCTGCTGCGCCCGTTCGCCGTACGACTGCATCGCCAGGCGTCCCAAGCGCGGCGACGCTTCCATGACGCGCTCCTGAACACGGCTTGCCTCGTGGCTCCCCACGGTGATGAGCCCCGGGCTCCACGTCATGATCGGCAATCGCGCGCCGACGAAGGACAGTTCGACGAGCAGCCGGATCGGCGCCTGAAGCTCTTCGGGCACGGCTTCCAAGCTGTTGTGCACTTCCAGCTTGGCGGCGATGGTCGGCCAGTCGAGCGATTCGACACGGTGCAGCAGCGGGAACAGCAGGTCGTGCTGGATGTCCCATCGGCGGTAGAACTCCGCCCGCAGGTCCGTGTCCGAAGCGCCGGTCAGGTCGGCGGGCGCGGTCGGCCTCGGCTCGGCAGGCTCGCCATCGTCCGCCAGCCAAGACAAGGGGACGCCGTAGGCCCGTGCGATATTGACCAGCGTGCCCGCGCGAGGCATACGCCCGCGCTCGCGGGCGTCGTAGATGGTTTGCGCCTTAACTCCGGTCAATTTCTCGACTTCGGCCAAGGATTGTCGCTTCGTCAGCGCTCCCATCTTCGCCCTGAAAATCTCGTTCATGCCTTCCATGATAACCGGCCCTTTCAGCGACATTGCGTCGTCGCGGCGTAATTTATGCTTGCCCATTCATCGGAAAGACGATAGGATCACCAGCAGAATCGGTCGAAGATTTTTAGGGCCCCCGCGGCAGGAGGATCAACACGGCCCCCGAAGGGGCACGGCGAAGGGCTGAAAAAGGAAAAAGGCCCTCCGCCCGCTGACACCCGTGAAAGTGAAACCAGCGAACGAAAGGCCTTGCAATGACTCTACCCCATGACTCAGCTTCGCACCAGCGCCAGGATGAGCGCAACGTGAACCCCAGCACGGACGCCCCCAACCCGCAACCCCAGACGATCGGCCGCCACGTCGCGCCCGATCCGTTCTATTGCCTAGGCGGCGACCTCATCGCCCTGCAGAACCGCCTCACCAAGCTCGCAGACGAGTACAGCGTCGAACTGAGCGACGACGTGGAGAAGGCCCAGCAGCTACTCGACCGCGTCGGCACGCAGCTCAACGAAATGTCCGACGACATCCGCCACCGCTGGGATTCCCTGCTCAAGCGCGGCGAGGTGTCGCCTGTCGCCATCGTCGGCGTGCCCGCCGGCGACGATCCCGACCTGGCGGCGCTGGCGCCGATCCAGGCGGTGAGCCTGGTGATCGGCCGGGCCCGCGCTCAGCTCGCCGCGATCACCGTCCCCGACGTGGGCGAACGCCTCGCCAACCGCTGCATCCCCACCGCCGGCGATTCGCTGCGCGTGGCGCAGGAGAACCTCGACGAGCTGCTCCTGAACCTCGCCAGCCTGCTCACCGGCGAGCGCGACGAGCCGCGCCGCATGAGCATGACGCCGCAGCAGCGCAGCGCGCGCATGGCCGACCTCGTCAACGAGCTCCAATATGACGCGAGCCTGCTCGAATCCCAGATCGACGACGAAGCCGAGCGCGACCTGCGCAAGCTGCGCTCCGCAGTGAAGGCTCTGCAACGTCGCGTCGCGGAGAAGGGCGGTGCCTCATGAGCGCGGCCCTCAAACTCACAACCCACACCGATCAGGCCGGGGGGGGGGGGGGGG
>JBBDRN010000032.1:0-96258 GCA_040905445.1 Phycisphaeraceae bacterium | reverse complement strand
GCCGGCCTTGACTGGTCCATGCTCATCACCGCCGACGAGGCGGCGCGGCGAGTCGGGGTCCAGCCTCGGACCATGAGGAAGCGCGCCGCCGAAGAGCTGGCGCCGCGCGGCCTGGCGTATCACGCTCAGCCGCCCGGCGGCGGACGGGCGCGGTGGCACGTCGACCTCCGCGCCGACCCGAAGCTGGCCGACACCGCCCCCGACGCGGCCCCCGGTCAGGCGTCGGCGCTGCAGTACGCCAGCCACGCGCAGCGGCGCCGGGCCTTCGCCCGCGCCGATTGCGTGCGGCAGCTCCGCGAGCTGCGCTGCCACGCGTCCGGGTCCATGGCGCAGCACACCCCGGCGCTCATCCGCAAGCTGCAGGAGCAGTACCACCCGATGGGTGTCAGCCAGCGATCTCTATGCCGCTGGGATGCGCAGTTCGGGAGCGGTGATGTGGCTGCCCTCCTGGACGATCGCGGCGGCGACCAGAAGTCCGCGGGGGACCCGGCGGCGTGGTCCCACTTCCGCGAGCTCTACCTGGACGACCGCCAGCCGACGCTGCGCGACTGCTGGCGACGGGTGAAGATCGCCGCCAAGGCCCAGGGCTGGGCGTGGTCCAGCGAGACGAGCTGCCGCCGCCAGCTCAATCAGCGGATCGAGCCGGAGCGGCAGCTCTACCACCGGGAGCCGCGCAAGTGGCGCCAGCAGATGCAGCCTGGCATCGAGCAGGACCCGGAGGCGTGGGCCGCCGGCGAGTGCTGGGTGGGCGACCACGCGCAGCTTGACCTCTGGTGCTGGTTCGGCCGGTCGCTTATTCGCCCGTGGGCCACGGCCTGGATCGACTGGCGGACCCGGTGGGTGACGGCCGTCCTGTCACCTTCGCCCAACAGCTCCACGATCATGGCGAGCCTGCGCGCCGGCCTGCTGGACGAGCAAGCCATGGGCGGGCCGCGCGCGATCTGGATCGACAATGGGCGAGACTATGACTGCTACGCGTTTCACGCCCAAACAAAACAGCAGCGCCTCGGCAAGCGCCGCGTTGAGTATGACGAGACGGAGTTCAAAGGGCTGTTCGGCCTGCTGGGCATCGAAGCCCACTTCTCCATCGCGCACAATCCCAACGGCAAGGCGCGCATGGAGCGGTGGTTCGATACGGTGCATCTGCAGTTCGATAAGACCTTCGCGAGCTACTGCGGCCGCTCGCCGGAACACCGCCCCGAAAGCCTCAAGGCCGTGCTCGCCGATCCAGCCAAGGCGCCGACGTTTGGCGAGGTCGCCGAGCAGTTCGACGCCTACCTCGCCGCGAGCAACATGCGCACAGACCACGCCATCGACGACCTGTGCGACCCGCGTGGCATGGTGCCGCTGTCCCCAGTCGACGCGCTGGCGCAGTGGAGCCCCACGCGTCGCGTCCTCGCTGATCCAGGCGTGCTCGACCTCCTGATGCAGCAGTGGCACAAGCCGGTGCAGGCCCACCGCAACGGCATCACGATTAAGCCGTTCGGGCAGACCCTGCGCTATGGCGGGATGAGCGAAGCGCTTCGCCCGTACAAGGCCCTGCGCGGCGAGGACCGCCCCTGGCTGCGCGTCACCTACGACCCCGCCGACCTGTCCAGAATCCGCGTGTATAGCCAGGACTTCCGCTTCATCGGCGAAGTCGCGATGAACGACTTGGGCGGCCTGCACGATGGGTCCGCCATAAGCCAGGAGCGCGTCAAGGCGCTCATCAAGCGGCAGCGCGACTACAAGCGCGGTCTCAAGATCGTGCGCAACAACCAGGAGCTTGAGTACCTCCGGGCGGGCGAGCTGCTGACGCTCAGCCAGCCCGACCCGGCTACCGCACCGAAGCCGCGTCAAAGCTCCATCGATCAGTCGATGACGATCGTTAAAACGCCGCTCGATGGTGAGGCAAAGCACGTTCAGCGCGAGCAGCTCCGCAAGGCCGCCGGCGCCGAGCACGACGCCACGCCGGCGGCCGGCGGTGACGGTTTGCGTGGTTTCGATCGCATCTTTTCTCGCATGCACGATGCCGAAGCCAGGCGCGAAGCCGACGCCGACCCCTTCGAGGTGTTCCGCACGAGCGCCAAGCTGGATACTGAACGGGCATGGGATCGGTTCAACAAGGCCAACGCTGAGCCGCTCGATATCTTCGAGAGCCAAACGGCCGACGGGGAAGAGGGTGGCGCATGAACACCCGAGCCGACATCCTGGAGCAGCTCGCCCGCCAGGCCCGCAAGCTTCGCGTCGGGCGCAATCTGCCCAGTCACGGTGAGCTGCCGTGGGAGCTGGTGCAGCAGGTGCAGGGCGACTTCCGCTTCATGCTGGAGCAGCCGGGCGTGACGCTGCACAAGGTGGCCGAGGCGCTTGGCCCGGGATACTCGCGAGGTCCGCTGTCACGGTTCCTCAACGCCAGCAGCCGCGAGCAGTTCAGCGGCGACATCGACCGCGTGACGCGCGGCATCAACCAGTTCCTCGAAACCATCGCCCGCCGCCGGGAAGCGAAGCGGCCGGAGGGATGGGTTGAGACGGAGGCCGCGCGGCGGATGCTGCTGGTAATCGCCAAGGCCGTTGAGCTGTGCGTCATGGCCATCATCACCGGCGACGCCGGCCGAGGGAAGACCATGACGATGGAGGCAGCCGCGGACATACATCCCGGCTCTATTCGAGTGCGCGTCCGCCAGTGCAGCCGCACGGGCGCCGGCCTCGCCAGGCAGATCGGCGAGGCGCTGGCGTTGCGCTGCGGTCGGCGGCTGCATGAGATCGAGCCGGCGATCATCGACAAGCTGACGGGCACCGGCCGCTGTCTACTCATCGATGAGGCCCATCGCCTGCACCCGGACGCGGTGGAGCTGCTGCGTGACGTCCACGACGAGACGGGCTGCCCCATCGTGCTATCGGGAACGGTCAAGCTCAATGACGTTGTCAGCGACCAAGGCCTCTTCTTCGGCCAGCTCTCCAGCCGCGTGGCGCTGCGCTACAACTTGGCGGACGACCTGGAGGCGAGGGGCGGAGACGGCGGGCCGAAGCCGCTTCACAGCGTGCAGGAGATCCGCCAGCTCTACGAGTCGGACAAGCTGGGGCTGACCGATGAGGGCAGGCTTCTGCTGCAGCGAATCGCCAACCTGCCAGGATTCGGCGGGCTTCGGCTCTGTGCCAAGATCATGGCGGTGGCCGGGGCGCTGGGCCGCACCGAGCCCATCGACGCCGGCACGCTACTGCAAATCCTCCGCACCCTGCACGGCCAGGGTCAGACCGCCGCTCAGATTGAGCCGGCGATCGCCCGGGCCGAGCTGCGGGCGGCGGGATGACGACGGACCCGGCGGCGGTCGGCGACAGCCGGCCGCCGCTTTTCTGGAGCAACCGCGATGCCCTCGGCTACCCAACCCGCAGTCAACCGCCCCCGCCGCCGTCAGCCCTACCAGCTTACGGCCCAGGGCAAGGCATCCCTCCAGGCTCGTGCCCGCGTGACACGGCCGTGGGCCTACACGCGCGGCCCCAAGACGGCCGAGGGCAAGCTGCGCTCATCGCGCAACGCGACGAAGCACGGCCGCTACTCCCGGCAGGCGAGGCTGCGCGGTCGCGTCGCCACCCTGCGCCGACGGCTCTACGCCGCGACCGAGCCCGGCCGGATTCAGCAAATCCGCGACGAGCTGCTCGTGGCCCTCCACGAGCAGCGCCGCTGGGAGCAGCGCATCGGCGCCGCCCCGACACCCGCGGACCCGCCCACCGCTCCGGCGGCGCCCGCGGCGGCCGGCCCGGCGGCGGCGACGCTGGACCAGCCCGACCGCTCGCGCTGGCTCAGCGTGGTCCAGGCCGCCAAGGTCGCGGGCGTGTCGCCGGGCCACCTGCGCCGCCTACTGCGAAGCGCTGAGCTCGTGGAGCGCGGCCTGGCTGCGTGCTTCAACCCGCGCGAGCCGTGGGGCGGAACCGCCCAATGGTTCGTTGCACCGCAAGCCCTGCCCGAGCTGCGCCGGCCCGCTGCCGGCGGCCGGGCTGACTGATCGCGCGGGCGAGCTTTCGAGACCGCCCGCCACAACCGAGACACCGGCCACCGCGAAAGAGGCCTCGTTTCGCGGTTGTTTTCGTGCGCGGAGCGCGTCGCCGGCAGGTCGGGGGCGCGTGCCAGAAGCCGGCCGAGGCGTGCCAGATGCCAGTTGCGCCGCGCTCCGACCCCCGTTAACGGCCGCGCAAACGGGGGTCGTGTGCCATTTGCTGCAAACGGCCGGCGGCTCAGCGGGGCGTTGTGCCACTTTGATAACCCTCGCCGGCCCGCCGCCCACCGTTCGTAAGTCCTTGCCCATCAAAGGCGGTAACGCCTGATCCCGCCTGATCCCTCCTGATCCCATTTCGATCGCCGGTTTACGATGATCGAGCGCAGCACGGGTGGAATCGGCTTGGCGGAACTGGAGCGCGAGTTGACGTGGCATGAGCGCGGGCGCCGGCCGCGGCTGGAGCGGCTGTGGCGGTACTTTCGCAACCCGGTCGTGGGCGCGGGGGCGGACGGACGCGGGCGGCTGGCGCAGGAGGAGGGGTTGCCGGCGCGGTTGACGGGGCGGTCGGGTGTGGCGGGTGTGGCGGGGGCGGGGGTGGTGCGCGAGCGCGTGGTGGAGAACGACATCGCGTGGCGCGTGCAGACGCTGGTGGAGTTCATGTTCGGCAAGGCGGTGCGGGTGCACAGCGCGGCCGAGCCGGACGCGCGGGCGCGGCAGGTGGAGGCGTTCCTGCACGCGGTGTTCGAGGCGAACGGCGGCGTGCACTTCTTCCAGGACATGGCACTGCTGGGGTCGGTGTACGGGTTTGTCGACGTGCTGGTGCGCGTGGTGGATGAGGGTGACGGCGCGGCGCGCATCAGGCTGGAGGTGGTTGAACCGGTGCGCGCGGTGCCGATGCTGGATGGAGATGACTATCGACGGCTGCGGGCGTACGCGGTGCACGTGCGGCAACGGGTGCGCGAGGATGCGGCGGGCGGTTGGCTGTCGCGCGTGCTTGGCGTTGGCGGCGGGGGGCGCTTTGTTGAACGCACCGAGGTGTGGACGGACGAGGCGGTGCGTTGGTACCGCGGCGAGCGCGGGGCGGTCGCGGGTGGTGGGCGTACGGCTCGGCGGCTGGTGGGTGAGGAGGTGAATTGGCTGGGGCGTGTGCCGGTGGTGCACATTCAGAATCTCCCGCAGCCGTTTCATTTCGAGGGGTTGAGTGACGTGGAGCCGCTCTTGCCTTTGCAGGATGAGCTGAACACGCGGCTGAGCGATCGTGCGAATCGGGTGACGTTTCAGAGCTTCAAGATGTACCTGGGCAAGGGGATCGAGGGGTTTACGGAACGGCCGGTCGGCCCGGGGCAGATGTGGTCGACGGACAACCCGGACGCGTCGATCGAGGCGTTTGGCGGTGATGCGGCGACGCCTTCGGAAGATGCGCACATTCAGCAGATCCGGGCGGCGATGGACAAGGCGAGCGGGGTGACGGCGGTGGCGGCGGGGCTGGTCGAGGGGCAGGTGGGGAACCTGACGAGCGGCGCGGCGCTGCGCGTGGTGCTGATGGGGCTGCTGGCGAAGACGAAGAAGAAGCGCGTGACGTATGGGGCGGGCTTGAAGCAGTTGTGCGAGCTGGTGCTTCACGCGGCGGATGTGCATGGGGTGTTTGCGAACGAGGCGGACGAGCGCGGGGTGACGGTGGATTGGCCTGACCCCTTGCCGGACTCGGAGATGGAGCGGCTGCGGCAGGCGCGGCTGAAGCTGGAGGTGGGGGTGGGAAGGGAGCAGGTGCTGCGGGAGTTGGGGTATTGATTTGATTGCTGATGTCTGATTGCTGATTGCTGATTGCTGATTGGGAATTGGGAATTTCGAATTTCGAATTTCGGATGGAGGTGTGTGATGGGTGATGAGGTTGTTGGGGATGGTGGTCAGGTTGGGGAGGGGCGTGTGGAGTTGCTGGAGGGGGAGTTGGTGGAGGCGCGGCGGACGATCGAGCGGTTGGAGCGGCGGGCGCGGATTGATGCGCTGTTGACCGAGTCGGAGGCGGTGGACCTGGAGGCGGCGCGGTTGCTGACGGAGTGCGCGGTGGAGCAGATGGATGAGCCGGACGTATCGGCGGCGGTTGAGGAGCTGCGTCGTCATCGGCCTTATCTGTTTCGGCGTCGCGTCGGCGGTGTCGGCGGTGTCGGTGGTGCGGGGGTGATGGCGGCGCGCGAGGAAGAGGATGGCGGTGCGGCGACACATGCGGCGGCGGAAGCGGCGGCGAGCGGGGATCGGCGGGACCTGTTGCGGTATCTGCGGTTGCGGCGGCGGCGGTAGCGCCACGAAGGCGCGAAGGGCACGAAGAGGGAGTGAAGAGGACGAGGCGGGGCGGTGGAAGGGATTGGCTTTTGGATGGTTCAGGTTTTCTTTTGGAGGTTGAGGGATGGCTTTTACGGGGAAGGCGACGTATTCGGCGGGGTCGGGGCTGCCGGAGCTGGCGGAGGATGTGAGCGACATCATCGGGATCGTGAGTCCGTATGAGACGCCGCTGCTGGATCACCTGGGCGATGCGCAGCGGTCGGCGGCGAGCACGGTGCATGAGTGGCTCGAGGATGAGCTCTTGCCCAATACGGATGAGCTGGTGGACGCGATCACGGATTCGCAGCCGGGGCTGATCGTGGCGAACGTGGAGCGGTTCCGGGTCGGCGACCAGGTGCAGATCGAGGGCAAGCGCGAGGTGATGCTGGTCACGGAGCTGGTGCCCAACGACGACACCGTGACCGTGGTTCGGGGCTACGGCGGGACGGAGGCGGAGACGGCGAGTGGCGGGGCGACGATCCGGATCCTGGGCAACGCGGCGCTGGAAGGCGCGGACGCGCCGGAGGCGCGGTTCACCAATCGCAGGCGGCAGCTCAACTACACGCAGATCTTCACGTCGACGGTGGAGGTGTCGGGCTCGCAGCTTGCCGCGCGGCAGGTGGCGATCGACGACGAGATGGATTACCAGAAGCAGGAGCGCCTGCGCGAGCTGCTGCGCGATCTCGAGAACTGCGTGATCAACGGCGTGGCGGCGACGGATGACGCGCATGGCGGGGCGTCGACGCGGCGGACGATGCGCGGGATCCTGCCGGGCGTCGAGAGCAACGTGTTCGAGGGCGGTGAGGATGGTTTCCCGTCGGGCGACGCGGGGAAGGCGGCGGCGCGCGGCGCGGTGATGGGCGCGGAGCCGGTGGTGCTGGTCGAGGGGGTGCCGGAGCCGGGGCTGCGTGTGTCGGCGGTGTCGATGACGGGGCCGACGGATCTGCGGCAGGCTTGGATTGAGTTGGCCGACGCGGCGGGCGATGCGTCGGTCGCGCGATGGTCGGGGCGTGAGGCGATGGTGGGCCTGCCGCAGCGGTTGGTGGATGGCTCAGTGCGGTGGGTGGTGCTGGCGGCCGGTGTGCTCGCGGCGGCGCAGCGGCGTGAGGCGGCGGGACAGCGGCACGATGAGCTGACGCTGGAGGATGCGTGGACGCGGCAGCTCGCGTCGCCGGTCGCGGCGATCTGGTGGGCGGGTGCCGAGGGGGCGCTGCGGCGCGAGCACGCGGGCACGCTCGAGCCGGGCCCGGGCGGGAACCGGTCGGCGGCGCGGTTCGAGATCGGCGGCGAGCGCGTGCATCTGCCGGCAGGCGAAGGTGGCGGGGGCGGCGTGTGGACGTTGGGGGATGCGCTGGAGAGCGTGTCCGCCCTTGCGGACCTGGGGCTGGAGCTGTCGCTGCTGCCGACGGTGCTGGAGGCGGCGCCCCTGACGGCGCGGGTGAACCTCGCGCGGCCGGTGGGTGATGTGCTGACTGCGCTGCTGGCGTCGTATGGTTTGATCGTGCGGCGGGAGATGAGTCGTGAAGGGGCGACGCTGATCGAGCGCCGCGTGGTGCGGCCGCTGGGACATGGGCGGTGCGTGCGGTTGAGCCGGGGCGGCGGCGGACGTCGGCTGAGCGACCTCTTGCGCGTTGATATCGAATCGCCGGCGCGGGCGGCCGAGGCGTGGGTGGCGCAGGGGGCGGGCTGGCAGATCGAATCGACATTTGAGCTGGTCGGCGGATGGAGCCCGGCGCTGGAAGGTGAGGCCGACGCCGCGTACGACCGGCAGCAGAGCGACGACTTTGCCACGTATCGCAACGTATATCGGCAGTGGGTGCTTAACGAGGATGGGTGGTTCAGCGGGTTGCCTTATGAGCGCGAACGGTTTGACCTGGGCGTGTTCTTCGGGCGCGATGACCTGCGCGCGCAGGCGCTGCCGTTCGAGCGGTGCGTGACGCGGGATGATGCGGGGCAGGCGCGCGAGCCGGTGGTCGAGGTGAGCACCAATGCGGGGGCGAACTGGTCGCAGTACCCGGGTCAGGCGGCGGTGCTTGGTGATCGCGCGGGGGTGTACCTGTCGGACGATGCGCTGCCGGCGGCGTTTCTCGATGCGGCGAAGGCGGGCACGGCGCGGGTGCGCGTGACGGCGAGCTTGACGTGCCCGCGGCCGGTGGAGCGGGTGCGGTGGCGGGGCAACCCGTTCGCGGGTGGCGTGGCTCGTCGGGAGCTGGATGTGCGGCAGGCGTATCACTTTCGTCGGGTGGATGCGGGGAGCATTCATCATGACGCGGTGCGGGCGAGTGAGCTTGCCGCCGATGAGGTGGACCAGGGCGCGGCGATGGAGCGATGGCTGGTCGATCGCATGCGCGAGGCGGACGTCGGGGCGACTGAGCCGACGGGGCGCGGGCGGCTGACGCTGGGCGGTTCATGGGCGATGCTGCGCGTGGGCGACCGGCTGATCGAGCCGGGCGAGGCGGCGACGGTGGAGGAGCTGGCGCTCAGCGTCTGGTCGCTGCGCTGTGAGTTCGCTGCGGGCAGCGGCAGCCGCAGCGGACCGGTGACGCGCGTTGAGGTGCGGTTCTGAGAGGCGAGGAACCACTGTGTCACTGTGGTTGTCCGCGTGCATGCGGGGAGAGTGATGATGATGGAGATGTGGCCGGAGCTGGCGCAGTTTGGCGTCGCAGGCTTGATGGGAGCGCTGTGGATGTGCGAGCGGTTGTTTTCGCGCAAGCGTGAAGCGGAGCTGACGGCTGCGCACGCGCGGCTCATGGAGCAGCAGCGCGAGTTGCGGGTGCTGGTGCAACTCGTGAAGCAGAACACGCACGCGCTGTCGTCGTTCGATCGGACGCAGCGGCAACTCATGAAGCTGCTGGAGCGGATCGACCGCGACATGGTGCGGCGGGTGGCGTGACGGGGCCTTGCGGCCGGTTTGTTGAACGGTTCCGGGGTCGACCCTATGCTCGGTGCGATGGTGCACCGACTCGCGATCGTTGTGTGGGCGTTGGCGGCCTTGGGGAGCGTGGGCGCGGGGTGCGAGTTCAAGGGCGGGCGGCCGTTTGGCGAGGCGGGGCAGGCGGGTTGGCGGCCGGAGGCGGAGGCGATGCGCATCCTGCCCGGGCCGCGTTTCGTGGATGAGCCAGCGCGGGCGCTTCTGGAGGTGCGCGTCGAGCTGGCTGACGCGATGGGCGACTCGGTCAAGGCGTCCGGTGTCTACCGCTTCGAGCTGTTCGACGCGGCGGCGAGCGAACAGACGGTCGGGGCGCGCGACACGGTGTGGGAGATCGACGTGGTGCGGCTGGAGGAGCACGAGGCGCACTACGACCCGGTGACGCGGGCGTACGCTTTTCGCCTCGCGCTCGAGGCCGAGGAGGCGCCCGCGATGGCGCGGCTGTTGCGCGTGACGTTCCTGCCGACGGCGGACACGCGGCGGCTGGAGAGCGAAGTGGACGTGCCCGGCGTGCTGCGGTGAGGGGCGCGGCCCGGCGGTGCGTGGCGGGGGTGGCGGCGAATGGCCTATCATCGCCCGCTCATGGATGAGCCGGACGATCAACTTAACGAGCAGCCGGTGGCGACGCATGCGGGCGGCGCGGCGGTGGCGGATGATTTCGTCGGCGAGGGGGCGACGGAGCTGACGGGGCGGCTGGCGGGCCTGTCGCTGCCGCGGCAGGTCTACGTGTTGGCGATCTGGCCCCTGCTCGAGCAACTGCTCAACTCGCTCGTCAGCTTCGTGGACATGGCGCTCGCCGGGCGGTTGAGCGTGGCGGTGGCGGATGCGGTGGCGGTGACCGGGTACATCGGGTGGCTGATGGGGATGCTGCTGATGGGCCTCGGCGTGGGCTCAACGGCGCTGATCGCCCGCGCGGTGGGCGCCCGCCATCGACGCGTGGCGAGCGCGGCTGTCGGGCAGTCGATGCTCATGGCGGTCGTGTGGGGCGCGGCGATCGGGTTCGGGCTCTGGTTTGGCGGGCCGCCGATCGGGCGGTTCTTTCAGCTCGAGGGCGAAACGCTGGCGCTCGCTTCGCTTTACATCCGCATTCTCGCATTTGCCGCGCCGCTGGCGGCGGTGCTGTTCGTCGGCGCGGCGTGCCTGCGCGGCGCGGGCGACACGCGCTCGCCTTTCTTCGCGATGCTGGCGGTCAACATCGTCAACGTGATCGCGTCGGTGCTGCTGGTGTTCGGGCCGGCGCCGATCGGCGGCTGGGGCGTGGCGGGCATCGCCATGGGCACGACGCTGGCGTGGGCGGTGGGGGCGATGTGCATCCTATACGTGCTCGTGAGCGGGCGCGGCGGGCTTCGACTGCACCTGCATCGCCTGCGGCCGCACTGGCACACGATGCGGCGGATCATCCGCGTGGGCGTGCCGAGCCTGGTCGAGTCGTCGGGCATGTGGATCGGCAACGCGATCGTGGGGCGCATCGTCGGCGGGCTGGGCGCCAGCGGCGTGCTCGGGGCGCACATGATCGCCATCCGCATCGAGTCGCTCGGGTTTCTCCCGGCGGTGGCGGTGGGCACCGCGGCGGCGACGCTGGTCGGGCAGTACCTCGGCGCCGGCCGACCAGACCGGGCGCGGCAGGCGGGCTACGTCTGCTGGGGCGTCGGCGCCGGGTGGATGGCGGCGATGGGGGTGGTATTCATCCTGTTCCCCGAGGCGCTGGCGCGGCTGCTGGCGCCGGATGAGCCGACGCTGTACGAAGCGGCGGCGCCGCTGCTGATCATCGCCGGGCCGGTGCAGGTGTTCTTCGGCACGTACATGGTGCTGGCGCACGTGTTGCGCGGCGCGGGTGACACGACGACGGCGATGGCGCTGACGTACGGGTGCACATTTCTGCTGCGGCTGCCCGCGGCGTGGGTGCTGGCGGAGCCGATGGGGATGGGACTGGTGGGCGTGTGGCTGGCGCTGTGCGGTGAGCTGGTGATCCGCGGCCTGGTGTTCGCGGCGCGGTTCATGCACGGAGGGTGGATGCGCGTGAGGGTGTAGCTCCTACTGCCCCTCCTACTCTCCCTCCTAATCCTAATCCTGGTTCCTGATCCGATCGGCATGAGGATTAGGAACCAGGATTAGGATTAGGATTAGGATGAAGGGGGAGAGGCCGATTACAGCGCGAGCTGGGCGCCGATGCGGTAGGTGTGGGCGAGGATCTGGCGGACGTAGACGACGCGGATGGGGATGATGACGGGGCGGTTGAGCAGGGCCTGGAGGCTGATGTCCAGGGCGCGGCCGATCTCGAGGCGCTGCTCGGTGAGCAGGCCCACGCCTTCCTCGGAGAGGTCGGTGATCCAGCCGTGGCAGAAGCGCTCGAAGCCGGCGGCGAGGCCCCATTCGCCGGCGCTCGCCTCGGCGGTCATGCCGGTGCGCGGCGTGGCGGTGCCCAGCAGGACGGGCGCCTGCACGGCCCAGCGGCGGTTCTGGCGCGTCTCCGGCAGCGGGCCGTCGACCTCGACGCGCAGCGCGTCGAGCAGCTCGAAGAGCCGTTGACGCGTCGGAAGCTCCGCGAGGCCCGTGCCCGCGCTCACCGGCGTGACGTCATTCGACCGCTTCGGCTGCGCGGCGTCGCCGGCGGCGGTGCCGTCCGGCAGCGGCGAAATCGGGTCGGGGGCGTTCTTCATGTTGCGATAAATCGGCTCGTGAAGGACGGGACTGCGGCTGCGCGGCCGGCGGGCACGCGGCGGGCGACGCGTTGCGCCGTTTGTGCCGGTTGGAGCGGCGTCCGTGAGCGTCGGGCGGGGCGTGATCGGCGGTCGCGGCCGAATGAACGGTACACTTGCGTGTCTCATGGAGCTGCGCACACCAGGTCGAGGCTCGTTGTCGCTGCATCGCCCGCGGGTCATGGGCATCCTGAACGTCACGCCGGACAGCTTCTACGACGGCGGGACGCATGAGCAGGTGCAGGCCGCGGTCGCGTCGGGGGTCGCGCTCGCGCGAGCCGGGGCAAGGATCATCGACGTGGGCGGCGAGTCGACGCGGCCGGGGGCGGAACGCGTGGCGGCCGAGCAGCAGCGGCGGCGCGTGCTACCGGTGATCGCGGCGCTGCGGGCGGCGCTGGACGATGCGGGGCTCGAAGCGTGGATCAGCGTCGACACGACGCGCGCTGAGGTGGCGGAGCCGGCGCTTGATGCGGGGGCGGACATGCTCAACGACGTGTCGGCGGGACGCGAGGATGAGCGGATGCTCACGCTCGCGGCGCAGCGTGGCGTGCCGATCGTGCTGATGCACATGCGCGGCGAGCCGGGGACGATGCAGCGGAACCCGGCGTACACGGACGTGGTCGCGGAAGTCCGGGCGTACCTGCTCAAGCGCGCCGCGGCTGCCGAGGCCGCGGGTGCGACTGCGTCGCAGATCGTGCTGGACCCGGGCATCGGGTTCGGCAAGCGGCTGGAGCACAATCTCGCGCTGCTGGCGCGGCTGGACGCATTCGTCGCCACGGGGCACCCGGTGCTGCTGGGCACGTCGCGCAAGCGGTTCATCGAATACGCCAGCCCGACGACGTCGAGCGCGGCGGCGGATCGGCTGGGCGGGACGTGCGCGACGACCGCGTTGGCGGTGGACGCGGGCGTCCGCCTGTTCCGCGTCCACGACGTGCGCGAGAACCTGCAGGCGGCGGAGCTGGCGCAGGCGGTGGAGCTTGGCGAACCGCTGACGGCGGAGGGATGAACGGCGTGCGGGTGGGTAACGCGTGGGCCGCGGGCGGCCGCGGGCGATGTCACACTTGCCGAGTCGGCTTGGGACTCATGCGCGTCCAGAAGCCGTCGTCGCGTCCGTCGTAGTAGCCTGCGAGCACTGCATCGAGGACGCCGTTGGTGCGGGCGGCCGTGACGCCCGTGCTGGGGCAATTCCCGCCACCCCCGCCGTCCCCGCTACGCAGTTCATCGACGATGGTCTGGATCAGCGGCTGCTGGATGTGCTTGGGATTGGGCAGGTCGAACGATTCGCAGCCGTCGGCGGACTCCAGTTGCACGGGCTCGTTGCCGAAGGTGCTCAGCGACACGCGTGCGTCGCTGCCGGTGATCGTGATGCGGTCTTCGCTGACGGGCGACGCGAAGTTCCACGAGGCGGCGCCCGGCACGCCGGCGGCGGTGCGGAAGCTCATCGTGACGGTATCCTCGACGGCATACGGCGAGGCGAGGTTGGCGGCGTGTCCGGCGACATCCTGCAGCGGGCCGAGCAAGTAATCGAGGAGGTCGAGCGTGTGTGACCCGAGGTCCATGATGAGCCCGCCGCCGCTCTGCTCGGGGACGAGGCGCCAGGGCAGGTGATCCGGGTCGACGTCCCGGTGTTGCGGCCCGGCAAAGCGGTAGTGGACGCCGCTGATCGTGCCGAGTCGGCGGGCGTCGATGAGCGATTTGACCTTGACGAACCGGGGGAGCGCGCGGCGGTAGTAGGCGACGAACAGCGGCAGCCTGCGCTGCGCGAACGCGCGGTTCATCTGCGCGCATTCGGCGAGGTTGCGGGCCATCGGCTTTTCGACGTAGCATGCCTTGCCGGCGTCGGCGACCTTGAGGGCGAGTGCGGCGTGAGTGCCGACGGGCGTGGCGATGTAGATCGCGTCGACGTCAGCGTCGCGGATGAGCGTGTCGGCATCGTCGTACCACCTGGGCACGTGGTGACGCCGGGCGAAATCGCGGGCCTTGTCGCCGTCGCGCCGCATGACGGCGGCGAGCGTGCTGCCGTCGACGTTCTGGAAGCCGGGCCCGCTCTTGACTTCGCAGACGCTGCCGCAGCCGATGATGCCCCAGCGGATCGGGTTGGCCATGGATGGATCTCGCGTGGGGGTGCGGCGGGGTGCGCGGCGTGGCGGGGGGGTGGCGGGGGGTGACCGTGTCGGGCAAGTGACCGGGGTGGGACTCGAACCCACGACCAGCGGCTTAAAAGGCCGATGCTCTGCCAACTGAGCTACCCGGTCGCAGCCGCGCGGTGGAGCGGGGGCGCGATTGTCGAAGTCTAGCACGAAGCCGGGCGGTCGGCGTCGGGTGGCGGGGTGGCGGTGGCCGCGGCAGTGGCGGTGGCGGGGGGCTACCAGGCCTCGCGGTAAAGCTCGATGATCTGTGCCGCGTCCGGCACGCGCGGGTTGTTCGCCGGGCTGCCTGAGGCGAGGGCATCCGCGGCCATCCTGGCGAGGTGGGACTCGAACGCGTCGCGGTCGACGCCGCAGCAGTCGCGCAGGCGCGGCAGCTCCAGCTCGTGGTTGAGCGCTTCGAGCCAGTCGACGAGGCGGGCGCAGGCGTCGGCGTCGTCGGCGGTCGCGTCCGCGGCGTTGAGCGCGCGGGCGACGGCCGCATAGCGCGGCGCGGCGTGGTTGATCGAGTAACGCGTGACCGTGGGCAGCAGCACGGCGTTGGACAGGCCGTGCGGTACATGGAAGAGCGCGCCGATGGGCCGGCTCATGCCGTGGACGAGGCAGACGCTGCTGTTGGAGAAGGCCATGCCGCCGTGGCACGCGGCGAGCATCATGCCTTCGCGGGCGTCGGCGTCCTGACTGTCGCGCCAGGCGCGGGCGAGGCAGCGCCCAACGAGCCCGATGCACGAGAGCGCGAGCGGGTCGGTCATGGCGTTGGCCTTGCGCGAGACGTAGGCCTCGATGCCGTGCGTGAGCGTGTCGACGCCGACGGCGGCGGTGAGCGGGCGCGGCATCGACATCGTCAGCTCGTAGTCGACGACGGCCGCGCGGGGCATGAGCGGCATGGCGAGCATCATCATTTTCACCTGCCGCTCGGTGTCGGTGATGACGGCGACCTTTGTCGCCTCGCTGCCGGTGCCGGCGGTGGTGGGCACGGCGATCATCGGCACGCCAAAGCGGGCGATCTGGTGGTAGCCGGCGTAGTCGGGCAGTGGCTGCGGGTTGGCGGGACGCGCGGCGACGACCTTGGCGATGTCGATGGGCGAGCCGCCGCCGACGGCGATGACGATGTCGGCGTCATGGGCGCGCAGGGCGTCGACGCCAGCGCTGACGTTGCTGTCCGTCGGGTCGGGCTGCACGCCGTCGAAGAGGGCGACGGCGAGGTGGTCGGCCTCGAGCATGGTGCGCAGCTCGTCCGCCCAGCCGAGCTTGACGACGCCGGGGTCGGTGACGATGAGCGGGCGTTTGGCTTCGAGGCTGTGGACGAGGGCGGGCAGGTGGTCGCGCGCGCCGCCGCCGTGGAGGATGCTGGCGGGGGCGTCGAAGCGGGCGGCGGCGGGTGGAGGCGTGGGCATGGGTCGCTCATGGTGCGAGGGGGCGGGGTCGGGTGGGGGGCGTGAAGCGTGGGGCCATCCGTGTTTCGCGGTGGGTTGCGTTTCGCTTCACCCACCCTACACCTGCGGTTACCAGCCGCGTCTGCGTTTACCAGCCGAGCTTGCGGCTGTAGCTGTCGTCCCAGCGGCTGAGCACGAGCTTCTGGCGGGTGTAGAAGTTGACGCCCTCGGCGCCCTGGACGTGCAGGTCGCCAAAGAACGAGCGGTTCCAGCCGCTGAAGGCGAACATCGCCATCGGCGCCGGCACGCCGACGTTGACGCCGACCATGCCGCAGTTGACGCCCTGGGCGAACTGGCGTGCGGCCGCCCCGTTGGTGGTGAAGATGACCGCGCCGTTGCCGTAAGCACTGGTGTTGATGCGGTCGATCGCGTCGTCGAGCGTGGTGGCCCGCTGCATGGCGAGGACCGGGCCGAACAGCTCCGTGCGGGCGATGGCCATGTCGGGCTGGACGTGGTCGAAGAGGGTGGGGCCGACGAAGAAGCCTTCACTCGGGATGCTGCGTCGTCCGTCGCGCACGAGCGTGGCGCCTTCGCGCTGGCCGGCGTCGATGGCGTCGAAGAGCCGGTCGCGCGCGGCCGAATCGATGACGGGCCCCATGTCGCTGTCGTCGTGGCGATCGGTGGGGAGGATCTTCATCTGGTCGATCGCTTCGCCGAGCCGGGCGTTGAGCGCGTCGCCCGCCTCGCCGACGCCCATGATGAGCGAGCCGGCCATGCAGCGCTGACCCGCGCAGCCGTAGGCGGCGCCGAGCACGGCGCGGAGGGTGGAGTCGGGCTCGGCGTCGGGCATGACGACCAGGGCGTTCTTGGCGCCGCCCGCGGCCTGGACGCGTTTACCGGCCGCGCAGCCGCGGGTGTAGACCTGCTCGGCGACGCGCGTCGAGCCGACGAAGCTGATCGCCACGATGCCGGGGTGATCGCAGATCGCCTCGACGACATCGCGGCCGCCGTGGACCACGTTGAGTACGCCCGCGGGCAGACCCGCCTCGGCGAGGAGCTCGGCGAGGCGGTTGGCGGTCAGCGGCACCTTCTCGCTGGGCTTGAGGATGAAGCAGTTGCCGCACGCGATGGCGAGCGGGAACATCCACATCGGCACCATCGCGGGGAAGTTGAACGGCGTGATGCCGGCACAGACGCCGATCGGCTCGCGCGTCGTCACGCCGTCGATGTGGCTGGCGACCTGGGGCAGCGACTCGCCCTTGATCAGGTGCGGCATGCCGCACGCGAACTCGATGACCTCGATGCCGCGCCGAACGTCGCCCTTCGCCTCGGCGAGCGTCTTGCCGTTCTCCAGCGTCACGAGGCGCGCGAGCGCTTCAAAGTGCGCCTCGAGCAACTGCTTGAAGCGGAACATCACCTGGGCGCGGTCGGGCACGGGCGTGCGACTCCAGGCGGGGAAGGCGGCGGCGGCAGCGTCGACCGCCTGGTCGACGTCCGCGGCCGTGGACAGCGGTGTCTGCGCGATGCGCTGGCCGGTGGAGCAGTTGAAGACCGGGGTGAAGTCGGCGGCGGTTGACGCGCGCCAGGCGTGGCCGATCCAGTTGGCGAGACGCTCGTCGGAGGCGGGGGTTGCGCTCGGGCTGGCGGGTTGCGTCATGGTGGCCTCCGGACGGGGCGTGGCGGGGCGGGGCGTGAAGCACGGGCGGGGGACCGGGGCTCAGGCCCTGCGAAAACGTCGTGCCGTGGGTGCCACTGGCGGCTTGTCCGCCAGTGTACGCGTCTGGCGCGCCGGGCACGGGTGGGCGAGCCACCCGTGGCACACCCTTTCGGCCAAACCTAAAACCTGCCCGCGCGCTGCTCGTAGTGCGTGGGCTTGTCGTGTACGGGCATGTCGCGTTTCATCCAGTCCGCGTTCCAGCGGATCATCGTTTCGACGTCGACGATCGGGTCGCCGAAGAGTTTGTGGGCCTGCGAGGTGTCGTTGTGCCAGGCGAGCGGCTGCTCCTCGCCGGTGAAGACGGGCTCGATGTCGAACAGCTCGCCGAAGCGCCCGGCGACGTTGCGGATGCGCACGGGCGCGGGCATGCCGATGTTCAGCGGCGAAGCCGGCTGCGTGCAATAGCGCAGCGCGCGGAGGATGTGGGCGGTGCTGTCGCCCTGCCAGATGACGTTGGCGACGGGGGTGGCAATATCGATGGGCTGGCGGCTGCGCACCCAGCGGGCGACGTCGTGCAGCACGCCGTAGCGCAGGTCGATCGCGTAGTTGAGTCGGATGAGCCGACCCGGCGTGTTGTGGTGCTGGCTGAAATGCTGGAGCACGCGCTCGCGGCCGACGCAGGAGTTGGCGTACTCGCCCAGCGGCGTGACGGGGTCGGCCTCGCGACTGCCTGGACCGTCGACGCGGGCGAAGGGATAGACGCAGAGCGTGGAGAAGCCGACGATGCACGAGCGGGCGAAGCGCTGGCCGACGAAGGTGGGCGCGACGACGTTCATCGCCCAGGTGGCGGGCTCCGTGCCGGCCGTGCCGAACTTTCGCCCGGCCATGTAGATGATGTTGGGCACGTCGGGCAGGTTGTGGACCGCCTGCGGGTCGAGCAGGTCGCAGGTGATCGTCTCGACGCCGGCCACCTCGAGGCGCTCGCGCACGGCCGGGTCGCTGAAGCGCGCGACGCCGATGACGCGGCGGTCCGGCGCGGCGCGTTTGGCCATCATGGCGAGCGTGGGCCCGACCTTGCCGCCGACGCCGAGGACCATGAGGTCGCCGTCGACGGCAGCGAGGTCGGCGACGACGCCGCGCGTGGGCGTCGACAGCAGGTCCTCGAGCTCGGCGACGTCGGCGATCGACGCGGGCAGCGGGCGGTCTTCGAGGCAGGTGACGGTGGCGGTCGGCGGCATGGGCGATCAATCCGATGCAGGGGACGGCGGACTTCGCTTCGCTTCACCCATCCTACATGTTGAGCCAGCGGTCGAGGTTTTCCTGCACGAACGCGTCGTCGGTCAGGTGCGGGTACGCCCCGCAGACGCGGTCGATCTCCGCCGCCTGGCCGGGGCTGAGCGCTTCCTCGCGATTCAGCGTGCACGTGTTTTCCAGCAGGCCCTGGCGACGCAGGATCTCGTGGATGCCGACGATGCTGCCGGCGTAGGTGTGCGCGGCGTCGAAGATCGCGCCGTTGGCGTCGGTCAGCTCGGCGCTCAGCGTAAGCATCTCGGTCGGCACGCAGTCGCGCTCGGCGAGCTGGTGACAGCGTTCGAGCAACGCGACCGCCGACTTCGTCCAGCACGCCCACTGCCCGAGCAGGCCCCCACGGATGCGCACGGTGCGCGTCTCGCCGCCGACGTTGAAGCGCAGCGGCGTGAGCAGGTCGTAGATGATGCTGTCGTCGTTGCCGGTGTAGAGCGCGATGCTCTCGGCGCGGCCGGACTCGGCGAGCGCGCGGGCGACGTCGAGCGTGCCGTAGCGGTTGAAGGGGGCGATCTTGATGCCGTGGAGGTTGTCGATCTCGACGAGCTCGCGCCAGAACGGGTAGTCGAGGCGAATGCCGCCCACGCCCGTGAGCAGGTAGAAGCCGAACGTCGGCATCACGCCCGCGACCTGTCGCATGTGGTGGATCAGCTCCTGGTCGAGCGCGTCGCCGAAGGCGGCGAGCGAGACGATGGCGAAGTCGTAGCCGAGCTCGCGCGCGGTCTCCGCCTGCTTGATGGCGTCGGGCGTGCGGCCGTTGATGCCCGCGATCTTGATGATGGGGCGCTTCAACCGCCCGGCCTGGGCGTCGATCTCCTGGGCGCAGGTGCGCAGGACCGGCTCGAAGAGGTCGATGCCCGGCCGGCGGATCTCGAACTGCGTGAAGTGCATGCCCACCGCCACGCCCCCGGCGCCGGCGTCGCAGTAATAGCGCATGAGCACGCGCTGGCGGTGCTCGTCGAAGCGGCGGCGGGCGTCCAGGGCCAACGGCGAGGCGGGGATCACGGTCCCACGATGCACCACCTCCAGCACGTCCCGGGAAACCGTCTGCGACATCGTGAGCGCGTCCTTTTCCGTGGCGGTGACCAAGGCGCAACTATAGATTTCGACAGGCGGGCACGCAACAGGCGCCGGGGCACGCGCGGCCTCGCTTGGCGCGGCGAAGCGCAACCCGACCTGCGGCGTCAGTGCGTGTAAATCGGGCTCGACCACGCGGCGTGGCCGTCGGCCTGCACCGCCTTGACGTACCAGGGCGTGGGGCGGTCGGTGCGTGATGTCGCGTCCGGCAGCGGGCCGGCGAGGCTGAGCGTGTGGTCGGTGAGCGTCTCGGGGTACCGCTCGACGCTCACATGCATGCCGATGCCGCCGAGGTCGATCGTGTGCTCGCCGCCGGCGTCGTCGAGCAGCGCGAGGTTGACTTCGAACTGCCCCGCGGCCGAGTGGAAGGTGAGCTGGCCACGCGTGGCGTCGTCGAGCCAGAGGTCCACGCCATCCGTGTCGCCCGTGGTGTGGGAGATGACGTCGACGCGCGTTGCATCAACGTGGCGGACGCCGTCGGCGGCGGAGTCGAAAGCATGCGGCGCGACGCGCTCGATGCCCGCGCCCGCAAGCGCGATGTGGCCATCCCAGGTGACGCGTCGGCCGCGGCCGCGGATGCGGGCGCCGCCCCAGCCGACGCGCACGCGGCGCGACCCGGCGAGCCCGTCGAACGCGGCGGGGCGCACGCACTGCACGGGCTCGCGGCCGCGGTAGAGCGTCAGCGACTCCATCGGCGCGCAGCCGGTGACGCGCGCGGCGACGCCGCTGCTCTGCCCGGCGGGAATGACGGAGCCCATGGGCGCCCCGGCGACGGTGAAGTCGAGGTCGATGCGCGCCCCCGTCGTGCCGTAGCAGCGGCGGGCCTTGAGGGCGGTGAAGATGTCTGCGCGGGAGAGGGACTCGGCGAGCACGCAGGTCAGGCCGCCACCGATGCCGAACTCGCCGGCACCGGGGCCCTCGGCGCCGGGCCTGCCCTTGTGGCCGTCGCTGTTGCACATGACGCCGACGATGTACCCGGCGTCGAGCGCGTCGTGCAGCAACCACTCGAAGATGCCCCAGCAGGAGACGACCTCGACGAGTGGGCCGAGCTCCTGGTCGAAGTAGCGCTGAATGTCGGCGTAGCGTCCGCCGACGTGCGCGGCCAGCAGGACCTTGTCGGTGTCAACGTGCTCGCGCATCCGGGCGAAAAAGGCGCCGGCAGGATGCGCGGGAGTCAGCTTGTCCTCGGGCACGTCGGGCACCTGCCAGTGGCTGGAGCGGATGATCGGCATGCCTTCTTCAAGGTAGAAGACGTTGCGGTCGCCGCCCGCGGGCGTGTTGGCGGACCACTCGTAGCCGGGGAAGACGACGAAGTGGCCATCCTCGTGGAATTCGGCGACGACGTCGTTGAGACGCTGCCAGTCGGCGTCGGTCATCTGGAAGTCGTTGCCCTGGTGCGAGGCGAAGTCGACGCGGGCTCGGTCGCGGGCGAAGGTAAAGTACTCGCGCTCGGTCCCGGTGCCGACGGTGGCGTCGGTCTGGGCGTGCAGGTCGCCCCAGTAGCGTTGATAGCGCGGCCGGGTGTCGTGGATCGTGATCGCATTGCTGAGGCAGTGCAGGTCACCCACGCGGGCGACGACGTGACCCGTGGCAGGGGCATCGAGGATCAACCGCTGCCCATCGAAGCGCGCCCCACCACCCCCGCCACCGCCGCCACCGCCCTGCCACTGGAGCTCGACGTCGTCGGGCGCGGGGGTTGGGTTGCCCCACGCATCCTGGCCCTTGACGAAGACGTCGACCGGTTCGCCGACGACGCCCTGCGTGGGCACGATGCAGACGAGCTCGGTGGCGGGGCCGGCGACGACGGGGAAGCGCGGCGAGTCGGGCAGGGGGCGGGCGACGCAGGCGTTGGTCGGGTCGACGAGCAGGCGGAACTCGTGGGCGGATTCGACGAACGTCTGGGCGCGAACGCCGGGCGAGCCGTGGCCTTGGTCGCCGAGGGTGAGCGTGACGGTGTCGCCGGGGGCGAGCGAGCCGTCGTAGACGTCGATGACGAGGCAGCGCATCCAGGGGCGTTCGTGGCCCTTGGCTTCAAAGTGGGGCCGGAGCTTGGCGGGCCCGTCGGTATGGACGGTGGCATAGGCGGGCTCGGCGGGCCGGTCGAACTGGGGACGCTGCCAGTCGCAGGCGAAACGCTGGGCGAGCTTGAGGGTGCCGCCCTCGTCGACGCCGTAGCTGCCGACGGTGTAGCGCAGCGTCCACTGGCCGACGCTGCCGGCGACGACGGGCCCGTGGGGCGTGAGGGTGACGGAGCCGAGGCAGGGGTCGATCATGCGTGGCTCCGGTGGGGCGCGGGTGCGGTAAGACGAGCAGGCTACAATGATGGTGAGTTATTGCCGACGGATCAAGCATCTCAGCGAGGGGCCGCCCATGAGCACCGCCATGTTGACCACCGCCACGCTCGGCCGATCCGACCTCGAGGCCACGCGACTGATCTACGGCTGCATGCGCATCGTCGGTACGTGGAACCCCGCCGAGGTCGACGCCGAGCGCCGCGAGCGCGCCAAGGCATCGATCCGCGCGGCGGTGGAGGCGGGCTACACCCACTTTGACCATGCGGACATCTACTGCCGCGGCATGTGCGAGCAGGTCTTTGGCGAATACCTTGCCGAGTCGCCCGGCCTGCGCGAGCGCATCGTCATCACCACCAAGTGCGGCATCCGCTTTCCCGGCGACCCGGTCAACGACGCGCCCCATCGCTACGACTTCTCGAAGCAGCACATCCTCGACTCGGCGGCCAAATCGCTCCAGCGCCTCGGCATCGAGACGATCGACTGCTACCTGCTGCACCGGCCGGACGTGCTGATGCACCCCGAGCAGATCGCCGAGGCGTTCGACGAGCTGCATCGGCAGGGCAAGGTGCGGCACTTCGGCGTGAGCAACTTCACCATCGCGCAGCTCCGCTGCCTGCAGGCGGCGCTGGATCAGCCGCTGGTATGCAACCAGATCCCGCTCCACCCGAACCGGTTCGCCGCCATCGAGGACGACACGCTGCACGAGCTGCACCGCCTGCGGGTCACGCCCACGGCGTGGAGCCCGGTGGGCGGCGGGATGTTCGCCACTGGCGGCCGCGTCCCCGCCGAGCACGCCGACCGCGAGCGCCTCGAAGCGCTGCTTGCCACGCTCGACGCCGAGGCGGAGCGGTTGGGCACGAACCGCACGGCCGTGACCCTGGCGTGGCTGATGCAGCACCCGGCCGGCGTGCAGCCGATCGTGGGCACGACCAACGGCGAGCGCATTCGCGAGGCCGTCTCCGCCGACGGGCTGACGCTCGAGCGCGAGGCGTGGTACCGCATCTACCTGGCCGCGCGGGCACGCAAGCTGCCGTGATGATCCCCGCCGCGCGCCGGTGTTAGAGCACCGGTGCCGCTGACAAGCGGAGTCCGCGGAGCTTGTCACGGTTGGCTGCTACCGTTGGATTGAACGCGCCCTAAGACTGTCGTCGAACGGTCCGTCGCCCGGGGCGTAGGGTGATTGCCGCGCCACTTCGCCCGCGAGCTCGAAGAGGCTCTGGCTGCGATGCTGCCAGCCGGAGCTGAGGAACCACTGGTGGCCGATCGGCCCGGCGGCGCGGTGCCAGTAGGTGTAGCGCACGGTGACGTACCAGTGCGGCGGGCCGGTCAGGCGCATCTGGCCGAGGCTCTTGAGCATGAGCTGGGTCCGCTCGACGAGCGCCGCTTCGCATCGGGCGACCAGCTCCTCGCCGAGGCTGGCGCGCCACGCCTCGTCCAGCAGGGCCTGCTCGATGACGGCGCGGGCCTCGGACTCCTGCAGGCCTTCGCGAAACGCCTCGAAGCCGGGCGTGGCAACCGGACCCTCGGGCCCCGGCGCGAGCAGCGAGCTGGCGAGGTCCTGGTTGCGCCAGGAGCTTTGCGGGTAGCGGGCGGCGACGCGGGCCTGGCGCTGCCCGCCGCGCCCGCGGATGGCGGGCCAGTAGTCGACGCCGACGCGACCGATGCCGCGCTGGTCGCCGGTGATGTTGAACTCGCCGACGTGCCGCAGCCGGCTGGCGGGCCATTCGTCGAACCCGCGTCCGCCGCGCGGGTTCTCGGCGAAGATGCCCGGGTGCGTGAGCCGCTCGGCGACGGGCACGCCGCGGTTGCGCGGCCAGCTCGAGCCCGCCCAGCCGTGGTGGCTGCCCAGCGGAGGATCGTCATTCGCATAGCCGTTCTGCGTCACGGTCGCCTGGTAGCGCACGTCGGCGATGTCGTAGACGCGCCAGTCACGCACGCCCATGTGCGAGTAGGACACCCACGGCAGGCCGCCCGTCAGCTCGTCGAGCGCCCGCACCTCCGCCTCGTTGGGCCACGCGTCTGACAGGCTGCCGAGCGCCGCGGCCTCGCTCAGGCCCCGCTCCTCCAGCAGCGCCAGCACCTTGTCGAACACGTCCGCCCACAGGGCCTGCCCCTCCGGCTCGTCGAAGTGCGGCAGCGCGGCCGTGCCGACCTCCCCCGAACGGTCCACCGTCGTCACCACCGGCCCGGACCCCTCGCCGCCCGTCGTGCTGCGGATGTGCTCCAGCGCCCGCTCCTCCTGGTTGTTCTGGCTCGAGGCCCGCCGGCGCTCAGGGTGAAGCTGGTAGATTTCCCACGCCTGGAGCACGACGAGCTCCGGCCGGCCCATGTGCTCGATCGCGGTGTCGAGATAACGCTCCAGGATGCTGAGGTCATGTGTCCACGAGCCATCGGGTTGGCGCTGCCAGCGGACCATCGACTCGGCCGTGCCGTGGTTGGTGTGGCAGATCAGCGGCAGGTGCACGACGCGACTGGACGTCTCGCCGATCAACTCGAACGAGCGCGCGATCATCCGCCAGTGCGCCTCGCTCCAGAGCGGCAGGTCGTACTCGACCGCCGTCGTGTCCGGCACCTGGATCAGCTCCGCCCATGTCGCGCGGGCTTCGAGCTCGGGCAGCGTCCAGTCGGCGACGACCAGCTCGACGGGGACGGTCAGCGGCGCTTCGCCGTCGGCTTCGATGCGAAGCTCCGCGCGATGAACACCCGCCGGGGCGTCGCGCGGCACGTCGACCGTCACCCAGACGGGCACCACCGCGCCGAAGACCGGCTCGGGCTGGGCGGGCGTGGCGAGGTCGCTGCTCGCGCTCGGCTCGACCTCGCGCACCGGCACCACCGCCGGCGCCCGCTCCGTCAACGCGCCAAAGCGAGCCGGCCGGCGCGGGTAGCGCGAGTAGTTCATGTCGTGGTACGTGTAGCGCGGCCCCCAGACGCCGGCCTCGCTGCCCCACACCAAGCCGTAACGGATGCGCGTCGCGCCGATCGGCAGCTCCAGCGACGCGGCAAGGCCCTCGATGGGTTGGCGCGAGCCGACCACCACCTTGCCCGACACGATGCCCCCGCGGGGTCCGACGATGCGCAGCGGGTAGAGTCGCTCGCTGGGGCCGGCGAAGTCGAGGTCGAAATCGGACGCGAGCATGTCGCTGTTCCAGACCTGCAGGCCGCGCGGCCGTGTCGCCTCGCGCGACAGGCCCTCGGGCGAGGCCCCGCTCAGTTGCATGTGCAGGATCTCACAGGTGTTGAACGCGAGGTTGTACGCGCTGCCCCGCCGGCCGGGGTCGTCGAGCTTCAACTCCTCCACGGCCGCGTCGTACGGCGCGCGGTGCAGCTCGATCGCCAGCACGTTGACGCCCGACTCGAGCAGCTCGGCGGGGATCGACACGTCCTCGATCGCGCGCTCGCGCAAAGCGAGCCGGCGCAGGTCTTCGTCCCCGCTGGTGCGGTTGCTGCCGTCCCATTCGACGAGCAGGCCGCCTTCGTCGTCGACGAACGCCTCGCGCGGGTAGGGCTCGGCAAGCGTGGTCGCGTCGATCTCGCCATCGGGCATGTGCCGCCGCGCCACCTCCCGGCCGTTGACGTAGACGACGATGCCGCCGTGGTACACCGCGGTGAATCGAAGGTCCTCGACCGCGTCGGGATCATCCACGGTGAAGCGCGCCCGCAGCGCGAGCTGCGCGACGTAGGGCGTGCCGGCGTTGATGCGTGCCGGGCCTCGCAGCCAGGCGCTGTCATCGAAGCCGACGTCCCGCCAGCCTTGCGCCGGCGCGGGCGTCGGCCGATCGAGCCAGCCGTTGATCGTGATCGGCCTGCCGTCATCGAGCGCGATCACCGGCGGGCGCAGCGCGTGGTGCAGCCGCCAGTAGCCGGTCGTGTCGAGCACGACGACGCGGCTCGGCCTGTCCTGCCCATGCACATGCCCCGTCGCCGCGCCCAGCGCCGCGACCAGGACGATCCAGCACAAAACCCGCGCCGCGTGGTCGATTCTCATCGCGTCACTCCGCCCCGGGGTGGTTTGCATGAAGCAGTCAGTCGCGGCCGCGTCACACCGGCCGATTGTAGCGTCGGTACACTTCGGCGCGTGACGTTGCGCCTCCCGATCGACGATGTGCTGCCGGACATCCTGCGCTTGCCGGGCGCGGGCAAGACGGCGTGCCGCTGGCGATAGCATGCCCGGCCGGGCGTTCACGCATTCTCTCGCCGCGCCGCCAACGACACCGTGAAGATCCCGTCGGCGTCGATAAGCATCCGCTGCTTCTCAAAGCCGGCGGCCCGCAGCAGCGCGTCGAGCTCCGCTTGTGTTCGCCGGCGCATGATCCAGGGTTGGCCGTTCCGGTTGACCAGAACGCGCGCGATCATCTCCAGTTGCGGGTGCCACGGTTGGCCGGTGCAGATCAGGTAGCCGGGCGGCCGCACGGCGCGAGCGATGGCGTCAAGCGATCGCAGCACCGGCTCATTGGCGGGGAACAGCTCGTATAGGCCCGACACGATCACGATGTGCGGCCCGGGCTGAACGCCGGCCAGCGACGCGGCGTCGAACGCGTCGCCCTGCTCGAACATCGCCTGGCACAGCCCCCGCGACTCGGCGAGTCGCCGGCCGGCTTCCAAGTTCGCGTGCTGGTCGTCGCGCAGCGTCGCCGATACCGCGTCCTGCTCGAACTCGCCGAGAACGTCGAGCACGTAACGACCACTGCCGGCCGCCACGTCCAGAATCCGGATCGGCCGCTCGCTTGTCCGCTGCATCGTCTCGCGGATCGCGTCGCGAAGCAGTTGCTGCAGATGCAACCGGCGCTGGCGGATGCCCCGCCAGCCGGGGCTGTCGAGATACGCCCGGTCGATCGCGCGGCCGATCAGCCATCGTCCCCGCGGCTGATTCTCGTAGACGTAGTCGAGCGTCCGGCCCGAATCGAAGCCGGTCTCCCACCCCAGCCGGATGCCGTCGCTCAGCCGCCCGAGCGTCCGCATCGCCAGCCGCTGCACGGTGAACCGGCATCGCCGCAAGGACATCAGGGGCAGCGGGCGGCAGAGCCGCTGGTGCTCGTTGCAGGTGTAGCCCGCCGCGTCCGCGTCAAGCAGCGGGTCATCGGGCCGGGGCTGCCCGAACGCATCGCCGACGAAACGGCGAACCTCATCGAGCACGAGATGCCGGTCCTTCTCGTGCAGAATGTCGTGGTACATCCCGTCGAAGATCTGCATCCGCTTCGTCGGCGAGCCGAGACGAGCGAAGAACCGCGCCTGGGTCGAGACATGCACCACCCAGTCGGACCCGCCGGCAAGAAGCAGCGTCGGTGTCCGGATCGCGCCGGCGTCGGCGACGATGCGACGGGACGTGTCGAACAGGTCCAGCAGGATGTTCACGGCGATCGACCGGGCGATCAGTGGGTCGTCGTCGTAGGCCCGGGCCTGCTCCGGATCGTGCGTCAGCATCTTCGCCTTGACGTAGCTCTTGATGAACGCCTTGCCCCGCCCCCGCAGCCGTTGCAGCAGACGCAGGCCCGGGATCGCCAGCGGTACGTACAGTTTGACGCGAAACGCCGGCGTCGCCAGCACCATCGCGCGGATCGGCGGGGCGTAGTCATGCACCCACGTCGTCACCGCGACCGCGCCGACGCTGTGGCCCAGCACCACCACGTCCTCCAGCCGCTTGTGATGTGCCGCGCAGACGTGGCCGATGAAGCTGTCGATGTCCCGCACGACGTGGGCAAAGCTCGACGCATGCCCGCGTTCGCCCGGTGATCGACCATGCCCCCGCTGGTCCCACGCGAAAACCGCAACGTCCTCGAGCCCGAGCGCCCGCACCACGTCGACAAAGCGCCCGGAGTGCTCGTGCCCGCGATGAAAGAGGATCATCGCCCTGCCCGTCGGTCGCGCCGGCGTCCACGCGCGGTAGAAGATCTCCGTGCCATCCCACAGCACGGCCGTGTGCTCGCTCGGATTCACGAGATCGCGAGTCTCCGCCTCGGCGACCGGTCCGGCATGTGTGCTCACGCGGTCTCTCCTTGTCCATCCGCGACATCGGCGTTGGCCGCGGTCGCGCCGAGCGCCACCACCGCCTGCCGCAGGTCGCCGGCGATCGCTTCACAGTTGGCCCGGCCGCGCGGCAGGTGGGCGTATGTCCGCGGCGGGCCGAGGTGCAGGCTCACGCGCCCGGGCCTCGGCCACCAGCGCCCCTTTGGCCATGCCGCGCCCGCCCCGTGCACGTGGCAGGGTACGACCGGCAGGTCCGTCCCCGCCACGAGCAGCCCCACGCCGGGCTTGAAGGGCCCGACGACGCCGTTCGTTGACCGCGAGCCTTCGGGGAACAGGATCAGGACGTTGCCCGCCGCCTCGTTGTCCAGCAGGTGGCGGCAAAGGCTGATGCTCTGGCGCACGTTCAGCTCGCGGTTGAAGGGCAGCGCGTTGATCGCCACCGCGGCCAGCGCCAGGCGGGGCAGGTTGACGAAGAAATAGTCCTGCGCGGCCGCGGGAAAGACGCGATGCACCATCGATAACCGCAGCGCCGACACGATGCAGGCCGCGTCGAGATGGCTGGCGTGATTGGCGACGATGACGTAAGGCCCGCGCGGGGGCAGATGCTCCAGGCCATGCACGCCAAGACGGTGGTAGAGCCGCAACCAGAGCCGCATCAGCGCGGCGCACGCCACGCGGACGCCATACACGAACATGTCCGGCTCACGCGGAAACCGCCGCAGCCGCTCGACCAGCGAAAGGTCCAGGTCCTCGGCCGGGCTGTACTCCCACGCGTCCACGGCAAATCCTCCCAGAACCGGCGGCCGCCGGCGTCCGATCTTACCCGCGCCGCTCACTGCATGTCATGGAAGTATCCGGCCATGTGAAAGAACAGCGGGGCGGTGTAGATCAGGCTGTCGATCCGGTCCAGGATCCCGCCGTGGCCGCGGAGCAGGGCGCCGGTGTCCTTGATGCCGATGTCCCGCTTGATCACGCTGATGGAAAGATCGCCGAGCTGGCCTCCGATGCCGACGATCAACCCGGTGAGAATCAGCTCCCGGGGCGTGAAATCGGGCAGCGAGAACCAGAGCGCCCAGGGCAGCACCATCGACACCGCCAACGCGCCGCACGCCCCCTCCCACGTCTTGTGCGGGCTGATGCTGCTCCGCAGCGGGCGCCGGCCGAACAGCCGACCGAACGTGAACGCCGCCACGTCGTTGAGCGCGACGGCGAAGACGAGGAACAGGAGATACCCATACGCGTTGCGGGCATTCACCAGGAAAGTCAGGTGCCCGAACATCCAGCCGATGTAGACGAAGCCCACGATTGCCAGCGCCATCAACTGGAGCTGGCCCGTCGCGCGGTTGCGCACGATCGGGACCATGAGGATCGCGGCGATCACGAACGCCGGCAGGGCGACGAACAGCCCGTACCAGCCGGGCGTCAGCAGCGTCGGGTCATCGACCGCGCAGACGATGCCGATCGCCACGATGCCCGCGTAGACGACACTGGTCATCAACCAGTCGCGATAGAGGCCCGTCGCCCGCGCGAACTCCTTGAACCCCGCGAGCGCCACGAGCGTGAGCAGCGCGATCGTCGCCAGCCGACCGAGGAAGATCGCCCCGAGCACCGCCGGCACGATGACGAGCCAACCCAGGTATGCCCGCCACGCGTGGTCCGCGGCAGCGCGGGCGCGCCAGCGCACGATGAGCAGCACCAACCCCGCCAGCACCAGCAGCCCCAGGATGGTGGCGGCGTAGAACCGGAAGATCTCGCTCTCGAGTGCGGCCGCGGGCGACATGCGCTACTCCGTGTCCTGTGGCGGCAGCGCGCCGACAATCCGGCGCAGCCGGACCCAGATCGTCTGCACGCAGCCGACGATGATCAGCAGGTGCGTCCAGTCCAGAACCGTCAAGCCGCCCCAGGCGATGCGGCCCTCGTTCCACCCGATCAGCGCCAGCGTGGTCCAGGCGCCCGCGTTGAGCAGCACCATCCGCCACGGCTTCGCCATCACGCCACTGAACTCGCGCCGGCCACCCAGCGCCTGGCCGAAGATCCCGACGTAAGGCACGAGCAGGGCGAAGACGATGACCCAGTAGGCGGTCGCCGGATGGCACCACCCGCTGTGCGCGACGCCGGCAAAGATCAGCACGTCCGAGACGCGGTCCGGCAGGTCGTTGACCAGCTCACCGCGACGGCTCGCCCGGCCGGACGCGAGCGCCACCATGCCGTCGAGCATGTTCAGCCACAGGCGGACGTAGCACAGCAGCACCGCCGGGATCAGCAGGCCCGGCTGCGCCCCGCTTTGCCAGAACGCCAGCCCCGCCGCGGCCGCGGCCACGATCGAGCTGTAGGAGATGACATCGGGATGGATGCGACGCCGGACGCACCAGTGCACGCACGCGTTGGCCGTCGCGCGGAAGCCCCCCGCGATCGGCCGTCGAGAGTCGGGTTGGTACACGCTCATCATCGCCCTGGCGCCCCATCCCCCCGTTCCCCCGAGCTCGGGAGGGCAATCGATGCCCCACGCTCGCAAGGCACACCCGAGCACCAGGAGCACGATTTGAGGAACCCGCGGAACGTGTTGCGCAGCCGATTAAGCGGCGCGATGGCGAAGCCGATCACAACCATCAAGGCACTTACCCGAAGCAGCAGTACGCCCGTCTTGTGCGGACGGATAGGAAATTTGATTTGGGTGATCTCGTGCGTGCCGTGCATGAGGTCAGTTCAGGGGTGAAGGGTTAGAGGTTGGCGTAGGCCAGCTCGGAGACGGTCTGAACGAACGCGCGGTCGCGGGGTGGGATCAGCGCCATGCGGCTGGTATTCTACCCCCGCGGGGGTTGCAGGGTCCGCTGTGCGTACCTTCACCCACTGCCGCGCGGGTGCGGTGGTCTGAGCGAAGCGAAGGCCACTCGGTGCCGGGGGGCCGAGATCGCAATCCACCCATGATGAGACTTTTGATCAAGACATCACCATGATCATGCCCACGAGCAAGAGAACCGCCAGGACGACGTGTGCCACGGCAAAAGCCACAGCGCTGATGCGGCGCCACGATCGCGCTTCGAAAACGGCGGCGCACAGGCTGACGATCAAGGCGATCGGCCAACAGAAATGGGTGAGGATTGCGCCCGTGATTCCACCCTTCCATGGATCCGAGTACAGGAAGGCCACGATAAGCGGCGCGATGGCGAAGCCGATCACAACCATCAAGGCACTTACCCGAAGCAGCAGTACGCCCGTCTTGTGCGGACGGATAGGAAATTTGATTTGGGTGATCTCGTGCGTGCCGTGCATGAGGTCAGTTCAAGGGTGAGGGGGAGGCTTGGCTACTTTCCCGGGGCTTCATGGGACGTGATCCATGGCGGGACGGCCAGTCTGCGGGGGGCCCAGTCGGTTAACAGTATGACAAGTGGGCCTGACCCCGGTCAAGAGTCAGGTTCAAGGGGACCCCCACTGGGCGCAGGCATCACGACCGGCCACATCAATCATCACGCGGCGCTACGCCAGTAGCCGATTGAAGGGCGATTCCAAAATCTACTGCAAATGAACCACCAGAGCGGCGCTGTACTTGGTGGCGTCGTACGCTTCGCCGGAAGCGGTCGCGTCGGTGTGGTGCGCGATGATCAGGTAATAGTTGCTCTCCCCCGGCGTGAACGTCGCCAGGCCCGATTCATCCGTGTGTTGCTCATAATCCTCATCGAAATCGCCGGCCAATTCATGGCCGCGCGGAATGAACGCGATGTGGGCGTCCGCCAGCGGCTCGCCGTGGAACAGCAGTCGCACTTCAAGCGGTTCGCCGGGTGCCAGCGCCGTCGGATCGTTCTGCGGCACCAACTCCAGAGGATGACACAACGGCTGGTTGAACGCCTCCGATGCTTGCGGTGGGTTACCGTGCTCCGCCCTCGCCATCACGTATGTCTTGGCGCTCTTGACCGAGCGAAGCGGCGCGTAGTGCACGACGCGGTCGTAAGTGTGGGCGATGGTGTGCATGCCCGCCTGATCCGGCACGAACCTGACTGACCAGTAGCCCGGGTTCGACTCCGTGCCGAGGTCGACAAGGTCGGGCTTCAGATCGAGCGTCTCGCCGTCGGGCGTAACGACATCGAACGTGGCGAACTCGGGATCGACCTTCCCGGCAAGCCTGAAGTCGCGGTGGTGGTTGCCGTGGTTGCCGAGCATCAGGTCCACGTGCATAACTTGGCCAACATCCACAGCATTGGTGTTGGTCTGCACCCACGAGTCGTGGGCGCGTGCCGCGCTGCCTGCAAGGCCAGCGAGCAGGGCCACGCCGAAAACGACCGGGCGAATGGTCCTTTTCATCTTGCTTCTCCTTGGGTTAGTGAAGATCCCACATCGGGTCCTTGTAGCGGGGATCGTCGGGATCCATGACGCCGTTGCCCAGCCAGTCACCGGGCAGGCCCGGATAGAACGGCGGGGCCATGGCGAGCGACTCGACGTGGCCGTCGGCGAAGCCGACGCTGACGCCCCGGCCGCCGCCGGCGGGGTGACGCGGGTTCGGCCGGCCGATGGCGGGGAACGTTGGTGTCGACGGCGGGAACGCATGCGTCGCCAGCGTCGGTTCGCGGTCGTCGTTGATGCCACCGTCAACCAGCGCCACGGTCTGCACCGGCTGACGGATCTGCACGAGCTTCACTGCGTTCAGCCTCGTGTTGAAGCCATAGCCGGCGGCGCGAGCAGGCTGATCATTGGCTGGGCATTGCCAGACCTGATCCCCGTCGATGTCGGCGTTGTCGCGCCCCTGGCGCAGGTAGGGATACAGCAGTTGTTTGCGATCCGTTCCGGGGCTCCAGCCGACGTAGGCGTCGTGATCGTCGGCGTACATCGTCGCCGCGAGCGCGATCTGGCGAACGTTGCTGAGGCAGGCGATGGACCGCCCATGCCGACGGGCGGCGCCGAGCGCGGGCAACAGCAGGCCGATGAGGATCGCCATGATGGAGATCGTCACCAGCAGCTCGATCAACGTAAAGCCGTGCTTCCTCGGTTTCATCACGGGGCGACTCATCGGTCTTGTGCCCGTTCGGCCACGCGCTGCCCGGTCGGGGCAGGCGCCTCAGGCGCGGCTGCAAAGCACGCTTGAGCGGTCTGCTCAATCCACCGCGTCATCAGCGGGTGGGGGCAGAAGCCCTGTTCATCAGCGACATACTCGAGCCCTTCCAGTACACGTGCGTACGGCCCGAAGCCAGCGACGCGGAAGGGGACCACGATCACCCGTTCGCCCGCCTCAGTGCCGGCCTCAACGTACCGACGGATTCGCGATTCGGACTGCGCTCGCCGCTGGGCCCAGTCCTCGCGCAGCGTCTCAACCTGCACATGAGCGAACGACCCGACCTCGCAAAGCGCCTGGGCCCTCAGCCGCATCTGCGCCAGCCAGCGCTCGTTCTCGGCGTCGTCGGCCGGCCCGTGAGCGAGGATCAGCACCCGCTCGCGGCCAGGATCCTCGCTTAGCGTCGCCTCGACGCGCTCAACAAGAATCTCGTCCACCAGCGGAGATTCCGCCACGCCAGTCCGACTGAGCTTGAACGTCAGGTGGGTGGTGATGGGATGGACAGGGCCCATGTGGTGACTGTGGCCGCCCGAGTCATGATCGCGGGCGCCATTGCTGCCGTGTTCGGCGTGGCCGGCACCGTGATGATCATGCTTGTGATGCGATGCAGCTACCGCGCGCGGAGGCTCGGCGTCGTTGAGCCCCAGCAGCGTCTCGGTACGATCGAGAAAGCTGTCGCCGGAGATGAACAGGCGGACGACGGCAACCTCTTCGACACCTTGAGCCTCAAGCTCGCGCACGGCTTGTTCCATCGTGTCCTGGCGGGCCATGCCGTACGCGAGCGCGGTCGGGTACTTCTCGCGAATCGGGCCCACGGCCTGCTCCACGGCCTCGTTCCATTGGTCGCTGCCGCCGTGCGCCATGATCAGCACGCCGCGCTGTGGCTGGGTGGTGTTGCATCCGGTGAGCAGGGCCCCGAGCAGCAGCACGGGCAGTATCATCGTCCTTACGTTCATCGTCACGTTCTCCCTGTACAAAAGGATTAAAGAGAAAAAGGGGTGGCGTACGCTCAGCGCCCGCCGGTGTCCTTGACGTTGGTCCAGTAGCGCATGTCCTCGAGCTCGTTCGGCGAGAGCGCGGCAACATGCCCATCGAAAAACCCACTGATCGTCGCTTGTCCAAAGCGGCCATGCGGCAGGCCGATCGCTTCGCCCTGCACGACGACCTCGAACTCGCCGCCGTTGACACGCCAGAGTCGGCGGCCCTGCACTTCCGGGGGGCTGGCGCGATGCGAGCCGCGATCGCCCTCGGTGACACCGCCGCCGCGCAGCCGGCTCTCGGCGAAGACGATCAACTCCGTCGGCTGACGGACTTGAACGTTGTTGAACACGACGCCGCTATTCGAACTCGGGTCGTGGTCCGGCGGGAGGCCGAAGCCGCCGTATGCGAGGTCGCCGCCGACGAACGCCGTGTTGAGCCCGAAGTCGGGGCTGAGTCCGAGCTGGTAGATCTTGTTCCAGACCTCCTGGTAGCTTTCGCTGCTGCGTGGCGGGTCGATCGGCTCGTCGCCCAGAATGCCCCACAGGTTCTGCAGGTATGGCACAAGCCGCGGCGGATACCGCATGATCGGCAGCGCGCTCGATCCTCCATCGGGGATGCGATGGCCACTGGGCAGCATCACCGACAGCGCTTCGCCGGCCACCACCGGTGGCGGGTAGCCCCACAGGACGTCGCCGTCATGATCGAGCTGATGGGTGCCGTAGGCCGCGAGCATCTGCCGCAGGTCGCTCATGGCGTTGAGGCGTCGCGCGGCGTTCCGTGCCCCGGCCAGCGCTGGCAGCAGGATGCCGATCAGCAGCGCGATGATGCTGATCACGACCAGCAGCTCAATGAGCGTGAAGCCGTGCACGCAGCGAGATTGATCATGACGGTGCATGGTGATCCCCCTGGTTTGGAAAAGCCGGCGGCGCGCGGTGAGACGCGCCGCCGGCGGGCGTCATTACCTTGTCTTCAGACTTCCCCGCACCGCCGACGATGCAGGAGCATCAGACCCGCCACGCCAAGCAGCGCGACCGACGTCGGCTCAGGCACCGGCGTCACCGCCAGCGCCTCATTCGCCAGGATCGTGTCCACGCGCAGTTGATCGAAGCTCGAGTGCACCGCCTGGTCCCACTGAATGCGGAAGTCGTCGCTGTACCCGGGCAGGAAGAACTCGAGGATGAGCTCCTGCTGCGTGACGTCCCCGAAGGTGCTGCTGATCGTGCCGCGCCAGATCTCGTCGGCGCGCAGCCGGCTCGCGTTGTCACCGTCAACGATGGATTCGCCGTCGAGCGTGACCAGGTTCAGCGAATCGACATCCAGGCCGGCCCCGCCGCTGAGCGTCCCGGCGGTTTGGATGATCACGTGTGTGCCCGCCGCGCCGCTGTAGCTGCCACTTGCCCCGCCGTGGTTGGCAAACTCGGCGGTGACGCCGTAGTCGGCGCTGAAGGCGTAGAAGTTGCCCGTGCTGGTGCGGATGCCGGGGTCTTGCACGCTGAGAGTCGGTGCATCCAACCCCGTCGGCGTTGTCAGATGGCCAACGTCCGGCGCGTTGTCGGTGCCTGACGCCAGGTAGTCCCAGTGCTGGTGCGTGGTTTGGCTATCGCCTGGTGCCCAGCCTCCCGGCTCGATGAAGTGAACGGTCGCCGATGCTGACGACGCCGTCAGCGTCAGGGCCACGGCGGTGCTGATCGCGGTCTGTCCGAGTCGCATAATTCCCTCCTCCCGCATCGGCCGGTGTGCCCGGGCCGCGCCTGGCGCGAACCGGGGGGCGAGTTCAAAAAAAGACAACGCGGTCGAGGGGTTTGCCAGCGGCGGCCGGTGGCGGGAGAATGGGAACCGATGGCACCCCTCGGGTTGTCGTCACCAACGGGCGGTCAGGAGGCTTGGCAAGGTCAGCCTGACCGCCCTTTTTGTTGCGCGGGCCACAGATGGTTCTGCGACTCATTCTCAACAATGATGGGCAAGCTAGCGGCTCTCATGCGGCCCGTCAAGCCGTGGGCGTGCCCACTCCTGAACTTTTTGTTTGACGGTCGTCCGCCTCCGCTGTAGCTTCCCCTACCGTCGCAGGCTGAAACTGCGTCTCAATCACAGAGTATGCGGACGGCGACGCCCGCCGCGCCACCCCCGCTCCAAACGACAAGGCCTCTGAAAGGACTGACCCTGATGCGACGCTCCCGCTTTCGAACCTCGCCAGCTTGGCTGCTCCTGCCTCTCTACGCGTTGATGACCACGGCCTGCCTGGCCCAACCACCGGCCGATGCACCAGCGAGTGACTATGAACCCCGCACGCGCCACTACTACATCGCCGCAGAGAACGTGCAATGGGATTACGCGCCGCGCGGGGATCAGATGGGCCATGGCGAATCGCCTGATCATGGTGACCATCACGGCCTGGGCGAATGGGGCGAGCAGACGGTGTATGACAAGACGTTGTACGTCCAGTACACGGACGAGACGTTTACCGAGCGCAGCCCGAAGCCCGAGCACCTCGGACTGATCGGGCCGATCATTCGCGGTGTGGTCGGTGATACGATCAAGATCCACTTCCAGAACAACGCCAGCCGGCCCTACAGCATCCACCCGGTCGGCACCCATTACGACAAGGCCAGCGAAGGCGCGGCGTATGCGGGCATGGACCCGCCCGGCGCGGCGGTTCCGCCCGGCGAGCGCTACACCTACACCCTGGAACTGACGCCCGAAACCGGCCCCGGGCCGAATGACCCCAGTTCGATCGTCCGGCTGTATCGCTCGCACGTGCAGCCGGTGGAGGATGTGTATCGCGGGCTGGTCGGCCCGATCCTCATCACCCGTCCCGAGGCAGCGAACGACGACGCCACGCCAAATGACGTGGATCGCGAGTTCGTGTGCATGTTCCTGGTGTTTGATGAAAACGAAGATGGGCAGGAAGAGGAGGGGCACCTCATGCACGCGATCAACGGCTACATCTTCGGCAACCAGCCGGGCCTGCGCATGCAACAGGGCGAGAACGTGCGCTGGTATCTGTTCGGCATGGGCAGCGAGGTGGACCTTCACACCCCGCACTGGCACGGCAACGGCGTGATCGAGAGCGGCCGACGCAAGGAGACGCTGATGCTGCTGCCCAGCGTCGCGCTCGTCGCCGATATGCAGCCGGACAACCCCGGGACTTGGATGTTCAAGTGCAATGTGGGCGATCACATCCACGCCGGGATGATGTCGCTGTATATGGTGGTGCCAGAGTGAGTCGACCGCGCGTTGGGAAGAAGGTGCCCAAAACGAACCTCGCCGCCGTTACCAGCGCGCGCCCGTGAAACTGGAAGTCGCGACCTACTGATCGGGGCCGGGGTGTGCCTGGTAGGCACGGGGATCATCATCGTCGGGACCCGGATTGGTTGAATCTTTGATGGATCCTCTACGGTTCATCGGCCGAGCACGGGCGCGACAAAACAGTCGACCAGGGATTGCACCCCGGCATCGAAATGAGGTACAAGACCAAGCACCCAAGTGGCTGGCTTTACCCCGTTCATCCCTGGCTGGTTCTCACACGCTCAATGACCGCCTGGCATCGAAGTCAACTTGGCCTTGGGCCGGTAGAGACATTCATGCCGGATCAAGTGTTGCCGGGCAGGCCACCTCCGCGTGCTTGCCGATCCTCACGCCGGCCAGTTCCAGCGTGGTGGCCCGGTGGCCGTTGAAGGAAAGGTTTTCGATGCGGACGCCCGTGACGTTGTGGGCGTCGTCAAAGCCGTCGAAGGTGGAGGCCGGGCGCGGGGTGCCGGTGACGCGGATGTCGCGGAAGGTGACGTCGGCGACGGTGCCGCGTTCGGTGTCCTTGGTCCAGCCGGTCGGGGCGATCACGATGACCATGAGGCGCGGGCAGAAGTCCGGGTCGGGCACGAAGCGGTCGTCGGGGCTCTTCTGGATGGTGGGGCGGTCGTTGACGTCGTCGATCTCAATATCGATGTCCTCGAACGTGATGTTCCTGACCGCCGCATTGTCGCCGTGCTGGATGTCCATGGCGGCGTAGCTGGTGCGGATGATGTCGATGTCGCGGAACGTCACGTCGGCGATCTGCGGCGCACACGTCTCGGCGCCGATCTCCAGCGCCCGGCCCCAGTCGTTCCAGATGACGCAGCGCTCGGCCAGGACGTTGTGCACGGGCTTGTCGGCGTGGCGAGGCATGCCCTTGATGACAATGCTGTCGTCATAGGAGCGGATGAACGAGTCGCGGATGACCACGTCGCGGCTGTTGCAGATGTCGATCCCGTCGCTGTTGTAGCGCCAGAGACCGATCAGCTTGACGTTGCTGATGCGCACATCCTGGCAGCCGAATGTGGAGAGGCACCACACCGCCGGGTCGCGGAGGATCACCCCGTCGATCTCGATGTCACGGCAGTCGGTCAGGCGGATCGAGCCGCCGCCGCGGCCGCGCGGCAGTTTGCTGGAGTCGAGGATTCCGCGGCCGAGGATGCGCAGGTTCGCGGCGTCCTGGGCCTGCACGGACCCGTAGACGACGGCTCCGCCGGCCAGGTAGATCGTCTGGCCGCTGGTGAGCGTCATTGGCCCGACGTCGTGCACGCCCGCGCCGAACCAGCGGACGTTCGGGTCCTGGCGATCGGGCGGCGCGGCCGGCGGGGCATCGGCGAACAGGTGCAGCGCGTGGTGCAAGCCGTTCACCTCCACCGTGACCTGGCCCGGGCCCGGGAGCGTGAAGCGGATGCGCCGCCCGTGCACCTGCGGCACAATTCCTCGCGACGACGGCCGCACCGCCACCGACTCGACCGGCCGGCGCGAGACGACCTCGACCTCGGCCGCGCCCGCCATGTCCCACGCGGCGAACGAGGCCAGTTCCGTCTGATCGAGCGGTCGCTGGTAACCCGGCCAGATCTGGTTGTGGGGCACCGCCGAGACGCGGCAGACGTACACCGGCACCGGCCGCCCGCCGACGCTCACCTCGAAATCCTCGCTCATCGCCTCGGCCGCCGGGGCGTCGTAGACCGTCACCGGCCCGTCGTCCGTCGCTGTCATCGTGCCGTCCTCCATCCGGGGCGCAGCCCAGGCTGCGCGCGATCGTGGGATAGCCGACCCACAGGATCGTGAACCCGTGTCGTTGCGATCGCACAGGCTGCTCCCGTCTTGGCCGGTCAGTGCCGTCATTCGTGCGGCCCCACGATACCACACGGGGGCATGGCCACACCGGTTTGTCCGAGGGCTGCTGGACGGACTTCCGGATGGTTTTTGGGGAGGCAGAAATGGTGGAAGAATCGCCCGACGGGTGCGGGCGTTGCTGGGTCGGCGAGGCGTCTCGCCGGGGCGCGCCGGTTGTCGCGGCCCCATAAGCCATTTAGTCAATGCACCCGGGAGGGCTCGAACCTCCAACCTGCGGTTCCGTAGACCGCCGCTCTATCCAATTGAGCTACGGGTGCGTGATCACAAAACCCCTTATGCACAAGTTTTTGCGATCTTACTTCCTGATGGCCCCCAAAACCACCAAAAACCTGCCCCCGGGTCGTGACGCGCCGGGCGCCCGCCCGGGTGAGATAGTTTAGCAACTGCTTCGCATCCGGCTCGGCCCGGCGGGCCTGGTCGATCAGCCGGTGCGGCGATCAAAGGTCGCGTCGATCTCCCCCAACTCCCTGGCCAACTCGGGCCCGGCGGGCCTGCAACTGCTGGACCGATCTCTCAAAGTTGCTCAAGGCTCCGGCCCCCGAGCCCGTTGATTATGGCGGTCGGGACGCAGGATGTCCAACGTCTGCCGCGAACCCCCCTCGCGACGCCGCCTCCGCCTTGGCGGCAAGCCTACGATTTCGCTAGGAGTATTCGTGTTCGTGCTATAAACTGGGGGCGCAACCGTCCCAGGTCTTACGCGACCGGTCACGTCTCATGAAGGGAGCAGCCATGACTCACATGACTCAGAAGATGCGACTCGCCGCCGTTGCGTTGCTTGGATGCCTGCTCATCGTGGTCGTCGCGGCGCATGCCGACGCCCGGCCGCAGCGCATGGCGATACCGCCGCAGTCGTTGACCATTGCCGCACGCGGCTCCACCGAAGCCAGTGCCTACTGCCTCGACCGGGCAAGGCTGGAGCCGCAAACGATCCACAACTTCCGTCATGTGCTTCGTGGAGGCGACGGCGTCCTCGTCAAGTTCGACAAGGGCCGCTCCCTCACGCTGGCGGCGGCGATCGAACAGAACCAGATCAGGATCCACGGCACCGGCGGGTATCGCTCATTGCAGATCGAGAATCTTACTGACGGACCAGCGACGATCCAGATTCAACGTTCGGTGATTGTGGGCGCCCATCGCGAGCCGGCCACCGACTTTCAGCAACTCGACCAGTTGCTGGAATCAGCGGTCGACGGATCCATCCAGGACCGACTTTGGGAGCACGCTCAAAATCACCGCTCCGACCGCATGCGGCCGCTCCGCGATGGACAGGCAGAGCCTGCAGATTACCTCGCCAGCCCGGATCGCGATCACGACCTGCTCTGGTTCACCCACGGCAGCGATGGAACATCGCAGTTCGTCTTTCAGCACCGGCACGATCGGCTGACGCTCCGGACCGTAGACGACGGGCCGGGTGGCGTGACCGAGCAGCGCTTCACCGATCTACCTCGCGACGAACAGGGCACGCTGCAGCCGGACGCACGGCAGTTGGTGCAGCTTGTGGATGATGGCCGGGCGGCGCGCGTCGCGTATCGCAGCGCGCCGGAAGGCGAGCGGGGCTTGACCTTTTCGTCGCTGCGAGCGATCGTCGATGCGGATGCGCCACACGTCGAGTTCATGCTTGGCGATCAGCGTATTTCCCTGCCTCGGGTGGAGTTCGACGCGTTCCTGAACGGCGGTGCGGCGCCCGCCCCGCTGGCCGAGGCCTTTGCCCCCGAGCAGCCCCGCAGGCGCGTCATCCACGTCCGCAGCGCGTTGGAGGGCCTCAGCGATCCCGGCATCTGGATTGATCCTGCGGCTGGTCGTCACACCGGCTACTACGACTCCGCCCGCTTCATGGCCCGCCTGCAGGAAACCTTTGGCCGCCACCACGACGTCTTCCTCGACGACGACATGGAACTGGCGGCGGCACGTGTCGATCGCGAGCCGGCCGTGCGCGGTGGCGCCGATATCTACATTCTGGACGATACGAGGCTGGTGCCGGCGGACCGGGCCATCATCGGTGAAATTTCGGATGCCCTGCGCCATGTCGGCATGGGTGGCCTCGACGAGCCAGCCGGCGATCAACCACGGATCGTCGCCGACAACATTGTCGTGATCACCGCCAGAAAGGACGCCGACTTACGCCAGCTACTGCACAACTACACGGAGGACGGAATCTTCGAGGACCGACTGGTTGTCGCCTTCTCATGCGGCGAGGGCGGTGAGGCGACGCTCAACAGCAACCTGCTCGGCGCTGGCGATCGCGCGCCGCGCGGGATTCTCTTCTACACCCACCAGATCGATGAGCAGGCCGTGCAGGAGGTGCTGCTGGCTGCAAGCGAGCTGCTCGACCGCGACGGCGAGTTTCCCTCGATGCGCGCCCTGGTCGACGCGGCGGTGGACCGTGCTCTCGACAAGGCGAGCAATGAGCCCATCCGCGAGGCGATCCAGCAGATGCGGCGCTACTCGGTGCAGGTCTCCCAAGCGGCTTCCCCGCGTGTGGTGCAGGCGGTGTGACCAGCGATGGCCTCAAGGAGCCGTAGGCATGGCGACAGATGAATCGATCACCACGGATGAGATTCAACTTACCCTCGATCCACCGGACGATGCGCAGTGGACCCGAACCCTCCTGGTCGATGATGTGCGCCGGCACCTCGCCGGTGACGTTGCGGACATCGATTACAAGAAGGTGCGCATCACGGTCGGGAATCGCCCATACGCGTTTGATATTGCGGAACTGTTCGAGTATCAGAAGCGCGACCTGCCTGAAGAGTGGCAAGCCATCGCGGGTCGATATCGCATCTGGCTCACCACCTACACGCTCAGCGTCATGCAGCACAGCGGCAGTGATCGCCTGCGCAGCCTTGGCTTCGCCGTCTCGTACGGCAACACCAACATGCGCGTGTCAATCCTCGATGTCCTGCCTCGCACGGAGTTTATCTGCAAGCGCGAGGGCCGCCTGCGTTGCACCGCCGACCTCACCCTGGCCGGCGAAGCGAAACTCTCAAGCGTCATTTCCGACGCGCTGACCGCCGTCAGCGGGATTGAAATCGCCGGCGGCGTGAAGGGCTCCGCCGGGGTGCAGTTCGCGGGGCAACTTTCGCTCGACGTCCTGTCACCCTACATCGCGGCCAGCGGAACCGGCAACACCGCGAGCGAATGGGTCCTCAACCGCGCCGACCGCCCGCTCGTCGGTGTGCAGAAGTTTCACCAGGTTCTCCTGGTCGGAAAAAACGTGCAGGCGCTCAAGGCGACCGTGCACGCCTACGGAACGGTGCGCGGCTTCTTCGGCCTGCCCGCGCCGGTCCAGTCGTCCAAGGTGGACCTCGAGTGCCGCCGCATCGATCGATAGCACATCGCATGACATGAACAATCGTCCACGACGCGCGGCAGCGCCCGCCGCACGACCGGTCACTGCGGCGCCACTCCGCCGGGCCAGCGCCAACGCTCGACCGGGGCCTTGATCGTCGGTCGGTAGGCCAGCCACATCTGTCCGACGAATTCATCCCACAGCGCCCCCTGACGCTGCCAGGACGCATTCCAGTCGCCACGGCCGGCGTCGCGGATGCGCTCAACGTGCTCGCTGTCGTCTTCGTTCATCCAGCGGTCGGCGTAAACCAGGAAGGCGTCGTGGTCCCACAACTCCTCGGCCTCATAAAGCTGAACCGCCAACGCCGTGCCCACCCAGCTCTTGCTCGTGCAGCAGCGCCGGTACGACTCGCCGAGGCTGGCGACCCACTGCTCGGGCGGCAGATGCTCGTAACGGCCCCAGCCCTCGTGTCGATCGTGACCGGCCGGGCCCACGTGCCCGGCATAGACCGCTTGCGCGCCGGTCCAGCCGTCGTCGAACATCGTCTGCCGGTCCTCGCTGAACACGGCGTGCGGAAAGTGCTCGAGCGGCTGCTGCATCTCGGGTTCATCGAGCATCAGGCCGGTGAAGATGATCGTCCACTTGCGCCCATTGCCATGGCCCCCCAGCGGCGGCCAGCCAGGCTTGCCCGCGTCCAGCAATCCCCTCAGGTCGATGCCCACCTGGCACAGCCCGATCAGGAGCGGCTGCTTCTGCGCCTCGGGAAAGTCCAGCGCCAACAGCAGCGTCGCAATGCTCGTGGCCCGTGTGAACTCCCGGCCGTAGCGCGGCATGTTCCCAATGGGCGCTCCGAACTCGTCCATCACCACGTCCAGCCACGGCCGCTCGAACATCGCCTGCCACGCGTCCAGTGACGGCGTGGCCGCGACACGCTCCAGCGCTGGCAGCCGATCGCGGCGCAGGTTGCGCGCCAGGTAGACCCGCTGCGAACGATCCGCGTACCCCGGCCGAAACGCGTCGGCGGGCACAGGCTCGCCCAAGCACGTCAACACGGCGGCCACGCGCATCGGGCTGTGCACCCACGTCTCGTCCCAGAGCATCGTCGGGATCGGCGTCACCTCGCTGCGCGGCCGACGCGGCTGCGTCTGGATCGATGTCACGTCCTCGCCGAGGCTGATCGACGACACCAGCGCATCGCCCGGCTTCATCTCGATCGGCGGCGCGTGGAACAGGTCCGGGGCGTAGCGCCCGAACGGGATGCGATCGTCGAACCCCAGCTTGCTCTCGGCCGTGGTCGGGTCGACCGGGATGTTCAGCGTCGAGCCGTTGCGACCGTTGGCGGGCGCCGGGTCGATCTCGACCACCGTCACCGGGCCGATCACGTAGTAATCGCCGTTGACGAACTGCCCGATGGGCACCGGGCGGTCGAACGTCCAGGTAATGCCGTGCTGGCTGATGCGGTCCCGGCGTTCGAGCTGGTCGAGGCTCGGCGTGTCCGGGGCGTTGTCGGGGGTGTAGAGCGGCGGGTTGGCCGGTGCGCGAGCAGCGAGCAGTGCTGCGGCGGACAGCAACAGTCCGATCTTCATCCAGGGCGTGGCGTGCACGGGTGGATCTCCATCGCCGGTAGAAGGGCTCGGTGCTTCAGGATCGCCGCGAGATCATAACGTGATCATGATCGCCACGAGACCGCTGACGGCATGCCGTGCGGTGGATTAGGCTCTGTCCGAAGACCTCGTACGGCGAGCCACCAGTGGCACACCTTTTGGACGGAGCCTGGGAATAGCCGCCCCGCAGAGGCGCCACCAGCTTCTTCCAGTTGATGACGCATCCTTGCGCCCTCCCGTCACGTCGCCCGCCCCGCTGCGCCCGACGTGGGGATGGGTCGGACTTGAAAATGACGGCAAGCGCGGGACAATGGGCCGGTGAGCGGCTTCCGGGCGGACCGCCCGCCGAGCGGGCCCGGCGGAGCATGTCGCGGTGGCGACGGTGCGGTTCTCGGGGCTGAGAAGGAGTGGGCCTTGTTTCCACGGCGAAGCCGGAACGAGCCGGAGGACGCGCGCCGGCATATGGTGCAGGAGACGAGCGCGTTCCTGACCTGGGCGCTGCGGACACAGGCCGACGTGCCGCGGATTCCCTGTCGGCGAATCGATCGGGGCGGATTCTCGGAGCTGCTCAAACGCCGCGGGGCGCGGGCGGCGGTGGCGCACTGGTGGGTCCGGGCGCTGGACCGGTCGGGCATGTGATCAGGCGAGGCGGCCGGGCGAAGCTTGCCGATCCGCCTCAGAAAGCAGGTATCACGGATGATGGTCAAGGCGACGATGAGCAGGGCGTACCAGATGCGGGTCGGATTGGTGGCGGCCCTGCTGCTGGTGTTTTGCTTGTTCCCGTCCCCGATCACGGGGTTCCTGTATGACGCCGTGGTGCGCTATCCCGAGCAGCAGCGGATCTACGAGGAATACGTCGAGGTGCGCGAGACGCATGAAGACTGGCGCTCCGAGTGGGTCCAACGCATGCAGGCGCATGGCTACCCGGAGGTCCCCGAGGGCCGATCGGAGATGGACATCACCACCCAGTACATCTTCGCCGGCATCACCGGCGGGCTGGGGCTGCTGTTCCTGTTCGGCTTTCTGCGCACCTTCGGCCGCTGGGTCGCCGTCGATGACGAAGGATTGCTTACGAGCGCCCGCCAGCGGGCGCGGTGGGCGGCCATCACCTCGGTCGACCAGGAACGCTGGGAGACCAAGGGCATCGCCGTCGTGCATTACCGCACCGACGCGGGCCAGCCCGCCCGCATCACGCTCGACGACTGGAAGTATGACCGTGAGCCGACGCAGGCCATCTTCGAGCACGCCCGGCGGGAGGTCGCCCGTGCCAACGGCGAACAGATCGATGGCGACGATGTGGCAGCCGCGGCAGGGGGGGTGGCGCGCGGCGCCGGCGACGCACCGGACGCCCCGCCCGGCCAGCAGGCGGAAGCAACCGGCGGGCCGGTCGATCGCGACGCTTAAGCCTGGCGCGCCACCCCTCAGATGCGGCGCAGCGCCGAGTGGTGGATCAACCAGTAGACCGCGACGACGAAGATCCCGCCCGCCAGTGTGGCCAACGACCAGACCAGCGGCGGAACGATCAGGGTGCCCTCGGCTTCGAGCTCGAGACGCGCCGCGTCACGCGCGACGCCCGCCGCGAACGCGATGTGGATGATCAGCACCAGCAGCCCGTAGACGCACGCCAGCAGGATCAGGGAAGCGAGCAGCGGGTTGGCCATGGGCGGCAGTATACCGGGGCCGCGCGCCGGGAGATTGCAGACTTGGAACTGGCGGTGGCGCAGGGGGAGGTGGTTCGGCGGCGATAGAATGGTCCCTTCGGCCGCGCCCGCAACGACTCGTCGTCCGTTCGTGCTCCGGCTGTGCATTCGTCGCCGATCGCCTGACCCATGCCGCTCGATCAGCTCGACAACCTGGAACGCGCCACCGCCGATCGGCAGCGCGAGGACGAGCCTCGCATGAGCTTCGGCGATCACCTCGAGGACCTGCGCTATCGCGTGCTCATGGCCCTCGGCGGCATCGTCGCCGCGACCGTGCTGACGCTGGTGTTCGGACGCGAGCTCGTCGGGTGGATCGTGCGCCCGCTGGCGTACGTCCTGGCGAGCGCCGGGCTGCCGCCGCAGACCTACAACTTCTCGCCGATGGGCGGGTTCGCCGTCTACCTGAAGGTGTCGCTCGTCGCCGGGCTGGTCGTCGCCTCCCCCTGGGTGATCTGGCAGCTCTGGTGCTTCGTTTCGGGGGGGCTGTACCGCCACGAGCGCCGGGCGGTCTACGCCGTCGCGCCCTTCAGCGCCACCATGTCGCTGCTGGCCGTGGCGTTCATGTACTACCTCATGCTGCCCATCAGTCTCGCGTTCCTCATCTTCTTCTCGACCGCCTATCCGCCGCCGCAGGTCGACGTCGTCGAGCCCGGCGGGCTGATGGCGCGGCTGACGGGGCTCGCCGCGCGGATGGGCGGCGGCGCGGCCGGTAATCGCCCGGGGTTCCCCAATCCCACCGACGCGGCCGCGCAGCCGGATGACGCCACGCTTCCCGATGCCGCGCGGCTGCCCATCCTCACGACCGACCCGGCCGATCCGCTGCCGGGACAAATGTGGATGAAGCTTCCCGAGGGCGAGCTGCGCGTGCACCACGACGGCGGCGTGCACCGCTACGCGCCGCTGGCGGGGCAGTCCATGCTCACGCCGATGATGGAAATCAACCAGTACATCGGCTTCGTCGTCATGCTCACCCTCGGGATCGTCCTCGCCTTCCAGTTGCCCGTGGTCATGCTCGTGCTGGGATCGACCGGCGTGATGGACCCGACGTGGCTGGCGCGCTACCGGCGCCACTGCGTGCTCGGGTGCTTCGGGCTCGCGGCAGTCTTCACGCCCGCCGAGCCCATCAGCATGGTCGTGCTCGCCGTGCCGATGTGGCTCCTGTTCGAGTTGGGGCTCTGGCTGATGCGGCGGACCTATCGCACGCACGACATCGACACGTCTCAGCCGGACGATTGACCGCGCGACGGACACTTCACCATCCTCCCCCTGCTCCCCGACCCGCCCGAGAGGGAGCCACGCGTGGCTTGCCCACCAATGCCTCGCCGCCGTAAACCGGCGATCGAAGTGGGATAAGCCAGGAAACCCCGGGATACCACGGGATGGCCCTTGTCAGGAAAGGACTTACGTTGCGGGAGAGGGGCCTCGGCGACGGCCTGTTCCATTTTGATCCGGATGCCGGAATCGGGTCGGCGTTGACACCAAATGGGATTTCACCCCCCGCTGACGGGCCGTTAACGGGGATTCTGTCCGGAACGAACCGGACACCGGACATGAATTCGGCCTCGCCGCTCCGATGGCCGCTGCGCCCTACGCGCACAAAAACAACCGCGATCGGACCGGCCGTTTCGCGGGGACGCAGCTCCGTTGTGGCGGGGCTACCCGGTGGTGGCCCCGCGTCGCTCCGGCCCGCCCAGCTCGCCGTCGGCGGAAGCCAGCAGGCTCTCGATATCTGACAGGCGGAACGTCACTTCCTTCTTTCGGCGGCGACACGCCACCCGCCCGCTCTTGCGGAGGCGGTAGAGCGTCGCGCGTTCAACCCCGAGCCACGCAGCCGCCTCTGTGGCGTTCGGGATGGCGTCGGCGGGCTCAGAGCCGGCCTCAATCTTGGCCTGGTAGGAGACGAGCGAAGCTCGCGACAGCACGAAGCCGCCCCGACGCCGGCTGCCCCTGATGGCCCCGCACCGGACCAAGCCGCGTGCCACGCCCACGGGGACGCCCAACCGCTCGGCAGCTTCGACATCGGTCACGCCGGCCGTCGTCGAGCTGTTCGACCCCGGCCCGATCGTGACGGCGAATCGCATCTTGATTGGTGCTTCCAATGGCGTCCCGCCGCCGCCCTTCAGCGCGGCGGCGAGTTCCGCGATGGCTCGACCGAATCGCTCCAATTCGTCCAGTGGGGAGTGTTCTGGCATGGTCGCTCCTGGTCAAAGGCGGCGGCCAGCTGTCGCCGGACGCCGCCGGTGTGTCATGCAGCCTGCACCTGGCCGCTGGTGGATTCGACGTAGTGATCAGCAGAGCGGACGAGCTGGTGCCCCATGTCGCCGAGCAGCAGCGGCAGGGCGTCCAGGACGTCCTGCCGGCTGATCGTCTCGACGCCAAACTTCTTGACGATGAGCTGCACCGTCCGCCTGACGGTGCGCAGGCATGACTGGTCCGGCAGGCACGCAATGGCCCAGAGCAGCTCGAAGGCCTCGGGGTCGATGCGCACGGCCATCTGCTGGAAGAATTGGCGGACCTCTTGCTTGCTGAAAAGCTGTCGGCCGGCGCGGGCGCCGGTGGGGTCTTCGGCGTTCAAAACGTGCTCCATGCGTTGTAGCGCAAGCATCGGCCCGACATCTGCCCGCGGCCGTTGGCGCGATCGTCGATGCGATCGAGGATTTCGTGAGTGCCGAACATGATGACGCTGACGCCGGCCTGGTTGTGGACGCTGCGCAGCCGGCCCATGGCAGCCGGCGGCAGGCGGTGCGCCTCATCCAGCAGAAGCGGCCGGTTGGACCATGCACAAATCGCCGCGAGGCTGCGAATCACCGTGCAGCGGGCGCGCGAGCTGGATGAGGCGCTGACCGCGCGTGCGTTGAGCCAGGCAAACGGCCGCGCGGTGCGGCGGGACGACGTGACGACACGGAGGGAGAAGAGCAGGACGTGAGCGGATCAAAGGGCATTCAACTCGGCATCGCGCAGCGGTTGAAGGCGGCGGCCGGTGTCGTTCTGCGCGGCACTCTTCCGTTCGATGCCCCAACGCTCCAACGCTTCTTTGGCGGCGGTGACGAAGCTGGCCCCGGCGGAAGCTACTCGCGCATCGGCCTGGTCTATTCGTGCGTCAAGATTCGCGCCGAGGCGTTGGCGGGTATGCCGATGATGGTCAGCACGGCCGCGGATGAAGTCGTGGAATCCGGACCGCTTGCCGAGCTTGCCGAGCGGCCGAATCGGCACATGACCGGCAGGGCGTTCTGGCAAGCGACATCGAGCCTGCTTGACTTGTCCGGCGCGGTGCATTGGATCTTCGAGCTCGAGGGCCTGCGCCGGCCGATCGCTGTGCATCCGGTCGCGCCGGTGCAGATGCGCCCGGAAAAGAACGACGCGGGCGAGGTGGTGCGTTGGAAATTTCGACCGGCGGGCCGGCTGGGCGCGCAGGAGGAAACCCTGGGCGCCGATGAGGTCTACTCGATCGTCGATCCAGACTTTGAGCATCCGCACGACCCGCTGCGCGGGCTGTCGCCCCGCCAGGCGGTGGCGACGGCCATCCGCCAATACTTCAAGGCTGACCGCGCAAACGAGCGATCACTCGACAACGACATGCGCCTGGGTTCTGTGGTGAGCACCGATGCGCCAGTGAGTGAAGATCAATGGGAAGACTTCATCCGCATGACGCGGGAGCACAACGAAGGATGGGACAAGCGCAACCGGCCGCCTTTCGTGAGCCGGCGCGTTCACGTTGATCCGTGGCAGGCGACGTTCACCGATATGGAGTTCGTGAACCTCAAGAAAATGTCCCGAGAAGACATCCTGAGCGCCTTCCAGGTCCCGGGACCTGTGTTATCGCCATTCGAGGGCTCAAATTTCGCGCACGCCAACGCGGCGCAGGAAGCGTTCTACCAGAACAACGTGCTCCCGCGAGGTGCCCGGCTCGCCGAAGAATGGCAGCTTGGCGTGCTGTCGCGATGGTCGGCTGACCGTTCACTGTCGGTCAGCGGAGCGCAAACGCGGGGCCTGGAGCGGCGAGAGGCCCTTGGTCTCGGGCTTCGCCAGGCGAGACGGGCGGCGCGTCGGACAAGCCAGCGATTCTATGCCTGGTTCGATTCCTCGGGCGTCCAGGCGGTGCAGCGAGCGCAGCTCCAGGTGACTGAACAGGCTGAAAAGTGGTGGCGGATGGGCGTTCCGCTCAATGACATACTCAACGCAACCGATGCGCCTTTCCGCAATCAGCCTTACGGCGACACCGGCTACAAGCCGATCGGGCTTGAGCCTTATGGCGTGGACCTACTCGACACCATCCACGACCCGGACGGCGGCGAGCCCGAGGCGGGTTTGCTGTCGGGGCGGCGGCAGGCGGCCACGGAGGGCCGCTCACGCCACCCCCGCCGCGCATCCGATGTGCCGAGGTCATCCGCACGAGCGAGCGGCAGCGGGCGGCGTTGTGGGCCGCGTGGCGCAAATCGTGGGAAGCGTTGGAGAATCAGGCGCGCGGGCGGTTGAAGAAGCATTTCTTCAACCTGCGTTCGGAGGTGCTGCGCAACCTTGACCGGGCGGCCGACCAGCTCGCGCCGCCGGAGGTGGCGGGTGTAGACAAAGCGCAGCGCCGCTTTGCCCCGGACCGCGTCAAGGATGTGGTGGGCTCGGTGCTGTTCAGCCTGGAGGCGGCCGACGACAGCATTCTCGCCCGTGTCAGCCGCGTGATTCACGAGGGCTACCGCCTGGGCGGCGAGCAGGCGATGCGCGAGGCTGCGGACGCCACGGGCGCCGCGACGCCAAACCCGTTCAACCTTGACTCGCCCGAGATCGTCGAGGCGATGCGCGGCCGCGACATCCAATTGCGAGATGTCAACAAAACGCTGCGCCGCCGGCTGGCCAACCGAATCGCCGACGCCGTCGAAGAAAAGCAGACCATCGCGCAGATCCAGGAGACAGTGCGCAGCGAGTTCAACCACGCCAGCAACCGCTCGGCCACGATCGCGCGGACGGAGGTGCATGGCGCCGTGAGCGAAGCGCGGCAGGAAGGCCGACGCCAGGCGGGCATCGCCGCGATGCGCGAGCGTCAGCGGCAGAGCCTGCATGTGCGTCGTGCCGAGGAAGCCGACAATCGCGAGCTGCGCCGGCAACGTGCCTTTGAGGGTGACTCGGAGGCCGGCCGCCGGGCCCGCCTGCTCGACGAGCTCGAAACGCTCATGATCGAGGAGGGGCGCAGCCGCTTCTACCGCGCGCGGAACCTGGGCCACGCTGAAACCATGCCCATGCGCGGCATCGAGGATTGGGTGTTGATGATGGCGCGGGATGTGTTCGACGATGATCCTGATGCCTTCGAGGATGCCACGCGGCACATCCGCAACGAACGGTTCATGGAGCGGCGTGGCAGGTTCCTGGAGGAGATCCGCGAGCGGTCCGAGGCCGCCCCCTCGGGCGACGCGGCACCGGAGGTACTGAGCGATGACGCCGGCGCGATGATCGGTGGCGGTGGTCGCACCCTGACGCAGTACAACATCCGCAACTATTACGCCCGTGGAGGGGATCAGCGTCGCATCCTGTACGGGCCGCTCCTCGGCGACTGGGACAACGGCATGAGCTGACATCGACGGGCGTTCGAGCCGGCCTCAACAGCACCTCACCGGCCGCTCAAACGCCCGTCACCACGGCCTGCAACGGGCCGTGCCGGGAGGGACAACCGAACAGGGGCCGCCACCCCACCCGACGCGCAGCGGGCCGAGCAGACGGCCCGAGGCGCTTGTGGCATGGCTGGCCGCTCTTGGCCACTTTAGGCCACTGTTGGCCACTTTGATCGGCGGTCTACGGTCTACGTCTACGACCGCCGCTCTACGTCCGGCTCACGCAAAGCTGACGCTGCGCTAACCGCAGGCTAACACCCGCTGTTTACTGTTCTGACGTCAGGCCGGCGCGAGGTGCGTCGGCCGGCACAACGTCCTTCCCGGAGATATCGATCATGAACCGTCGCAAGATCACCCCCTGGCTGCTTGCCGCCGGGCTCGCCGGCGCGGTCGTCGCCCCCGCGGGCGCCGACACGCAGATCGACCCACGCCTGCCCGAGTACGAACGCGTCGCCGGCGTCTCGGGCACCATCACCACCATCGGCTCGGACACGATGAACAACCTCGCCACGCTCTGGGGCGAGGGCTTCATCGAGCAGTACCCCGGCGTCGGCATCGAGATCGAGGGTATGGGCTCCTCGACCGGCCCCGTCGCGCTCATCGAAGGCACCGCCACCTTCGCCCCCATGAGCCGCGCCATGACTGCCAGCGAAATCGACCGCTTCGAGGATGAGTTCGGCTACCCGCCCACCGTCATCCCCGTCGCCGTCGACATGCTCGCCGTCTACGTCCACCGCGACAACACCATCGACGGCCTGACGATACAGGAAGTCGACGCCATCTTCTCCGGCACGCAGCGAGGCGGACACGCTTCGGTCACCAACTGGGGCCACTTCGCCGACGGCCGCAACCTCCCTCCCAGCCTGCGCAACCGCGGCATCAGCATCTACGGCCGCAACGCCGCCAGCGGGACGTACGGCTACTTCCGCGAGCATGCGCTCTTCGGCGGGGACTTCCGCGGCAGCGTCCGCGAGCAGCCCGGCAGTTCCTCCGTCGTCCAGGGCGTCGCCAACGAGATCAACGCCATCGGGTACAGCGGCATCGGCTACAAGACCGCCGACGTCCGTGCCCTGCCGCTGAAGTACGCCGGCGATGAGCGGTTCTACCAGCCCACCGCCGCGGACGCCGGCGACTACCCGCTGGCGCGGTTCCTCTACCTCTACGTCAACCGGCAGCCGGGCCAGGAACTGGACCCGCTCCGCCGCGAGTTCGTCCGCTACATCTTCAGCCAGCAGGGCCAGGAGGTCACGCTTCGTGACGGCTACCTGCCCGTCTCCGCTGAGGTCGCCGCCGCGACGCTGGAGTCGCTCGGCTTGGAGGCAGACTTCCTTGAAGAAGAGCAGGAGCAGGGCGAGCAGTGAGCCTCCCCCACATGACCCGCGTACCACAGCGCGGGCCTGCCGGACGATGGGCCTGACCGCCCATCTTTCGCTTTCGCCCCTTCGCCCACCCCGATCGACGGCTTGACGCATCCCCCATGAGCCAACAGCCCCCGACACTCACCGGCCGACAGCGACGCCGGCGCACGACCCTTCGCGTGAAGGTCGGCGACATCGTCGCCCGCAGCCTCATCACCGTCGGCGGCATCGGCACCATCCTCGCCGTGCTCGGCGTCTGCCTCTTCCTCGTCTGGGAAGCGGCGCCGCTCTTCTTCGCCGGCGAAGCCCGCGAGCAAGCCTCCTACGCCCGACCCTGGCGCGACGCCGCCGACGCCCGGCCCCTGCACCTGGCCGTCGATGACCACCGCAATCTCGCCTGGACCGTCATGCCCGACGGCAAACTCCACGTCTTCCTGCTCGCCACCGGCGAAACCATCGACCAGCGCGACCTCTTCCCCGACCGCGAGCTCACCGCCGCATCGTTCGGCGAAGGTGGCGGCGACGCCGTGTTCGGCTTCGCCAATGGCCAGGTGCAGCGCGCCGACATCACGTTCGAAACCAGCTTCATCAGTCGCGCGGACATCCCCGCCGCATACCACGACATGAGCGTCGACGAGGTCCGCGCCTACCGCGAGGGCGCCGTCGTCCTCACCCCGCGCGACCAGTTCCGCTACCGGGCCGTCAAGATCGCGCTCGACGAGCCGGCCGACCTCGACGAGCCGTCGCCCATCCGCCACCTCAGCCACACGACCCGCCGCACCGGCCCCATCATGGTCAGCTACACCGACGACGGCCGCCTGCTGCTGAGCGAGATGCGCCGGCGGCGCAATCTCATGACCGGCCAGGTGCGCGTCGAGCTCAGCGATTGCGACCTGCCCTTCACGCTCCCCGCCGATCGCGGCGCGCCCGATTACATTCAAATGGTCGGCCTCGGCGACAACATCTTCGTCATCTGGGACGACGGCCACCTGCTGCGCTACGACCTGCGCGATCGTGACAATCCGCGCGTCGTCGAGGCGATCGATCTCGTGCCCGAACCGGGCGAGACGTTGACGGCCGCCGGGTTCATGCTCGGACGCCACAGCCTGGTGACCGGCGACTCGCTCGGCCGCACGCGCGTCTGGTTCCGCATCCCCGCCCGCGAGGCACAGCGCATCGAGGCCGCGGGCGTCGTCGACGCGCTCGATGCGGTCGACCAGGCCCCGGAAGGGGGGTTCGAAGCCGACGGCATGCGAATGGTCAACGCCCATGAGCTGCCTGGCCCGGCCAGCGGCGCCGCCGTCACCAGCCTCGGCCGATCGCTGCGCAGCCGCATGCTCAGTGTCGGCTACAGCGACGGCACGGTTCGGCTCTACCACGTCACCGCCGACAACCTCGTCCTCGAAACCCGCGCCCGCACCGGCGACGCGATCGACCAGGTGACGATGACGCCGCGCGACGACGGCATCGTCGCCGCCACCGCCGCGGGCCTGCACAACTGGCGCATGCAGCCTGGCCACCCGGCGGTCACGCTTCAGTCCGTCCTTCAGCCCGTCTGGTACGAGGACTACACCCGCCCGCTGCACATGTGGCAATCCTCCGCCGCCGCCGACGACTTCGAGCCCAAGTTCGGCCTCGTGCCGCTCATCTTCGGCACGCTCAAGGCGACGCTCTACTCGATGATGTTCGGCCTGCCGCTGGCGCTGCTCGCCGCCGTCTACACCAGCGAGTTCCTTCACCGCAAAACACGCGCCCGCATCAAGCCCGTCATCGAGATGATGGCGTCCCTGCCCAGCGTCGTGCTCGGCTTCGTCGCCGCCCTCGTCATCGCGCCCATCGTCGCCCGCTTCGTCCCCGCCATGCTGCTCGCGTTCATCGCCCTCCCGATGACCTACCTCACCTGTGCCTACCTCTGGCAGCTCATGCCCTATCGCTGGCACGTCGTCCTCAGCCCCTGGCGGTTCACCTGCATCCTCGCCGTCACCCCGCTCGCCCTCGTCGTCGCCTTCCTCGGCGGACGCGGCGTCGAGCAGCTCCTCTTCTCCGGTGACACGCGCTCCTGGCTCGCCGGGCACGTCGGCACCGGCGCCCCCGGCTGGTTCCTCCTCCTCTTGCCCGTCTGCGCCGTGGTCGTCGCCCTCGCCTTCGCGCTCTGGATCAACCCCGCGCTGCGCATGGTCGGCGAGCACTGGTCCCGCTCGCGCTTCGCCCTGCTGGAGATCGCCAAGTTCGCCCTCGGCATCGCCGCCACCGTCGCGCTCGCGGGCCTCGCCGGGCTGATCCTCGCCGGCTACCCCTGGCTCTGGTTCGACGCCGCCACCGTGCCCTGGAGCCTCGACCCGCGCGGCGAGTTCACCGTTGCCGGCATCGACCTCTCCCCGATTGGCGGCTACGCCCAGCGCAACGCCCTCGTCGTCGGCTTCGTCATGGGCTTCGCCATCATCCCCATCATCTACACCATCGCCGAGGACGCCCTGAGCGCCGTGCCCGATCACCTCCGCTCCGCCTCGCTCGGCGCCGGCGCCACGCCCTGGCAGACCGCCATCCGCCTGATCGTGCCCACCGCGATGAGCGGCCTCTTCTCCGCGTCCATGATCGGCCTCGGCCGCGCGGCCGGCGAAACCATGATCGTCCTCATGGCCGCCGGCAACACCCCCGTCCTCGAAATGAACATCTTCAACGGCTTCCGCACCCTCTCGGCCAACATCGCCGTCGAATTGCCCGAGGCCGCCGTCGGCACCACCCACTACCGCATGCTCTTCCTCGCAGCGCTGGTCCTCTTCGGCCTGACGTTCGTCGTCAACACGCTCGCCGAAGTCGTCCGCCTGCGCTTCCGCAAACGGGCGTTTCAGCTATGACGATGGCCACGAAGCACCAACCGCAACGCCGCGACCCCGCTTCCGCCCCGCGCGGGCGCGGCAGCGCGTCGCCGCGCAAGCACCGCCGCCCGTCGCTTAGCGCCCACGGCGAGCCGATGGTCTGGCTCATCGGTGGCGGGCTGGCGGTCTGCTCGTTCATGATCCTCGCCCTGGTCGCGCTCGTCGTCATCCAGGGCGCCGCGACGTTCTGGCCTCGCCCCATCGCCGAGCTGACCACCGCGCACGGCGACGTCGTCCTCGGCGTGGTGGCGCGCGGCGAGTATATCGACGCCGCACCAGGCGACGTCGAGGCCGCGCCCGGCGCGCTCGGCCTCGTCCGGCGGGATCTCATCCAGGTGGGCAATCGCGAGTTGTCCGGCTCGCCCTTCCGATGGATCGGCCGCCCCGACGTCGAAGGCGAGCGCTATCCCGACTGGGCCATTTTCGCCGAGCGCCGCACGTGGGGGCCGATGCTCGGCATCCCCGCGGGCTTCATCATCGACGGCGAGCAGGTCGCCACCGCGCCCGACCGCGTGTGGGCCCTCTTCAACGAGCACCACCCGGCCGTGCTCGCCCGCGCCCGGCAGCGCCATCGCCTCGAGCGCGTCGACAGCGGCGAAGTCAATGATCGCGAGGAGCACGCCCGCCTCGAGCTTGTGCAGGCGCGGCTGCGTCACGGCGACGACAGCCCCGCCTACCAGGCCGCGTTGGCGCGATTGGACGAGGTGCGCCAATGGGCCCGGACGCGCCACGCCGAGATCCGCGAACAGATCGACGCGCTCAACGACCAGAACGAACGTTACCGTCTCGTCACTGACACGTCGCAGACGCAGGCGATGCCCGCACAGATCGTCGGCCGCACGCACGACCAGCGGCGCATTGACGCCGACCTGCCCACCCCCGGCGGCGACTACGCCACCTGGCGCGTCATCGGCGGGACGCTCGAGCTGCGCATTGCCGACGACGACACCGATGACGCGGGCGACCCGCCCCCGCTCCTTGCCGCGCGCGATGACGGTCACGGCCGACTCGTCCAGACCGCCGGCTCCGCGACGCTCGTCGCCGGCGCGGTCGACCACCGCGCCGGCCGCGTGTCGATCGAGCTCGACGGGGCCCCGGCGGCGGGTGTGCCGATCACCGCGTCGTACCGCGTCCAGCAGCAGCGCGAGCTCGCGCTCGACCAGATCGTGCGCGCCTACCCCGCCAACCAGCTCACACTCGCCGACAAGCTGGGCGTCTACGTCGACCGCTGGCGCGAGTTTCTCACCGAGCCGCCGCGCGAGGCCAATACCGAGGGTGGCGTCCTGCCGCCGATCGTCGGCACGGTCACGATGACGCTGCTGATGTGCATCGTTGTCGTGCCGTTCGGCGTGCTCGCCGCGCTCTACCTGCGCGAGTACGCCCGGGGCGGTCCCATCGTCAGCGCGGTGCGCATCGCGGTCAACAACCTCGCCGGCGTGCCCAGCATCGTCTTCGGCGTCTTCGGCCTCGGGTTCTTCTGCTACATCGTCGGCAACTTCGTCGACAGTGGCCCCGCCAACCCCGCGGGCGTGCTCCCGTGGCTCGTCGGCCTCGCCATGCTGGCCGCCGTGGCGCTCGCCGCCGCCGGCGCGACCTGGATGCACCTTCGCACCCACGACGGCAAAACGCCCGCCGCGCGGCTGCTCGGCTACGTCACCGGCGGCCTCTGGATGATCACCGTCGGCGTCACGCTCTGGCTCGTCATCCGCAACCCCTTCTTCGGCGGCTTCTTCCCCGCGCAGGCCGCCGAGGGCAACCCCGTCTTCAACAAGGGCGGTGTCCTCTGGGCCTCGCTCACCCTCGCCCTGCTCACGCTCCCCGTCGTCATTGTCGCCACCGAGGAAGCCCTTGCCGCCGTCCCGCGCTCGATGCGCGAGGGCTCCTACGCCTGCGGGGCGAGCAAGTGGCAGACCATTCGCCGCATCGTCCTGCCCCGCGCCATGCCCGGCATCATGACCGGCATGATCCTCGCCATGGCCCGCGGCGCCGGCGAAGTCGCCCCCCTTATGCTCGTCGGCGCCGTCACCATGGCCCAGGAGTTGCCCGTCAGCGCTTCCGCGCCGTTCCTTCACCTCGACCGCAGCTTCATGCACCTGGGCTTTCACATCTACGACGTCGGCTTCCAGAGCCCCGACAGCGAAGGCGCCAAGCCCATGGTCTACACCACCACGCTGCTGCTCATCGGCATCATCGCCGTGCTCAACCTCGCCGCCTTCTTCCTGCGCACGCGCCTGCGACGACGCTTCGCCGATGGACAGTTTTGAAAGAATCACATTTACCACCCGGGATGACGAACCCGCCATGAACACCCAGCTTGACGACAACCAGCTCAAGACCGACGGCCGCCTCAGCGCCATCGCGCGCGGTGAACCGGTCGACACCGAAACTCACGTCGCGCTGGCCGAAGAGCACCCCGTGCTGGACATCGACCACTTCAACCTCTGGTACGCCCAGACTCAGGCCCTGCACGACGTCGCCATGCGCATCCCCCGCGGCAAGGTCACCGCCCTCATCGGGCCCTCCGGCTGCGGCAAGTCCACCCTCCTCCGATCCGTCAACCGCCTTAACGACCTGATCGACACCGTCTCCATCAAGGGTCAGATGTATCTCAGCGGCGACCCGATCTACAACCCGGCCGTCGACGTCATCGAGCTGCGCAAACGCATGGGCATGGTCTTCCAGAAATCCAACCCGTTCCCCATGTCCATCTACGAAAACGTCGTCTACTCCCTGCGCATCGACGGCGAGCGCAAGCGCAGCGTCCTTGACGCCGTCTGCGAACGCTCCCTCCGCGCTGCGGCGCTCTGGGACGAGGTCAAGGACCGGCTCAAGGACAGCGGCCTCAGCCTGTCCGGCGGGCAGCAGCAGCGGCTGTGCATCGCCCGCGCCATCGCCGCCGAGCCCGAGGTCCTGCTCATGGACGAACCCTGCTCCGCGCTCGACCCGCTCGCCACGAGCAAGATCGAGGAGCTCATCGGCGAGCTCAAGGGCGACTACTCCGTCCTCATCGTCACCCACAACATGCAGCAGGCGTCGCGCACCAGCGACTACACCGCCTTCATGTACCTCGGCCGACTCATCGAGTATGGCCCCACCGCCGACATGTTCACCAAGCCACGCCTGCGCGAGACCGAGGACTACATCACCGGCCGCTTCGGCTGACATCCTCCCCCCTCCCGCCGGGAAAGGCCGGGGGAAGGGCGCCTCCAACCACGACGAACCTGTTACGTCGACACCGCCCGCAGGAAATCCCCACATGGCCACCCATCTCCACCGACAGATCGACAAGCTCAAGACGATGATCTCCACTCTCGCCGCGATGGTCGAGCAGAGCGTCGCCGACGCCCTCGACGCGGTGCATCGCTTCGACGTCGACGCGGCCCGCAAGGTCATCGACGCCGACGACGCCATCGACCAGTACGAGTTGGAGGTCGAGGAGGAGTGCCTGCACACGCTCGCGCTGCACCAGCCCGTGGCGTTCGACCTGCGCTACATCATCGCCATCCTCAAGATCAACAACGAGCTGGAGCGCATCGGCGACCTGGCGGTCAACGTCGCCGATCAGGCGCACTTCCTCGCCGAGGAGCGCCAGACGACAGGCCCGCTGCCGTTCAACCTCGACGCGATGGCCCGTCACGCGCGCGACATGCTCCGCCAGAGCCTCGACGCGCTGGTCAACGTCGACGCGGACCAGGCCCGACGGGTGCGCCGGCTCGACAACCAGCTCGACGTCAGCCACCGCGCGATGTACGACCGCGTCGCGGCCGCCATCCGCGCCGACGCCGACAAGGTCGAGCTCTACATGCACACGATCAGCGTGTCGCGCAACCTCGAGCGCATCGGCGACCACGCCGTGAACATCGCCGAAGACGTGCTCTACATCACCGAGGGCGACATCTTCCGCCACCCCCGCGCGCCGTCCGACGCGGCCAGCCCCGACGCATCATCAGGCTGACTCCGTTCACCCCCGCGCACCCCCGCTCACCCCGCTCCCTCCGGCCCCGGCGCCACCCGCATCGGCAGGTGCATTCGAAACGTGCTGCCCTGCCCCGGCTCGCTCTCCACCGCCACCCACCCGCCGTGCGCCTGCGCCACGTGCTTGACGATCGACAGCCCCAGCCCCGTCCCCCCCAGCGCCCGGCTGCGCGCCCGGTCCGTGCGGTAAAACCGCTCAAAGATGCGCGGCAGATGCTCGGGCTCGATCCCGCGCCCCTCGTCGCGCACGCTGATCACCAACTCGCCGTCCTGCTCCCGTGCCTGCACGTCAACGCGCGTCCCCTCCCCGCTGTACTTGATCGCGTTGTCCACCAGGTTCATCACCGCCTGCTCCAGCAGCGGCCCGTTCATCGCCGCCGCGAGCGCCGGCTCGCACGCCAGCGCGATCGTGATCCGCTTCTGCTGCGCCATCGGCTGGCACACCTCCAGCACGCTTTGCAGCACCTCCGACACCGGCGCCGGCGCGAGCTCCGCCCGGATGCGCCCCCCTTCCTGCTCGAGGCGCGCCAGGCTCAACAGGTCGTCCACGATCGCGGCGAGGCGGTCCGACTGCCGGGCCACCATCTCCAGGAACTGCCGCGTGTCCGTGTCGTGCCGCGGGTCGTCGACCATCGTCTCGACCGCCGCCTTGATCGTGCTCACGGGCGTCTTGATCTCGTGCGAGACGTTGGCGACGAAGTCCCGCCGCACCGCCTCCAGACGCCGCAGCCGCGTCACGTCGTGCAGCACGAGCAGCGCGCCGATCTCCCGCCCGTCCCCGTCGCGCAGCAGCGCGCTCTGCGCTTCGAGGATGCGCTGATCCGACGCCCCCTCGCCGTCGCGGCGCATCGTGATCTCCTCCTGGAGCGCCACGCCTTTCTGGATCGTGCGATCGACGAACCGCTGGAGCGCGACGTTGCGCACCGCGACCTGGATCGGGCGCCCCACCGCCGCCGGCACGTCGATCCCCAGCAGCTCACCCGCCGCCTCGTTGAGGCTGATGATGCGCTCCTCGAGATCGATGGCGATCACGCCCTCGATCATCGACGACAGCACCGCGCCCAGCTCGTTGCGCTGGCGCATGACCGTCTCGAAGCGGTCCTCGAGCTGCGCCCCCATCTGGTTCAGCGACCCGGCGAGCGACGCGAGCGGCCGGGGCCCCTCGATGCCGATGCGATGGCTCACGTCACCCTGCGCCAGGCGGCGCGCCGCGCGCATCAGCCGCCACACCGCGGGGCCCGCGACCGCCGCCACGAGCCCCGCGGCCAGGGCGAAGCCAACCGCCATCCAGATCATCGCATTGATCAAACCAGGCTCCTGCCGCTCAATACGCCTTAAGCCGATACCCCACGCCGCGCACCGTCTCGATCGCCTGCCCCGGCTCGCCGAGCTTGCGCCGCAGCGACACGACCTGCACGTCCACCGACCGATCGGTCACCGCCGCCAGCCCGTCGTGCACGCGCTCGATGATCTGCTGCCGCGTGAACACGCGCCCCGGCCGCCGCGCAAGCGTCACCAGCAGCCGGAACTCCGTCGCCGTTAACGCCACCGGCTCGCCCGCCACAACCACCTCGTGGCGATCGGGGTGGATGGTCATCGGCCCGGCCTTGATGCTCGCCGTCTCGTCCGCCTCCTCGCCCGCATCCGCGCCTCGCCGCCGCAGCACCGCCCGCAGCCGCGCCAGCAGCACCCGCGGGCTGAACGGCTTGGTGATGTAATCGTCCGCCCCAAGCTCCAGCCCGCGCACGATGTCCGCCTCCTCCCCCCGCGCCGTCAGCATCACGATCACCACCCCTTGCGTCGACTGCCGCGACTTGAGCGCCCGGCAGACCTCCAGCCCATCCATCCCCGGCAGCATCAGGTCCAGCAGCACCAGCTCCGGCGGATCGGCCCGCGCCAGCCGCAGCCCCTGCTCCCCGCTCTCCGCCGTCGTCACCGCGTACCCCTCGCGCGCCAGGTTGTACTGCAGCAGGTGCAAGAGGTCCTGCTCGTCCTCGACGATCAGCACGCGCGGCCCGTCGTTCTCGTGCTCCATACGCTCGCTCATGGGCGGTCCAATCCGTCAGTCTACACGGTCAGCCGGTCAAGCTGGCCTCACCGCGCGGCCACCGGCTCCCGCCCAAAGAGTACCCCCTGCCTGTGAGCCCACGGTTAGGCACCGGCGAGAACCGCGTTAGAGCGCATGCCACAGCCTCGTAGCGTCGACGGTGCTACTGACAAGCGCGGTCCGCGGAGCTTGTCAGTGCGAACGACGGCAAACACGGGCAAGGCCGAAGACGCCCTTGTCAGTGGCGCCCGCTATAAATCAGGTTCATCCGCGATTTTCGGGGCCTGACGCCAACCCCGCGCCGCAATCGCAATCGCCAGCGCCAGACTTCAGCCCCGCAGGGGCTGCGGGTTGTAGCCACGGGTGCAGCGCAGCGAAACCCGTGGAAAAGGGTTGACCGCAGCGTCCCGCCCCGGCAGGGGCGGAGCCGCGCACCTCCACCGCGGGTGTCACAAGCCGCCTCGGCGAATCGTGCCCTCGCCAAAGCGCTGCGCGATGCGGTCCATCGCCACGTCAAGCCGCTGACGCTTCTCGCGATCCGGGTCGCTGAAAAGCGCAAGCTGCTGCCCCGCGTCCGTCAGCCGCTCCGCCGCCACGCCGATCAGCCGCACCGGGACGAACGCCTGCTGCACCCACCGGTCGTACAGATCCGCCACCCGCTGCCACAGTTCCTGCGTCAGGTCGGTTGGCGCGGCCAGCGTCGCCGAGCGCGTGATCGTCTCGAACTGCCCGAACCGGATCTTGACGCTCACGCCGCGCGCCAGCCGCCGGTGGTGGCGCAGTCGGCGGGCGACGTGCTCGACCTGGCCCAGCAACACGCCGCGCACCGCCGTCGGGTCGCCCACGTCTTCGGGAAACGTCTGCTCCTGGCCCAGCGACTTCGCCTGGCTGTCGGGCACGACTGGCCGGTCATCAAGCCCGTGCGCGAGCCGGTGGTAATGCTCGCCCGCGCGGCCGAACGTGCGGTTCAGCCGGGCCAGCCCCGCCGCCCGCAGGTCCGCCACGGTCCGAAATCCCAGCCGGTGCATCCGTTCCAGCGTGCTGGCGCCGACGCCCCACAGCCGCTCGACCGGCAGCGGCAGCAGCACGCCGTCGAGGTCCGCGCGCCCGATGACCGTCAGGCCGTCCGGCTTGTTCATGCCCGACGCGAGCTTGGCCAAAAACTTGTTGAACGACACGCCCACCGACGCCGTCAGCCCCAGCTCGTCGCGAATCCGCTGCCGGATCGCCGCGGCGATCGTCGCCGGATCCCCGGCAAGGCGGCCCATCCCGGTCACGTCGAGGAACGCCTCGTCCACGCTGATCGGCTGCACCAGCGGCGCCGACTCATCCAGAATGCCCAGCAGCCGGTGCGACATCTCGCGGATGCGCTGGCCGTCCACCTGCACGACGATCGCGTGCGGGCACAGCCGCCGCGCCACGCTCATCGGCATCGCCGAGTGACAGCCGAACCGCCGGGCCTCGTAGCTGGCGGTCGTGACGACCGACCGCGGGCTGGTGTCCCCCGTCAGCACCGCCTTGCCACGCAGCGACGGGTCGTCGAGCATCGCGATCGACGCGAAAAACGCGTCCATGTCGACGTGAAGAATGGCGCGGTCGATCGGCATGGCGTTCTCGATCCGCATCAGGCGCCCCGGCAAACGTCAAACGCCTCTCGCAGCGCTTCGCCGTGGTCCGCCTTGGGCGAAAACTCGTGCGCCACGAACCCATCATAGCCCGCCTTCCCGATCGCCCGGCAGATCGCCCGGTAGTTCAGCTCCTGCTCCGCGTCCAGGTCGTGGCGCCCCGGGTTGCCGGCCGTGTGCACGTGCCCGATCCATCGCATCTGCTCCGTCATCGTGCGGATCACGTCGCCCTCCATGATCTGCATGTGATAGATGTCGTAGAGCAGCCGCACCCGCGCGCTGGCGACGCGCTCGCACACCGCCACGCCGAATCGGGTGTGGTCGCACCGGTAGCCGGCGTGGTCGACCTTCGAGTTCAGCAGCTCCATGTTCACGTTCACGCCCGCCGCCTCCGCCGCCGGGGCCACGCGGCGCAGACACGCCGCGCACGCCTCGATCGCGTCCGCCTCGGCCTGCTCCGGCTCGCCGTGGCCGCTGAAGCAGATCAGGTTGGGGATGCCGTGACGGGCGGCCACCTCGATCGACGCGCGCAGCTCCGCCTCGATACGGTCATGTTCGCCGCGCGTCGCCATGCCCAGCTCGAGCGACCGATGCCCGCACATGCTCGCGACCGTCAGCCCGTGCGCCGCCGCCGCGTCGAGCAGCGCGTCGAACGCCTCGTCGCGGAACCACAGCTCCACCCCGGCATAGCCGATGGACGCCGCCAGCCGGCAAAGCTCGTCAACGCCCTGGCCAGGCGCGCGAAACAACGGGTAGCAGAACGATTGCTTGATCACATGCAGTTCCCGAGTGCCGGATGCGTTCACCTCGCCGACGCGGCATTCATCGCCGGCCTGGCTTGTGTCACTTCGGTGATTCTATCAGCCGGGCCAGCGCCGTCTCGGTGTTTGCGTCGCCGGGATGTTCACGTACCATGATTTTTCGTGGCGATCGACGCTTCGGCCACGCCGTGGGCGAGGCTGACTCGTGTCGCACCCGCACCGACTTTCACTCCGCCGGGGGTTCAAGGAGCCTGCATTGACGCCTGACCGGTTGATCGACGAGCGCGTCCTGTTTACCGGCGAGCAGGTCGCCGACGCCGCGCGCGTGGAGGGCGACCACCACCGCGCCAAGGACGCCGGCCGGCCGCGCCTCGTCGTGCACACCAACGCCAAGATCCACCTCGACCCGCCCGAGCAGGACCTGTCGCGCTACAACGTGCTCGTCGTGCACCTCAAGCTCGCGCGCCCGTTCGACGGCACCCTCGTCACGCGCCTGCGCTGCGCGACCCGCCAGCCGGGCATGGCGGTCAACGACATCTACTCCAACGTCGTGCACTTCAACCAGCCCTCGGCGTGGCGCGGCTGGCAGCGCGTGTTCATGCCCGCCGTCAACCTCGTCGCCACCGGCTTCCCCGACGGCTGGAAGCAGATCCAGACCATCGAGCTCGACCTGCATGGCCGCGTCGACCAGGGCCAGGTGACCGTCGGCGCCATCGAGCTGCAGCGCATCGCGTCGCCCGCCGGCCCGCGGATGAGCGACGACGAGCTGCTCGACGCGCTCGATCTCGATCAACCCGCGCTCCGCAGCGTCGCGCGCCACGCCGCCCGCGCCCGCACCGCCGACGCGATCGCCGCCCTCGCCAAGGCCATGCGCAAGCTGCCGCAGCCCCCGCTCAGCGCGGTGACCGGCAAGGCGTCGCTGCCCACTTCCAAGGTCGACGAGATCCACCGCAACCACATCCTCGGCCAGCAACTGCCCGCCCGCATCGACTGGCACTGCAACCCTGTCGGCTACCTCGAGTGGAACCACGCGTTCAATCGCCACAGTTGGATGGTCCCGCTCGCCGACGCCTTCCGCGCCACGAACGCCGCCAAACACGCAAGCAAGCTCGACTCCCTGATGCGCACCTGGATCGAGCAGAACCCCGAGCCGATCGGGCACAACGGCGGGCTCGACCCGGCGTGGGAGACGCTCTCCACGTCGCTGCGCATCAACCGCCCCTGGCCCCACGTCCTGGATGTCGCCCGCCGCAGCGACGCCCTCCGCGACCGCACCGTCGTCGACATGCTCAAGATGATCCACGCCCACGCCGAGCATCTGCTCGGCCACTGGGGACACAACAACTGGTACGTCAGCGAGTCGACCGCGCTCGTCACGGCCGGCGCCACCGTGCCGTTCTTCCGACGCGCCAGCCACTGGATGAAGCAGGGCATGACGCGCCTCGAACGCGAGATGCAGCGGCAGGTCTTCCCCGACGGCGCGCAGTTCGAGCTCTCGCCCAACTACCACACCATGTGTGCCGAGCTCTTCTCCAACGCCCGCCAGCGCGCCGCCTTCCGCGGCCACGAATTCTCAACGAAGTACACCACCCGCCTCGCCGCAATGTACGACTACCTCGTCGGCATCACGCGACCCGACGGCAGCTACCCCGTGCCCAACGACGCCGGCGGCGCCCTGCCCCGCGGCAACACCCGCCTCCTGGACACCGGCCGATCGCTCCGCCGCGACGACTGGATCTGGGCGGGCAGCGGCGGCGCGGCCGGCAAACGCCCCGACCACGTCGGCAGCGTTCACTACCCCGACGCCGGCCACGCCGTCATGCGCAGCGGCTGGCGCGACGACGACCGCTGGGCGTTCATCGACCTCGGCCAGTTCGGCGCCAGCCACCAGCACGAGGACAAGCTCCACGTCGACCTCTACGCCTACCACACGCCCTTCCTCGTCGATCCCGGCATCAGCTCCTACCAGGCCGACCCCGTCGTCAGCCACTTCCGCACCAGCACCGCCCACAACACCATCGACGTCGACGGCAAGAGCCAGTGGCGCCGACGCACCGGCGACGTCAAAACCTACCAGAGCTCCAACCGCGGCCACGCCCTCTGGGCCAGCGGCAGCGGGCTCGACCTCGCACAGGCCACCTACGACGAAGCCTACGGCGACCTGGCACGCCATGTCGCAAGCACCGCCAGCGGCGCGGCCGGCGGCGTGACCCCCCTCACCGGCACCAGCCACACCCGCACCCTCGTCTTCGTCCGTCCCGACTACTGGCTCATCCTCGACACCGTCGCCGGCTCCGGTATCCACGAGGCCGCCGCCCACTGGCACTTCACCCCCATGCACGTCCGCGTCGACGACGACGCCGCCATCATCCGCACCCAGCGCCTCAGCCTCCCCAACCTCGAGCTGATCTGCCGCGCCGACTGGCACCGCGCCGCCAAGCGCATCGTCACCGGCAAGGAAAACCCCGTCCAGGGCTTCATCGCGCTCCAGGGCGATATCAAGCCCGCACCATGCGCCGTCGTCGCCCGCCGCAAGCGCCTGCCGCTGCACGGCGTAACCGTGGCGATCCCCTTCGCCACCGGCAGCGAGAGCCACGCCCGCGTCACCACCCGCGCCGTGCGACAGGGCAAGTCGCAAGGCATGGTCATCGACGTGCGCCACGAGCACGGCGGACGCGATCGGTTCCTCTGGCGACACACCGGCCGCGGCACGCTCAACGCCGACGACCTCACCGCCAGCGCCACCCTCGCCGCCGCGCGCTACGACGACGCTGACCGCCTGCGCTACGTCGCCGTCGTCGACGGGACATCGATGCGATGCGGATCGGTCACCCTCAAGGGCAAACCAAACGGCATTGCCGAACGAACCCCACGCCCACACGGCTGACGCCGCACAACCTCATCCCCCGCGATTCCCCCGCCGATGCCGCGATCCCGCCCGCGCCCGCGCCTGACTGAGCGCATCGGCGAGGCTGGGCGGCGCAGCCGGCGCGGGACCATCACCCTGCACATTCGGCTGCCCACCACTCGCCGCCCCCGCCGCCCCCGCCCCCGCCACTCCCGCCCGCGAGCGCCGCCGCCCCTGCGGCACCCCCCCGCCACCCGCCGGGACCGTCGCACGCCCGGTGGCGGGAGTCGCGGGGATGGCGGGGGTGGTGGGGATGGCGGGAGTGGCGGGGGCGCGACGCCACCGCGGCCAGCGCATCCGCGCCGCCATCGCCGTCCGCCGTTCCAGCACCTCGCACAGCACCAGGCAGATCGCCGCGATCAGCAGCCACACCGCCATCGGACGGTACTGCACCGCCCGCGGCAGGTCCGCCCAGATCCCCGCCAGGTCCATCTGCTGCGCCCCGCCCGTCACCCGCGCCAGCCGACGCAGCTCATACGCACCGTCGCGCTCCGGCGGCGCGAATTCCGGCGAGTAGGGCAGACGCACCGGCGCCAGCCGATGCTGCCCGCGCCCGGGCACACGCAATGCCCCCAGCACCGTCGCGTCCGCATCCAGCGCGATCTCCGCCCGCAAACGGTCGGCGGCCACCCACGTCAGCGGCGTCTCGCGACGCTCCGGCTCCCCGTTCGTCGCGTCGTGCAGGCTGTGCAGCACCGGCGCATCGGTAATCACCTCGCTTGCACGCTCCGGGTCCAGGTGCACCTCGACGCGGTAAAGCCCGCGATCGAGCTCCGCCGTCACCGCGATGTCCTCGCCAAGCGTGTCGCTCTGCCCCGCCGTCCACCGCGCCAGGCTCGTCAGCAGGCTGCCAAGGTGCGTCCACCCGCCGATCGGCCCCGTGTGCTGCCCGTCCGCCTCGCCCGTGTACGCCGCCACGCGCCCCAGCCCCGCGTGCCACGTCGCCACCACCGGCGCGTCATACTCGTCCTCCGTCACCATCGCCATGCTCGCCCCCTCGCGCAGGTACGTCAGGTTGTAACCCCCCAGTGGGGGCGGCGACCCGTAACGCTGCCCCGTCAACGCCGCCAGCGCCGGCGTCGCCTGCACCGCCGTCGGGTCCGTGATGAACGTGCTGCGCGCCACCGTGATCATGTCTTCCGCGAACAGCTCCGGCAGACGCCGGGCGTCCTCCGTAAAAAAGCTTCGGCCCCGCCCCCGCTCGGCGATGTCGCGCAGCAGCGGCGCATCCTTGTCGCGCTCCGTGCCCATGCCGACCACGCTGACCGTGATCCCCTCTCGCTCGTATGCATCCAGCAGCCGGCGGTAATTGCCCGCCTGGACCGAATCCGCCGCGTCGGCAAAGAGAATCAGGTGCCGCGTCGCCAGCTCCGAGGCGCGCAGCATCGCCAGTGACTCCCGCAGCGCTTCGCCGATATAGATCCCCCCGCCCGTCGATTCGATCCGCAGCACGCGATCGCGCAGCGACGCTGGCTCGGCAGGCACCGGGGCGAGCGGCGCCACCGCGTGCGCCCGTGTGTCCACCGCCATCACCCCGTACTCGTCAAACGGGCTGAGCATGTCCAACACGCGCGCCGACGCCAGGTTCGCCAGGTCCATCTTGGTCTGCCCCCCGGCCACCGGCGCCGTCATGCTCCCCGATCGGTCCATCGTCACCAGCACCGCCACCGCCAGCTTCCGATGCTCTTGGCGCAGCTCCATCGACACCGGCAGGATCGGGTCGATCGGCGAATCGAAGTACCCGCCCGGGCCGAACGACCGCCGTCCGCCGGTCATCGTCAGCCCGCCGCCGACCGTCTCGACCCATCCGGCAAGCTGCGCCAGCCCCCGGTGCGGAATGTCGCGCGCCGGCACGTTCTCGAGCATCAGCGCCCGGTAGCTCGACAACGTCTCGAGCGACCAGTCCATCGCCTCGGGGCTGCGAAGCTCGACGTCCAGCCCCGCCGCGCGCAGCAGCCCCGCCAGCGCCGAGCCCGGCGTCGTCGACAGCACCAGCAGCGGCTGCCGCCCCCGCACCTCCACGAGGCTGTGCGCCGTGTTGTTCTCCGGCAGCGGGTCGTCCTCGGCCGCGGGCAGGTGCAGCGTGTACCGATGCGTCCCCGCGCCGCCGCCCCGGTCGCGAAACGTCAGCCGCGTGACCCCGGCCCCCACGTCGCGCTCCCCGCCCGCGATGACCTGGCCGCTGCGACGAAGCTCATACGCGATCCGCCGCGGCACCGGCGACCGCACCCACGCGTGGAACATGAACGACTCCGCCTCGTCGACGCGCGCCGGCGTCTCCAGCCGCTGGATCGCCAGGTCCCCCGCCAGCGACCGACCGACGTGGCGGTGGTCGATCGCCACCTCCCGCGCCGCCGCACGCGTCGCCGGCCCGATCGGGTCCCGCCCCGTCCAGATCCCGTCGCTCAACAGCAGGATCCGCGCCGGCTGCTGCCCCGGCACCAGCGACATCGCCCGGTCGATCGCGTCCGCCAGGTTCGACGCGTCCCCATCCGCCGCCCGGCTGAACCCGGCGAACCGCGCGCTGTCCGCCGGCCGCTCCACGCTCGCCTGATCGCCGAACGACACCACCGCCAGGCGGTCGCGCGGCGACATGGCCTGCGTCAGCAGGTCGATCGCCTCCCGCTGACGCGCGTCCGCGTCCGCCGGCATCGACCGGCTGCGGTCCGCCACCACCACGATCGTCCCCGCCTGCTCCCCCAGACGCAGCGCCGGACCCGCCATCGCCAGCGTCACCACCACTAGCGTGACCAGCCGCAGCACACGCAGCGGCCGCGTCGGCAGCGGCCAGAGCCACCAACTCACCAGCAGCGGCATGAAGAGCAGCAGCCAGATCGGTTGCAGCAGCGTCATGCGCCACCTCCCGACCCGCGCGCCACCAGCCACCCGTGAAGCGTAAACAGCCCCACCGCCAGCAGCACCAGCAGCGCCAGCAACTCCCGGTAGCCCCGCCTCTGCGCGTGGGCCGGCTCGTCGATGTCGTACCAGTCGCCCCACCGGCCCGTCATCCCGCCGCGCAGATCCGACTGCCCCGGTGCAAACGGGTTGAACGCCAGCGCGTACCGCTCATCGCCCACGCGCACGCGGTGGATGCCCGGGCGATCGGGCTGGAGGTGGATCGCGTCGCTCTCGGCGGCGAGCCGGCGCGTGCTCCCGTCCGGCGCCTCCAGCTCGATCTCATCGGAAGCCCCCGCCGGCAGCGTCAGGCTCGCTGTCATGCCCATCCGTAGGTTCGTCTGCTGCGGCCCAGGCATCTCGTCCGTGCGCCAGTCGATCAGGTTCCACAGCAGCACCGGGAAGCTCGCGGTGTGCTGAAGGTTCGAATGCTCCGGCCGAAACCGCAACAGCAACTGCCGCGGGCGCCCCGGCAGGCTGCGCTCCGTCAGCAGCGGCACGTTCCCCGCCGCGATGATCGGACGCCCCGGCACGTCCACTTCCGTCCCCGCCGCCCAGTACACCCCCGCCAGCGCCAGTCCCTCGGCCAGCGGATGCGCCCGGTCGATCACGAACGGGCCCAGGTACGAGCGCGTGTCATCCTCGATGACCAGCCGCAGCAGCCACGTGTGCATGTCACCGTCCGCGTCGCGGCTCGGCGCCGGGCCCGTCGTGATCCGCAACTCCGCCGGCGGCGCCGACACCACGCGCGCGTGCGGCATCGCCGCCATCGCCCGCTCGAACATCCGCCGCGCCGCCGCGTCGCTCACATCCAGCACGACGCGCGCCACCCGCCGCGGCTGCGGCACCAGCACCAACTCGTTGTCGATCGCCAGCGCGTCCGCCCCAAGCGTCGCGTAAAACGGCTCGTCCACGCCCGGCCAGTCGAACCACATCCGGCGACGCCCGCTGGCCTCCAGCTCGACCCGCCGCGGCGCGCTGTCCCCCACGAGACGCAGCGCGACGGCGGCCGGCTCATCGCCAAAGTTCGCGATCTCCACCATCACCCGATCCCCATCCCCGCCACCCCCCCGGCCCGACCGCACGCCGCCGACAAACGCCACGTTGGGTCGGGGCCTGCCAAACGCCCACCACTTCACCGCCGTCTGTTCGTCCACACCCCCCTCGGGCGGGGCGCGGTCGGTGATGACGAGGATGCGCACCTCGCGGCCCAGCATCTCCCGCGCCAGCGCCACCGCGCGGTCGATGTCCGCCGCCGGCGCGTGCGGCTGCCACTGCTCAAGCAGCGAGCGTGCCTCGCCCGCCGAGCGCACCGCCTCGCCCAGCAGTTGCGGCCGCGGACCTGCAAGGATCAGCCGGGCGTTGAACGATGCCTCCGCTTCAAGCGCCTCGCCCAGCGCGTCGGCCGCGCGATCGCGCACCGCCCCGCCGCCCGCGCCATCCTCCGCCAGCATCGACAGCGAATCGTCCAGGACGATCGCCAGCGGACGCGGCTCCGGGCCCGCCAGCACGCGCGGGTTCGCCGCCGCGAGGCACAGCAGCGCCAGCACGAGCAGTTCCAGCAGAAACAGCCAAGGCGTCGGCACGCGCTGAATCTGCATGCCGCCCTGCCGCGGCTGCGTCAGGTCACGCCACAACACCAGGCTCGAAACCACACGCCGACGGTGCTGCCGCCGCAGCCAGTAGATCGCCAGCAGCGCCGGAACCGACGCAAGCGCGATCAGGGCCAAAGGCATCGTGAGAATCGGCATGAAACCTCGGCGGCAAACGCCGTCTCTCGCTGGTCTGGTGCAAAGTCCCGCGCCGCCTTACGACACGCGCAGCACGCGGGCCTCCACGAGCGGCCGCATGTTCCAGTCCGTCAGCAGATCCTCCGCCACGAACCGGCTCATCACCGCGCCCAAACGCTGACACGCGCCCTGCCAATTCGCCTCGTGCGTCGCCAGCGTGCGCTGGTAACGCTCCTGCGCCGCGGCGTCGATGAACAGCTCGCGCGTCTGCCCCGTCTCCGCGTCGATGAGCTCCATGTTGCCGACCTCCGGCGGCGCGGTGTCTTCGCGCGCCAGCACCTGCACCACGATGAGACCCGCCGCGCTGTCCAGCAGCCGCCGCAGAATCGGCTGCGGATCGTCCGGCCACAAGAGGTCGCTCACGAGCACGCGCAGCGAGCGCGGCCGCCAACTCGGCGCGCCGCGCCTCAGCAACTCCGGCAGCGCGACCGTCGCCGTCAGCCCCGCCGCCCGCCACTGACCCGGACGTGTGCGCCCCGGCTCGCGCAGCTCCAACTGATCCCCCGCCAGCCATAGCCGGTGCGTGAACCCCGCGCTGGCCGCCGCCGTCGCCAGCAGCGCCGCCATCGCCCACGCTCCCGCCGCCTTGTCCGTCCCCGTCAGGTCCATCGACTGCGACCCGTCCAGCACCAGCTCCACGTGCGGACTGACCTCCTCGCGGTACAGCTTCACCGTCAGCCGATCGCTGCGCGCATACGCCGACCAGTCGATCCGCCGGATGTCGTCGCCCGGCTGGTACTCGCGGTAGTCCATGAACTCGGTCGACGTCCCCGCCCGGTTGGCCAGTTGCGCCCCCGCCAGCCCGCTCTGCACACGCTGCGGCGAGGCCAGCACGTAGCGCGACCCCTGCCGCTCCGCGTCACGCAATGCCGCGTCAGGTTCCGGCAACGTCGTCCTCCATCTTCGCCTCCTCCAGGCTCGCCTCGTCCGACCGGAACTGCCACCACTGCCCCAGCAGCCACCGCAGGTTCAGCAGCACCATCGCCACCACCCACAGCCCCGAAACCAGCAGCGCCATGTTGCGGTACGCCGTGTCGTCCGGGTCGACGAACGCGCCCATCGGATTCAGCAGCATCCACCCCTGCGTCGTGTCATACCACCGCATCGGGTCGAAGAAGAAGGCGATCAGCGGCGGAATCACCGTCCCCAGCGCCGCCAGCATCAGCGTCAACGCCGCCACGACCGACGTCTTGACCGTCCGCGGCAGCAGCAGCCGACGAAACGTCACGGCCGTCAGCACGTACGCTAGGCTGTAAAGCCCCAGCGCCGCCACCGCCCAGGTCACCTCGTCAAGCCCGTGCATCAGCGCGGTGGGCGGTGCAAACACCTCCCACAGCAGGCCCACCGCCACCGTCAGCGCCAGCAGCAAGCCGCACCAGAGCAGGCCCGCCGCCGCGCCGCTGCACCACAGGAACACCGGCAGTCGCACCACCGCGCGCCGCGGCGCAAGTCGGCGGATGCGGATGCCCAGCGCGTCTCGCTCGCTCCCCGCCCCCACCATCAGTAGCGCCAGCACGAAACCCGCGGTCACCAGCCACATCGACATCGCCTCCCCCGTGACGTTGAGGCTCAGCGTCATCGCCAGCGCGAGCGTCACCAGCCACAGCCCGGTCGTGTACACACGCACCGGCAGCGCGCGGTTCGACGACGGCGGCGCGATCGCCGCCACCGCGATGAAGAAGAACAGCCCCGTCGCCCCCAGCCCCAGCGCCAGCACGCCCAGCGCCGGCCCCCAGAAGTCCCACGTCCCCAGCGTCCCACCGACGCCGAAGAAGATCATCCCGCTCGACGTCCCCATCACCGCGCCGTGCGTCGCCATCAGCAACCCCAGCATCACGATCCCCAGGATGCCCTTGAGCACCCGCGTCGCGTTCATCGCCCCGATCAGCAGCGCGAACTGCGTGGCGGCGAAGATCACCAGCAGGTTCAGCCCCAGCACGAGCGCGATCGACGGAATGTCGATGCCCCGCAGCAGGTACGTCAGCACCATGAACGGCGCGCTGGCGCTGTACAGAAGCACCGTCAGCGTCAGGCCCGACACGAACTTGCCCCAGATGATCGACGTCGGCCGGATCGTCGTGATGAACACCAGGTCGACGTTGATGTCCGAACGCTCCGCCGCCAGGCGAAACCCGACGTACCCCGGCACGAACAGCAGGCACGTCGCCAGCAGCACACCCTCCAGAAACATGAACATCGTGCGCCCGGCGTAGAAGCTCGCCTGCGTGTGGTCCGTCGCGAGCAGGTAGATCCCCATCATCACGAGCTGCACCAGCAGGTACACCATCAGCAGCACCATGACGAACCGGCTGCGCACCGCTTGCCGCAGCTCCTTGACCACGACCGGGTTCAGCCGATCGTCGATCCATCGTGAGATCGCTGCGGTCATTGCACCTCTCCCTGCGTCACCGTCATGAACAACTGCTCCAGGTCCTGCCGGACCTGCTTGAACTCCAGAATGCGAAAGTCCCGGCGAAGCAGCTCCGCGAGCAGGTCGCAGCAGTCGTCCTCGTCTCCCGCCACCTCCGCCTCGACGTAATCCCCCGCAATCCGCGCCTCCTGCACCTTCGGCAGCTCCAGCAACGCCCGGTACAACGCGTCGATTGGACCCTGCGGCCGCAGCGCCATGATCCGCCGCGGCGCCTCCTTCCCGTCGCCGTCCCCGCCGTGGTAGATCTGCTCCAGCGTCCCCGCCCGCAGCAGCCGGCCTCGCTCGATGATCACTGCCCCGTCGCAGATCTCCGCCAGCTCCGTCAGGATGTGCGAGCTGATGAGAATCGCCTTGCCTTGCTCCGCGAGCACCTTCAGCAGTTCGCGCAGCTCCACGCGCGCCCGCGGGTCCAGCCCCGCCGCCGGCTCATCCATCACCAGCAGCGGCGGGTCGTGCACCAGCGCCCGCGCCAGGCTCACCCGCTGCTTCATCCCCTTGGACAGCGCCCGCAGCGCCTTCTCCCGAATGCCCCCGAGGTTCGTGAACGACTCGACGCGCTCGACCGTGTCGCTCCGCCGCGCCCCGCGCAGGCCGTACGCCCGCGCGAAGAAGTCCAGGTACTCGTGGACCGTCACGTCCCGGTGCGTCGGCTCGCTGTCGGGCATGAAGCCGATCAGCCGACGAGCCTGCTCCGGGTCCTCCACCACCGAAATGTCGTCGATGCACGCGTCGCCGGTCGTCGGCTCGTCCAGCGTCGCGAGGATGCGCATCGTCGTCGTCTTGCCCGCCCCGTTGGGGCCGACAAACCCGAAGATCTGCCCGCCGCCGAACCGAAAGCTCAGATCGTCGACGGCGACGGTCTGGCCGAAGCGGCGGGTGAGTTTAGTCACGCTGATCTGCACGCAGCGGCTCCTGCATCAGGCCATAAACGACCGACGGCGAAGGCAGCACGCGGGCATCCTCGAGCCCCGGCTCGATGAACGGCGTGCTCGTGAGCGACGCGATGTACGTGTTGGGCCTGAGAATGTCGACCCGGATGTTCGATGCATTCTCCGCGATGTGGCGAACCGTGATGGGCCAGGTCCGATCCAGCAGCGACGGCAACTCGTCCTTCCCGCTCTGGTGCTCGCCGAACGGCTCCAGGTCCGCCCGCCCGCCCGCGACCAGGTTGCTCGCGCGATAAACCCGCCCCGCCTCGTCGGCCACGTGCAGTTGCTCGATGTCGACACCCAGCCCGTTGGTCGCCTGCAGTTGCCCATCCTCGCCGCGGCTGAACGTCACCCGCTCGCGCCGCGGCTCGTTGTTGCGCACCGTGAAGTGCGCCGGCACGCGCGCCTGCACCCACCCGGCATAAAGGTGCTGGCCGTTTGTCCAGTCCACGAACCGCGCGTTGCCCTCGTTCGACCAGAAGTCGCTGCGCACCTGCGGCGTCAGCTCCGTCGTCTCGTCAAAGCGCAAACCGTCGCGCGGCGTCAGCGGCGCGTAGTACCCCGCCCACCCGAGCGTTGTCGCATGCCGCGTCGACTCATCCAGCAGCGTGAACCCCGCCACCCGCGCCGTCGCGGTCCAACCCTCCGCCAGCGTCGCGTATCCGAACACCGCCACCGAAAACACCAGCGCGATCACCGGCGTCGTCCACAGCGTCCACGTCCGCCGGTTGACCCGCGCGAACAGCAGCAGATTCACCGGCCCGATCGCGATCGCGAACACGATCATCAACGCCAGCAGCCCCCGGATCGGCACCCCGAGCTCGTCGATCACCGAAAAGGTGCTGTTGGCCTGCTCCATCGTCTGCACGTCGTTCCACGGCTGACCCCCGTGGTCGATCAGGTCCACCAGCCATGTCCGATCGCTCGAGCCCCACCGATCGGGCGCCCCAGCCTCGACGAACCAGCAGATGCCAAAGCCCACCCCCACCGCCCGCACCTCGCTGCCCGTCAGGGGGGGCGACGTCGACCCGCCCCGCCACCGCTCCGGGACAAAACCCGGATCCTCGCCCAGCACGATCAGCGTTCCCCCGGCCATGACGTACTGCCGCAGTGCGTCACGCGCCGCGCTTGGCAGCCCCGCCAACTCGTCCGCCGCAAGCATCACCGTGTTGTAGCGCGTCCACCCGAGCCAATGCTCCGACCACCACGGCCGGTGACGCTCGGCCCGCACCAGCGACCAGCGGTCGCCGCTGGCGTACCGCCCCGCGCTGCTGGCGCCCTCGAGAAGCCGCTCGAGGTGATCGCGCGTGCCGCCGTCGATTGCCGGGCTGAGCAGGATCGTCCCGCCGTTGCCGCTGTGGCCCCACGGGTCGTACGCCGTCACCCCATGATTGGGGATGCTGACGCCGACGCGCTCGCGCTGTCCTTGGCCGTCGATCGTCACGTGAACGCTGCCCCCGTTCACCGGCAGCGGCGGCTGCCACAGCACCATCTCCGTCGCGCCCGTCGCGGGAACGCGCGCGGTGCGACGGATCTCGCGAATGTGATGGCCGCGGCCGTACGAGCTCGCGGGCATGCGCAGCGTCACCGTGCGATCGTCGCTGCCCCGGTTCTCGACCAGGAACCGGTACTCCAGGTAGCCGCCCACGCTGTGGTCACCCTGGCTCATCACGTTCGTCACCGTCACATCGCCATACGTTCGGCCATGCGCCGTCGATGCCGCGACCAGACACGTCACAGCACACGCCACCACGACGGTGAACGCCTTGAACGCCCCGTACGGCATCCCGCCCGCGCGCCTGCCGTAACAATCATCCACGCTGCAGCCGATCCTCGACATGACACATCCCCCTGTGGGTTTACGAGCCCCGCCCCGCGTCGCTGGCGAGTTCGATGCCCTCGGGCAGGTCCAGCCCGGTCTCGTCGAGCTGTTCCAGAAGTTGCGCGACCACGCTGTAGGCGTCGACCTCGTCGAACCGCGCCTGGTAATTGAGAATCAGCCGATGATTCAGCACCGACGCGGCGATCGCCGCCACGTCCTCGAACCCCGTTGTCGGCCGCTCGCAGATCAGCGCGTGCGCCCGCGCCGCCTCCGCCAGCCCGATCGCCGCCCGCGGCGACGCGCCATACGTCACGTACCGCCGCACCAGTTCCGGCGCCTCCGCGTTGTCCGGGTGCGTCGCCCCCACCAGCCGACTGATGTACCGCGCCACCGGCCGCGGCAGGAAGATCGCCTGCATTGCGTCAAACAGCCCGTCCAGCCCGCCGCCCGGCATCGTGAACTCCGGCGTCGGCGGCTCGCCCCGACGACGCGTCGTGATGATCTGGTCCAGCACCTCCGCGTTGACCGACGTCACCCGCAGCTTCATCAGGAAACGGTCAAGCTGCGCCTCCGGCAGCGGGTACGTCCCCTCCAGCTCGATCGGGTTCTGCGACGCCAGCACGAAGAACGGCGCGGGCAGGTCCCGGCTATGGCCCAGCGTCGTCACCCGACGCTCCTGCATCGCCTCCAGCAGCGCCGACTGCGTCTTGGGCGACGCCCGGTTGATCTCGTCCGCCAGCAGGATGTTCGTGAACACCGGCCCCGGCTCGAAAACCATCTTCCGCCGGCCGTCCGCCTCCTCCTGCAAAATGGTCGTGCCGACGATGTCCCCCGGCATGAGGTCCGGCGTGAACTGCACACGCGAAAACGTCAGCCCCAAAATGTCCCCCAACGCCTTGATCAGCGCCGTCTTGCCAACGCCCGGCAGGCCTTCGAGCAGAATGTGCCCCCGGCTGAGCACGCCGATCACCACCAGCCGGTGCAACTCGGTCTGCCCCAGCAGTAGCCGATCAAGCTCACCGAGCGTCTGCCGAACCAGTTGCGTCGCCCCCGCCAGCTCCTCCGGTCCCAGCAGCGCCTGCGCCCCATCCTGCTCCTGCATGCTCAAGTCCTTGAATGACGGAAATCATCGTTACGAACGAAAAACCGCGAAGCAGCGAAGCAGGCGAAGAGCGCGAAGTCCAGGATCCAAGATCTGGGATCCGGGATCCGGGGATTCCGGGCGTCCGGGATCGAACGACCGTCGGATCCCGGACTCTTCCCTTCCCTTCGCCCCCTTCGCGCCTTCGCGGTTAAATGCCCCTCACTCGTCGCGCTCGAAGTATCGCTGCACCGCCTGCCGATGCCGCGGCAGCACCTGGTGCGCCGAGCCGCCCGCCTCCGCGTCCGTCGCCCCCAGCGCCCCGCCCGACGACGCCCCCCCCGCCTCGTCGTCAACCTCCGGCGGCGCCGCGCTCACACCCACGAGCTGGCTCTCGTCCATCGCCCGATCTTCCGACGACAGCATCTGAGGCTCGAAGCCGGCCTCGCCCTCGCGCGTCGCCTCGTCCCGGAACGTCATCGGCGACAAACCGCCGTCGTCGTTGATGCCCCCCGACGCGGCCAGCTCGAGCATCTTGCGCACGCTCATCTCACCGCCAAACTTGCTCATCACGTCGCAGAAGCCCGCGCTGTCGCACATGCCCAGCGAGTCGCACTTCTCGAGGTCGCGTTCGTCCGCGAGCCGGGCCTCGCACATGCGCTCCAGCCGCTCGCGCAACTCCCCCTTGCGCGCCTCCATCGCCTCGGCCAGCTCGCGCAGTTGCGCCTCGCTCAGGCTCCGCCCCGCCGCTGCCGACCGCAGCGCCGCCCCGAGCGCTGCATCCAGCGCCTCGCTCTTGGCGGCCGCCTCCTCCACCATCTCCGCCAGCGTCTCCATCGCCTCCTGGTACAGCGCCTCGTCCAGCTCGTGGCCCTGCTCCGCCAGCGCCTCGGCGAGCATCTGCATCCGCGTCAGCTCCGCCGTCTGCGCCAGCGTCTGCTGCGCCGCCTCCTCGGCCGCCTGCTCGATCTGGTCGCGCAGATGGTCCATCGCCTCCCACGTCCGCGCCGGATCCTCCGCCATCGACTCGTCGCGCAGCCGGTCGATCTGCTCCTGCAGCGCGTCCAGTTGCTCGCGATCCAGCAGCTCCTCCTCCGCCAGCAGCTCCACCTGCTCCTGCGGCTGCGCGACGTCGGGGGACGCCAGCGCCCGGCTCACGCCGGGGCCCTGCACGCCGCTCGGAATCAGAAACGCCGCCGCCACGAACCCCACCGCCAGGCTCATGCACAGCCCCGGGCCACGCGCCTGCCAGCGCACGGCAAGCTGCTCGACCGCCGGCATCCGTTCGCTCCAGTCGCCCAGCGGCCGCTCCGCCTGCGTCATCAGCAGCCCGCCCGCCGCGCTGCGGTGGTCCATCAGGCTGCGCAGCGCGATCGCGCTCGGCCGCTTGCGCATCGCCTGCACGACCGCGGCCGCCCCGGCCACCACCAGCCCCGCCACCCCCCACGCCAGCCAGTGCCGCGGCCAGTCCACCGCCACCCGCAGCAGCACCACCACCACCCCCCACGCGAACAGCCACGCCGTCGCGTAACGCACGAACCCGCGCAGCGCGAGCATCAGCGTCAGCCGCCGCACCAGCCCACGGATCGCGCCCTCGCCCACGCCACGCGCGTCGATTTGCCCGCCCTCGGATTGGCGATGGTCCCCGGTCATGGGCGCTTCCCTCGGTGAAAGGATCGGGCTCGATCGCCCGCAGGTCACGCAGCCCCGCCCGCAACAAGTGTAATCGGCCGACCCGCCTGCGTCACGCACTAATTCACAAACGCCCCACGCACCGCCCCCGCCACCCGCATCGCCCGCCTCCAATCCCCCCTCCGCTCCGTCAAAAGGCGCAGAGCCGGAGAGCCTCACCCTCCATCGGCGCAAACACCTCACCGCTCAATGACATACGTCAAATCCTCACCATCCCTGCCATACCCCTCCACGCCGCCGCGGTCGACCCCATCCTGCCCGACGCTGTAGATCACGTACCCACCCTCATCGCGCACCGCGTACCGCAGCGCCGCCCCATCGAACGCGTCCACCGGCACCGCATCGATGTAGCCCGGCACCAACTCCGCCAGCGACCCCGGCAGCGCCCCGTGATCCACCCGATACCGCTCCACCGCCATCGCCAGCCCCGCCATGCGAAGCATCGCGTCGTAGCGTGCAACCGTCCTCGGCGTCCCCGGCAGCGAGGAATCCCGCGCCCCCAGATACCACCCCGGCAGGCTGTCGAACTCATCCTCGAGCGCCTCCAGGTCGGCGGCGACCTCGGTGTACGGCCGCCCCGCCATCTCGATCACCCGCTCCATCATGTCCAGGTAGCGCAACTGGTCCAGGTCTGCCAAGCCCCCCGCCCGCCACGCCATGATGAGCCACTCGTTCACGCCGAACCAATCACGCATCGCGGACGCCGACCGTCCGTATATGTCAACCCCCATCGCTCGCTCAACCAGCAGCGCCCGCGCCAGCCCATCGACTGGCTCGACTGCCGCCAACGCATCCTCCAATCGGGCGAGCTGCTCCGCGGGCAACTTGTGACGCGAGACGATGCGCCGCATGCGGTCGACCACCAGCAGATGGATCGACCAGCGCACGAACTGCGAGATCGCCACCGGCTCCTCGCGCAGCGACTCCGCCAGCGCCACGATCGCCACCAGGTGATCCACCGCCGCCTCGTAATCACCCTGCGCCGCATGCCAGTCGCCGGCCGTGCCGAGAACCCGCGCCCCGCGCCGCATCTCCGCCATGTGCGGCATCGCCATGAAAAACCCCGGCGTGATGTCGCCCAGATAGCGCGCCCGTTCATACCGCCCCGCCTCGCGCATCGCCGCCAGCGGCTGCTCGTTGAGCGCCACGTACCGCCCCATCGCCGCCAGCATCTCGTCCGGCCACGGCTCACCGATCTCCGGCTCGCTGGCCTTCCCGCTCAGCGCCGGGATCAGCGTCTCAAGCTCCTCGTCTGCTTCCAACGCCGCGATCGCGTCCCGGTACATCCGCCCCGCGTTCTCCGCGTCGTCCACTTCCGGCAACAGCGGCCCCGCCTCCTCCAGCGTCACCGGCTCGCCGCGCTCGCGGATCTCATCCAGCCGCGCCGACACCGTATGCCGCAGTGCAAAGCGGTACGTCACGAACAGCACAAACAGCACGAGCACGACGACGGCGATGATCAGGGCGACACGGAACAACCGGTCGCCGCCGGCGTTGACGTCGGGCATCCTGGGCATGGCTGGAGCCTCCGGTTTTCCGCCTGTTCAAGTGGACGCGCACGCTGCGCGATCATCGGCCGTGCGGCGCCGACGCCTCGCCCGCCGCGCGCGCCACCCGCCCCGCCAGCTCGTACAGCCGCTCGCTGCGCCCCTGCCAATCCGACGCCACGAACCACGCGTACCCCACCCCGTCCTGCTGATGCCGCGGCATCTCGTCGCTGTCCATCTGCTCCAGGTACGCCTCGTCCTGACCGTTCTCCCGCCACGCCGCGCGGTGACGCGCCTCCAGCAGCGCCCGCGCCTCGGCCACCAGCCCCGCATCGAGCGTCGCCTCATGCTCCAGCAGCGCTTCCTCGATCGCGATCCGCGCCTCCGCCTCCTGCAGACCCTCGCGCAGGTGCATGAACCGCGCCGTCGGCACGGGACCCTCCGGCCCCGGCGCGAGCAGGCTCGACCGGATGTCCAGGTTCCGCCACAGGCTCTGCGGGTACCGCTCCGCCACCGTGCCCCGCCGCTGCCCGCGCCGGTCGCGCAGCGCCCACCACAGGTCACCGCCCACGCGCCCCAGCCCGCGCTGCTGGCCCGTGATGTTCGACTCCACCACCGTGCGCATCCGCGTCGGGTACACGCCGTTGAGCCCGCGCATCCGGTAGTGCGCCAGGACGATCTCCTCTCGCTGCCACCCGCGTGCCGGCTCGTCCGGGTCGCTGTACGCCACGTCCCACACCGTCGTCTCGAACGCCAGCCCCGCCACGTTCCGCACCGTCCCGCCCCGCCGGCCGTACGCGCTCCAGTGCGCGTGCGACACCCAGGCCAGCCCGTCGCTGATCGTCGCCAGCGCTTCGAGTTCCTCCGTCGTCGGCCAGGAATCCGTCAGCATCCCCAGCACCATCCGATCCGCCAGCCCGCGATCGCCCAGCGCGCCGCGCAGCTCGTCAAACAGCGCACGCCACGGCTCCGCGTCGACCGCCTCCGTGTACGGCGGCAGCGCCACCATCGCCAATGCCCCCTCCTCCACCACTGTCACCATCGGCCCCAGCCCATGCTCGCTCTGAAGCTCCCGCCGAAGCTGGCCCCGCTCGTAAAGGCCGATGAAGTACCCATTCCTACGTTGATCGTCGCTCAGCCCCTCCCACCATTCGTCGTCCCACTGGTTGTCCGCAGGCACCTGGTAAACGTCCCACGCGTTGAGCACCACGAACCCCGGCTCGCCCATCCGCTCCAGGGCCAGGTCCACGTACCGTTCGGCGATCGACAGGTCGAAGCCGTAGCCGCCATCACCTTTCGGCATCCACCGCACCATCGACTGCTCGTTGCCCAGGTTCGTCTGCGCAATCAGCGGCAGGTAGAGCGTCCGGTTGCCCAGCTCCCCCATCAGCGCCATGCTCTGGCCAATCAGCTCCCAGTGAGCTTCCGACCAGAGCTCGACGTCATACTCCACCGCCAGCGTGTCCGGCGACTGCGCCATGTCGATCCACGTGCGGTACTCGCCCACATCCGGAAGCGACCACGCCGCCACGCGCAGCTCCACCGGCACGCGCACCTCCGCGTCGCCCGCCCGCAGCACCACCTCCCCCGCGTACTCGCCCGCCGCCGCGTCCGCCGGCACGTCGACCGTGATCCAGACGCTCGTCGTCGCCGCCTCGCCCGCCGGCGCGTCGGTCAGGACGTCCAGCCCCCGGGGCCGATACCACCCCGGCATGCCGTCCCACCCCCGTCCGTACCGCACCGCGACGCGCTCGCTGCTGATCTCCCCGGCCTCGACATGCTCCAGGTCGCTCACCGTCGCCCGCAGCCCGTCGAGCCCCGACCCAGCGACCATGAGCTTGCCCGAAAACCACCCGTTGCCCGCACCCGCGATCCGCACCGCCTCCAGCGAACCCACCTCCTCGGGCACGGCGTCCGGCTCGACCGCCGCGAGGTCAATGTTCCAGACCTCGAGCGTCGCAACCTCCGCCAGCGCACCGGCCGGCGCGACCCCGCCAAGCGCGAGCGCCAGGCAGGCAATGATCGGCGACCGCAGCGGAGCGTGATGCATCATGGCGTCCTTCCTTCATCCCCCGACCCGCCTCCCGCGACCGGCACAGCTCGGCCCGGCAGACAGGCGATCCACGCCTTGTTGTACCACGCCAACCACTCGGTGGCAGCCGCGGAACCCGCGTCCTGCCGGCCATCAACCCGCATGCCCCGCCACCGCCACCCGCGCCGTCATCCCCTGCTCCTGTCCCGGCCCGAGCGTCACCGCCCCCGCCCCCGTCCCCACATTCGCCGTCTCGATGCACACCATCCCCGGCCACTCGGCGTCGCCGAAGTCCGGCAGGCGCGACGCCTTGCCCTCCCACGGGTTCCACACCACCGTGTTCGGGGACCCCTCCTTCGCCACCACGATCGTCCGCCGCCAGCCCGGGTCGTGCAGCGTGCACGTCGCCTGCGTCTCCAGGTAAACACGGTCCGTTTCACCACTGAACCGCAGCGGCTCATTCGGCTGCCGCCGCCGCGCCGCGCCCTGCGTTTTGTCGAGGTACTCGATGCCCTCCAGGCCCCGAATCTCGACTTCTCGGATGTCGCTGATCGCCAGGTAGGTGTGCAGCGCCGCCTCGAAGCTCGCCTCCGCCGCCCCGACGTTGCGCACCTCTAAACGCATCGTCAGCGCCTCGTCCAGCTCCACCGTGTAACGCACGGCGAACGGCTCGATCCGCGTCGTCAGCTCCAGCCGCACACCCTGCCCCGCACGCCCCGCCACATCACCCGCCCCCGCCACGTCACCCGCCCCCGCCACCTCCCACGCCTTGAGCCGCGCCAGCCCGTGCGACGGCGCCGCCGCGTCGCTGCTGTGCGGCCCGAACCAGGGAAAGCAGATCGGCACCCCGCCGCGGATCGGCTCGCCCGCCTCGAAACGGCTTTGCCCGCTCATGAACAGCACCCCACGCTCGTTCGCCGGCGCGTACTGCGCCACATGCGCCCCGTGCAGGTACACCACCGCCGTCGCCCGCCCGCTGGCGAGCACGGCCCGGGTCAGCCCGCCTTCGCCCGGCTCGAAGTGAACCCGCCCGCGCAGGCCGAATTGCTCGTTCAACGTCTGTGGCGTGTCGGTGGTCGTCATGGGCCCGATCTTACCCCCGGCCCATGCGCCCCGCCGCCGGCCGCCCACCCCCGCCCCGCGCCGATTTATGCCGCCGCGCGCGTGGTGCCCGCCGCGCCCCGCTGCTAAAGTGGCGACACCGGCGTATGAGCCTCTACGAATTGCGATGTCCATCCTGCGGCCGCTCGCGTGCCAGCTCGTTCGTCCGGGTCGGCGCCATGGTGGCCTGTGACGCCTGCGGGCATCGCTATCGCGTGGGCGAGGCCCACGTCCGCCACCGACGCCCCGGACCCGAGCCCCAGCCCGCCCAGCGCACCGACGCACTCCATGTCCCGGGCCATGCCGCCCCCGGCCACCGCCGCCGCGTCGACGCCGAGGGCAACGTCATCGGTCTCTCCGGCCTCTCGGAGATGATGCGCCGCGAATCCGCTGCCGTACCCGCCGCCAATCCCGACGAACCGCTGACCCCCGCCGCGCCGCGCACCGGCAACCCGTCGCTCGCCCGCCGCGTCATCGTCGTCGCTGCCGTCGCGATGCTCGGCGTCGGCTCCTTCGCCCTCGGCCTGCTCGTCTGGCAGGCCGTCACCCGCGCTGGTGCGGCCGCGTCCCTGCCCGGTCTGGAAACCACCCCCCTCGCCGAAATGCCAGAAATTTACGGCATCCCCCTCGCCTGGCGCGACCAACCCTGGCAACGCGCCCCCACCACCCCCGCCACTCCCACCGCGAGCGCCGCCGACGCGGACGAACAGCCCGTCGAAGCCAATTCCGGCGATACGCCCCAACTCAACGTACGCGACGTCCGCATCCAGGCCCTCCCGGACGGCCGGCGCGTCCTCCGCGCCGTCGCCGTCCGCGATGGCGGCGGTCCCGTTGCCGCCGCGACCGTTCACCTGACGCTCATGGATGGTTCCGACCGCATGCTCGGGCGAATCCAGGTCCGCCTCGCCATGCTCGGCCCCGCCGCCGAGCAGCGTTTGTGCGTCGCGGTGCCCGGCGAACTGGCCAGCGCCGCGAGGCAGATCGAGGCGCGCATCGAGCTCGACGAGGCCCTGCCCCGCGGCCGACCGCTCGACGCCCGGTTCGCCGGCCATCACGAGCAGCACGCCGATCACGCCGTGCACGTGCGCCTGCGCAACGATTCCGACCAGCCGGTGAGTCAGCTCGTCGTGCTCGTGGCCGCCGCGGACGAGCAGGGCTGGCCGCTCGTGACCTGGCGCGCCAAGCGGCGCGAGCGCATCGAGCCGGGCGACTGGGCTGAGTTCATGGTCCGCACGCCGATCGGCCCCGGCGACCACTTCCCCGAATGGCACGTCGAGGCCTCAGGCTGGTAGCGCCCCATCGCCGCCCGCCGCCCCGCGCCGTCTTTGCCCTATCCTTACAGCCTGCCATGATCTTCCCCATCCGCACCGATCGCCGGCTGAAGCGCACCCCCTGGGTGAACTACGCCCTGATCGGCGCCAACGTCTTCATCTTCCTGCTCACCTACAACCAGATCGCCCAGTACGGCGCGATCCCGCGCGGCGCCGCCGTCCCCCTCGAAACCATCTTCGAACGCCTCCCCGCCGTCGCCTACTTCCTCTGGCCTGCCGACGCCCGGGCCTACCAGTTAATCAGCTACCAGTTCCTCCACGGTGACTGGATGCACCTCGCCGGCAACATGCTCTTCCTCTACGTCTTCGGCAACAGCGTCGAGGACCGCCTCGGCCGCGTCGGCTACGCGCTCTTCTACCTCGCCGGCGGCGCGTTCGCCGCCGCCGGCCACATGCTCTTCGTCGCCGGCGGCGGCCCCGTCCTTGGCGCCAGCGGCTCCGTCGCCGCCGTCACCGGCGCCTTCCTCGCCCTCTTTCCCCTCAGCAACGTCACCATCGTCTACTGGTTCCTCATCATCGGCGTCTTCCAGGTCTCCAGCATCTTCCTCATCCTCTTCCGCATCGCCCTCGACCTCGTCTTCCACCTCATGGGCGCCCCCGGCGTCGCCTACATGGCCCACCTCGCCGGCTACGGCGCCGGCTTCGCCATCGGCATGACCCTCCTGCTCACACGCGTCCTGACCCGCGAACCCTACGACCTGCTCTCGCTCATCGAACAGCGCCGCCGACGCGCCCAGTTCCAGCGCCTCACCCGCTCCGGCTACCAACCTTGGGATCACGCCCGCGCCAGCGAGCCCGGCAAAGCCATCAAGGTCGAGATCACCCCCGAGCAGCAGGCCACCATGACCCAGCGCTCGCGCATCAGCACCGCCCTGGCCAACCACGACAATCCCGAGGCCGCACGCCTCTATCGCGACCTGCTCGACCGCGACGGCTCCCAGGTGCTCGGCCAGGACCAGCAGCTCGACCTCGCCAACCAGCTCATGACCGAAGCCCGCTACGACCACGCCGCCGCCGCCTACGAGCTGTTCCTCAAGCACTACCCCAGCTACTTCGAGCGCCAGCAGGTGCAGCTCATCCTCGGCCTCATCTACGCCCGCTACCTCGACAAACCCGAACGCGCCCGCGAACTGCTCGAAGCCGCCGTCCCCCGCCTCGTCGGCCACGACCAGGAACTCGCGCAGGAAGTGCTCGACGAGCTGTGAAGGGGAGGAGGTCGACGGTGGCACTGACAAGCGGAGTCCGCGGAGCTTGTCAGTGCGAACGACGGCCAACACTGACAAGGCCGAAGACGCCCTTGTCAGTGCCACCCGCCGCGGCCGCCCATCATCTCCTCATTCCCTGACTTCCCTGACTTCCTCGACTTCCCTGACTTCCTGCCCCCACCCCCACGCCCATCTTCGCCAGTGCCGCCGCCAGCCTCGCCATCGGCAGCCCCACCACCGTCGTCGGGTCACCCGCGACCTCGATCGGCCACCCCGCCGCCTGCCGGTCGACGAGGTTGTACCCGCCCGCCTTGCCGCGCCACGCCTCCGTGTCGAGATACGCCTCCAGCTCCGCGTCCGGCAGCGCGCCGATCGTCACCTCCGCACGGTCCGCGAACGCATCGACGCGTCCGCCATCGCCCGTCACGACGAGCGACACGCCGGTGACCATCGCATGCGTCCGCCCGCGGAACCCGCGCAGCATCGCCGCCGCCGCCTCGCGCGTCGCCGGCTGACCAAGCAGCGTTCCGTCGACACCCATGCACAACGTGTCCGCCCCCAGCACCACGCGCCCCGGCTCCAGCGTCGCCGCCAGCGCCCGCGCCTTGCGCAGCGCCAGCTCCACCGCCACCTCCCGCGCCGCGTCGCCGGCCCGCGCGTCGATCACCCCCGCATCATCAAACGGCGACGCCAACTGCACGAATGCATACCCCGCCTCGCGCAACAACCGCGCCCGCCGCGGCGATCGGCTCGCCAGCACCAACCTCGGCGCATCACGTGACGGCTCGGACATGAAGCACTATCTTAACCGGCGTGACAACGTCGACGGAACGAACCACAAAGACATAGAGCCACAGAGGCCCCGAGCCGGCGCAAGCGCGACGCATCATTGAACCGCGAAGGGGGCGAAGCAAGCCAAGTGCGCGAAAGCAGAAGTTACGCAAGCCCCAATCCCTCCGCGCCCTTCGCGCTCCTCGCCTCTTCCCTGTAATTCAGACATCGCAAGCTGAAATCCGAAATCCCAAATCCGAAATGATCAAACGCAGGAACCCCTCATGCGGCCCAACATCGTCCTGATCCTCACCGACCAGCATCACATCGACGCCCTTGGCCACGCCGGCGCTCTGCCCGTCCACACGCCGCACATCGACCGGCTCGCCCGCGAAGGCACGCGCTTCTCCCACGCCTTCTGCTGCGCCGCGATCTGCTCCCCCTCCCGTGCGGCGCTGTTCACCGGGCAGTGGCCCCACCGCTTCGGCTACATGGGCAACGAGATCTCTCTCGCCGACCCCGGCCGTCACCTCGCCCAGCGCATGGCCGAGGCCGACTACCGCCTCGGCTACATCGGCAAGTGGCACGCCGACGAGTCCCGCATGCCCACCTCCCTCGGCTTCGAGGGCCACGACTTCCCCGGCTACGGCAACCCGGGCGGCTTCTTCCGCTCCGAAAAACAGTCCCGCGCCCAGCAACTCGCCCTCGGCCCCTACTACGAATACCTCGTCGAGAACGGCTACGACGTCCCCCACATCACCCATCCCGTCTACACCCCGGGCCAGCGCCCGCGTCGCCTGCTCTCCGGCCGACACTCCGGCCCCGTCGAGAGCTCCATCCCCTGGTTCCTCGGCACATCCGCCTGCGATCAGCTCCGCAGCTTCGCCCGCCGAGGCCAGCACGACGGCCGGCCCTTCTTCTCCTGGATCAACTTCTGGGGCCCGCACAACCCCCACGTCATCCCCGAGCCCTACGACACCATGTACGACCCCGCCTCGATCCCCGAGCCGCCTTCCGCCGGCGACCCCTTCGAGGGCAAGCCCCACGTGCAGCCGCGCTTCAGCCAGTTCTGGGGCATGTATGGCGAGCCGTGGAGCGCCTGGCAGCCCCACATCGCCCACTACCTCGGCTACGTGACGCTGATCGACGAGCAGGTCGGCCGCATCCGCGCCGCCCTCGAAGAAACCGGCCAGTGGGACAGCACGCTCGTCGTCTTCGCCGCAGACCACGGCGACATGCTCGGCCGACACCAGCAGATCGACAAGGGCCCCTTCGCTTACGACGACATCTACCGCGTGCCCATGATCGCCACCGGCCCCGGCGTCGCCCGCGGCCACACCTGCCACGAGCTCGCCTACGTCCAGGAACTCTTCGGCACCTTCGTCGATACCGCCACCGGCCAGGCTCCCACCAATCACGACTTCGGCCGCAGCCTCCGACCCTACTTCACCGCCGACGCGGACCACGCAGCGGCGAGCGGCGCGACCGGCCGCGCTGGCGGGGGCGGTGGTGATGGGGATGGCGGGGGTGGCGGTGAGGGGCGTGAGGCGGTGTTCACGACTTATGACAGCCTGGTCCACCTGCACTTCCCTCACCGGGCCGTGCGCACGCGCACGCACAAGTACGTCTACAACAGCACCGACCGCTGCGAGCTCTACGACTTGGAACGCGACCCGCACGAAATGCGCAACGTCGTCGACGATCCCGCCTATGCCGACGTCAAGGCCGACCTCAAGACCCGCCTGCTCGTGCACCTGCAGGGCGTCAGCGACGCGGCCTCGCGGCGGATGGCCGCCTGCTACGACTGGATCTGACGTAGGGACCCGCTGTGCGGACCTTCCCCTGGGTCCCCGCTACCGCGCCCGAGGCCGCATTTCCACCCCCGCATTCCAATAATATCGCCTTTATTGCTACTGGCATTCAAGGTGCTCCCGAACCCCGGCCGATAACTGCCAACGGTGGGGCAGCATTGCGCCAGTCTTTCAGCGTGCCGCACGTCCGTCGCCCGGAACCCGCCGGGCATCACCTGAAAGCCCGGCCCGCCGCCCCATCCGCGGCTTTCGTGATGAAAGCGCTGGAGCAAGCGTGCGAAGCATTGCCATCATCAATCAGAAGGGGGGCTGCGGCAAGACGACGGTCTCGATCAACCTCGCCGCCAGCCTCGCCGCCAAGGGTCAGCGCACCCTCCTGCTCGACATGGACCCGCAGGCCCACTGCGCCCTGGGTCTGGCCGTCCCCGAAACCCAGATCGAGCACTCCATCACCGACCTGCTCCGCCGTGGGCTCGACGGCTCGCTCTCGATCAGTGAAGTCACCTGGCAGATCGCCCGCAACCTCGACCTCGTCCCCTCCACCATGGCCCTCGCCGGCCTCGAGCAGCAGCTCAGCACCGCGTCCGACCGCGACCGCCGCCTGGCCCAGGTCCTCTCGCCCGTCCAGGACGACTACGACTTCTGCGTCATCGACTGCCCGCCCGCCATCGGCCTGCTGACGTTCAATGCCCTGCGCGCCGCCGACGAGGTCCTCATCCCCGTCGAGACCGGTTACTACGCCATGCAGGGCTCGATCCGGCAGGAGCAGACCATCAATATGCTCGCCCGCCGCGCCGGCCATGAGGTCCGCTTCAAGGTCCTCGCCACGATGTACGACGTCCGCACCAAGCTCGCCCGCGAGATCCTCGGCGAGCTGCGCCGCCAGTTCGGCGACAAGCTCCTGCCCGTGCTCATCAACTTCTCCAGCAAGCTCAAGGAAGCCGCCAGCTTCGGCCAGCCGATCACCGAATACGACGCCGCCAGCCGCGGCATGCAGGACTTCGAGCGACTCGCCGCCTGGCTGCTGGCCAACCCGCCCGTCCGGGCCGACGCCCTCGCGGGCAGCCGCGTCGTCGGCACGACACCCGGCATGACGCGCGCCGCGGAACTCGCCGAACGCGCCCGGGCCCTGACCGCCCGCACCGCCGACCTGACCGCCCGGCTCGCGGACGACCCGGAACTTGGTTCACCCCGCGTGGCGCCTGCCCCGGCGGCCGCGTCGACCGCGACCGTGGCGGCTGCCCCCACGCAGCGGCTGGACCGCCTCTACGGAGCGCGGTTCACCGCCCAGGGGCTGCTCTTCGTTCAGCCCGTGGGCGACGCCCATCGCATCGCGGTCATGGGCGACTTCAACGACTGGGACGCCGGACGAACGCCGCTCACGCGCGATGCGCAGCTCGGCGTCTGGCAGGCGTGCGTCCCCGTGCCGCCGGGGCGGTATCGCTATCGCCTGGTCGTGGACGGCCAGGCGATGGCCGACCCGCACAACAAGCGGGTCGAAATGGGCGAAGATGGTCAGCCGCACAACGTCGTCGAGCTGGGGCTGGAGCGCCAGGCCCGCTAGAGCGGGCGAACGACGGATCGCGGCCAAAGGAGGCAGGCCGAGCATGGAAGCGGTGCTCGATTCAAGCCGGTTGAACAGGTCCCACGCGTAGCACGCCGTGCCCGCGACGACGTCGTTGCAGGTATGGTGTGAGCGCAGTTCAAGAAGATCATCCATTGATTAATGAAGGAGAAGCCATGAAGCTCGGAATCATATTTGTCTTGACTGCGGCCATGTTGAGCGGCTGCGTGTCGATGTCGTCGGACGAGCGTGCTGCCTGGCGTGCGATGGAGCGCGAGGGCGGGGTGCCGGAGCCGAATCAGAAGAGCGTGGTTGCCGCTGGGGCGTTGAACCTCTTGCCAGGCATCGGGAACTTTTATTTGGCTTCGGGCACTGACGAATCCGGGCAGATGTGGGTGGGGGTTGCCAATCTGTTGCTATGGCCGGTGTCGCCGATCTGGGGCGTGCCGCAGGCAGCCATCGACGCGCAGACCATCAACCGGAAAAATGCGGTCCGGCACGGCGGGCCGGTGATGGACACGAGCCAACGGGACTGGTGATCGGCATTCGGCGCGTCAAGAGGTCGCGCCTTGGGGCAAGGACCATGGAGGAGAACCACACGCGCCAAGCCCTCGACGAGCTCGCCGACCTGTTCCTGACAGGCCCGGCCGCAGCCCCCGTCCAGCAGCAGGAAGCGCCCGACACGGACGCCAACGCCGACCCTGCGCCCCGGTCGGCCACCGCGGCGACCGCGACCGGCGCGATGGCAGGCGGTGGCGCGGCGGCCGATCTGCTGGACGGGCCGGAGCCGATTCGGCTCGCGCCGAAGCTCCCCCCGGCCGCGCCCGCCGCCAGACGCGACCGCCGGGCGCCAAGTCGGCCCGAGCTGCGCCTCCATCGCGACGAGCCGGGCGACGACGCCCCCGCCCAAGCAACCGCCCCCGCCGCCCCCGCCGCCCCCGCCGCCCCCGCCTCGCCCTGCCGCGTGGAGGCGGTCCTGCTCGGCAACCTGCCGGGCCTCAGTGGACCCTGGCTGACCCAGTACGCCCAGCGCCTCGCCCAAGTGGCCGGCCCGGTGGCGATTCTGCACGTCGACCGCCAGCGCCTGGACCTCGAGTTCGTCGAGCCGACCGATCGCCCCATCGCCCCGCGCCGCGCCGCCCCGGGCCGGGCCCGCGGATCAAGTGGCGCGGCGAGCGCCGCAGCGCAGGACGCGCCCGTCGTCGAGCCGGGCGGCCTGCTTGCCCAGTTGCGCGCGCTGATGACCGACGAAGACCGGCCGCTGCGCCGGTTGCTGTTGCACGTCAGCCCCGCCGCGCTCGCCGAGCTTGAAGGCCCGGCCCGGTGGACGCTGTTGACCGGTGCGGACGACATGGCGCTCGCCGCCGCCGCCCGGCTGCTCGACGAGGCGGGCGACGCTGCCCGCGTCCAGCCGCGCCAGGTCGACGTCATGGTCATGGGCAGCGACGAAGGCGTCAGCCAGGAGGCCGCCCAGCGCCTGCGCGACGCCGCCGCGGCCCTCATCCAGGCGCCCGTGCGCCTTGTCGGGCATCAGCGGCAGATGGTGCCCGTCAACCTCCGTCAGCTCGGCCGCTTCGACGCCGACGCGGGCACGCTGGCGACCCTCCGCCGCGACCTCGCCCGCCTCGACCGCCTCGGCGAGCGAACGCAGACGCCCGAACGTCTGACCGAGGCGGTCGACGACGCGCCGCACGAGCCGACCGCGGCGGAGCGAGCGTCCGGGCGTCAGCGCGCCGCTGCAGCCGCGGATATCGCGGCCGACGAGCCGGCCGGCGACGAGCTGGTGACCACGGATGCCACCGCGGAGGACGAGTCCCTCGCCACCGCCACGGCTACCGCCACCACGACAGCCACCACGACAGCCACCGCGCCCGCCCCGGCCGCGGCGTCGCCTGCCGCAGTTGACGTGGCCGACGAGCCCAATCTCGCCTCGCTGCTGACGACCGGCACCGGCGCGCTTGCCGGCGGCGTCCCGCTCGAAGCGCGCTGCCCGCATCAGCCCGCCACGCAGCTCGTGCTCGCGCCGGACGGCTGCCTGCACCTGCTCGGCCGCCACCTCGCCTCCGCCGGCCCTCCCGGCAGCCCCGCCACCATCAACCCCGCGGCCGCGCCGGCGGCGAGCGATGACGTTCGCGACCTTGCGCAACTGCGGACGACGATGCTGGAGCTGCTTGGCGCCCGGCAGTGGGTGCGCGATCACCTGGCGCTCATTCAGCTCACGCAACGTCAATGCCGCTTCGATGCCGCGGCCGAGCCCGTGCTGCACCTGTTCACGCACCGCGCCGATCTCGCCAACGCCCTGGCCTGCCGGCTCGGGCCGATGCTCAAGCTGCACCTGCTCCACAACGTCGGCACCAGCGATGCGCCACGTTGGTTCTGCACGCCGCTCAACTGAGCCCGGGCACGCCTGGCGGAGCTTGTCACTGCGAATCGCAGCCAACACGGACAAGGCCGAGGACGGTCTCGTCAGTGGCACCCGCTACGGTTGGATTGAACTCGCTCTAGCAAACGCCGGGCGGTGGAGGGCCACATGCGATGCGCGTAGCGCGGCTGGCGAACAATCCGATCATCACCCGCGACGTCGCCGTTGCCCTCGAGCGCGACGGCCGCAACGTCAACGGCCCGTCGCTCATCCGCGTGCCGGCGTGGGTCAGCAACCCGCTGGCGCGCTACTACCTCTACTTCGCGCACCACGACGGCACGTCGATCCGCCTGGCCCTGGCCGACGCGCTCGACGGGCCCTGGCGGATCCACGAGCCGGGCACGCTCCAGCTCGACCAGACGCCGTTCAACCGCCACATCGCCTCGCCCGACGCGCACGTCGACGAGGCGGGCAAGCGGATCGTCATGTACTACCACGGCTGCTGCAACAAGGACCCGGCCATCCCGTGGCCGCAATACTCCTGCGTCGCCACCTCGTGCGACGGCGTGAGCTTCGAGAGCCGGCGCGAGCCGCTGTGCCAGTCCTACCTGCGCATGTTCACCTGGCGCGGCCGGCACTACGGCATCGCGATGCCCGGCGAGCTCTACCGCAGCGCGGACGGGCTGACGAACTTCGAGGCCAGGCCCGGCGTGCTGCGCCAGGTGTTGAGCGAGACGGGTCGACGGCCGGGGGATCACCCGGTGCGGCCGCGGCACTTCGCCGTGCAGGTGCGCGGCGACACGTTGTGGGTGTTCTTCAGCCGCATCGGCGACTGCCCCGAGCGGATCCTGCTGACGCGGATCGCGCTGGAGGAGGACTGGCTGCGCTGGTGCCCGGCCGAGCCGGTGACGCTGCTGGAGCCCGAGCAGCCCTGGGAGGGGGTCGACGCGCCCTTGCAGCCGTCGGCCGGCGGGCTCAGCTACGACCGCGTCCGCCAGGTGCGCGACCCGGCGATCTACGAGGAGGCCGGGCGAACCTGGCTGCTCTACACCATCGCCGGCGAGGCCGGCCTCGCGATCGCCGAACTGCACGACACCTGACCTCACCTCCACCGCACACGTCGTAGCGTGGGGGAGCGAAGCGCAGCCCACCGCTTTCGCCTGCGCCTCCGTGGTTGACCCTCACTCGATGTGACCATACGCCTGGGCGACGCGCATGTTGGTCGGCAGCAGGTAGTTCGTGCCGCGGTACGTGTACACCTGCCCCGAAACCACGAAGATCGTCGACCCGCCACGCTGCGTGGCCGTGTCCTCCATCGTCGCCAGCAACTGGCACGGCAGCAGGCGCAGCGGCGGCTCCGGCGAGTGCTGGGCGTCGGCATCGAACACGAAAACCGCCTCGGCCCCGTCACGCGAGCGCGCGATGCGCCCGCGACGCTGCATGATCAGCTCCCCCTCGTCCAGCAGCGAGGCGTTACGCGTCGCCTCCGCGTCGCGCGGCAGCTCCACCGCGCTGCCCGGGGCCGGCGCCCGGCGGTGCATCAGGTCTTCGAGCAACGCATCCAGCGGCGCCTCGTCCGCCTCGCCATCGGCTGCGCCCGCGTCGTCGGCCGCGTCCGCCTCGGCGTCCGGCTCGCTCCGCGGCTGCATCGACGTGACCAACAGGTAGTTCACACCCCGGTAAGTGTGAACCCGACCGGACAGGACGAACCACGCGTCCGCCCCCGCCATGTCGCCCTCCGTCACCCCCGTTGTGCCGCCCCCGGTCCCCTGCGCGGCATCGGCGGGGCGGCTGGTCGGCGGCTGCCGCCCCTGATTCGCCTCGCGCTGCTGCGCCTGGCGGACGTAGTCGGCAATCATCTGCAGCCGGCTGGAGTGCTGGAGGACCATGGGCGGCAGCGGGGTGTCCCCGTTTTGCTCGTCGCTGGTCGGCTGAAACGCCCACCGCCCGCCCTGAGCGTCGAGGTGGCGCACCCGGCCGAGGCGGCTGACGATGAACTCGCCCTCACGCCGCAGCGCCGGGGCCTCATCCCCCGGCAGCGGGCCGAGCACCGCCGGGTCGAGATCGACGCGCGGCGCCGGGTGGCCGGCCCGGGAGTCGATCTGCTCGATCCGCGCCCGCCGCGTCGGCTCAACGACCGGCGGCGGCGCGTCGCGGTCGATCGCCACGCCGGGCGACTCGGCCACACCGGCAGGGGGGGCGGCGAGCAGCACCGCCAACGTCAGCAGCGGCAGCAGCGCGGCCAGGGGCGCGGGAGGGCGGGGACGGACGCGGTGGCGCGCATGGTGAAGATGACGGGGGTGACGGGGGTGGCGGGGGTGGTGGGCGTGGCGGGGGCGCGTGGCGGTCATGGGTGGCTCCAGGCCGCGCGGCGGCGAACCGCGCATCCACGATGATAGGTCGTCGGGTCTGAGAGGTTTATCGGCGGGCGCGGACATGGCCTGCAAACTGCGCTGGCCGTCGATCGCGCCATCCCGCCCCGTCATCCGCCGACCCCCGCCGCGCTCGTCCACGTCCTGCGGCGATGCTCTCGCGATTCAAGTTTCCGACCGGCCCGGGCCGATGTCATGTTCGGAATATGTTAGATGCTGCCGACTGGGTGTCAGCCGGCGGCTCGCGGGGCGAGGTCGGGACCCCGCATTACCGGACGACAAGGTCGGCAGATGATGTCTAAGTCTCATGCAGGAAAAATTTTAGCGAGTTATTCACCGACGCGCTAATATCTTCAAGCCCGTGTGGGGGGGTGGGCGATAAAGGTGAAGGAGTTGGCCGGGCGGCGGTGCCGACGCTCGCCCGCCGACGCCACGCCGACGCCTGTTGTTGTTGGGCGAGCCCGCCCGGGCCAAGGGGCGGAATCAGGAGTTTTTCATGAATGACATTGCCCCCATCGGACGCCCGAACATGCCCGGGTTGGAGCGCTCTGGCCAGCCCCCGAGGGCCGGCGGCTCGCCCACCGGCTCCCACCGCGGCCGCGACGCCGTCGAGCTCACGCCGGCGGCGCAGATGCTCAGCAAGCTCCACGAGCTGCCCGAGGTCCGTCAGGACCTGATCGAGAAGGTCCAGGCACGCATCGAGCAAGGCCGCTACGAGGAGCCGGCCGTGCTCGAGGAAGCCATCGAGAAGATGCTGGTCGAGGAAGGCGTCTTTGATTAGCCTCCGCGGGTTCATCCGAATTTGACGAGCCGTCGCCGATGAGGCGACGGTTTTTTTTGGTTCATCCGGCCATTCCGGGCATTCCTGGGGTCGGACCCTTGCCTGGCGGGCTGAATCCGTAAAAAGCCGGCACCGGTGGTG
>JBBDRN010000031.1:0-27793 GCA_040905445.1 Phycisphaeraceae bacterium | reverse complement strand
GCCCGCCGGTGCCACCATCAGGCGCGGGCGCCATGAAGCGCGACTGTAGTACTAACATCCTCGGCACGCTCGACGACAAGATCGAGTTGAACCGGCGGATGAACCAGACGCTGGAGGCGATGGCTCGGGCGATCTTCAAAAGCTGGTTCATCGACTTCGACCCCGTCCGCGCCAAGGTCGATGGCAACCCCCCGCCCGGCCTCGCCCCCGCCACCGCCGTCCGGTTCCCCGCCGCCTTCCAAGACTCCCCTCTCGGCCCCATCCCGCAGGGGTGGGAGGTTCGCAAGCTCGGCGACATCGTAAGCGTGACGCGAGGCCGGTCCTACAAGAGCAGTGAACTGGTCGAGTGCGACACGGGCCTTGTGACGCTCAAGTCGTTCCAGCGCGGCGGCGGCTACCGGCCGGATGGGCTCAAGCCGTACGTTGGCACCTATAGAGCGGAGCAGGTCGTCGAACCGGGGGAACTGGTGGAGGCTCAGACTGACGTTACACAGCAGGCCGAGGTGATTGGACAGCCGGCGATCGTCAGAGGCGATCCCACATATCGGACGCTCGTGGCTTCACTGGATACGGCTATCATCCGTCCTGTGAGCGAAGCGGTCAGCGTGACGTTTCTCTACTGCCTTCTCCGCACCGACGACTTTCAAGCGCATGCGTACAGCCATTCAACCGGCACAACGGTACTACACCTCGGGAAACAGGCCATTCCAACGTAAGCGTTCGGCGAACGGCGTTGTTGACAGCGGGCGGTTGATGGGCAGATCGATGGCTCAGTTCGGGGCGTCGCCGGTGGTGAACGCAGGTAAGCGAACGGATCCAGCTCGTGCCGACGGGCGCTGGCGATGAGGCTGTAGAGCGTCGCGGCCGTCGTGCCGCTGCCGTCGTTGCCCGCGAACAGGTAATTCTTGCGTCCGATGGCGAGCGGGCGGATCGCCCGTTCGGCGACGTTGTTGTCGATCGCCAGATCGCCATCGTCGCTGAAGCGGCGCAGCGCCGGCCAGTGGTTCAGCGCGTAGTTCACCGCCACGGCCAGCGGGCTCTTGGGCAGCAGCTCATCCTTCTGCTCGTTGAGCCAGCGCTCCAGCTCATCGAGCACGGGCACCGTGTGCTGCTGACGCAGGGCCAGACGATCGTCGCTGTTCATCTGCCTGGCCTGCTCTTCAATCGCGTACATATGCCGGATCAGGCCCAGCACATGGTGTGATCGGGCCGGATCGCTGAGCCGCGCGTCGTGGAACTTGCGGCGTGCATGCGCCCAGCACGCGACCTCAATCACCTCGCCGCCCCCGGAACGCGCATAGATCCCGTCGTAGCCGCCGAACGCGTCGGCCTGCAGGTAGCCCTTGAAGTTGTGCAGCCGCGTCGCCGGGCCGTCACGGCTGCGCGAGGGTGTGTAGTCATAGACCGTGTACGGGCTTCGTCACCGAGATACACCCACAGTCGCCCCGTCTTCGTCCGCCCGCGCCCCTTCTCCTGCACGGGCAGCACGGTGTCGTCGGTGTGGATACGCTTCGACTGGCGGATGCGCTGCTGGCGACGCTTGACGGCGCCAGCGGCTGGGTTGGTGCGGGGTGAACGCGGTCATCGGCAGTCCCTCCAGTTGCGGCCGCACAGATGTGCGACGCGGTGGATGCGGCCTCCGATGCCCGGTGTTGGTCGTCCCTGGTGCTGGCCATGCGGCCGCCCCTTGTGGTCAAAAACGTACGCACGGGCAGCGTTCACGACGAGACCCGCCCCAGATGAGGTGGGTGCCACCGTGCGTACGTGCCAAGGCGACGGCCTGTCGCCCTGGCTTGGTCCTGGTTGTCCGAGATCCGTGGCTGCTGCAACACAGCCGTGGGTCTCGTCGTGCAGGGGCCAAGATGCCAAAGAGAGGGCCGGATTTCAACCCCCTAACTCTGCCGCGCCCGCCACGGTGGGCAAGAGTTGCGGGGTTTGATTCTGTTAACCTTGCGCCGGTTGGCGCGGTCCGGCGGGGGCGATAAGCCGAGCGTCGGCTGAAATAGCCGACGCTCATGGCGTGGTGGCAGGGCGCATAAAAAGGGCCCATGAGGTTGCAGGCTCATGGGCCGGTGCGGCTTTTAAGCCGCGTCGACGTCGGGGGTTGCGTTCACGACGAAACCCGAGAAGGGCGCAACCTCCCACGCCGGTTTCCTGCATGTCCGCGGGAGGGCTCGAACCTCCAACCTTCGGCTTCGGAGGCGAGGCCGAGGATCCGCCGATAAACCCAGGAAACGCTGGTTTTTGTGGACTTTATCGCCATGGCCGGGCCTTTGCAAGCCCTCGCATTCCCCCTCGTTTCTGAGCCAATAGCAGGGGTATTACCACCGAAAGTGGTAGTCTACCACTTGCCCTCATGGCGGCCGCGATTACGTGATCCATCATGCCGTGCATGACAGGCTATGCTCTTGGCGGCGGTACCGGTGACTCGTCACCGAGCGGCCCGCGCCGGCCGTCCGCCGGCGCGGGCTGAACCGCCGTTCCAGACCAACTACCGAAGTTTGCAGGTCTGCACCCCGACCACGGTCCGCAGCGGCGCCTGCTTGGGTCGCGTGACGGCCGGCAGGCTGTGAACGGGGTTGATCGCGTGCAGCACCCAGCGGTCGCCGTCCGACCATAGGCCCACCGCCTTCCACAGCGCGCAGCAACTGCGATTGCCGCCTCACTTCGGCCGCGGGTCGAGCGCGGCCTCCGGCGAACTTCATTTCAGCGTGTTCCGCGTCATTATAAGTTGACGGGCGGTTAGCCCTGCCCGCTCGCCTGCCGGACCCCGCGCGGCCTGTGCCGTGCGGGGTCTTTTCGTTGTTGAGCGTCGGAAGAGGAGGCCGCGGCGCGTGGTCGCGACCGGTTGTGTCGTGGACTCTTGCAAGGAGACCCATGTGGCGATGTTGAGAGCTGGTGAGGATTTGTATCGCGAAGTCAATGAGCTTGCGCGGACGGGGCGGCTGGGGTTGGAGGTCGGCGTGATCATGTATGCCGTGTGCCCTGAGCGGGCGAAGCGGAATGAGTTGGTCGAGACGATGAAGGCCGGGCACCTCGATGCGGGCGTCGTCGATGCGGAGGCGCTGGAGATGGAGCTGGAGGACCTGGCCGAGACGGTGCCCGAGGATGAACGCGATCGGTTGCTGCGGTGCGGTGTTTCGCTCTGGCGGGTGGATCAGGAGCCAATGCTGCTCGAGGCGGTCGTGCGTCATGTGAGTGACGCGTGGCTGCGGCCGGCGGGGGCGCGGCTGCTGGGGCTGTGGGTCGGCGGCGCGCAGCCGGCGTCTGTGGTGCTCGCGCCGCGGCGGCACTTGCGATGCAGCGACCGGCCCGACATCTCGTGGACGAGGGCCCTAATCCGATCGAGGCATGCACACTTGCCCTGCGAGTACTTCGTCACCGGCTTGCCGAGCGAGGCGCATGCGGGCGAGTTCATGGCTGTGCTGAGCGAGCGGCTGACGGCGGAGGAGCCGGGGATGGCCCAGCGGCTGCCGCTGTGGACGCCCTATCGAATTGACCGAGTGCCGGTGCGGGAGGACGCGGACGTCGCGTTCGATCCGGAACTCGGCCCGTGGGTCGTTCTCTCGGAGAGGCGGCAGCATGTCGGCGTTCACCTCTATGGCGAGCACGACGCGGCTGAGCATGAGGCGCTGTGCCGGCTGCTGATGGCAGCCGCTGACGAGATGGGCGGACATCTGGAGGGGGCGATCCGGCCGAATGTTGACGTCTACCGGCAGCATCGGTGAGGGCTGTCATTCACACCCGCGCCGGCCACACGGTCGGTGCGGGCTTTTCTCACGATGCAAACAGCGAGGTAGCGGTGCCTACCTGTCGTGACAACCTGCATGTAGCCGATGCAACCGCAAGCATCACGGCCAGCCGATATCTCGACGTGCTGTTGCGCGACGACGGGCTGTTGGCGACGTGGCAGCAGGCCCAACCGGACGGCTCACAGCCGTGAGCTACTTCATGCCGATGGAGCAGGTCGAGCAGGTGCTGCGATGAACTCGACGGGTGGGACACCGATCAAGCGACGACACACGCCGGCGGAATTACGCCAGTTGTGACGCAGACGGCTGCATTCTCACCAACGACTGCCCGAGGGCCGACTTGAAGAATCTGGACGGCGCCCCCGTGTGCGTCAGCATGAGCCGGTGCATGGCGCGTGTGCAGGCGACGTAGAGCATGTGGCGGTCGATGTCGGCGTTGTACTCGCTGTCGCTGACGAACGGCACGACCACCTCGTCGAACTCCAAGCCCTTGGCGAGATAGGCGGTGGCGATCATGACGCCCGTGCTGAAGCTCGTGCTGCGGGCATCGAGCAGGTGGATCGGTCCGTCCTCGGCTCGCAGCGCTTCGTGCAGCCAGTCCGCCTGCTGCTGCGTCCTGCAGATGATGCCGAGCGCGTTGTGCTGTGAAGCGCGGAAGTCTTCAATGGCGGCGCGGATCTGATCCAGCTCCTGCTCCGTGTTATCGCAGGCGATGACAGCCGGCTTGTCGCCGTGGCGTTCGATCGGTTCGAGGTTCGGGTTGTGGTGAATGCTCTGGGCCAGCTGCGTGATCTCCAAGCTCGAGCGGTAGCTCTTGTGCATGTACATGCACTGGGCCTGGTGCAGCGTGTCGCGGATCGCCTCGGCCGACGATGCGCTCGCCGGGCTGACGGATTGGTTGTGATCGCCCAGGATCGTCTTTTTGCACGGAAACAGGCTGGAGATCACCTGGTACTGCACCGGCGTGTAGTCCTGCATCTCGTCGATGACGACGTGCTTGATCCGGTGCGGCGCCAGCGCCCGGTCCACCAGCTTGCGCAGGTAGATCGGCGGGAACACGTCGGCGTACTCGTACACCCCGCCCTTGAGCTGCTTGAACATCTTCGGCTCGCCAAGCCAGGCGTAGAAGTCTTTGTAGATCGCCTTGAGCGTGGTGTGCGTGAACATGCGCTTCAGGTCCGCGCGCAGCTTGGCCCGTTCCTGGCCGACGATCCGCTTCTGATACCCGTGCTCGATGTGTCTGACCATGTCCTCGGCCACGTGTGTGAGCTGGTCGTTGATCGGCTGCTGGCGGTAGGGGCGGAACTTTTCCGCGACCCAGTCGGCGCTGAACGTGTGCCAGCCGACGTGCAGGTCGGCTGGCGTGAGATTCGTGCGGCGGACGTGCTCGACATAGGCGTCGAGCTGCTTGAGGAACTCGGCGCTGGCCTTGAAGCGGACGCGCTCGGCGTAGCCCTTGTCCCGTCCGTCGAGCAGCGTCATCACCTGCTCGGCGAAACTCTGGAACTTCACCTGCTGGCCGAGGATGCTCCCCGCGATCTCCTCCATCGTCGTTTCCTGAATCATCTCCTCGCCGAGCTCCGGCAGCACCTGCGAGATGTAGTGGGCGAACACGCGGTTGGGCGAGATGATCAGGATGTCTTCGGAGCGGATCGTGTCCTTGTGCTTGTAGAGCAGGAACGCGATGCGGTGCAGCGCGATCGACGTCTTGCCCGAGCCGGCGGCCCCCTGGATGATCAGCGTGTGCGCGTCATCGTTGCGGATGATCGCGTTCTGGTCGCGCTGGATCGTCGCGACGATGTTACGCATCTTCTCATCCGACGCCCGGCTGAGCTCTTCCTGAAGGAGGTCATCCTGGATGTTCAGCGCGGTGTCCAGCATGAACACGAGCTCTCTGTTCTCGATGCGATACTGGCGCTTCCGCCGGATGTCACACGGCACGCGACCCGACGGGGCGTCGTAATGCGCCTCGCCCAGCTCGAATTCGTAGAACATGCTGGCGACGGGGGCGCGCCAGTCGTGGACGAGCTGCGCCTCGGCCTCGGCGTCATGGAAGGAGTGGATGCCGATGTAGATCGGCTGAAGGTCGCCGTCGCCGTTGTGGCTGATGTCGAGCCGGCCGAAGTAGGGGTTGTCCACCAGCCGCGCCAGGCGGGCCTGCTGCGCGACGCCATGCTCGGTGACGCGCGTGGCGAGGTTCACGGACTGGCGCATGGATGCCTTCTCGGCGTGGTCCATCTCCGCCTTGTTTTCCTGAAGGTCGAGCACCAGGTCGCGGGCCTCGCCGTGGCGGGAGGCGACCTTCGCGTTGTAGGCGGAAAGCTCGGCGCTCACCCGGCCGATCACGCGCGCCAGGTGCTCGCGCTCCTCGGCTTCCGTTTCGTTGAGGCATCGGTCGTTCATGGGTTCATCGTCTCGCGGGCGGACGCGCCTGCGGCCGGCCGACAGGGGCAGGACGACGGCTCCGGGGCGCGGGCCGCCGTGGTCGTCGGTTCAGGTGTGATGAGGTTCGTCGGACGGGGGCACCGAGGACGTTCCAAGGGCACCATGATAGGGTGCCGGCGGCGGATTTCAACGGCCGCTGGCCCGCGAGGGAACTGCTTGGCGAGCCGTTTGTACGATCGCGGCGACCGCGGCTAGACTGGCCTCGCTGCCCGGGCGCGTCGCTCAGGGACGCGGAGCAACCGACGAATATGGAGGAGTGATCCGATGAGCGTGAGCGACCACGATCTGTTCATGTTTGACCTGCGCGGCTACCACATCTTCCCGGCCGTGCTGGGCAGCAACGAAATCAGCGAGATCAAGGATTTCCTCGAGACACAGCGCAACGACCCCGAGTCGCTGCCGCGCGAGCAGCGCACGCTGCCCGGCGGGGCCGCAGCCAAGCTCATCGACCATCCGCTGGTCATGGACCTGCTGACGAAGGTCATCGCCAAGCGCGACAAGATCCGGCTGGAGAAGTGCGATTACTTTCACCGCACGCGCGGCCAGGGCGGCTGGAGCCCCCATGCCGGCGGACGCACGCTGCACCCGAACTACGCCTACAACTTCCACAACGGCGGCATCTACGCCGGCATGTGCCGCGTCGTCTGGGAGCTCAACGAGGTCGGCATGTGGCAGGGCGGCACCGCGTTCATGCCCGGCTCGCACAAGGCCAACCTGCCGTTCAGCGAGGAGGTCGACCGCTTTCCCGAGACCGAACTGGAGCGCGACCTGGGCGCCTGGCGCACCTATGCCTGCCCGCCCGGCTCGCTGGTGGTCTTCTCCGAGGCGACGCGACACTCGACGGTGCCGTGGGCGATGGACCACCCGCGCATGGCGATCTTTTCGCTCTACAACCACATCCAGGTGCGTCACAACAAGCCCACGAGCTTCGACCCCCCGGTTATCGAAGCCCTGTCGCCCGAGCACCAGATGTTCTTCCGCGACGTCTACTGGCCGGGTTTCGACGCGCCCGAGCGTGCGGGGATCTGCACGCCCAGCCCGGCGTCGGCGGCGGCGACGCTGCCCGCGGCGGACGAGGCCGTTCGATGAGCGGTTCCACGGGAAGCGGGCATCGGCTCGAACCCTGCGCGGCGAATGCGCGCTACTGACAGCTCCGCGGTCAGCCGATGCTGCTGCTCGGCGGGACGGACACCGACGCCATGTTCCAGTGGCCCGCAGACAAGTGGCAGGCGGGTTTACGTCAGGTTGAGACACCCGCTGACGACGGCTCCCACTCACCGGTCGCTTCGGACAGCTCGCCCAGCGTGGGCAACGCAGCCCGGTTGCCCACGTTCTTGCATTTGATCCCGGCCGCCGCGGTGGCGAAGTCGAGAATGTCTGCGGCCGGCCAACCCTTCAGCACGCCGTGGATTAAACCTCCACAGAAGACGTCGTCGGCGCCGGTGGTATCCGCCGCGTCGATGACGTGCGCCGGCCGTTGGACCACACCCTCACGCGTTGCGATCGCCGCGCCGCAGGCGCCGTCGGTGACCGTGACGATCCGCGGCCCCATGGCCAGCAGCTCGGCCACGCCCGCGTGCAGATCGTCGGCCTCCAGGAACTGCGTCAGGAAGCGGCGCGGACAGTTGACCGCGTCCACGTTGCGGATCAGTTCGTCCATGCCGGGCTTCGGTGAGCCGGTGTCGAGGAAGACGGTGCCGCCGTTCTGGCGGACGATGTGGGCGGCCTTGAGCGCCGCCTCACCCGCCCAACCGTCAAGGTGCAGCGCCTTGACGCCGGCTAGCGCCCGCTCCTCAACCTCTTCGGGTGCGATCGCCTCGGCAGGGCGGTAGCAGGCGATCGTACGCGAGCCGGTGGTCTCGTCCACCCAGACATGCGCGAAGCCCGTGCGCCCGGCCTGGCGCCAGACGGAGTAGTCGAAGCAGACGTCCTCCTGCTTCAGGTCCATCTCGATCATGTGGCCGTAGGGGTCGTCCGCCCAGCTCCCGATGAACGAGCACCGCCAGCCAAAGCGCTGCAACAGCACCAGGGCCGTGGGCACCGGGCCGCCGACCTGAAAGCGATCCTCGACCACGTCCGTCTTGGTGTCGATCTCGGGGTAGCCCGGCAGCATCACGAGGTGGTCCACGACGATCGTGCCGAGGCCGATGATGTCTGCTTCCAAGCGGGATCTCCTTGTTTTGGACGTCACGATCCGCCCCTCGTACCCGCGTCGCCATCCTGAACCTCGCCGACGATGGCGTCGGTGGTCAGCAGCACGCTGGCGATGCTCGCCGCCTGCTCCAGGGCCACGCGCTCGACCTTCGCTGGCACGAGCACCCCCATCTCGAGCATGTCGCCATACTCACCGGTCTGGGCGTTGAAGCCGTACGCGTCTTCTTTGCTCTTGAGGACGGTGTTGATGGCGACCGAACCGTCGACGCCCGCATTCTCGGCGATGTGAGCCAGCGGTGCCGCGACAGCCCGGTAGACGACGTCAACGCCGAGGCGCTCGTCCCCGCTGCACTGCTGCCGCGTCCGCTCGAGCACGCACCTCGCTCGCAGCACGGCCACGCCTCCACCGGGCAGGATGCCCTCGGCCACCGCGGCCCGTCCGGGTGCGAAATGATCGCGAACGTTCGCCGACGGTTGATTTCGTCGGTGATCTTCATAGGGCTCAAGGGCTCACCAGCGGTCGGGCGAGGCTGAACGCAGAACCCGCAGCGTCACCGGGTGGCGGGGGCGACCGGCGAGGGATTCGGTTGATTCGGGTTGGCGCGGGGGGAACGCTGGCGCGGGGCCGGCGGGGGAGATCCGGGTGGCGTGCAGCCACAAACCAGGCGCAAGGCTTCCGAGGCAAGGTCGGCGGGAGTCGCTGCACGCATGGGAGCATTGTAGCACCGGGTGGCGTCGCGTCACGGGCGCGCGGCCGCCTGCTCCGGGTCCCGCGGCGCGGGGTCTTTGCGGATGCGGGCGAACAGGATGGCCGAGCCGAGCAGCAGGAGAGGCAGGAGCAGCTCCAGGCCTTCCTCGCACGCCTGGACGAGATCGCGCGCTGTCACCTGCAGGCCCACGCCGAATGACCGGTCGAGGATGACGGCGGATTGGTCGAGCAGTTCCGTCACGACACCGACACCGAGGAAGATCAGCAGCAACTGCGTCCAGCCGGCGCGCCAGCCGCCCCGCTCGCGAAGGTGACCGTAGATCGTCCAGCCGGTGATCACCGCGCACAACAGGCTGAGCTTGGTCACTCCCCCCGCCACGAGGCGCTCCGCGATTGGATAGTCGGCATTGGCGAGATAGGCGCCCACGCCCCACAGGCTGTAGCCGGTCAGCGACTCGTGCCAATCACCTTCGACCGCGGCGGCGACGAGGCAGGTGCCCGCCATCGCCGCGACGCCCCAGGTGACCGGCCGCAGCAGCGCCAGTAGGGCCCCGCCGAGCCCCAGCCACAGCCAGACGCTCGCTTGCTCGAGCAAACCCGATTCATCGGCGTACCACGACGGGCCCCGCGCGCCCAGCGCCGACGCCAACAGAACCATCAGAACCACCACCGCCGGAAGGCTCAGCAGCACCCGGCGGGCGGGCGCGGAAAGCGCGCCGCCGTCGGTGCGACCGCGGCTGAAGTTCAAGCTGATGCGCGCCCGGGGCTGGCGCCCGACGTTTGCCGGTTCGGCGCCCGCCGCGTCTTCCAGGCGCTCGCCCTGGCGCCGCCGATCCTGCGGGGCGACCGATCCACCTGGCGCGCGGCGTGCGACGACCTGGATCTCCGTGGCGAAGCTGGCCAACCGCGTCGCGGCGTGGCGGTTGAACCGGTACCACCAGTGAAAGTTCTCCAGCGGTGCGAGGAGCCCGCCGGACATGCACCGGAACGCACGAACATCCTGAATCGCCAGCTCACGTGTCTGGTGGACCATCTCGGCAAAGGAACGTCGGGTGAACACCTGGGCGTGGTCGCGACGATGTCCGGTCAGACGGTCAACGCGCGGCACGATGTGCTCGCGGACGGACGCGACGCCCGGCGGAAAGCTGGGCACGCCCAGGATCGCCATGCCGCCCGGCCGGAGCACGCGGGCGATCTGCTCCAGCACCAACTGCGGCTTGTCCAGATGCTCGAGCACTTGTTCGCAGATCACGATGTCGAAGCTGGCGTCGGCGTAAGGCAGGCCGTGCTCGACGTCCGCCAGTCGGTAGTCCCATCGTTCGGGCTCGAACAGCTTCTGCTGTCGTTTGGGCGCGTTGTCGATGCCGTGAAACGCGATGTCGCGATCCAGACCCGCCGCCTTCAGATAGCGCAGCGTCCTGCCCTGTCCGGCGCCGACGTCCAGCAGCGACAGAGCCTGGCCGCGCGTCTCTTGGCGGAACGTGCGCACCGCGTCCACGACGCCCTGATATCGCGCCAGGCGCAGGTGGTATCGGCGGTTGGAAGGTTCAACACCGAACGCCAGTCTGGTCGTCATAGGTCCCACCGACGCCGGTCGCCCACGTGCCCGGCGCGGCGCCGCCCCAGGCCCGCACCGCGACCTGCGTGACTCCAAGCCGGGGTGCCCGTTCCAAGGGTTGGGCAGGTCGATGTTCGACGGCGGGAGCGAGGTGCGAACCTCATCCACCAATTTACCTATCGCCCTCGCCCCGGGCAACAGCTTCGGGGGCCGCAAGCCTCCGACTCATCAGCTTGTCGGCTTGTCATGCCCTCACGCTGCCCTGTTGGTTGACGGGATGCCCCCCGCACCGGTACCCTAGATATTCCTCACACGACATAGTCCGACGGTGGCTATGCCCTCGAAACCCATCGCTGGCAGCGCCCACGTCGAGCGACTCACGGGAGTTGATCGATGGCGCCCGACCTAGGCAACGATCGTGGTGGCTGGAACCGTAAGCTGAGGCGGGCGGCTGCTGAGCCCGCGCTGCGTCGCGTGCCTGCCCAAGCCGTCCCGACATGATCCACGCCGGTGTCCGCCGGTCGCCGACGCCTCCCCCCGCGCGGGCGCCGGTGTGTGGTCGTGTCGCCGCGCTGCGCACCAACATTGTGTGACCGGCGCCCCGAGCGCGTCAGTCAGCTTCTCGTCGGCACGGAGCTGGTGCAGTGCCCCAACTGCAACCGCCTGCTGTTCATGGACGAGGAACTGCACGCGTCGTTTGCGGCCCAGCGGGAGACGGCCTGAGACGCCGTTGAACAATGTCCTGGCCAAGTCGAAGGAAGGCATGCCGGCAGGAAAAGGAACTGCAGCAGGTGGACAAGAGGACGAAAAAGCGGATCCAGCTCCTCAAGGAGAAGCTCCAGAACCGCCGTCAGCAACTGGCGACGGCGCGGAAGCAGCCGGACGAGGCCGGGGAAGTGCAACGGCTCGAACGTGAAGTCGTCCAGCTTGAGGTCGAATTGGGGAAATGGACAGCGCAATGAGCGGTCCAGTCGACGCCAACGTGCTGAAGAACCGCTTCCGCGGCGCGCTGCTGGGCACCGCCATCGGCGACGCACTCGGCGCGCCCTTTGAAGGCGCCGCCCACGTCAGCCAACAAACGCTGACTTGGCGCCTACAGCACCCGGGTAAGATGACGTGGACCGACGACACGCACATGACCATCGGGTTGACCGAGTCGCTGATCGCCTGCGGCGGCCTCGACGGCTGCCATCTCGCCCGCCACTTCGCCAGCCGGTATCAGGACGAACCGTGGCGCGGCTACGGTGCCGGGCCGCCGCAGATCTTCGCGGCCCTCGAACAGGGCGCGGCATGGGACGAGGTCGGGCAAACGCTGTTCGGTGGCGCGGGCTCCTACGGCAACGGCGCCGCCATGCGCGTCGCCCCCGTGGGCCTGCTCGCATCCGACGACCTCGAGCTCGTCGCCGACCTGGCGCGCAATTCGGCCTGCATCACGCACACGCATCAATGGGGCCTCGACGGCGCGGTCGTGCAGGCCTGCGCCGTGGCGCTGCTGGCCCGGCACCAGTCCGAATGGCCCCCGGATCGGGCCAAGTTGGTCACCGAGATCCGGCCGCACGTCCGCTCTAGGGCGTTCAACCACGCGCTGGACGATCTGCTCGCCCTCCCGCTCGATGCCGAGCCGGACGAGGTCGTCACCCGCCTGGGCCGGGGCATCGAGGCGATGCGGTCGGTGCCCACTGCCCTGTTCACGTTTCTCCGCTCACCGCATAGCTTCGCCGACACGGTTCTGTACGCCGTGGGCCTGGGCGGCGACGCCGACACCATCGGCGCCATGGCCGGGGCACTGGCGGGCACCTACCTCGGCCAGCAGGGCATCCCCTCCATCTGGCGGGCGGAGGTGGAGGCCTCACGCGACATCGTCCAACTGGCTGAGCGTCTCTTCCAGTTGACGCACGAGAACAAGGGCCATCGGCTGGGCCGAGAACAGCCATGAATTAAACTGGCTCACAATGGGCGAATTGAAGCAGCGTCGGGCTTGTTCCCCGCCGCCTTGAGATACGGCAACCTCCAGCGAAAGGGATCGGACCTATGGCTTTTACACTCGAAATCGGCGAACCGGCGCCTGACTTTGCCCTGCCCGGCGTTGACGGCCGCCAGTGGAGCCTGAGCGACGTCGACGAGGCAAGGTTGCTCATCATCGTCTTTACCTGCAACCATTGCCCATTCGTCACCGGCTCACAGGATCGCGTCGACGCGCTCTACCGCGAGTACGCGCCCAAGGGCGTGAAGATGATCGCGATCAACAGCAACGAGACGACGCACCATCCCGACGACTCGTCCGAGCACATGCTGGAGCGAGCCAAGCAGCTCAACCTGCCCTACCCATACGTGCGCGACGAGTCGCAGGACGTTGCCCGTGCCTACGGCGCGCTGCGCACGCCTCACTTTTACGTCTTCGACATGGACCGGAAGCTGCGCTACACCGGCCGCATGGACGACAACCCGCGCGACGCGAGCAAGGCAGCCACCCATGAGCTCAAGGACGCGCTGGACGATCTGCTGGCCGACCGAGCCGTCCGCGTGCTGCTGACCAACCCGATCGGCTGCAACGTCAAGTGGCTCGGCAAGGATGCGCACTGGATGCCCGCCGAGGCGTGCGACCTCGTCTGACTCAGCGGGCGGGGCGAGGGCTCGGCGCCAGCCTGGCTCAGCAGCAGGCCGTCGCTCATGGTCGCCTGGACAGGCTGGACCGCATCGATGTCCCACGCCTGCATGTAGCCGAGCACGAGGATCAGGTTGGCGACCTCGCCCGCGGCAAATGGCCCGCCGATCTGCTCGTCAGTCATGCCGGCGCGCTGCTCCAGGGCCGCGGCAACCTGCCGGCGGGTGTAGGGGCCTTCCTCCAACTCCACCTGCCCGGGGATGGCGTGGTAGTGCACGCCACCGATGCCGATGACGGTGACCTCGGGGTCGCGCATCCGCTCGGCCAAGGGCTGACGCCCGGTTCGAAGGCGGCATTCGGCCGAACGCTGACATCTATCGCCAATACCGATGAATGCCTTGGCCCCGGCCCACCTCGGACGGCCGTGTTCGGGTCGGCTTTTTGACGGCGTTCGTGGCGACGCGTAGTTCACGGACATCAATGTGATTGTTGCTCGCCCCGGTCGATGCCGGGGCGGTTGTGTGTTCGCGACACGACCGTCCCCGGCGTACGGGGACGGTCCCTTCACGAGGAGCGTCTCCGATGAGGGGGCACGTCCTCCGGGCATCATGAATTCAATGCAAGGCAAATGGAGGCAGGCCGTGCACGTTTCGGACATCCGTGCACGCACCACCACCGAGTGATGTCGTTAACGGCGGCCGCACAGTAAGGAGTTGTTCATGGCATCGAGGCCGACGGTTCAGGCTCAGGACGTCCTCCGGGCGATCCATGAGCTGCATCGCCGTGGTACAGCGTATGTGATCGACATGTTGGACGAGCATGAGCCGGCGTTGACGGACCACCTGACCGAAGCGCTGTCCCTGGTTCATCGCGAGGTGTTGAACCTCGGTGGCCCGGCGCGGGCCTCGCAGCGGGTGTACTGGCGTGTCGAGGAGTTGACGTTGGTGTGCGTGCTGGCGTTGCGTGGGCGTGATGGCGATGCCGAACGTCGAGACGACGAGGAGCCGGCAGATGACGGGCCGTGACGCGAAGACTGATCCCCAGCCCCCTGGGCCGTGGCCGCCCCTGCGCGGCCGCGGCTCGGGGTGGTTCGGGGCGTACGGCGTGGCCGCCTTTTCTTACATTTCAGCCTTTTGGTGCGGTGGCCGCGACGGGCATGTGCCTGCGTCCGATGGGCGGTTGTGACGGGCCATGGCGCCAAGCTCCAACTCGTCGTTGTTTGTCGGGGTCGCGATAGGCCCGGTGGATGGTGGCGACCCCGGAGACGCACGCCCACGGCTTCGCGTTCAGCGTTTCAATCCGCGCCCCCGTGAGGGGGCGACAGTACCAGCGTCCAGCAGGTGCCGCGCGGCAGGTCGTTTCAATCCGCGCCCCCGTGAGGGGGCGACCCGGCGAGGATCTGATACCGATCGCCAGTAGGGCGTTTCAATCCGCGCCCCCGTGAGGGGGCGACGTTTCTCGTACCGTGGAGGCGCCCTTGCGCTTGCGTTTCAATCCGCGCCCCCGTGAGGGGGCGACGGCGCTGCTGTTGGCCGGGGCGTGGGTGCTGAGCGGTTTCAATCCGCGCCCCCGTGAGGGGGCGACGCCGACAACACAGAGGACCAAGAAGACGATTAAGGTTTCAATCCGCGCCCCCGTGAGGGGGCGACGGGTTCAAGACTGGCGACACGTTGCTACTGCGCGTTTCAATCCGCGCCCCCGTGAGGGGGCGACTAGGTGCCCGGAGGACACACCCGGGCGCCCGGTTGTTTCAATCCGCGCCCCCGTGAGGGGGCGACCGCGCTGATACATCTCATAGCGCTCGGCGTCCGGGTTTCAATCCGCGCCCCCGTGAGGGGGCGACGCCCGACGCCAACCCGCTCTACACGCGGGCGTGCGTTTCAATCCGCGCCCCCGTGAGGGGGCGACTTGCCATCGTTGCTCTCCTTCATCATTTGCTCGTGGTTTCAATCCGCGCCCCCGTGAGGGGGCGACGCAACCGTACCGCCGAGGAAACGCGGCAATCGGTGTTTCAATCCGCGCCCCCGTGAGGGGGCGACTGAGCGGCAGCACCTATACCGAGGTCGATTCGGCGTTTCAATCCGCGCCCCCGTGAGGGGGCGACCGGAGGGGGAGCACTGCCGGTGGCGGCTGATGACGTTTCAATCCGCGCCCCCGTGAGGGGGCGACACGACTACGAGTTCTGCGTGTGTGCGAGTAAGGGGTTTCAATCCGCGCCCCCGTGAGGGGGCGACTGGTCTTTCCGCCTTTAAACAAAGGTGAGAAGTATGTTTCAATCCGCGCCCCCGTGAGGGGGCGACATCACCAGTACAACGACTGATTGAACCTTACTAGTTTCAATCCGCGCCCCCGTGAGGGGGCGACCAGGGCGAGGCGGCAACGCCTGGGCGAGGAGAAGTTTCAATCCGCGCCCCCGTGAGGGGGCGACAAAGCGTGCAGGCTGCGGCCCGTCCCGAGCATCGCGTTTCAATCCGCGCCCCCGTGAGGGGGCGACACCAGGATTTTCGGGCGCTCGACGAGCTGCTCGAAGTTTCAATCCGCGCCCCCGTGAGGGGGCGACGGTTCAGGGCGAGCACCGCGTCGGCATAGGGGGTGTTTCAATCCGCGCCCCCGTGAGGGGGCGACTGTGTGCGTCGTTGCGCCATTAGGTGGCTCGTGCGTTTCAATCCGCGCCCCCGTGAGGGGGCGACGACCGCGCCGGGTTGTGCGAAGACCAGACGAACAGGTTTCAATCCGCGCCCCCGTGAGGGGGCGACCACCCAGCCGCAGCCCGGCCAGGCGTGCCAGGGCGTTTCAATCCGCGCCCCCGTGAGGGGGCGACATGCCGCAGCCGCCCAGCTTCGCGCACTCCACATCGTTTCAATCCGCGCCCCCGTGAGGGGGCGACCCCAACCCCGGCAACGCCCTGCTGAAAGAGCTGGCGTTTCAATCCGCGCCCCCGTGAGGGGGCGACGTTCCAGTTAAATCGATGGGGTGGCGAGGAGAAGTTTCAATCCGCGCCCCCGTGAGGGGGCGACATCGTCATTCGTTGGCGGCTGTCAATGATAAAATGTTTCAATCCGCGCCCCCGTGAGGGGGCGACGCGAGGAGCTGCGGGCGTGGGCGGACCGGCAGATCGTTTCAATCCGCGCCCCCGTGAGGGGGCGACCTGGTGCCGGCTGATCTGCCGTTCGAGGGGACGCTGTTTCAATCCGCGCCCCCGTGAGGGGGCGACCTACTCCCGGGGCCCGTTGGGCCACGGCCAGTTTGTTTCAATCCGCGCCCCCGTGAGGGGGCGACGCCGTCACGCGGTTGGTCGCTTCGTCATGCTTGTAGTTTCAATCCGCGCCCCCGTGAGGGGGCGACAGTTGCGCCGCTTCTCCGCATACTCACCCATCCAGTTTCAATCCGCGCCCCCGTGAGGGGGCGACGACCTCATCCATCGCCCACCGCTGGATGTCGATGTTTCAATCCGCGCCCCCGTGAGGGGGCGACCACATACATGCCCGCTCACCGATGGTCGTCTTCGCGTTTCAATCCGCGCCCCCGTGAGGGGGCGACCCGAACTGAGGGGAGGCCACGGATGGCGAAAAAGAGGTTTCAATCCGCGCCCCCGTGAGGGGGCGACTCGGCGATGGCGGCCTCGATGGGGCGGAACGACGTTTCAATCCGCGCCCCCGTGAGGGGGCGACCCGTCCACCTCCGCCGACACCATCTCCCATGCGTGTTTCAATCCGCGCCCCCGTGAGGGGGCGACGCGCATGGCGCGGACGACGCCCTCGTCGTTCATGTTGTTTCAATCCGCGCCCCCGTGAGGGGGCGACGCATGCTGCTGTTGACCTGGACGCAGTTCCTGGACGTTTCAATCCGCGCCCCCGTGAGGGGGCGACTGGAGATGGGCCTCGGCTTCTCGATCGCCCTCGAGGTTTCAATCCGCGCCCCCGTGAGGGGGCGACCGCGCGCAACGGGCCTGCTCGGCAAGGGTGGACTGTTTCAATCCGCGCCCCCGTGAGGGGGCGACAGCGCGTGCAGGATGCGGCCAGCCCCGAGCAGCGCGTTTCAATCCGCGCCCCCGTGAGGGGGCGACATGATCGCATTGGCAATCAGCGCCTGCCGAAAGTCGTTTCAATCCGCGCCCCCGTGAGGGGGCGACACAAGCCGGCGATGACCATTGCGGAAATGAAAGCGTTTCAATCCGCGCCCCCGTGAGGGGGCGACTCGTGACGCCGGACATATCGGCGCTGCGACCGATGTTTCAATCCGCGCCCCCGTGAGGGGGCGACGCAGGTCGGGGCGTTGGCAGTTGCGCCAGCGGTTGTTTCAATCCGCGCCCCCGTGAGGGGGCGACGCTTCGGCCCCGGCAAGGATGTGGCGGTGGGGACGTTTCAATCCGCGCCCCCGTGAGGGGGCGACTCCACCACTTGGGCTGGGTGAGGCGCGAGCGCGCCGTTTCAATCCGCGCCCCCGTGAGGGGGCGACACTATCCTCGCCGCACAGCCGAGCGACACGGAAAAACGTTTCAATCCGCGCCCCCGTGAGGGGGCGACGGCCGCGCCAAGGCCGGTCAAATCCCATTTACTGAGTTTCAATCCGCGCCCCCGTGAGGGGGCGACGCCGTTGTTGTAACGGCTTGTCGCGGCGACGACAAAATGGCCTGTGCCGCGAACCCTCCCGGCTTGCGGATATGGCGAGAGCAGCGCGGCGCGGGCCTTTGGGCTATCCACTTGTCAAAGAGCGGCTTGTATGAATCGCGAACCGGCCGGGAGAAGCGTGCGCGCTGGACGTTCGCCCCCGCCCCGGGCATCCGTTGCGAGCGTCCCATCCTACCGGCTTACCGCCCTACCGCCCCCCCCCCCGCCATACTCTGCTCGCCGCTTCACCACCACCGAGCCCGCCATGCCGCCACCACGTGGACGCCCTCGCCTCACGCAATCAGCGGGCCATTCAGGTCGACGCCGGGCTTCGCGCCGACGTGCTCAACCCGGCGGCGCCAGTTCTTGCCGAGAAAGTAAAAGCGGAGGCTGTCCTCGCTCGGGTCGATGAGGTCCAGCAATCTGGCCTTCAGCTTCGCGAACTGGGCCGGGTCGACCTGGCACTCGAACACGGAGTTCTGCACACGCTGGCCGTAGTCCAGGCACGCCTTGGCGACGCGGCGCAGGCGGCGTACGCCGGCTGCACTTTGCGTGCTCACGTCATAGGTCACCAGCACGAACATCAGATGTCTCCAAGCGCGTGGATTTCGGCGCCGCCGCGGCCAACCTACTTCCACAGGAACGCGGGGTAAGCGTCGAGGTCGCCGCGCAGGTGGCGGGCCAGGAGCCGGGCCTGCAGATGCACGAGCAGGCCGACGCTCACCTTTTCGTTGAGGAACGGGTGGGTGAGTTCTTCCTGCTTTCGCTTCTGGTAGGCCGTCATGACCACCTTGCGTGTCGCGTCATCCATCAGCACGCCACCCGTTTCGGTGCGACGGAACGTCCGGGCTTGCACCTGCCCACGGTTGATCAGCGAGACGACCAGCCGATCGCAGAGGAACGCGCGCAGCTCCTCCATGAGATCGAGGGCCAGCGACGGCCGACCGGGGCGATCGCGATGAAGAAACCCCACCTGGCTGTCGAGTCCAGCAGCCTCGCAGGCGGAGCGGGCGTCGTGCACCAGCAGCGTGTAGAGGAAAGAGAGCAGCGCGTTGACGGGGTCGCGTGGAGGCCGGCGGTTGCGGCCACTGAAATCCCAATCGCCGTTTTTTCGCGTGATGAGGTGGCTGAAGCAGGCGAAGTAGATCGCGGCTGCCTCGCCCTCGATGCCGCGCAGGCGGTCGACATCGCGTACGCGCTGGGCCTGCTCGACGCTGCCGGCGAGGCTGCGGGCTGCCTGCTCGAGTTCCGGTCGGCCCGCGGCGTCGGGATAATCGCGCACACTCCGCAGCAGCACGGCGCGGCTGTTAAGCAGCTTGGCGATGACGATCGGCTGGACGATCGCGGCGCAGTCGGCCGGGGCGGCGTCGTCGTTCGTCGGCCCAAGGTCCACGGCGTCGGCGCGCTGGTACTGCGTGCGGCGGAGCAGCACATTGCCGGGCGTGAAGCCCGTGACGCGCGCGAGCAGACGGCCGTGCTCGGTGAGCATGGAGATCGCCACGCCCGCCTCGGCGCAGCGGCCCATGAGCTGCGGGCTGAGACCGACGCGGCCGAAACAGCAGATGCCGCCGAGCATGTGCAACGGCACGCGGAGCTTCGTCTGTTTTTCAACGCGCACCGCAACCGCCTCGCCCTCCTTGCGCAGGTACGCGCCCTGCGTGGTCACGAACAGCGTGTTGAGGTGCTGCTTCATGGGCGGTGTCCGATGTCACGGCGCGGCCAGCATCGCGCGACTGGTCTGGCTCAGGTAAGCGCTGGCCGTCCTGCGCGGGCGTAGAGCGCCCGGCAGGCAGAGGTTCAGCAGCGAGCACCGGTCGCACTTCTTCTCGCGGCGGGCGGTTGGGGTGATCCCGGTGTCGATGATTTCATGCAGGCGATGGGCTGCGCGCTCAGTCGTATCACGCAGGGCCTCATCGAACACCACGTCGAGGCGACGCCGCGTCTGCCCGTAGAAGATCGCGCCGCCGGCGAGTGGCGTGTCGAGGCCAAGCATCTCCTCCAGGCACAGCGCCTGGGCACAAAGCTGGACACGGTCGGCGTCGTGCTTCTTGGGCCGGCCGCGCTTGTACTCGATCGGCTTGGGCGGCCCGGCGCCGGTGAACTCAAAGACATCGGCGACGCCGACGAGTCCGAGGCGGTGCGAAGCGATCTCGAGGCTGCGGACTTGCCGCGTGCTGCCGCGGACGTCGCCGGAGGCCTTGCGTGGGTCGTGGGCCTTGCGATGGAGCGACTGCCCCTCCACCGTCAGGCGATTCTCCGCCCAGAGCTGCTCGACGTGGATGAGCGCGCACTGCCGCTCGCAGAACAACAGATGCTGCAACGCGCTGATCGGCAGCAGTTGGGCGTTGGCGAACATGTGGCGTCAGCCCCACGCCAGCCAGTGCTCGACCGTGACGTCGGATAGATCCTTGAGCGGCCCCGGGGTGGGCAGGTCGATCTGGTAGTCGTCCACGCTGCGCGGCGGGCGATCGTCCGGCTTGGCCTGGACCGGGTTGCCTGCGTCGTCGCGCTGGCTCGGCAGTGGCTGAACGCCCGAACGCGGCGTGCAGCTCACGCGGCGGAACAGCTCGTCGGCCCGGGCGTTGCCCAGCTTGTTCGCATGCTTGAAGGCGACGCAGGCAACGGGCTTCATCGACCCGGGAGGCCGGGCGGCCGAGGCGTCGAACTCGAACAGCCGGTTGATCGCCTCCTTGAGCAGCTCGAGGTCGTCTTCGCAGAAGCCGGTGCCCCGGGCGGCGGAGCCGTTGCCGCCGGCGAGGTGCGGGTTGATGTAGCCATGGACGCGGTAGAGGGCGTAGGGGACGGTGAACTTGCGGCCCATGGTGCGGTTGCCGCCTTCCTGGTTATTCGCCTCACGCTCCGTCGTGACAGCACAGCGCGTGACCGACAGATCCTGCGAGAGGATCGGGTGCAGCGACCGCGCCATGCCAAGCTGCACGGGCCCGCGCACCTGGCCGCAGTTGACGTCGGTGGTCATCACGGCGCCGAACGCGCGGATATCGAAGAAATTCTGGCACATGAAGCCGGTAAGCTTGAGAGCATCCTCCTGCTCCCGGGGAAGGTTCTTCTTCTCCTTGTCTTTGGCTTTGGGGTTGAACGCCTGCCAGGCGCGCTCATGCTGCTGATTGAGGATCGCCCGTTCCTTGACGTAGATCTCGTAAGGCGGCTGACCCTCGTGCTTCAGCGCGACGTAGTTACGCACCTTGCGCTTAAGGCACACGTCGGTGACAAGCCCCTGGCCCGTCTCAGGGTCGATGCGCGGCAGGTTCCCGGCGTCCGGATCCCCATTCGGGTTGGCGTCGGTGACATCAAAGAACAGGACAAAGTCGTAGCGATGCTGGATGGGCTGGCGGTTGGCTTCAGACATGAGCGGGTTCCTCCTCGGAAGGGGCTTGGGGGTCAGCGTTCTCACGTTTGGTGAAGAAGTCCTGGCGCTGGTGGTAGTAGCCGATGTGGAACAGGCCCTGGCGCTCGATGGACAGATGGGCCGAGAACTGGTCGATGTGGCCGCAGACTTCCTGAATGAGCCGCTCGCGGTTGACCTTGAAGCCGCCTTCGAGCTTCTCGATGTGGTGCTGGTGCAGGCGGATCAGCCGGGGGAACACGGCCGAGGGCGTTGTCGACGCGGTGGCGAAGTAGCCGTCCTTAATTGTCTTGTTCAGGCCAGGCAGCGCGTCCTGCTGGGTCTTCTCCAGCGCGGCGAACAGCCGTCCCATGTGATACGCGGCGTCGGCATGGTCTTTGTTCAGAGCCATGGTAACCTCCATCTGGTGGTTGTGGATGAGACAGGCCTTGAGGGTCGCGGCCCGTGGGTGGTTCATGACCTGATCGGCGCGGAGACGGCGAAGCACGGCGGTCATCAGGGCCATGGGGTAGGCCGCCCCGGTGAGGATCGAGCGGCCGACCTCGCCGGCGAGTTGGGGCGGTATGTCCTTGGCCTCCCGGGCCGTCTCGCGCAGCATGCGGGCCACCGTCAGCGGCCGATCGTCGCGGGCGCCGGTCATCTCCAGATTCTGCACATGATCGGCGAGGCGCTTGGCAAAGTCGCCGACGGTGCCGGAAAGCCAGAAGCGCACGCTGACGCGGGCCGCGTTGGGTGATAGGCCGAGGATGTAGAACGCGGCGTCCGGCTCGTTGATGCCCTCGTGCGGGCGGCCGCGGCGCAGCGCGTCCAGAAAGCCGGCGATGCGCTGCGTCAGGGCGGGGTCCTCGGCGTCCTTGTCGGGAGGGGCCTCGCCGCCGAGGATCGCCGACAGCACAGTCTCCATTTCGTTGGCCTGCTCGGACCAGTAGACCACGGTCGCGTCGCCGAGGCGCACGCGGTGGCCGTCGTCGCCCAGCAGGTGGTTGAGGGCGGTGGCGTACTCGAACGCTTCATCCTCGGTGACGGGTGCGTTGTAGCTCTGCGTCTTGCCATAGCTGGTGTAGGCGTCCTCGTTGAACCCGACGAGGACGCCGCCGGCGGACTGCCCGCCGCTGACGCCCTTGATTTTGGGCTCGTGCAGGCGGGCGAGCGGCGCGGTGCGCCCGCTGACGAGCGACTCGCCGGTCGGGCCGCCAGCGTCATCGCCGCGCGCGTCGAGCTGCTGCTGCCAGTAGGCCTTGATCGCGGGACGATCATGTACATAGCCGGCTTGGCCGCGGACCTGGAACACGCCGAAGCCGCCTTCGAGCTCCTCCAGCAGCTCATGACCCTGCACCTGGGCGACGTTGGCTGGATCCCAGCCCTTGAGAAAGCGGCAGACGGCTGCGAAGTGCTCGTCGTCGACCTGCGTGGCCAGATCGAGGTGGCGCTGCCGGAAGGCGGCAAACGCGCGGGCGGTGCGCTCGGGGTTCGTGTCGCCTGCCTTCACGCCGAGCATGTACTGGGCGTTGTCCCAAAGGAAGCAGGGATTAATGCCTTGGCCTGCCGACTTGGACTGCCCCGGGACGACCAGCAACTGCGGCGCGAGGCGACGCCCCGTCTGCTGCCGAGCGTCCTCGATGGCGAACGGCTCGCCGGTCGATTCGATCACGACACGGAAGCTGATCTTCTGCCGGCTGTACCCGAACGCCGCCACGTCGCCGGCGGAGCTCAGCCGCTGGTAATAGGCAATCAGCGCCGCGATCGGCGAGGCGTGGGGTGTGGTCATTGCACCGTCCCCCCCTGCTCAAGGCAGCGACGCACGTCGATGATGCCCTCGTCGTCAACGTACGCGCGGAAGAAGCGTGGCGTCGCAACGAGTTTGTCACCGCTGTTGGCGTCGATCGTGTCGTACGCGGCGCCCTTGCCGGCCTCCGCCGGGCTGTACTCGATGTCGTGGAGCATGTAGCCCAGGTCGCGGTCGCGCGGGGTGTCGTCCGCGCGCTGCGGCATCGGGTGGCCCGGGTCCTCGACCAGCGCGAAATCGGCGGGGAACTCCCGGCAGCCCAGGTACGGGCGATGGAAGCACTGCCCCGCCCGGGCCCGGCGGTTGAACTGATCGAGGTGCTTGCCCGGGTTGTTGTCACCCGCGACGATCTCGAAACTCGCATTGATGACGTAGGCGACGTCACGCAGGATCGTGCCGGCACGCTGCTGGCGGTCCTCGTCGACAACCAGATGCAGATGGCTCGCGATGCCTCGCATGGCCGAGCGCACGCCGCCGGCGGGGATCTTGCTCGCCACCTCGTTGCGCCGCATGCTCGTGAAGCGGATGGCTTTGAGAACGTGCAGCCGTTCGACGACCCAGCGAATCTCGGGCTTCCAATAGATCGCTTCGAGGATGCCGCGTGCGGCCGAGGGCGTGATCACGTCATAGCTGACGCGCTCAACCTTCATCTCCGGCCGCGTGAAGCAGGCGAAATCGCCCCAGACGTGAAGTTGTATGCCTTGACTCAAGGATAGGCCCTCCGGACAGGTTCCACGAGTATAACGAGCATGGCCGCATTCTCGCTACGGCGGTGACAGCATTGTGGCACCGCCCCGCACCAAGCCGCTGCCCCAAGCGCCTTTTAGCCGCCGTTACATCGACAGGAGTAGGCCATCCCGGCCCAACTGCGCCGCACGCTGCAGAATGACGATGTCCTTGACCGGAGACCCGTGGAGTGTCCGAACCATGCTCGCGAACATAGCAACCTGTGCGTCGTACTCCAGTTTCGCGGAAAGTGGGACAGGGATTGCACGGTGCGCGGCGAGGATCGCGTCGTCTAAATCCATCCTTAGTTTCATCATGAACCTCCACAAGTCACGCGGTCGGAAAGGTGGCCGGGCAGACCTCCCGCCCGGCCACCGACTAACGTGCGCACAACCTCTTCAAAGCCGGTTTCAATCCACGCCCACGCTGACGGGGCGACGAGACCTGGCGTGCCACCCCCAACCCAAACTCAGCGGATCGCTCTTACCGTTTACAATTCCGTTTATGAAGCGGTTAACAACTGAGGGCAAGGCTACCGGATCAGAAGGTCCGCGTCAAGTCCCGTCGCCGCTTCGGCCCGCAGGCCGACGCGTCGGTCATAGCCCGCCTCGTTGCCCAGCACCCAGCGTCCGCCGCCCTGGTCGGGAGGCAGGATCGCCCGCGCGTCCAACATCCGATCCAGCACAGGTTTGTGCACCGCGACCGCCCAGCGCTGGAGCTTGCGATCGAACTCGCGCCCGGGCGTCTCGTTCATCACCTGCAACCGTTCGATAAGCGCCCGCCCGCGTGGGCCGTAGGGGATGAGCACCGGCGTCTGGCTGTCCTCGATCAGGCGATAGCGGTCGGTGGCCGTGCGGAACTGGAGGTACATGCCCTGCCTGCCGAAGCAATCCAGCACACCCTCGGCCCCTGCGCCGGCCCCGGGCGGGCGATCCCAGCCGCCAGTGCGACTGCCCTCGTCCCAATAGTGCAGGCGGAAATAGTCATGCTGGGCGGCGGGCGAGAGCAGATCGTCGTGGTCCTCGGCCACCTGACGGGCATGGTCGGCGGCCGCGCGGACGAAGGGCGGCAACCGGCGCTCGCTCGTGTCAGGCTCGAAGACGATCACCCGCCCGGGCTCCGGCCGGCCGCCCTCGCGGTTGCACCGCCCCGCCGCCTGAGCGATCGCATCCAGCCCCGCCATCGCGCGATACACCACCGGAAAGTCCACGTCCACGCCCGCCTCGATGAGCTGCGTGCTCACGACCCGGCAGGGTTCCCCCTTTTTCAGCCGACGACGGATCAGTCGCAACACAGCCGAACGATGGCGCGGGCACATGTTGGCGCTGAGGTGCAGGCATGAGCCGACGCGCGGCTGGTCGACGCCGTGACGCCGCGTGCTCTGCGTTTCGCCCAGTTGTTGCGTCAGGCTGTCGAACACCTCGGCCGCGTGACCGCGCGTGTTGAGGATGCACAGCGCCTGCGGCTCGCGGGCAAGTCGCTCGATCAGTGCTGCGTCGTCGACCACTCCCGCTCGCTCGACGTGCACCCGCTTCAGCGAGTCGAACAGCGTTTGTAGCTGTGCAGGCGGAACGATCTCGCGCGGCTCGTGCAGGCCGATCTGGAAGCCTTCGCGCTGCTCGAGGGCCGGTTGCGTCGCCGTGCAGAGCACAACCGTGCAGCCATAGTTCTCCACGAGTTCGCGCAGCGCCCAGAGCGTCGGTGCCAGCAGGTTCGGCGGCAGGGCCTGGGCTTCATCGAGGACGATGACGCTGCGGGCGATGCGATGCAGCTTGCGGCATCGGCCCGGCCGCGCGGCGAACAGCGACTCGAAGAGCTGCACGTTCGTCGTGACGACGAGCGGCGCGTCCCAGTTCTCCGCGGCCAGACGCTCGCGCTCGCCTTCCGTATCGCCGCCGCGGTCGAGGTTGCTGTGGTGCTCGAGCACCTGGTGAGCCAGCTCGCCCAGCGCGTCGCGGTACACGGCCGCGTTCTGCTCAATGATGCTGGTGAAGGGGATGGCGACGATGACGCGGTCGAGGCTGTGTGCGTGGGCGTGTCGCAGCGCGAACGCCAGCGAACTGAGCGTCTTGCCGCCACCCGTGGGGACCGTCAGCGAGTACAGCCCGGGCGGCTGCGATGCCGCATCACGGCAGGCGCCCAGCACGTCCTGCCGACAGCGGTTGACAATCGAGTCATCTGCGGTGCAGCCGAGGCCATCGAGGAACCCATCGACACGGTCCGCAAGCTCGCCCATCGACACCGGCCGAGCCGGACGCAGCGCCACCCGGCCCGGCTGCATGAACCGCTCGGTGCAGAGGTAGTCCGCATCGACGAGGCATGAAAACACCATGCGCACGAAGAAGCCGATCTGGAACGACGCCCGCCGGGGGTCTGACCGGTCCAGGCACAGATCGGGCCACGGGGGAGCAGACCACTTCAGCAGATGCTCGGGCACGTGGCCCATCACCGCGTCGACGTCGACGGGCGGCTGTTTGAGCTTGTGCTCCAGTGCGGCCACCTCCGTCTCTCCCAAGCCCGGATCCGTCTCCGTGTTCGGCAGCCCCGCATGATGGCCGGCGATGCAATAGGCCAGCAAACGCCCCGCCGGCAGCGGCAGCCGCGCCGCATAGCATGCTCCCGTAACGGCATGCTGCACCTTGCCACGCGCCGGCGCACCGTCACAGAGTTCCGCCCGATGCGGATCATCGTCTAGCGCTGCTGCCGAACGCCTTAGGTAATCCTGAAAGGCGGGATTGTATTTCCCCACGTCATGCCACAAGCCAGCGAGCTGTCCCCACTCACCCGCGCGGATGCGGCGTGCGAACTTCGCCGCCTCCTCGGCCACGTCCTGGAGGTGCTGCTCCAGCGGCTCCCAGTCCGCCTCGCGAGCGGGCGGCGGCAGCGTGTGGGCAACCGGTCCTTGAGGGGCCCCGGGGGAACTGGCCATGCCCGCCATTGTAGCGGTGGAGCGCCAAATTCCAGCCCTCATGCTTGGCAGCTTGGCGTAGCGGGAACTCGGTCGACGGCTGCCGCACGCCTGGCATGGCCTGCCCCCCGAAACTTGATCCAGTCTGAATGAGAGTCGACACTGCCCGCTTGGGCGGGCGAGGAGACTCTTGATGAAGCGGACACGACACACGCCGGAGCAGATCATCGCGAAGCTGCGGCAGGCCGAGGCGGAGCTGGCGGGCGGGCTGAGCGTCGGGCAGGTCTGTCAGAAGCTGGGCGTCAGCGAGCAGACGTTTCACCGCTGGCGCAACCAGTATGGCGGCATGAAGGCCGACGCGATGAAGCAGCTGAAGGAGCTGGAGCGGGAGAACGCCCGGCTGAAGAAGGCGGTGGCGGATCTGACGCTGGACAAACAGATTCTCAAGGAGGCCAACGACTACCTGGGAAACGGGTAAGTCCTTCGCGTCGGCGTCAGACGGTCGAGCACGTTCAGCGTCGGCTGGAGGTGAGCGAGCGTCGGGCGTGCGTGGTGCTGAGCCAGCCGCGCAGCACGCAGCGCTACCAGGCGAAGCGGGCCGACGACGAAGGACGATTGGTCAAGCGGCTGCACGCGCTCGCGCAGGCGCATCCGCGGCACGGCTACCGGATGATGACGGCGCATCTGCGCGGCGAAGGCTGGCGTGTGAATCGCAAGCGGGTGTATCGGCTGTGGCGACGCGAGGGTCTGAAAGTGCATAAAAAACAGCACAAAAAGCGTCGGCTGGGATCGAGCGACGGCGGCATCGTGCGTCACCAGGCGACACGCAAGGACCACGTCTGGGCGTGGGACTTCATTCACGATCGCACCGAAGATGGTCGGCCGCTGAAGTGGCTGAGCGTGGTCGACGAGTACACGCGCGAATGCCTGGCGCTCGAGACGGCGCGGTCGATGCGATCGAGTGATGTGATCGACGTGCTGATCGAGCTCTTGCACGTGCGTGGCGTGCCGGGGCACGTGCGCAGCGACAACGGCCCTGAGTTCGTGGCCCGCGCGTTGCGGCGCTGGCTGGCGGCGGCGAACGTGGGCACGCTGTACATCGAGCCGGGGGCATCGTGGCAGAACGGCTACGCGGAGTCGTTCCACAGTCGGCTGCGTGATGAGCTTCTGGCTCGT
>JBBDRN010000030.1:0-28978 GCA_040905445.1 Phycisphaeraceae bacterium | reverse complement strand
CCCCCCCCCCCCCCCCCCCCCCCCCCCCCCCCCCCCCCCCCCCCCCCCCCCCGCCCACCCCCCTACGCCACCAACAACAACACCACCGCCACCCCCACGCCCGCCACCACGACCAGCAGCGCCTGCAACCGCCGCTGATAATACCCGCGCGTCGCCAGGTCCAGCACCAGATACAGCGCGAACACGACCGCCACCAGCCCCGCGATCGACACCACATTCCCTGCCCACGAGCGACGCTCGTGGGCGCGGGCCTCGGCCTCGGCGACCTGGGCCTCCTTGACGCTTCGCTCGAGCGATGCAAGCACATCGCTCGACGCGTCGACCAGCACGGCCGCACGCCAGACGTGGCCGTAGCGGCGGCTGAGACGCTGAACGAAACGGTCGGCCACGAACTCGTCGATGCGCACCACCGCCGCCGCCGTCGCCTCGCGCGTGTCAGCAGCAACGCGCGACAACAACTCCGTCCGCGCCGCCGCCTGCGCCATGGCCAGCGCCTCGGCCTCACTGTCGGCGAAACGCGGCGAGCGCCCGATGACCCAGCGCCGCGCCGGGTTCCCCGAGAGGAACGCGCTCGGCTCCGCGACCCATGGCTTGTCGATAAAGGCCGCGGCTGCTTCGTCCCGCCTGTCGGTGGTGCTCATGGTGGCGTGCAGTGTCCCCGAATGCTGCGCCTCGCCCTCGCCCCACGCAGCCGGCGGCGTGGGGCGCTGCGCCTGGCTCACGAGCACGAGCTGCACCCGCGGCGGCGCGTCGCCCGGCTGCCTGGGCGGGTCGCCCTCGACGCGTACCGTCGCACCGGACAGCTCGCCACGCAGGGCTTCGGCAAACGCGGCCACAGTGCCGGCATCAACGCGCGGCTCCGCCGTGGTGACATCGACCACCGACGGGTCCTGCAACTGCGCGGCCGCCCACCGGGCCAGTGCGCGGGCGGCATGCTCGGGCGACGGGTAGATGTCGGCGTTAAAGGTCTCGTTCACTTCCGGCGCCCAGGCGTTGCCACCGCCCGCGCTCGCAACGCTGTCTGCAGGCACTTCGCGATACATCGGCTGGGTCTGCACCGTCGTGTGGCCGTCGACAACCACCTCACGTGACGACGTCAGCCACAGGGCGCCAAGGAGCGCGACCACGAGCACGAACACGCCGGCGGCGCTGCCCAACCACATCGCGACCCGCCGCGCGCCGAACTGGCGCACCGCCGCCACCGCGAGCGTGACAGCCAGGCCGGCGAAAGCAGCCGCGACGCCGAGGGCAAACAGCATGCCGAGGTAACGGTTCACGGACGACTCCTCTCCACGCCCACCGCGCCCGGCCGCGCCGGCCAGGCGAGCAGAATCACGCCCCCCATGAACAGCATGAAAACAAGCGGCATCGGCAGCGGCGCGCTCCGGAAGGCGTCAAGAAACCGCTCCAGCGCCAGACCCATGTGCCCGACCTGCCACGCCTCCGCCACCGACGGCCACGCGCGCTGCGGCAGAAATGCGTCGGCGACACCGGCCACGCCCAGCAGCAGCGCAGGCCCCGCCAGCGCTGCCCGCGTCGCATGCACCAGCCCGCCGGCAAACACGCGCCCGATCACCATGAGCGCAAAGCCGGTCAGCCCCAACGTCCACGCCGCAACAATCCCCAGCCGATGCGCGAGGCGCACCCACACGGCTGGGTCCTCCATGTGGCCGGTCGGCGCCCGCAGATAGGGCTTCGGAACGCCCGCGGAATCCAGCGCCACCAGCGCCGCCATCGGCAGATCCAGCGCCAGCGCCAAACCCAGCACGACCCCGAGCATCATCAACACCACGCCCAGCGCAGCCACGACCGCCCCGGCCGGCGACCGGCGCGTCGGCGTCGCCGCACGCACCGCCGCCGCCGGCGCCGCACCCGCCGCAGCATCAACCCTCGTCAGGCTCCATGTCGTCACCGTTCGCCCGCTCGCGTCAGTAAACCCACCCGCGGCAAGGACGATGATGTCGACGAGCTGGCCGATGCCCAGCAGGCCGAGCGTCAGCAACCACAGCACACCCGTCCCGATTTTGCCCACGTAAAACCGATGCAACCCGCACAGCGGCAGGCCCGTCAACGGCACGAGCGTCAGCAATAGCGCGACGGTGCAATTGAACGGCGACGTGGCGTCCACACCCGAACGCGCAGGCACAACGGCCGGCTCCGCATCCCGCTCCCCCGCCGGCGCCGCCTCCTCCTCGCCCGATGCGCCAGCCCGCCCCGGAACCCACGGGCTCGCCACCTGCAATGTCAGCGACACGCCCGCAAGCAACCCGCCCGCCATCACGGCCGACCCGTCAAGCGCCGCCGCGGCAATCGCCCCCAGCACCGCAAGCAGAATTGGCTGATCCCATCGCATGCGCTCCGGCCGCACAGGCGACATCGCCTTCGACCAGTCCGCGAGCAGCAGGCCGGCGACCTGCACGATGAGCATCGGCACGTCAAGCCCGTGCGAACCCGAGGCGGCGTAGACGAGGGTCAACCCAAACAGCACCAGCAGCGCCGCCGCACGCCCAGGCAGCCGGCCAAGCCCCGCATCGGCCTCACCCAGTCCCGGCGTGGCCTGCCGTGCCCCAACGCGGATCGCCGCGGCACACCCGCCCACCGCGGCCGCCATGAACATCACATTTGCCACCAGCGGGTCGCCCTCGAGCGCACCGACGGCCAGAGCGACGAGGGCGATCGTTAGCGCCGCCAGCCGCATCCGCTGTCCACCGCTAAGCGGATCGCCATCACCCGCCGCGCCCGCGCTCACAGAAGCGGCCTCGCCAGCCGCACCCGCCTGCGCACCGCCGCCCACGCGCACCTCGCGCTTCACCTCCCCATCCCACCCCCGCTGGCTCACATGCACCCCGCCCGGCCCCACGTGCACCTCCTTCACCGCACCGCCGCGCCCCCGCTTGACCACATGCACGCCATCACGATCCACCCGCACCGGCCCCTGCTGCCGCCCCGCGTCCGCTGCATCTCCGCCAAGCCGCGCCCCCGCACGCTCCCCCGCCTCCGTCAACGTCGCCGGCCGAAACCCCGAAACACGCTCCCGCACGTCCGCCGCGCCAAACACCGCGTCCACCATCGCCTCCGCGCTCTCATATCGCTCATCCGGCTCAACCGCCATCGCCTTGCTGATCACCGTCGCAAACGGCTCATCAATCCCGCTCACATCCGGCCGCCCGCCGATGTGCCGCATCAGCACTTCGCCGGGCGTGGCGCCGCTGTAGGGGACCTCGCCGGTGAGCATTTCGTAGAGGATGACGCCGAGGGCGTAGATGTCCGTGCGCACGTCGTAGGCGCCGCGCCCAATCTCGGGGGCCATGTAGTGGACGGTGCCGACGGTGAGCGTGTGGCCGCTGTGGCGGCTGGCGGAGACGGCCTTGGAGAGGCTGTAGTCGCCGATCTTCACGACGCCGTCTTCATAGAAGATGTTGTGGGGCTTGAGGTCTCGGTGGACGATGCCGTAGCCGTGCAGGTCGGCGAGCCCCTTGGCGATCTCGCGCAGGAGGAATGCGCTCTTGGCGGTGGTGAGCCCGCCGGGGGCCTGGGCGATGAGCTCGTTGAGCGACGGCCCGGCGACGTACTCCATGATGACGAACCACTCGCCGCGGTCGTTCTGGCGCACGTCGAAGATGGTCACGAGGTGCGGGCTCTTGAGGTTCATGCAGTGGCCAATGCCGCGTAGCTCGACCTCCTGGCCATACTGCAGCGCCTTGAGCGCGACCTCGCGGCCGGCGTCGCTGCGGGCGTAGTAGACCTCGCCGAAGCCGCCGCGGCCGACGGCGTGCTCGATCGTGTAGCCGTCGAGCGGGCGGTCGCCCCGGGCGTAGCGAAAGCTCGGCGCGGCCGCGCCGGCCCGCTCCGCCCACGCCTGGTTGGCGTCGCCTGCTGCATTCATGCGCCGGTCACCTCGATTTTCGCGCCGCCGATGGACGCCGCCTGCCCGGGAACGATCGCCACCTCGCGCGCCCCCGCCTCCGCCGTCGCGTCGCCCGCGCGCACCCACAGTCCGCCGCCGCGCTCGTGCAGGACGATCGGGTGGGCGAGGTGAGGGGCGCGTACATGCGCCGTGGTGCCGCCGCCGATGACGAGCGGCCCGCACAACAGCACGACGCGGCGGACGTCCGAGCGCCCGAGGCGCAGGCCCTCGAGGTCGAGCACCGCCGTGCCGCTGGCCGGGTGCGGCCGGGCGTAGCGCACCGTGCCGCGCGGGCCGATGTGGATGCGGTCGCCGACGAGCAGCGGGCGCCGCGATGCGCGGACTGCGTTGACGACCACGCCGGCGTCGGCGGTGGCGATGTGCTCGTCGGCGACCTGCTCGATCCGCACCGCCGGCACGTCCGGGGCCAGAACGAACGGCACGTCGACCGTGCCCCGTCCGCTGACCGCGCCGAGGCTGACGCACCGCCCGCGCACCACGAGCACGCTCTCGCCGCCTTCGACCTGCACGTGGAACCGGGCGGGCAGCGTGGCGGCCGCTGGTGCGGGGGCGTCATTGGTGGGAAGCCCACGAATTGCCATCGGCGAGTCTCCGGCATCGGGCGGCGCGTCAAACAGCGTCAGCCCGCCGAGGGGCCCCTCGCGCAGTGCGTCGCGGGCCGCGCGGGCCTCGTCGACTCGGGTCAAACACGGGCCCAGCCAGTCGGCGGCCGGCAGCAGCGTGCGTGCGCGGCGGAGGATGGCCGCCGCCTCGTCGAGCTCGCCGACCTCAACCGCCTCCGCGGCAGCGCGGCATTGGCGCACGACCTGGCGTTGCTCGGCCAGCCGGTCGCCCTGCTCGACCACCGCTTCGGCGCGTGTCAGCAGCGCCGCGGCCCGGGCGAGGCGTCCGTCCGCGAGGTCAGCATCGACCCGATCAGCGACCGCGTCCGCCAGCGCCCGCGTCAGGGCCGCGACCTGCTCGCCACCAGCATGCAGCCGCCGCGCCGGTTCGAGCGCCGCCATCGCCTCCTCGAGCCGGCCGGCGGCCAGCGCAGCCCGGGCGCGGTCCGCGGCTGCGCCCGCCTCGCGCCGCCGCTGCTCGATTTCGCTGGCCGCATCGGTCATCGACAGCTCCAGGCCCGCCCCACGCTCCAGCAGCGAGCCGGCCCGCGACAGCTCGCCACGCGCCATCGCCTCGCGCACGCGTCCGGGCAGCGCCAGGCGACGCTCCGCCACCGCCCGCGCCCCGGCCATCGCCTGCGCCGCCTCGGCCTCGATGGCGACGACCTGCGGCTGCGCGCCGCCCAATTCCCGCGCGAGCGCCGCGTCCCGCAGCGCCTCACCCGCCTGGTCGCCGGCGAGATGCTCCCGCCCGCGGGCGACGAGCGCCGCGACCAGCCGCGTGACCAGCCGCTGGCCCTGCCGGTGCGCCCGCACCTGCGGCCGCCGCGCCAGCTCGCACGCCTCCTCGAGTCGGCCGTCGGCCAGCGCGACCTCGGCTTGTCGAATCCGCACGATCAACACGGCAGGTCCGTCCTCCAATGGGCCCGGCAGACCGGCGTCGTGCTCCGGGCCCTCATGGTAGTGTGGTTCGTCCGAAAAGCCGATGCCCGCGGGTCTTCAGCCGCCTGCCGCGCGACTCACTGCACCGCCTCACCGCGGGGCGACCCCTGGGGCACGCGGGCGATGTCCGAGCGGTCGTCCGAAGCCGCCGCGTCGTCGAAGTGGGCGCTCATCTCCTCGAGCAGGGCCTCCGCGTCGATCGGCTCGTCAAAGATCTGCCGCTCGACAAACCGCGCCTCGTGGGCAAGCACGCGCTCGGCGACGTCCAACCGCTTGCGGATGCGGTCGACGAGCTGCTGGGTCTGCGCGAGTTGACTGCCGTCCACGGTGAGCTCCGAGCCGGTGGACGCCGCCTCGACGAGACGGTGCTGGGCTTCGAGGGCGGCGATCTGCTGCTCGATGCGCTGCTTTTGCTGGCGCGTCCGGCCCAGGGCCTGTTCCGCCGCCGCGAGTGCCTCCTGCCGCGAGCCGAGCAGGCGCCGCTTGCCGGCGAGGATGTCCTCCGCCTCGCGGTAGTGCTCGAACTGGTCGGCGAGCTGCTGCGTGAGCATCTCCCGGTCGACGCGGCGGCCGCCGACGACGAACTCACCGCCCGATTCCAGCCGCTCGCGCAGCGACAGCAGGTGCTCACGCTGGCGGGCGAGGCGCTCCTGGCTGTCGGCGATGTCCTGCTCCAGCCGCGCCACCTCCACTTCCTCTTCCGCGATCCGGCGGATGTTCGCCCGCAACTCGGGCACGATCTGCTCGGCCATCTCGTGCGCCCGGCGAATCTCAAACTCCACGGGCACCGAGTCCCGCACCGTCGCGCGCATCGAGCTCATCGAGCCGCGGGCGTAGCTCCACACTTCGCTGCCAAACAGCACCGTCCCGGCCGCCAGGGCCACCACGCTCGCCAGCGCGCCATACTTGATCATCTTCCACAGCATCATGACTTGCTCCCGTCTGCAAGGATCCGACCGCCGCCCCGGGCACGCGCCGGGGCCGTCCGAATGGGTAGACGGGCGCGCGGGGCGGACATTTCACGCCAAATCGAAAATCTGGTTCGGGATTTTGGGGAACGGCGCGGTGATGCGGGTGCTCGGTCTTCCTTGCCCCTCGCGTCCCACCCCCGCTCAGCCGTGCCACGCGCTGTAGAGCATGTGCCCCGCGGCCAGGGCGGCGCCGACGTACATGATGATCGAAAACGCCCGTTCGTTGATGCGGTGGTGCATCCACATCCCCGCGGTCGTGCCCAGCGGGACCAGCGGCAGGACCCAGAGCGACTGGACCAGCGTCGTCGGGTTGATCAGCGCCAGGCCGAAGTACGTCGGTAGCTTCATGAGGTTGCCGGCAAAGGCGAACATGACGGCGGTGCCGACGAGCAGCTTCTTGGCGAGCTTCTGTTCGAGCAGGTAGATGGTGATGACGGGCCCGGCGGCGTGGGTGATGGTGGAGACGAAGCCGGCGGCGAACCCGGCGACGCGGCCTGCGCCGGCGTGCGTGGGGATGTGTGGCACGCTGCCGCCCGCGAGCCGGTAGCACTGGATGACGACGAACAGCAGGCAGACGCCGCCGATGATGATGTTGAGCGACGCGTTGAAGGCGGCGGTCTGTCGGAGGAGGATCAGGACGCCCGTGCCGCCGACGATCCCGAGCGCCGCGCCGGTGAGCAGCCAGCGCAGGTGGAGTCGGGAGTCGTTGCGGCGATGATGGGCGACGGAGAAGAGGTCGGCGAAGATGAGCACGGGCAGCATGACGCCGATGGTCTGCTCGGTGGGCAGGGCGACGGCCATGAGCGGCACCGCCGCGACGCCGACGCCCCCGCCGAAACCCGCCTTGGCGATGCCGATCAACAGCGCCGCCCCGCCGACGCAGAGCACGTAGACCCATACCGGCATGTCGAGGGGGATTTCAGGCCACACGATATGGTCGGTTGTAGCACAAACGCGCCCGGCTCGTCGACGTCGAGATACAGCCGCGGATCGCTGCTGCAAAGGTCAACGCCGGCTGCACTTGCAGTACTGCTCGCGCGACGCGTGGATTTCGATAGGTGCTCGCTGCGGTTGTCGGTAGAATGGCGTTGTCTTCACGGGCCGAGAACCCGCCCATCGCCCGCGGCTGTCATCGCCCTCCCCTGGGCGTCGGCTGCAGATCAATCAACAAGGAGCGCACGATGCATTCACCCTCACGTGTTGCAGCGCGACGGATCGTTGCGCTGGCACTGCTCGCGACGGGGCTCAGCGACGCCCGCGCCATCGACATCATCTTCGAGCCGCTCAGCCAGACCAGCCACCCGCTGATCCTCGACGGCACGGTGAGCTACGACAGCGAGAATCCCGGCCACGACCCGAACGCGGACGACCTCGCCGTGCTCCTCGGCCACATCGAGGACGTCTATGAGTCAGCGTTCATCGGCAACGACACCATCCGCATCACCTACTGGTGGGACAGCGACATGACCTTCGTCGGCGGCCAAAGCATCCCGGCGATGATGTTCGAGAACCCGCAGGGCACCCTGACCCACTCCGTCGTCCGCTTCCATCCCGGCATCAACGCCTACATGGACCCCAACCCCGCGACCAACAACAACTTCAACATGCAGCAGTTGCTCTACGACTTCGGCCCCAACGCGCTGACGCCGCAGCAGCAGACGGCGCGCTTCAGCGGCGACGTGCCCGACGTATTCGAAGCCGCCTACAACGGCGCCGCAACAGCCGGCGACGCCGTCGGGCGCCTCGACGTCCTCTCCCTCGCGTTTCACGAGGTCGGGCACTCGCTGGGCATGAACGCGGGATTTTCCGGCCTGCAGAACGAGATGGCCGACAACCAGTTCGATGTCGACCCCAACGACGTCCGCGGGGCGGTCATGGCCATCCTCCCGCGCGGCACCAACCCCGACCCGCTCGACCACCTCAACGGCACCGACGCCGTCATGGCCTTCCTCCAGGGCAGCCGACGCACGCTCCCCTCCGCCGCCGACTACTTCGCCATCGCCGCCACCCAGGGATGGGACGTCAATCTCCCGCGCGTCGACTTCCTCGGCGGCGGGGACTGGCACACCGGCTTCAACTGGATGGGCGGCGACATCCCGTTCGCCCTCACCGACGCGTTCGTCCGCCACGACGGCGTCGTCTCGCTCAGCGGCTTCGGGAACGTGCGCAGCCTCACGATCGACAACAACTCGAGCGTGCAGACGAACAGCCAGGCGTTCCAGACCGGCGCGCTCGTCATCCAGAGCACCGTCGGCGGCGGCACGCCCCGCCTGCTCATCCAGGCCGGCGGCACACTCTTCGCCGACGACGTGCTCATCCGCGACAACGCGCGGCTGGACATCTTCGGCGCCGGCGCGGCCGCCCATGTCGACCACGACGTGATCATCGAGGCGGGCGGGGAGCTGCGCGGCAACGGCGAGCTGGCCATGACCGGGATGTTCGGCGAGTTGATCAACGACGGCATCATCCGCGGCTCGGGCAACGGCACGCTCGTCATCAGCGCGGTCAACAACCTGGCCATGGACCTCGACGGCGTCAGCGAGCAGGGCGAGGTCATCGCCACGGCCGGCAACATCCACTTCCAGGCCGGCTCGTTCGACGGCTTCAACGGCGACATGACCATCGGCGCCGGCCGGCACATCACCACCGACCACACGCTCGGGCTCGGCGCGGGCTCGCTGCTGCTGCTCGACGGCACCGCGAACACAGCCGCGACGATCAACGGCCCCGGGATGCTCTTCGTCGGCCAGAGCGCCGTGCTGCGCGCCGAGGGGCTCGGCGTGGTCAACAACACGCTGGTCATCCAGAACGGCATCCTTGAAGCCAGCGACAACGCCGAGCTGCGCTTGAACGGCATCACGCTTTTCCAGGACGGCCTGATCGCCGGGCCGGGTGTCGTGCGGCAGAACGGCGATCTGGACGTGCAGTCCACCCCGGTCGTCGACACGTTCATCTACGACCTCGACGGCCAGGCCAACAACACGACCGTCACCATCCAGCCCGGGGCGCACCTGGACATCCGCTCCGACCAGATCGCGATGAGTCCGATCAATGACTTTCACGGGCTGCTGGACTTGAGGGGCGGGCGACTGACCATCGACGCCAACTGGCGGCTCGACGGCACGCTGGACATGACCGAGACGATCGGCACGCCCACGCGCGTCAGCGGCGACGGCGGGATGACGATCGCCAGCGGCGCGGACGTGAACGTGCTGGGCACGGGCCGCATCGACGCCGGCGTGCTCGTGGCGGGCGAGATCAACGTCGGGCAGTTCCCCGACCCGGGGCACCTGCACTTCGACGCGCTGACGTACGTCGAGAGCACCGCCGACTTCGACATCGACAGCGCCAGCATCGTCAGCTTCAACGGCCACACGACGCTGGTCGGCGGCAGCTTCGTGGGGGCCGGACGCGTCGAGTTCAACGACACCGTCCACGTGCTGGCCAGCACGAGCATCGGCACCGCCGAGACGGACCTCGACGGCGCCAGCGAGTCGGCCGAGATCACGATCGACCCCAACATGACCTTCGCGATCAACTCCAACACGATCGAGCCGGCGGGGCGCAACGACGGCTTTGACGGCGTCATCACCAACCGCGGCGTGCTCTCCGTGCTCGCCGGCTGGCGGCTGGATCACCGGCTGCACATGATTCAGCCGCTCGACCGCGCGACAACGCCGACGCTCGCCGGCGTCGGGACGATGCGCATCCATATGCCGGGCCTGATGACCACCGATGGCGACGCGCGGGTCGACGTGCCGTTCGAGGTCGCCGGGCGGGCGATGATCGACAACGGCACCACCTGGGTCAACGACGTCGTCTTCTTCGAATCGACTGCCGACGTCAGCGTCGCCGACGACGCGGAGTTGATCCTCAACGGCGCGTCGAGCTTCTTCGGCGGCGTCTACGTCGGCAGCGGTCTCATGCGGTTCAACGCCCCGGCCGATGTGCATGCCGCCACAAGCATCGACGTGACGGTGCTCGACGTCGACGGCGACGCCCACGACACGCAGTGGACGCTGCACGACGCGCCGCTGACGCTCAACAGCGACCGGCTCAACACCATCAACAATTTTTTCGCCGGCACGTTCAACGTCAACGGCGACGGCGCCCGCTTGACCGTCAACCTCACCGCCCCCGGCGCCGCCTGGCGGCTCAGCGGCGGGGGCATCCTCAATCTCACCGGCGACGGCCTGCCCGCGCCGACGCTGCTCGACGGCAGCCCCGTGGCGGTGCTCGGCCGCATCAACGCCGACGGCCGGCTGCGCATCGCCGCCCAGACCGCGCTGCACGGCCGGCTGCAGCTCAACGACAGCACCACCGACGTTCACTTCGGCGGCGGGCTGCGCCACCTCGTCTTCGAGCCCGCCATCCTCGACGGCCCCGGCGCCATCACGATCGACAATGGCAGCGACATGTTCCTTCAGCATGGCACCAACGTCGGCGTCGATGTCGAGAACCTCGGCCGGCTGGAGGTCGGCTTCGTGCCCAGCGAGGTCGACGTCGACTTCACCACGCCCGGGCAGGCGCTCATCCGCGGCAACTTCGCGCAGGGGCCCAGCGGCATCCACCGCGTCGAGCTGGCGGGCGCCGCGCCGGGCAGCGGGCACGACCGGCTGGACATCACCGAGACCGCCCGCCTCGGCGGCAGGCTCGAGCTCGCCCTGATCGACGGCTTCGAGCCTGACCTCTTCGACATGTTCACCATCCTCACCGCCGGCCAGGTGATCAACACCTTCGTCCACGTCGACCAGAGCGACGTGCCCGCCGCCAACGTCTTCCACGTCCACTACAATCCCGCCGACGTCATGCTCACCTACCTGCTGCTGGGCGACATGAACCTCGACGGCGTCGTCGACGCCATCGACGTCGCCCCGTTCGTGCTCGCACTGACCGACCCGCTCGCCTACGAGGCGACGTACGGCATCGGTCCGGGCTTCGTGGGCGACATCAACCGCGACGGCGACTTCGACGCCATCGACGTCTCGCCCTTCGTCGAACTCCTCGTCAGCGGCGCCGCCAGTGTCCCCGAGCCGACGAGCCTGCTCACGCTCGCCGTCACCGCGCTGATGCTGTCGCGCCGGACCTCGCGCCGCGGCTTTGGTTGACCCAGGCCGTCAGTCCTGCTCCGCGTACTGTCGCAGGACGGCCGCGACCGGTTCGGTGGCGTCCGCGACGTTGAAGCGAATCCTGGCGCCTGCCTCGAGCAGCCGCCGCGCCACGGCCGGATAATCACCCGCCGGGTTGGCGCAATAGCGCGAGCCGTGACAGCACCAGCCCAGCGGCGTGCTCTTGTGATCGTCGTCAAGCTGCTCGAGCGGCGGGTTGTGCTCGAGCAGCAGTTCGACGATGGGCAGGTGCCCGCGCCACGCGGCATGGTGCAGTGGCGTCGCGCCGTGCCATGATCCTTTGGCGCCGGTGGGGAAGCCGAGCTCGAGCATGAGGCGCACGGCCGACGCATCCTCCGCGAACGCCGCGTCGCAGATCACGCCAAGCTCACCCGGCGTCAACCGCTCGACCAGGTCCGGCTGCTCGCGCAGCATCGCGCGGGCCGCGGCTGCGTCGGCCGCACGACAGGCGGCGAGGAACCGCACGCGAAGCGGGCTCTCGTCCATGAGCCAGGCGTACAGCTCGCTGTGGCCAGCGTTGATCGCGACCTGGTGCGGCGTCAGCCCATGGTTCAGCGTCCAGTTGTAGATCGTACCCGCCGGCGCCCGGTCGTATCCCGCCGCGCCGATCACCGCGCCGAGGCAGTCCGGCGTCTCGGCGATGCACTGCCGGGCCAGCGCCGCGTCGCCGCGGTGGGCCGCCATGAAGATGTCCGGCGTCGCGCCGCGCTCCAGCAGTCGCCGGCAGACGTCGGGGCGCTCGACAAGCGCGTACTGCGCCGGCGTGGAATGGTGATCGACGCAGCGGGCGTCGATGTCCGCGTCGTGATCCAGCAGGAAGTCGACGATTTCGGGCGTCTTCGCGAAGTGCAGCGGCCGCTGCCCGTCGCCGCCTTTTTCGTGCACGACGTCCGGGTTCGCCCGTACGATCGCCCGCAGCTCGTCCAGCCAGCCGAGGCGCGCCGCGGCATGGGCGGTGAGCGTCGCGCCACGGCCGAGCAGGTGGCGCGCGACGTCCTCCGGGCAGTCGTCGAGCACGGTGAACGGCCCCTCGGACCAATCGCTGCGCAGATTGATGTCGGCGCCGAAGTCGATCAGCACGTCGAGCACGTCCTTGTGCGCCGCCGCCGCGTGGATCGGTCGGCGGCCGAAGTCGTAAAGCGGGTCGTTGATCCGCTCGCGCACGACAGGGAACCGCTGCAGCAGGTCGCGCACGCGGTCCGCCCGCCCGGTGCGCAGGGCCTTGCCGAACGCGTCCAGCGGGTCGTCACCCGCGTCCGCCGCCGCATCGCCATCGGCGCGCAGCTCCGTTGCCAGCTTCGCGCCCGCATCGCGCAGGATGTGCGCCGCCTCGGCGTCGCCGTGATGCTCCGCCCAGCCCAGCGGTGTCGCCTGCCACGCCGGCTCGACCGGGTTCATCGCCGCGCCCGCCTCGATCAGAACGCGCAGCGCGTCGTGCATGTGATGCGCGGCGCACAGGTGCATCGCCGTGAATCCCTCGGCGTCCGGCTTATCCACCCAGCCCGCCTCATCGCAGGCCCGCTCGCGCACGTAATCGAATCGCCCCAGCCGCAGCGCCGACATCACGTCGATGTCCACGTCGTGCGCCAGCAGCCAGTCGACCGTCGCCTCCTGCCCGGCATGCGCGGCGAAGTGGATCGGCCGGTAGCGCGCCTTGCCCGGCAGCGGCGCGTCGAGCATCTCCGACATGCGCTCCAGCTCATCGATGCGCCCCTGCGCCGCGGCCGTCCACACGTCCAGCGCCTGCCCCGCCGCCCGCAGTGCGTCCACCACGGCCGCGTGCCCGTGTTTGGCGGCGATGTGCATCGCCTTCTCGCCACTGGGCAGCACGGCGTCCGCGTCCGCGCCGGCGCCGAGCAAGCCCCGCACGAACCGCGGGTCGTCCCGCTCGGCCGCCATGTGCAGCGGCGTCCACCCGGTCGCCTCGCGCACCTTCGGGTTCGCACCACGCGACAGCAGGTAAGCGAAGGTGTCCAGATGCCTGCCGTGCACCGCCCAGAGCAGGGGCGTCATGCCGCCGGCGTCGGCCTGGTCGAGTTCTTCGGGATGGTGCTCGAGGATCGTCGCGACGATGCCCGTCTTGCCGATCGCCGCCGCTTCCCACACCCGCACCGGCATCTTGTACCGCTCGAGCAGGTCGACCATCCCCGGCTCCGCGCCGTGGTGCTCGGCGTTGGCGGCAACCATGATCGGACGAGGCCCGCCACCCGGCGGGTCGGCGTAGACGAGCGACGGGTCGTCATCCGCCATCGCCTGGACCGACGCCAAGTCGCGGCGGCGCACGGCGTCGAAGAACGCCCGCACCTGTCGCTCGCGCTCGGGCGAATGAAGAAAATCAACATGCGCCTTGAGCGCCCGCCAGTTCGAAAAGCCATACGACTTCGCCACCGCGTGCTGCGCGTCGGCGAGCTTCGCCTGCGGGTCTTCGCCGCGCAGCTCGGTCAGCCGCTTCTTCGCCTGGTTCTTGAGGTGTTCGAGGTTCGCGCGCGGCGGCAGGGGGCGGAACTGCGATGGATCCGCAGGCGCGGACGGACGGGGAGACTTCGCCATGGGTGCATACCTTCCTTCCCGTTGCGCCCGTGGTCCGCAGTCATCGGGCGGGAAGTCAGGTGATGTAGATGAACACGGGAGCGGGCTGAGCCCTTTACGCGGACGGTCGGCCCCTCGTCCCGGGCCAAGGGTGAATATACGCTCCGGCCTCAGCGGATGCAAGGGATTTCTGACCCACGTCGCCGGGCGTACGTCGAAGTATCCGTTCACCGGTCGTGCCCCGTCCGTTGAGCGGCATGGACGCTCGCCCGCCACGATGCCACAATGCGCCCATGAGTTACCCGGCCCGTGCGGCGTTCGTCGCTCGACTTCTCCTGGCGCTGGCGGCGGCGGGGCTGGCGATGGGGCTGCTCGTGCAGGTGCTCGCCCGCGCCAGCAACGCCCTGCACGGCACCACTCGCGTCGCGGTCTCCGCCGACGAACGCCGTCGCGAGGACGACCGGCTTGAGCGCATCCGCGGGCGTGAGCCCGTCAGCCATCACCGAGTCAGCGAATGGCCGGCCGACCGCCCGCGCGTCTTCGCCGAGGCGCCCGCGCTCGCGGCGCTCGTCGAAGCCGGCGCGTTGCCGCCCGTCGCGGAGCGCCTGCCCGACGAGCCGCTCGTCATCCACCCGCCCGAGCAGGTCGGACCGTACGGCGGCACCTGGCGGCGCTACGCCAACTCCGCCAGCGACGCCGGCATCTTCGAGCAGCGCATCGCGTATGACTTCCCGCTGCGCTGGGACGCGGCCGCCGAGTATGTCCTGCCCAACCTCGTGCGTGCGTGGGAGGTCGACGACGTCGGCCAGGTCTTCACGCTCCATCTGCGCCGCGGCGTGCGCTGGTCGGACGGGCACCCGTTCACCGCCGACGACATCCTCTTCTGGTACGAGGCGGTCCTCAAGCATCCGCAGCTCACCGCCGGCACCAACCGCGACCTGCAGCGCGCCGGCGAGCTGGTCGACGTCGACAAGCTCGACGAGCACACGGTCCGCTTCAGCTTTGCGCAGCCGCACGGCATGTTCATCCGCCGGTTTCTCACCGGCTCGAACGACATGCTCCTGCCGCGCCACTACCTCGCGCAGTTTCATCCGGACTACCGCGAGCGCGAGCCGGACGAGGCGATCGACGCCGAGGGCGTACCCGCTTCCCTGGCGCAGATCGTCGCCAGCCACGGCCACCAGCACTGGACGCAGACGTTCACCTTCAAGGACCGCTGGCAGAATGTCGAGCGGCCCGTGCTCACGGCGTGGCGGGTCACGCGCCCGCCGCCGTCGCGCCCCGTCATCTACGAACGCAACCCGTACTACTGGAAGGTCGACCCCGAGGGCAATCAACTGCCCTACATCGACCGCGTGCAGTTCGAGATCTACGACACCGAGATCATGAACCTGCGCATCGTTGACGGGCTCATGGACATGCAGACGCGGCACATCCGCTTCGAGTATTACCCGCTGTTCATGCAGAACCGCGGCCGAGGCAACTACCGCGTCGCGGCGTGGTCCACGTTGAGCGGCAACCAGCTCGTCATCGGGCCCAACCTCAACCACCGCGACCCGGTCATGCGCGAGATCATCGGCGACCGCCGCTTCCGCATCGCCCTGTCGCACGCGCTCGACCGCGAGCTCATCAACGAGGCCAAGTTCCACGGCCAGCACGTGCCGCAGCAGGTCGCGCCCTCCGAAAGCTCCGACTATTACGTGCCCGGCTACGCCGACGCCTACATCGAGCACGACCCCGCCAAGGCCGAGGCGCTGCTCGACGAGATGGGCCTGACGCGACCCGCGCCAGGCGAAACGCGCCGACGCCCCGACGGCCGACCGCTGCGGCTGCGCATCGACACCACGCAGGCGCCGAGCGGCGGGGACATGGCCGCCCAGCTCATCGCCGAAGCGTGGCGCGACGTCGGCATCCGTGCCGAGGTCAACCGCCTCGCCCGCCCGCTGTTCACGCAGCGCAAGGACGGGCTCATGCACGACGTGATTCTGTGGGAGGGTGAAGCCGAGGACCTGCCCTTCCTCGACCCGCGCTGGATCGTCCCCTACGTCGAGTCTTATCACGCCGTCGACTACGCCCGCTGGTTCATGTCCGGCGGCACGGCGGGCACGGAGCCCACCGGCGCGCTGCGCGAGGTCATCGAGCTTTACAAAGAGGCGGAGGTCACGCCCGACCACGCCGCGCAGGCCGAGCTGTTTCGTCAGATCATCGCGCTCAATCGCGAGCACCTGTGGGCCATCGGCACCGTCGGCCGCGGGCCGGTGCCCGTCATCATCCACGAGCGCATGCGCAACGTGCCCGACCATGCGGTGGCGAGCTGGGTGCTGCGCTCGCCGGGCAACACCGCCACGGAGTGCTACGCCATCGACCCCTCCCCCGCCGATTGACCTCACGGAGCCCCGCGCTTGTTCGCACTCATCGTCCGACGCCTGATCTGGATGATTCCCACGCTGCTCGTGGTGTCGTTCATTTCGTTCGTGATCATCGAGCTGCCGCCGGGCGACTACCTCACGTCGCACGTCGCCGCGCTCCAGGCCGCGGGCGACCAGGTCGACCCCGCGGAGATCGAGCGTCTGCGGCGGCAGTACGGCCTGGACGACCCGTTCCTCCAGCGCTACGCGAGCTGGCTCGCCGGCCTGTCGCCCGTCGGCTGGAGCTTCGCGACAGCCGGCCCCGGCGCGGTCGTCGGCTATCCGGTGCTCAAGTTCCCCGACATGGGCACCTCGTTTGAATACGACGAGCCCGTCACCGCGCTCATCGGCGAGCGCCTCGCGCTGACCGTCATCATCTCGCTGACCACGCTGCTGTTCACCTGGGCCGTCGCCATCCCCATCGGCATCTACGCGGCGGTCAACAAGTACGCCTGGAGCGATCACTTCTTCACGTTCCTCGGCTTCCTCGGCCTGGCCGTGCCCAACTTCCTGCTCGCCCTGCTGTTCATGTTCGCCCAGTCGCTGCTCTTCGGTGTATCCGCAGGCGGCCTCTTCTCGCCCGCCTACCAGGAAGCGGCGTGGTCATTCGGCAAAGTGCTCGACATGGCGCCGCGCCTGCTCGTGCCGGTCGTCGTCATCGGCACCGCCGGCACCGCCGGCCTCATCCGCGTCGTGCGCGGCAACCTGCTCGACGAGCTCGGCAAGCCCTACGTCGTCGCCGCCCGCGCCAAGGGCGTCCCGCCCATCCGGTTGCTGCTCAAGTACCCGGTCCGCGTCGCGCTCAACCCCGTCATCAGCACCATCGGCTGGGTGCTGCCCATGATCGTCTCCGGCGAGGCCATCGTCTCCATCGTCCTCGGCCTGCCCACCACCGGCGAGCTGCTGCTCAACGCCCTCATGAACCAGGACATGTACCTCGCCGGCTCAATGATCATGCTGCTAAGCCTGCTCACCATCGTCGGCACGCTCGTCTCCGACATCCTGCTGGTCATCCTCGACCCGCGCATCCGCTACGAAGGGCGGGAGGCCTGACCATGGCGGATCACCCCGACCAACTCGCCCCCCCGCCTCCGCCCCCGCCCCCGTCACCGTCCTCGCGCCCGCCCCTCCGCGACGAGACGGATGGCCACGTCGACGAAGCACGCGCCACCGCCAGCCAGTGGCAACTCATGTGGTGGAGCTTCCGCAAGCACAAGCTCGCCATGGCCGCCGCCGTGGTCCTGCTCGGACTCTACCTCAGCGCCGCCCTGTGCGAGTTCATCGCGCCCTATGGCCTCGACGAACGCGACATCGCGCGCTCCTACGCTCCGCCCCAGCCGCTGCGATTCGTCTCCGACGCCGGCCTGCACCTGCGCCCGTTCGTTTATGGCTTCGTGTCGCACCGCGACGAGGAGACACTGCAACGCGTCCATGAAATCGATCGCTCCCGGCGCTACCCCGTGCGCCTCTTCGTCCGCGGTGAGCCGTATCACCTCTTCGGCCTTATCCCCACCGACCGCCACCTCTTCGGCGTCGAGCAGCCCGGCACCATCCACCTGCTCGGCACCGACGCGCTCGGCCAGGACCTCTTCTCACGCATCCTTTACGGCTCACGCATCTCGCTCAGCATCGGCCTGCTCGGCGTCGCGATGAGCTTCGTGCTCGGCCTCGCCATCGGCGCCGCGTCGGGGTTCTTCGGCGGCTGGATCGACCATCTCATCCAGCGCATGATCGAAATCATCCAGTCCTTTCCCACCATCCCGCTCTGGATGGCGCTCGCCGCCGCCCTCCCCCAGCACTGGTCGCCGCTGCAGGTCTACCTCGGCATCACCGTCGTCCTCTCGCTCGTTGGGTGGACGGGCCTGGCCCGCGAAGTGCGCGGCAAGCTGCTGTCGCTGCGCCAGGAAGACTTCGTCACGGCCGCCATCCTCACCGGCGCGCCTTACCGCCGAGTCATCACGCGTCATCTGCTGCCGCTGTTCACCAGCCACATCGTGGTCGTGCTCACGCTCGCGATCCCGGGCATGATCCTCGGCGAGACCGCCCTCAGTTTCCTCGGCCTCGGCCTGCAGCCACCTGTCACGAGCTGGGGCGTGCTGCTGCAGGAATGCCAGAACATCCAGGCGCTGGCCATGAACCCCTGGCTGCTCACGCCCGTCTGCTTCGTCATCATCACCGTGCTCGCGTTCAACTTCGTCGGCGACGGGCTGCGCGATGCGGCCGACCCGTATTCGTGATAAACGCCAAGGCGCCAAGGGGCCAAGGAAGATCGGTTTGAACCGCGAAATGGGCGAAGGGTGCGAAGATGCGCGAAGGAGAAAGGCAGTGGAGATTTGGGCTTTGTGAACCTTCACACCCTTCGCAATCTTCGCGCCTTCGCGGTTGTTTTTTCCTGTGGCGGTCTCTCCGGCCCTTGGCGTCCTGGCGTTAAAGACGAATCAGGATGGCCCAGGTTCCGATACAACTGGTTGGTGAGGCGCACGCAACGCCGAAGGCGCAGGTGCGGCTGGATTCTTTCGCGCCTCACCGCCGTCGAACAGTGCGTTGATCGCGTCGACGGACCAGTTGACCAGCTCCTTGCCGCCCTCGGGGCCGACGGGCGTGGAGGCGGGCACGGCGCCGTAGCTGGCGCCCGCGGCGGCGCGGGCGGTGGGCAGGTAGGTGCCCCGGCCGGCGAGCTGCACGAGCAACGTCTGCACCGCCTTGCTTCGCGCCTTGATCTGCAAGCCGAAGTCCAGGTAGTACTCGAACGGATTGGACGCGATCGCCACGTCGCCGAGGCGGATGACGTGCACCTCGACCGACAGCTTCGGATTCTGATGCTGTCGCTCGTACCGCTTCGCCACGCCCTGGAACCAGTGCATGCGGCGGTAAGCCTGCGAAATCTTCAGGTACCACCGCGGCTGCTGGCGCAGCTCCGGCTGCTCGTCGAGCTGCCGCTTGAGCTGCTCGTACTGCTGCACGAACGACTCGCCCTCGGCCAGGGCCTCGTCGACGTCCGCCTTGCTGAGCTTGCGCATCGGCAACTCGATCTCGTCGACGCGGTGGGCGACAGGCGGGTCCCAGTCGACCTCGCGGCGGGCGTACGGCAGCACGTCGGCCACGGCGCCGGCGATGCGCTGGCCGATGTCCCGCCGTTGGTCCATGCCCATCAGCCGCCACATGCGCTCCTGGGCGCGGAAGTCGACCATGGTGGTGGGGCGGGCCGGCGTCACGTCGCCGGCGGGGGAAACCTGCGGCAGGATGAACACGTCATTGCCCAACCGGGCGCGCAGCTCCTGCCGCGTTTCATGCCAGAAGTCGGCGCTGACCCTGAACTCGTGCTCGCTCACCTGCGAGGGACACGCGAGGTTGACGATGACGCCGGTCAGACGCTCGGCCCGGTCCCAGGTGAACAGGCAGTTGATGCTCGTGTCGGAGCCGGCCTCGATGTGGCTGAACTGCGGATCGTTCGGGTTGCCGTACATGCGCGTCTGCCCGTCCTCGAAGCACATGCGGCGGTTGTAGCCGACGCTCGCCTGGCCCAGCCCGAAGCCCATGCCCGCCGGGCCCCGGCTGCGCCACGCCCTGACGATAGCGCCGGCGACGCGTTCCGCGGCGAAGGCGGCGTAGGCCTCGAGGTCCATGACGTCGAGCTCGATGCCGGCGTCGGCGGGCAGCCCCGCCAGGGTCGGGCGTGCGTCGTTCGACTCGGGCGCGCGCACGTTGGGGCCGGTGTGCGTGTGCGTGGCGCTGATGAGCACGAGCTGCGGATCGAGCTCGGGCACCTCGCCGGCGACGTGCTCGCGAATCATGTCGCGAAAGCCGTCGGGGATCGAGACCAGGTCGCAAGTGACGAGGACGCCTGCCGCGCCACTTTCCGCGGCGGAAAGTGGCGCGGTGGCGGAAAGTGGCGGGGTGGCGCCGTCGCGGCGCGACTCGAAGGCCATGGCCGTGGCCCCGATCGGATCGCGCACACCCTCGGAAACACGGGCGTAGAACTGGCCGACGAGCATGACCGGCTGGTCGGGGGTGATGTCGGCGCTGGCCCAGCCGACGAGCAGGCCGACGGTGGGCAGGTCGTTGGTCGCGGTGCTGGTAGGGGGAGTTGGGGGCACGTCGCGATCCTCCGTGGCTGGAATGTGATCGAGAGTATAACCGTGCGAAGGTTGGTCAAGCCATCGCGATCCAGCGTCGAGGAGCCAAAGCTCTGGGACTATCCGCGGATGGATCCGGCCGATGGATGCTGCGGCCACGTCGCCGTCGCGGTCACGCTACGAGAGGATGGGGCGCAGGCCGCCTCGGTCGAACAACTGGGTGAGGGCCGCCAGGTCTTCGCGGGCACGGGCTCCCAGAACCGCCTGCCGCGCCTCGAGCCGCGCAGCCAGTTGGGCGTCGATCGGGTCTGCCGCTTCACTTCGCAGCACCTGCATCAGCCCGATGGGTTGCGTCACGTCCAGGCGCACATCGTCGCGCTCGAGCAGTCCGGACGCTTCCGCCGCCTCATGCCACTGTCGTGCCGAGAAGGCCGCGCGCAGCGAGTTGAAGTAGTCGCGCGTGAACAGGGTCGGCTGATGGTCCGCCCGCATCCGCGACAGCGCGCGCATCGCGGCGACCGAGCGCAGGCGGGCGAAGTCCGCCAGATAGACGCGCCCATCGGCGTCCAGCAGGCGGTGGACCTGCTCGAGGCAGCGGCGCAGGTCCGCCATGGTCGGCAGATGATGCAGCGTCATGGACGAAGTGATCACCCCAAAACTTGAGTCGTCGAACGCGTCGAGCGCGGTGATGTCGGCTTGACGCCAGCGGACGTTGGTCGTGCCGCTTGCCGCCGCGTTCGCCTCGGCCAGCGCCAACATCCGCGGCGAAAGGTCGACGCCGACGAACTCGGCGTCAGGGCACAACTCGGCAAGCTGAATCAACTGCGTGCCCGGTCCGCAACCAAGATCCAGGACCCGGTCGCCCGGGCGGATCAGCGCCGCGGCATGGGCTGAGTGCAACAGGTGGGTGGCCGTCATCGCGCCGTCGTCCACGCCGGCGGCCAGGTACTCGTCGACCTGGTCGGCCTCGTCCATCACCATCGCCGGTTCGGGCACGCGCGTCGCCGGCCGGCGCGGGCTGAGCTTCTCCGTCATCCAGATCCGTCCCAATGTCCATGCCTGTCTCATGCTGCACCTCGTGGTTGCGTGGCGCGGGCCCGCATGGCGGTGCCCATGCCGCAGTTCAAGTGGCCCAACGCCAAGCGAGCTAGGCCCTGGATTTCGTCATCCGGTCCGCGCCCGGGGCATGGTGGCGAACTCGCCGGCCTTCAGCCAGCGCTGGTAGCCCGCCAGATCGCTCGACGCCACGGCCGCGGGCGTGAACCGGCAGCGGTGGACGAAGACGCCCGGCCCCAGTGGATGGTCGCGCCAGTAGCGCAGGCCTCGCGGCGCCCGGTCGGTCTCCTCCAGCCGGGTGGGGTCGAAGCTCAGCAGCACGACCGGTCGATCCTGCAGCCGGGCGTAGTGCTGGACCGGCGCCGCGACCTCGAAGCCGAGCAGACGTTGGTAGAATCCAGCGTGGCGCGGATGAACGCCGATGACGACCCGGTCGACCCCCTGGTGATAGAGGGCATAGATGGGATAGCGCATGAAGGCGACGAGGTCCTGGATCTGCGTCGCCTCGCCCGCCATATCGGGCCGCTCGGCGAGCAAGCCGATTTCACCCAGGCGCTCGCCGCGGGCGCGGGCGCCATCGAGCGTGGAGGCGTAGACACTGTCCAGCGGGAGCCCATCGTCGGTGTCGAGGTAGCAACTGACCGTGCGGCGCATGCGCAGCCGCTGATAGTCGGCCACGACGGTGGTCCCGGGCCCGATGGCCTGTCTGGCGGTATGAATTTGATAGGGGTGCGAACGGATGATGCCTGCGGCCACGTACCGTTGATAGACCAGGCGCCAGGCGTCGATGACTTCGGAAAGTCGCCGGGGGACGTGGATCACGGTTTCGTCGCGATCGGGCGGGCAGTCGGCCGGGATCCTTCCCGCCCGAGGGGTGCCGATGACAGACATGAGGTTAACCCTCCTTGAGGAGTACCTGGCCGGGGTCGGGTTGGGCGCGGCTCAGCCGCACGCCGATACCGGCTGACTGACGATTCATCAGGCCTTTGGAGGCGCAGACGCTTGCCGGCGAGACCACCAGGCGCGCAACTCCCGCATAATCCGAGCGCAACAAGCATCCGCCGCCCGCGACGGGTGGGCTGACAGAACCCACTCCCCCACGTTTTTCGCCGTTGATCCCTTCTCCCTCACGGCGTGCCAGCCACCAGACCGGTGGCCAACAGAGGCAGTACTCTAATGGAATTACCGGACCCAGCCAAGGGGGAAAACCCTAACCCGGATACGGGGGTTGCCTTCCGGGCGATCGTCGGTGCGGACGACGTTTTCGTCGATGAATCGACGCGCCAACGCTACGGACGCAGCTCCGGGCCGGCTCCCACTTTGCCGATGGCGGTCGTCCGCCCTGCCAGCACCGAGCAGGTGCAGCGGATCGTCGATTTCGCCCGCGAGCGGGGGCTGGCGCTCCATCCCATCTCCCGGGGCTGCAACTGGGGCTACGGCGACGCCCGGGCCCCGACGGCCGGGCAGGTGATCCTCGACCTCAGCCGGATGAACCGCATCGTCGAGCTCAACCGCCGCCTGGGGTACGTTGTCATCGAAGCAGGGGTCACCCAAGGGCAGCTCTGGGAGCATCTGCAAACGCATGCGCCGCAGCTCTGGATGGACAGCACCGGCGCCGGGCCGGATGCCAGCCTCGTCGGCAACGCCCTCGACCGCGGCTTCGGGCACACGCGCTACGGCGATCACACCCTCACCGCCTGCGGCATGGAGATCGTTCTGGCCGACGGCCGCGTCCTCAACACCGGTTACGGGCACTACGACGACGCCGTCGCCCACCGCGTCTACCGTTACGGCGTCGGACCTTCGCTTGACGGCCTGTTCGCCCAGTCCAACGTCGGCATCGTCACCCGCATCGGCCTCTGGCTGACGCCCGTGCCCGAGGCATTCTCCGCCTTCTTCTTTTCGAGCCCCGACGCCGAGGCGCTCGAAGACCTCATCGAGCGCCTCGCGCCGCTGCGCATGAACGGGCTGCTCCAGAGCGCGATCCACATCGGCAATGACCTGCGTCTGCTTTCAGCCCGCACGCGCTATCCCTGGGACCGCGCCGCCGGTCGCACGCCCCTGCCCGACGAGCTGCGCCGCGAGCTGTGCGCTGAGTTTCGCATCGACGCCTGGACCGGGTGCGGAACGGTCACCGGCACGCCCGCCATCGTGCGCGCCACGGTCCGCGCCGTCCGCCGCGCGCTCAAGCCCCACCGCGTTGTTTTCATCAACGACCGGCGCATCGCCCTGGCGCACCGCGTGGCCGGTGCCCTGGATCGCTTCGGCGCCGGCGCCCGCTTGCGCCAGCAGTTGGCCACGGTCGACCCGCTCTATCGCCTGCTCAAGGGTGAGCCGACGCGCGAGTCGCTTTACGGCACGCTCTGGCGCGTGCGCGGCGAGCTGCCCGGGCCCGTGACCAACCCGCTTGACGCCCATGCCGGCATCATGTGGAGTTCGCCCGTGCTGCCGATGACCGGGTCCGACGCCCGCCGGCTGCTGAGCCTCATCGAGCCGATCTACGCCCGCCACGGCTTCGAGGCGATGGTGACGTTCACGATGATCTCCGAGCGGGCGATGATCGCGGTGACCAACCTTTACTTCGACACGCGCGAGTCGGACGAGGCGCAGCGGGCCGCGGCCTGCTACGACGAGCTCGGCCAGACGCTCATGGACCACGGGTACGTGCCCTACCGGGTCGGGCCGAGCGGTACCGACCGGCTGCGTCGAGGCTCGGCCGTGTTCTGGGACGTCGTGGCGCAACTCAAGCAGACGCTCGACCCCCACGGCGTGATCAGTCCGGGACGTTACGAGCCGCGGCCGTAGCGGCGCGATGAAATGACCGAGGTCAGCCCGCGACGAGGCGCATGAGGATGCGGACGACCTCGATGTAGGCGTTGCCCCATGCCTCTTCACGGAGGAGGCGGGTCGGTGCGCCGGGTGAGCCGATGAACGGGCGCAGCACCCAGGCCATCTGAACCGCGACGAACACATAGGTGACGAGCCAGAGCCAACGCATGACTTGATGCCGGGGGTTGCGCTGGATTAACGGTCGGTAGAGCCGGCGGAGGATGAGTTGGGCGGAGAAGCTGGCGGTGGCGAACATGACGCCGTTAAAGAGGATCGCGGCGGGATAGGAGGAGAAGCTGAGATACCAGAAGGCGGTGAAGGGGGCGAGGGCGGCGAGGATGAGTGTCAGGCCCGCCTGCGCCAGCAGCAGAGACTTCAGGGCTTGACGGAAGTCGCTTCGCAGGCCGAGCAGCGTGTTGATGACGAAGAAACTCGGCAGGCTCAGCGTGAAGCTGACGAGCAGCAGCAACGGAACCTTCATGCCCGAATAGAGCATCTGCAGAAGGCGCAGCTCGCCGATGAACCCGCCATAGCTGCCCATGACGGCGCCGTAGAGAAAGCCGAACACCGCCAGGAGCGAGAGTATCGCCGCGGCGGAGGTGGGGGCATGATGTCCGGGATGACCGACCCGGAGCAGCCCATCGGCGCGAATCAGCAGCTCTCGCATGTGAATAGTCACCCGCCGGTGATGCCGAGCAGTTCCCGGACGGCCTGGAGCACTCTGAGAAAGAAGTTGCCTTCGCGGTCACGGAACCAGGTGAACGGCATGTCGGGTGAGCCGATGAATGGTCGCAAGACCCAGCTCATCTGTGCACCGACAAGCGCGAAGACGACGACCCACAGTTGAAAGACCATGCGTGCGCGGCGATCGGTTTCCACCTCGTCACGCTCCAGGGCGCCGGAAAAGGTCCGGGGTGGTGTGGCTGCGCCTTGTCCGGGACGTGCCGGCTCATCGCCGAGCGATGGCAACTTGGCCTGCATCTGGGTGTCCGAGTCGCCTGGACCGACCGCCGGCGAGGAGGCGTCCGCGGGTTGTTCACGTTTGTCGTCCGAAGCCGCGTCAGCATTTTCGCGGGCGAGTTCGCCCTGCACGCGCACGAGTCGGTGCAGCGTGCGTAATAGAAACGCGAGGCCCAGGAAGCCCGCGACGGCCGCCATGACGACGTTCAGGAGCATCATGAACGGGTAACTGGTGGTGCTGACCGAGAAGAAGACGACGATCGGGCCGAGCGAGGCGAGGACCGCCAAGGCCACGCCGACCATGGCGATCAGCAGCCGCAGCACCGAGCCGAACGAAAGCCGTGACCCGACGAGGGCGTTGAAGACGTAAAGCGAAGGAAGCGTGACGAGGAGGGTCAGGAAGAAGAGGAGGGGGAGCTTGACGGCGCTGGCGACGAGTTGCATCCACAACCCGCCGCCGGTGCGGATGACACTGAAGGCCCCCATGCAGGCGCCGTAGAAGATGCCGAGGGCGGTGATGACGAGCAGGAGCCCGCTGATGGGGATGTCGATGCGACCCTGCTTGAGCAGGTCCGGCTGCGTCGCTTCGCCACGCAGGATGTCGTCGAGCTGCTTGATCGCCTTGAGCATGAGGAATCCGTTGAGATTCAGCGTGCGGAAGAAGCACGCTGCCTTTTACCAGAGCCTAATCCCGGCGGGGATTGTCGGCGTCCACCGGCAGCTCGGCATCGGGCTGGACTTCGCCCTCGTCATTGAACGCGGGCACCGTGAAATACGCCCGCGCCGCCTTCATCGGCGCCCGAAGGATCAGGCGGAAGTCGCCGGCGCGCTGGTTGCTCGAGTGCGTCGGCTCGTGCGCCTCGTTCAGCGCACGATCCCACCGGTACCGGACCAGGTTTTCGCTTGGGCGGTCCATGATGTCCGTCTCGTCGAAGCGATGGAGCATGTGGCCCTTGAATCCGTGCAGCGTCAGTTCGTAGCCGGCCTCGACTGCCTCGAGGGGAATGTGCGCCGTCAGGATCGTCTGCGTCGCGTTGCTGTCGACCTGAACATCGAACGTGTGAAACGCCGCCAGGTCCTCGCGCGGCACGGGCCCGATCTGCCTGCCCAACTCGCCCCCGCCAAGGCGGTAGATGCGGCCGAGCGTCGTGTCGATCGTGAAGCGTTGGCGCCCGGTATCGTCGGCCGCGCCAAACGCGATCCCGTCGTCGGCATGAACGATTTCAGCCGGCGGATCCATCGTCAGCTCGATCACGCTGCCGTCGTGCATCGGGTTCTGCACCGCCAAAGCGATCTCGTCGCCGTGGCGCCGGCGATACACGGCGGTCGGCCGGTCCACCTCCACATCCTGCGAGCGGCCAGCGGCGAAGAACATCATGCTTTCGGCGCCGCGGCGCGGGTCATGGACCGTGTGCACGTGCGGCTGGTGGGCGGTCGGAGCCACGGTCGCCTGGTCGGCGAACTCGCGCGCTTCGGCCAGCGACGCGTTCGGCAGCACGGCGTAGGCGTAGGCCTCATCGCGAGGGTTCACGCCGTGATCCAGCCACAGCCGTACGACGCCGTCGACGTACCGCGCGTGGATGCGCGTTGGCTCGGCGAAGATGCAGGCGATGTTGTCGATCCACGCCCATCGCACGTCTTCGAGCACCGTGGTGTCCTGGCCCGGCTCGACGCGCCGGTTGCCGGACAGTTGCAGCGCGGCATCGCTGTCGCCGACCACCCATTGCAGGACGGTGGTGTTGACTGGCTGACCGTTGTGCGACGCGGCGTCGTCGACGGTGATGGCCGAGCCCAGCGCCCAGAAGCCGCCCGGGAAAAAGTGCAGGGACTTGTGGGCGGTGAAGTTGCCGTGGACGGGCTGGAGGACGAAGCCACTGACGCCGCCTTCGCGCCAACCCGCGCCGCCGGATAGCGCGGCGGTGCCGTAGTTGAGGCTGTGGCCGATGCCGCTGGCTTCGGGGGTCCAAGGGTCGGCCTCGGGATGGGCATCGACGCGGCTGGTCGTGCCGGGCAGGTAGTTCATGTCGATGCCCGGATGCAGCGCGTTGTCGGCGTACCACTCCTCGCCGTCGCGCAGGATGTTGGTGAAGCCGTAGGCCAGGTTCCAGCCGCCTTCGCCCCCGACGCGGAAGAACTCGAGATGCTCGTAATCCTGGATGCGTGTCGAGAACTGCCGCCAGCCGACGTGGTAATCGTCGCTGCGATAGGCGCCGAGCTCCGAGGCGTACCAGAAGCGGAAGCCGCGCGGCGGATTGGGCTCGGTGGCCTCCAGCTCGTCGGCGATCGCCGCCAGCTCCGTGCTGACCGAGGCGCCTTCGCGCAGCACCGCGGACGCGGCCGGGCCCATCTCCGCCTGGCGCGAGGTGGCGACCCGGCTCATCAGCACCATCGCCGAGGCGAGCGAGCCGGTCGAACGCTGACGCGCGTACGTCCGGCCTGCCACATGCAGGTCCAGATGCGGGCCCATCACGAACCAGCGCGAGTGCTCCAGCAGAAGGTTGGCGATGAGTTCGCGCTGCGCCGGCGACGCAGCCCAGCGCGTGCCGTCGAACAGGTACATGAACTGCGCCGCCCGGTGCGCGAAACCGGCGCCGTAGACGCCCGCGTAGGGGATGTGGCCGTGATAAAGGTAGCTGTAGTCCTCGCGCACGCCCACGGCCGTGGAGTAGGTGACGGCGTCAATCGCGTGCTCGGCGGCGCGGTTGAGGCGCTCGGCGTCGCCCTGGAGCAGGGCCAGGTACATGTGGTTGCGCGCCTCGGACGCGGCGTTCGCCCCATCGAGGACCATCTCCTGCAGCTCGTGGGTCAGCGATGTCTCCAGCGCCTGACGCAGGTCCGCGGGCAGCTCGTCCTCCATCAGCAGCGCGATAGCGCCGACGTTGGACGGGATGCTGATGAGCCAGGGATGCCAGTTGCCCGGCCGGGACGTGTCGGGATTGAAATGCTCGAGCAGGTGCTCCAGGCCTGCAAAGATGCGCTCGCGCACGGCGTCGGAGCCATGGAGGCGGCTGGTAGGCGTGCGATAACCCTCGGCCAGCGTGCGCAGTCGACCGGCGAAATGATTGATCCGCTCCGGCGCCTCGCGGTCGTCGGGATCGTCCCAGACGATGCGCATCGGCTCGTCGTCCATGAACTGGTCGCGGCGCGCATCAGCGACGCGCACGCTGCGGACGTAGCGCGAGTCCCCGGCCGGGTCGCCGGCGGCCGGCTCGCCGCCGCGCAGCAGTGTCACCACGCGCTGCTTGACCAGGGCCATCTCGTCTTGGATGGCTGCGGACGCCGGCGCGGTGAGGCAGGCGATGACGAATCCGATGGTGATAGCACGGCTGGTTGTCGCGTTCATGGCCAAGCTCCCGTCGCCTCGCGCCCGCGGTCGCGCGGGCCGATTGAATCGTGAAGCCGTCATGATAACCGCCCGTCGGCGTCGCGCCACGGTGTCGGCCGTCTGCGCCTCACCCGCGTCAGCGCATAAAAAAGGTTCATCCGCGATTTCCGGGACGACCAACACAGTCGCGCCGAGGCTTGGTTGCAGCCCCCGCAGGGGGCGA
>JBBDRN010000029.1:0-29461 GCA_040905445.1 Phycisphaeraceae bacterium | reverse complement strand
GGACGGGGAAGTAGCCTTCCTTGTAGCGGTTCTTGTGGCCGAGGTTGCCGCCCTCGTCGGCGCCGGTGTTCCAGACGGCCTCCTGGGAGTCGATGGAGAAGAAGGAGGTGTGCGGCTGGGAGTCGTAGCGGACGTCGTTGAAGACGAAGAACTCCGCCTCGGGGCCGATGAAGCAGGTGTCGGCGAGGCCCGAGTCGCGCATGTAGGCCGCCGACTTCTTGGCGATGGAGCGCGGGTCGCGGCTGTAGTCCTCGCCGGTGACGGGGTCGGCGATGTCGCAGATGAGCGTGAGGGTCGGCTCCTTGAAGAAGGGGTCGATGAACGCCGACTCGGGCACGGGCTTGAGAAGCATGTCGCTCTCGTTGATCGCCTGCCAGCCGCGGATCGACGAGCCGTCGAAACCGAAGCCCTCGGCCACCGACTCCTCCGTGAGCTCGCCGATGGGGTAGGAGGTGTGCTGCCACTTGCCGGGAAAGTCCATGAAACGCAGGTCGAGCATCTTGCACCCGCGCTCCTTGGCGAGCTGAATCACGTCGGACGGTGTCATGATCGGGTCTCCTGTCGGGTTGCAAAGCGTACCGGGACGTGCCGGGCGCGAATTTCCGCGATCCGCTTCCCTGATCGGCACCGTGGCCGACTGCACGGCCGTGCAGCCTAACAGGTGTTCGATTTGTTTGCAAGTGCTTCCCCCGGTGCCTCGGAAGTGTGCAGTGCGTATTACCACTGCGCAAGGATGTGCCAATCATACAGGCAGACGATCATTGTCTGCACGGCGCTATCGCGATGATGCGCATAAACATAGTAATATCAAACGCTTGAACCCACCCCCCACCCACCCCCACCCCCCCGACTCCCCCACCCCCCAATCCGTCACGCCACGCCGATCCCCGCATCCAGGTACACATCCTGGATCGCGTGCAGGAGCGCGACGCCCTCCTCGCGCGGCCGCTGGAAGGCTTTGCGGCCCGAGATGAGCCCGGTGCCGCCGGCCCGCTTGTTGATCACCGCCGTCCGCACCGCCTCCGCGAAGTCGTCCTTGCCCGACGCGCCGCCCGAGTTGACCAGCGGCGCCCGCCCCATGTAGGCATTGGCCACCTGGTAGCGGCAGAGCTCGATCGGGTGGTCCCCGGGGGTCAGCGCGTCCATCTTCTCGTGACGCTTGCCGAAGTCGATCGCCTTGAACCCGCCGTTCGTTTCCGGCAGCTTCTGCTTGACCATGTCGGCCTCGACGGTCGCCGCGAGGTGGATCGCCTGCCCGGTGAGGTCGGCCGCGAGGTGGTAGTCCGTGCCGTCCTGCTTGAAGGCGCGGTTGCGCAGGTAGCACCAGAGCACGGTGACCATGCCCAGCTCGTGGGCCATGCGGAAGGCGTCGGAGACTTCCTGGAGCTGCCGATCGCTCTGCTCGCTGCCGAAGTAGACCGTCGCGCCGATGGCGACGGCGCCCATCTCGAACGCCTGCCGGACGTCGCCGAACATGATCTGGTCGTAGTGATTGGGGTAGGTCAACAGCTCGTTGTGGTTGAGCTTGACGATGAAGGGAATGCGATGAGCGTACCGGCGCGAGCATGCCCCGAGGACGCCCAGCGTCGATGCGACGGCGTTGCAGCCGCCCTCGATGGCGAGCTCCATGATGTTGGCCGGATCGAAATAGTCGGGGTTGGGCGCGAATGAGGCTCCGGCGCCATGCTCGACGCCCTGATCAACGGGCAGCATCGACACGTACCCCGTGCCGCCGAGACGGCCGGTGTTGAGGATGGTCTGGAAGTTGCGCAGCACCGCGGCGGGGCGGTCCGTCTGCGCCAGGACGCGGTCGACGAAGTCAGGCCCCGGCAGGTGCAGCCGTTCCCGCGCAAATCCCGTCGCCTCGTAGTTGAGCAGATCCTCACCCTCGCTGCCCAGCCGCTCGATGATCGACCCGATATCCACTGCCGCACGCATGAGGGCCTCCGTCCGGGATTGAGCCGTGTGGTGCCGCGGGGGCGATGCTTGTTCCTTCCGGGCGTTGCACGTACAACCTCTGCCCATGCCACCGAAGCGCCACATCACCGCGCCTGCCGGATTCTACGCCGCGGGGACCACCTGCGGCATCAAGGAATCGGGGCTTCCCGACCTCGGGTTGATCGTCTGCGACCGGGCCGCGACGGCGGCGGGCGTGTTCACCCGCAGCCGCACCCCGGGCGCTCCGGTCACGGTCACGCGGAGCCACCTGCGCAGGGGCCGGGCGCGCGGGATCGTGATCAACAGCGGCAACGCCAACGACTGCACGGGGCAGGCGGGGCTGCGCGACGCGCGGGCGATGGCGAGGCGGGTGGCGGAGCGGATGGGGCAGCAGCAGCACCCGGCAGCCGGCCCGCCCTGGCGTGCCGGGGACGTGCTCGTCGCGTCGACGGGGATCATCGGCCATCTGCTGCCGATGGAGCGCGTCACCGCGGGGATCGACACGCTGGCCGCACGGCTGCACCGCGACGCCGCCGCCGACGCCGAGCTCGCCCGCGCCATCCTCACCACCGACCTGACGACCAAGGCGGCCCACCGGCGCGTCACGATCGGCGGGCGCAAGGTGCAGCTCGCGGGCGTCGCCAAGGGCTCGGGCATGATCGCGCCGAACATGGCCACCATGCTCGCGTTTGTCACCACCGACGCCGCCGTCGCGGTCGCGCCGCTGCGCCAGGCGCTCAAGCGCGCCGCGGCGGTGAGCTTCAACCGCATCAGCGTCGACCAGCACACCAGCCCCAGCGACATGCTCCTGGCGCTCGCCAGTGGCGCGGCGGGGCACGAGACGATCGCCGGCCCCGGCGCGGATCTGGATACGCTCCAGGCGGCGCTGACCGACCTGTGTCAGGACCTCGCCTACCAGATCGTCGCCGACGGCGAGGGCGCGACGCGGATCTTCCGCGTCGAGGTGCGCACCGCCCGCTCCGAGCGCGAGGCCGACCGGGTCGGCAAGACGATCGTCGACTCGCCGCTGGTCAAGACGGCGGTGCACGGCAGCGATCCCAACTGGGGGCGGATCGTCACGGCCGCGGGCTACAGCGGCGCCGCAATCAACCCCGGCCGCATGTCGCTGCACATCGGCGGCGGGAGTAGTGGCGGGGGCGGGGGCGGGGGCGGGGGTGGTGGCGGGGGTGGTGGCGGGGTCTGCGTCTATGAGGCCGGCACACCGACGAGCCTGACGCGGGCCGACCTGCGCCAGCTCGACCGCGTCATGAAGAAGCGCGAGGTCACGTTTACCCTCAACCTGAACCGCGGCCAGGCCAGCGCCGACTGGCTCGGGTGCGACCTTTCGCGCCAGTACATCACCATCAACGCCGACTACACCACCTGACCCCCCCGCCACGCCCGCCCCGGCCGTCGCGGCCGTCGCGGCGGCGCCGCGTGGGCGCGACGGCTAAACACATGCCCCCTTTGTGCATTGTCCCTTGTGCATTGCCCCCTGCGCATCGCCCCCTGCGCATCGGCGCACTGTTGCCCCGGCGGGCGTCACCGCGTTATCATCCCCCGCTCGCCCCCACCGGAAGGAGACTGCCGTGCCCTCACCCACCGACCGCCGCTACAGTCAGACCCACGAGTGGTACAAGCCCGACGGGGACACGGTCACCGTCGGCATCTCGCAGTTCGCCGTCGATGAGCTGACCGACATCACCTTCCTCGAGGTCCTCACGACCGAGGGCCAACTCAAGAAGGGCGACGTTCTCGGGGAGATCGAGTCGGTCAAGGCCACGAGCGAGATCTACTCGGCGCTCGATGGCGAGGTCGTTGCCGTCAACCAGGAGGCGGTGGACAACCCGGCGCTGCTCAACGAGGACCCGTACGACAAGGGCTGGCTGATCCAGCTCCGCTTGAGCGATCCCGCCCAACTCGAAGCCCTGATGACCGCGGAGCAATACGACCAGCAACAGGCCTGACCACACCCGCCACACCCGCCACAGCCGCCACACCCCCACCGCGGCCGCCGAAGCCTGCCATCCACCACACTTTTCCAGTTCCGAATTCTGAATTGTGCATGGTGCCTTGTGCATTTCCCGTCCCCCTTCCCCCCACGCCCGCCTCGCGTTACCATAAACCCCGCTTTTGCTCACACGAGGAAACCGGCGATGATCGTCGACGTCCATACCCGCAGCTTCACCTCCAGCGAGCAGCTCGGCGCCGCCGCGCAGCGCATGCGGCGCACGCGCACGGAGCCGTGGCACCGCGTCACCGCCTCCTGCGACGACCATGACCAGGCGATGCACCGCGTCGACGCGGCGTTCGTGCTCGGCTTCGAGTCGCGTCTGCTCGGCGCCTGCATCTCGCATGACCAGGTGGCCGAGTGCGTCCGCCGCGCCCCGCAGCGCTACCACGGCTTTGCCGGCATCGACCCGACGGGCGACGACCCGCTCGGCAGTCTCGACCGCGCCCGCGAGCTCGGGCTCGTCGGCGTGACGGTCAGCCCTGGCGCTCAGGGCTTCCACCCGGCCGACACGCGCGCAATGGCGCTCTTCGAAGCCCTCGCCCATCACGGCATGCCGCTGCTCGTCGACCCCGGCTCGCAGTGGGCGCGCGAGACGCGCATGGAGTTCGCCCAGCCGTTCCTGCTCGACGAGCTCGCGCGCGCCTTGCCGAGCCTGCGGATCGTTCTCGCCGGCCTCGGCCACCCGTTCATCGACCAGGGCCTGGCGCTGATCGCCAAGCATCCGACGGTCTTCGCCGACCTCTCCGAGCTCGTGCTCAACCCCTGGCAGCTCTACAACGCGCTCGTCCTCGCCCACCAGCAGCGCGTCACGGACCAGTTGCTGTTCGGCTCGAACTTCCCCTTGTCCACGCCGGAACAAGCGATCGTCGCGATCTACAGCGTCAACACGCACGTCCAGGGCACGCACCTGCCCACGGTGCCCCGCGAGCACCTCCGGTCGATCGTCGAGCGCGACGCCCTGAGCTGCCTCAAGCTTTCCACCCCCGCCACCACCACCGCCTCCACACCCGCGACGGGCAGCGCGGAGGCGACGGCAGCGGTCAGACCTGCCGCACCGCCGCAGAGCGCGGAGCCGGCCACCGAGCCGTCCGTTCACACCACGCACACTGTTTGAGTCGCCGCGCGGGGGCGTCAGCACCACCTGGAAAGGCGGCGCTCCAACCTCGACCAGCGCCGCCTCTGCCTCGAAAGCCGCTCACCGAAACGGCGGCGGCACCTCGGTCGGCGGCTGGCGCGTCCAACCCGGCTCGCCGCGCAGCCGGCGGGCGATGTCTGCCAAGATTCGCACATCGGCAAACGCCAGCGTGTGCGCCGGCTGAAGCCAGCGGTTCGCCACCCACCACGCCGGCGTCGCCTCGTCCACGCCGGCGCGCGTCGCGCCCACGACCGCGTCGTCCAGCCGGACGTAGGCGTAGATTTCGTACCCCGCCTCGCGCGCGGCCGGCAGCGACTGGAGAAATGTCGCGTCCGGGCGCATGTCCGCCACCCGGCCGCACCAGCCCACCCAGCGCGCCGCCCGCGCGCCCTGGTGGGGCGTGGCGATCGTGAACAGCCGCCGCACGCGCAGCCGCCGGGTGCCATCCGCGCCCGACCCGGCCGGCGCTGCCGCATGGCGTGCGACGAGGCCACCCATCGACACCGCGACGACGTCGACTTCGGGTGTCCCGCTCGCGTCGCCGTCGGTGAACGCCGCGTCCACCGCCGCGATCACGCGCTCGCGGGCCTCGTCAAAGCTCGACGCGCCGACGAAGTGGACGTCGATGATCCGGTCGTCGTCGAGGACCCGCTCGAGCCGCCGCACGAGCAGGCTGGAGGCGATGCCCGGGTCGGCCCAGCCGGCCAGGATGACGACGGGCCGCTCGAGCCGCGTGGGCGTCGCGGCCATCGCGTCCATCGCCTGCCGCGCCTCCGCCACCCCGAGATCAAAGCTCGGATTGACCGGCCCGCGCACGCCACAACCGGCTGCCCCCGCCACAAGTGCCAGCAGCGACGGCAACAGGAGTCGACCACTGGAACGTCGCATCCACCCCATACCGCAACACCCGATCACCCGCGCCTAAAGCTCCCCCACGCGCACCAGCAGCACGTTGAGCGCGTTGAACGCACCATGCAGGCCGATGGCCGGCCAGAGGCTTCCGCTGCGCTCGTACACCCACCCGAGCATCACGCCCAGGACGAACAAGCCGGGCAGGCCCTGCCACGCCGGCACCCCGTTGACGTACTGAAAATGGATGCCCGCAAACAGAGTCGCCGCGATCAACACCACCGTCCACCGTCGATGCCCTTGCATGGCCCCCGCAAGCGAACTCTGCACCAGGCCGCGGAAGACGATCTCCTCGACCACGGCCGCCACGACCACCACCGCGACCACCAACAGAATGAATTCTCCCCCCGCGTCCATGGTACGGATGTACTCCAGCACGTTGTGGGCGATCGGGGGTGTCGGCAGGCCGAGCAGCTCACTGACCAGGCGCGTCACCAGCAGCACCGCCGCCACCACCGGCAGACCGCCGAGGATCGCCAGCCCGGTCAGCCGCGCCTCGCCCCAGCCGCCGCGCGGCAGGAGCCCCAGCTCGCGCGACCCTCGCCGGAACCCCTGCCACACGCCGACGCGCAGGACGGCGTAGCCGACGGGCAGCAGGTAGACCAGCACCTGGCTCAGCAGGACGAACTGTCCCTGGGACAGCGGCGATTCCGCCGACACCAGCCCCCCCTCGCGCTCCACGCCAAGCAGGTCGACGATCACCAATCCCGCCAGCGCCTGCCCGACGAGCCACAGGCCCAGCCCCATCGCGAGGTCCGCGGGGCCGAGCCCCGTCCGCCGTGTCGGCCCGCCGCGCAGCGCATCGCGACGCAGGCACCCGCGCCACGCGAACACCGCCAGCGCCACCCCGCCGGCGGCAAACAGCACCAACATCTCGGCCCACATCGGCATCCGCGCCAGCATACAGTCCAAAGGGCGTTCAAAACCCCGCGCCGCCCGTGGAGCCGCCCGCCCGCCCCGCAATCATCATCAGGCCCCCAATCCCGAACCCCCCACCCCCTATGTCCACCATCATCGAGTTCATGGGCCTGCTCGGCGGCGGCAAGTCGACCGTGGCACGCGGCCTCGCCGACCGGCTGGAGCGCCGCGGCTACACCTGCCGCATGCGGCCGCGCATCGACGACTGGATCCTCCGCAGCGACCGGCTGCGGCGGGTGCACGAGCCCGCGGCCACCCGGGTGCACGAGCGGCTCAAGCCTGCCGCACTGGCCCTGGACGCGGCCACGCACCCGCGGGTCTACGCCAGCGTCCTGGCGCTGACGGCGACGTGTCGGCCGCTCAACGCCGGCGAGCGACTGAATCGCGCCCGGCGGCTGCTCGGGTGGGCGCGCCAGACGCGCGCGCTCGGCCGGCTGGCGCCGGACGATGCGCTCATCCTGGACGAGGGCCTGATGCACCACCTCTGGCCGATCATCATGATCGGCGGTGCCTACCGCGATCGCGTGCTGCAGGCGGCCGCCCGGGCGCTGGCGCGTCAGCCGCGGCGGATCATCGTCCGCGTCCGGACGGACCCGGACACGGCGTTGGCGCGGATCCGCTGCCGCGCAGGCCTGGGCCCGGAAGAGCCGTGCCGGCTGTGGCTGCACCACCGGGCGACGCCCGCCGAAGCGAGGGCGCTGATGCACCGCCTGGCGGAATGCGATCGGCTCGCTGCCGAGGCCATCCGCACGGCGCGCCTGGCGAGCCGGCTGATCGAGATCGACACCGACGCTGACCCTGGGGACAATGCCGAGCACCTGGCCGAGCTGATCGAGCCGACGCTCGCGGAGCAGCGACGCGGCGCGGGGAGCGCCGGCGGCACGCGGCCGCGCGCCCGGGCTTCACGCCGGTCCTGAGCGAGCCCCGTTGCCGGGGACCACGGGCCGGGCGTCTTACCTCATCACCGCAACGTCGCCCGCGTCTTCCGATGCCGATGCGCTGCCGAGCGTTTGGCCACCCCCGGCCCATGAGGCCATGCTCGCCTGGACGCGCACCCGGTCGCCCAGGCCGCACGCCTCGTACACGGAGCGCGTCCAGGCGTACGCGGCCGGCTCCTCGCCCACGAAGGTCACCGGGCGCGGACAGGCGAGGGCGAGGTTGTGCGGCAGGTCGCCGACCTTCAGCACGGCCAACAGCTCGGGCCCACCGTCCCAGTGCGTCGCGATCGGCTGCTCGAGCACGAGCTCGCCGATGGTGTCGTCGACCAGGGCCGCGTAGACCGCCAGCGCCGCGTCCCAGCCGCGGCCGTAGACGGCTACGCCGATGTCGCCCGCACCCGCAGTGAGCTGCGCGCGGAGAACGCGGACGGCGAGGAGCAGGTCGTAGACCTGGCGCTCCGGCAGCGTCTGCCCGAGCAGCGGGTAGCCGCGGCGCAGCGACCATTCGAGCCCGGGGCCGATCGAGGTGTTCCCCCGGCCGCGCACCTCGACGGCGGCAAGGGCGGTGCCCGCCCCGGGGTCGACGTCCTTGAAGGTGGTCATCACCGCGCCGAGACGGGCATCGGCGGCCAACGGCGCGACGAGTAGACGCGTTGCCGCCGCACCGACCGGCGTGGCGAGGTGGGCGCAGAGGCGCAGGCCCGGCTCGACGTCGAACTCGTACCGTCGATAGCGCCAGCCCTGGCCGGTGCCGCGCGCGTAGGCCGCCACCGCGGGCATTGCCCCCTGGATGGCCGCGAGCGTCGGCCGCAGCGTCGTCGCCTTCAACCGCGCCAGCGCGTCGCGCTGGTGAGTTCGCCACGCGTCGCCGGTCGTGATCGCGGGCGGTTTGGGCAGCGCGATCAGCAGGCGATCGACGTCCCTCATTCGATCCTCGGCCGGCGGCTTCATGGCCGGGTACACCGCCAAGTCGGTGTCGCGGTCGTCGCGGTCGTCGACGTCATCGGTCACCGCGCCGCTGCCGCCGCGCAGGTGGACGTCGAACCACGAGAAGATGCCCTGCCGCGTGCGTGGCGTGTAGCCGTGCACCGCCCCGTCCTCGACCAGCTCGATGCGCTCACTTACCCCGAGCAGGCGATAGACGCGGCTGGCCCGTTCGAAGACGTCGTGATAGGCGTAGGCGCGGAAGTAGACGTCCTCACGCTGGGCGGCGATCAACAGCGGGCGCGGCGCGATCGTCGCGGCGACGTCGGCCAGGTCCCAGCCGCAGGTGTTGGTCCAGTAGGTGCAGTCGCAGTGGTTGTCGAGTGTGCGCTCGCGGAGGTGCTGGTAGACGGTGCCGGTCTGGCACGAGGGGGCGACGGCCTTGAGGCGTTCGTCGGCCGCGCCGGTGAACCAGGAGATCGACCCGCCGCCGGAGTTGCCGGTGATCCCGAAGCGCGTCGCATCGATGTCGTCGCGTGTTTCGAGGTAATCGAGCGCGCGCATGGCGGCCCAGACCTCGACGCCGGCGGGGGTGTAACCCTGGCTGTACCAGTGCCAGCGGTTCTGGTGGTAGACGCCGTGGTGCAGGCCGTCGCACTCGCCGGCCCAGATGGTGTCGAGGACCATGCACGCGTAGCCATGGCGGGCGAACCAGCGGCCGTGCGGCTGGTAGTGGAACTTGGCGCGCGGGGAGTGGCCGCAGACGTAGAGCACGGCGGGCAGCCGACCCTCGCGGTGTGCGGGCAGGTAGAGATTGGCGGCGACGCGGCAGCCGGGCAGCGGCTGGTAGTGCAGCTTCTCGACGAGGTAGTCGTCGCGCTCGAGTCGGCCGGTGATGGTGGCGTGCAGGTCGCCGCGCTCGGGCAGGGGATCGAGGCCAAGCATCTCGCGCCACTGCCGACGGCGCTCGGGCAGCCGCTGACGCCACGTCGCCGCGTCGGGCAGCTCGAAGAGGGCCTGACTGGAAAACTCCGCCGCTCGTGCAACCAGCGATTCGTAGAGCATGGGGCCATTCTAACCCCGGAGGGCGAGCGTCGGTGCCCAGGGCTGAGGCCCAGGCTGGGTGGGCAAGCCCTCCGTGGGCACCCGCGGTCCACAGGTCCGCAGCGGACCCTACGGATCCAAGGGCGCCCGCACCCTCTTCGCACGGAGCCCGGCCGTGGCGGTACCATGTTCCCGCCGCCGCCATCCCGGCGCCCCTGCCACACTCCAGCGAGCCGTTCCATGCCCGACACTGCCGCCCCCATTCGTGCCTGCCTGATCGTCGACGACATCCCGGTCAACGCAATCTACATGAGCCGGGCACAGCACGAGATGTTCGGCTACGAGCCGTCCGAGCGCGACCATGTCTTCGGATGGCGTGAGCTGGAGCGCAACCCGCGCTTCCGGCTCGACGAGCTCGAACGGCTGGCGGACATCACAGAGCGCCACGGCGTTCGCGGGAAGTTCACCTACCTGCCGTTTCCCGCCGGGTGGGGGCGCATCGACCAGCACGTACGCGGCTACAGCGACGACGAGCTGGCGCGCATGAACGCAATCGTGCGTGACCGCATCGGGCCGCGCTTCGACATCACGCCGGAGGTGCTGACGCACACGATGGCGATCCTGCCCGAGCATGGCGCGCTGCTGCCCCACGCCGAGACGCATTGGATCAGCTATCTCTGCCGCGAGAGGCGCACCGAGGAGCTGGCGGCGTACCTGCGCATGGCGTACCAAATTCTGCGCAACGTCGGCATCGAGGCCCACGGGCTGACGCTGGGCGGCATGCCGGACCCGTCCAACATCGCCCGGGGCCAGAGCATCACCAACGGCCACTTCCGCGACGTAATCGGCGAGGTCCTGCTCGCGGTCGAACGCGAATTCACCCCCGCCCCCGCCACACCCACCGCCACGCCCGCCACGCCTGATACGGGTGATACGGGTGACAGCTTCATCTTCAGCGGCTCGCCGCCGCTGAGCGACGCGTCGCGCAACCGCCGGGCGCCGGAGGCCACCTACCGCGCACCCGCCAGCGGCCAGTCGCCGCCCGTCCGCGTGTTCGACATGCACAGCATCATCGACCCGCTCTGGTTCTATCACCACGGCCGGGGCAGCGAGGCGATGGCGGTCGACCGGCTGATGACGCACGACCTGGAAGCGGGGCAGTTCATCGAGGACGCGGAGGTGGGGCGCTCCATCGTCTTCACGGTCCATGGCCAGACGCTGAACTGCCTCAACACCGGGCTGGGCTTCAAGGTGCTCGAGGAGGTGCTGCGCCGCCTTGATGACCGCTTCGGCGATCGGTTGCAGTGGCACACGCCGCGCGAGCTTGTCGCGGCGGTGGGCGTCGACGAGCTCGATGCGGCGGTGCAGGCGACGTAGGCGGGTGGCCACGAAGGAGGCAAGCGTCGCGTGGGCGCAGCGGCTATTGATCTCCCGATGGTGAAAGCGCACCGTCGGAGCTTCCTAATCCTAATCCTAATCCTGATTCCTAATCCGGGTTAACACAACTTCACGACCGGCACGAGCTTACAAGAGGATTAGGATTAGGAATCAGGATTAGGATTAGGAGCCGAGGCGCCGGCCGCGCTTTGACCATCGGGAGGTCAATAAACAATCCTGTTGGAATCATCGTCACCACCGGCATTCTCCCAGGGACCGCCAACGCATGCATGTCTACGCCGACAACCTCGTCGCCACCTCGCAGCCGCTGGCCACGCAGGCGGGCGTGCACATCCTGCGCCAGGGTGGCAACGCGGTCGACGCCGCGATCGCGACGGCCATCGCGCTGACGGTCGTCGAGCCCGTCTGCAACGGCCTCGGCTCGGACGCGTTCGCGATCGTGCACGACGGCGGGCGCATGCACGGGCTCAACGGATCGGGCCGATCGCCGGCCGCGCTCAGCCCGGAGCGATTTGCCGGCCAGGCCGCCATGCCGCGCCGCGGCTGGGACGCCATCACCGTCCCCGGCTGCGTCGATCTCTGGTCGACGCTCCACGCTCGCCTCGGGCGGCTGGACTTCGGCGCGCTGTTCGAGCCGGCGATCCACTACGCCCGCCGCGGCTTCCCCGTCTCGCCCATCATCGCCCGCCAGTGGGCCGACGCCGCCGACGTCTATCGCGACTTTCCCGCGTGGTGCGACACGTTCCTCGTCGCCGGCCGCGCGCCCGCCGCGGGCGAGCACTTCGCCTGCGAATCGCTCGCCCGCACCCTTGAGCTGGTCCGCGACACGCGCGGCGAAGCGTTCTACCACGGCGAGCTCGCCACGCGCATTGCCGACGATGCGGTCGCCCAGGGTGGGCTCATGTCAGAGGCCGACCTCGCTGCGCATGAGACGCAGTGGGTCGAGCCGATCGCCGTCGATCACTTCGACGTGCGCGTCCACGAGCTGCCGCCCAACGGCCAGGGCGCTGCCGCACTGATCGCGCTGGGGATTCTCGAAGCGCTGGACATCCGCCGCCACGGCACCGACACCGCCGACGGCGTGCACCTGCAGGTCGAGGCGATGAAGCTCGCCTTTGCCGACGCGTTCGCGCACGTGGCCGACCCGGACCACATGCGGGTCAGCACGGCCTGGCTGCTGGACCGCGATCGCCTCGCCGAGCGCGCCCGCGCGATCACGCTCGCCGCCGCGCACCACCCGGCGGGCGATGTGGCGGTCGACCATGGCACGGTCTACATCGCCGCCGCGGACGCGGACGGGATGATGGTCTCGTTCATCCAGTCCAACTACGAGGGGTTCGGCTCAGGCGTCGTCATCCCGGGCACGGGCATCAGCATGCAGAACCGCGCCGCCGGCTTCACCCTCGAGCCCGGCCACCCCAACGAGGTCGCCGGGGGCAAGCGCCCGTTTCACACGATCATCCCCGCTTTCGTCACGCGCGGCGACAAGCCGGCCATGGCGTTCGGCGTCATGGGCGGCCACATGCAGGCCCAGGGCCACGTGCAGATGATCCTGCGCTGCTTCGGCGATGGTCAACATCCGCAGGCCACGTCCGACGCGCCCCGCTGGCACGTGACGCCGGAGTTCAACCTCGCCTTCGAGCCCGGGTTCGACCCCGCCGTCGTCGCCAGCCTCGAGCAGCGCGGCCACCGGATCGTCAACGACCCGGTCTACTTCGGCGGCGCGCAGCTCATCCAGCGCACGGGCAGGACGTACACCGCCGGGTCCGACCACCGTAAGGACGGCCAGGCCGCGGGGTTTTGAACGTGGCGGTTAAACGCGCGCGCCACGCGCGTTAACATGGCGCCATGCCCAACCCCGCCCTCCACACCGAGCACCACCACGTCGACATCTGCGTCATCGGCGGCGGTATGGCGGGCCTCTGCGCCGCCCTCGCCAGCGCACGCCACAACGCCCGCACGCTCATCATCCACGACCGCCCCATGTTCGGCGGCAACGCGTCGTCCGAAGTCCGCATGTGGATCTGCGGCGCCCATGGCAAGCACAACAAGGAGACCGGCATCCTTGAAGAGCTCCAGCTCGAAAACCTCCACCGCAACCCCGCGGGCAACTACCCGGTCTGGGACGGCGTGCTCCACGGCAAGGCCCTCCACCAACCGCACCTCACCCCCCTGCTCAACACCACCTGCCTCGACGCCGAGACGCGGGACAACCACATCGTCAGCGTCACCGCCTGGCAGCTCACGACGCAGACGTTCCATCACGTGACCGCGAGCCACTTCATCGACTGCTCGGGCGACAGCATCCTCGCGCCGCTGACGGGCGCGCCCTGCCGCTGGGGCCGCGAGTCGTGCGACGAGTTCGGCGAGGACATCGAGCCGGCGGGGGCGGACCGGCGGACAATGGGCAACTCCCTGCTCATCCAACTGCGCAACACCGACGCGCCGCAGCCCTTCACGCCGCCGCCGTGGGCGTACCAGTTCGACAGCCCGACCGACTTCGAGCACCGGATGCAGGGCGTGAACGCGCGCAACTTCTGGTGGGTCGAGGTCGGCGGCATTGACGACACCATCCACGACGCCGAGGCGATCCGCGACGAGCTGATGAAGATCGCCTACGGCATCTGGGACTACATCAAGAACCGCGCGCCCGAACGCGACCGCGCCGCCAACTGGGAGCTCTACTGGATCGGCCGGCTGCCCGGCAAGCGCGAAAGCCGCCGCTACGAGGGCGACCACATCCTCACGCAGCACGACATCGAGGCCGGCGGGCGGTTCGACGACGTCGTCGCCTTCGGCGGCTGGACCATGGACGACCACCACCCCGCCGGCCTGCTCTACCCGGGCAAGCCCACACTGTTTCACCCGGCGCCGAGCCCGTACGGCATCCCGTACCGCTGCCTCTACTCCCGCGCGATCGACAACCTGCTCTTCGCGGGGCGCAACATCTCCGTGACGCACGCGGCGCTGTCATCGACGCGCGTGATGGCGACGTGCGCGGTCATCGGGCAGGCGGCAGGGACGGCCGCGGCGCTGGCGGTAGCGCATGGGACCTCGCCGCGCGGCGTGTACCAACGTCACCTCGGCGAGCTTCAGCAGACGCTGATGGACGACGACTGCTATCTGCCGGGGCTGGCGCGCGCGGCGGACGCGCTGATGGCTGGTGTCACGCTGCAGGCCGACGGCCAGCACGCCGAGCGCCTCGTCGATGGACACGACCGCGACCGCGAAGGCGAGGCGCACGCGTGGGAGGGCGTGGCGGGCGATGCGATCACGCTGAGCTGGACCACGCCGACACGCGTGGGCGGGCTGCGCATCACGTTCGATTCAGACCTTAACCACCACAAGCGCATGCCGTGCGCGTACCCGCTCGACGCGAGCCGGTGCGCGATGCCGGGGACGCTCGTCAAGGCGTACCGCATCGAAACGTGCGACGCCGACGGCCACTGGCACGTCGCGCACCATGAAACGTGTAATATCCAGCGCCTCGTGCGCGCTCGCATCGAGCGCGACGTCACCGCCGTCCGTCTCGTTCCCGAAGCAACGTGGGGCGGTGGCGCGGGCGGGGGCGGCGCGACCGTCCGCATCTTCGCGTTTGAGGCGGTGCAAAAGCACCTCGACAAGATCCCCGATTACCCGGAGCGAGAGCGCTTCGCCGACGTGCGTGCGCGGGTGCCCGCCGCCGACCTCGCCGAGCCCGCGAAGGCGGACGCGGGCGGGACACAGCGGACGCACTCGGCGTGAGGGGGATGAACTCTACGACGCGCGCCGGCGGCGCATCAGGAGCAGCCCGGCCACGCCGAGCAGCGCCAGCGTTCCTGGTTCGGGGACGATGGTAATCGGGGCTTCGCGGTAGCCGTCGCCGCCCAGCGTCCAGCGGATGCGGTAGTCGCCGGGGGCGAGGGGCTGGCCCGAGGCGTCGAGCCCGTTCCAGTCCCAGTACCGCTCGCTCTGCCAGCCGCCGGTCAGGCCGCCGACGAAGATCCGGTGGATCATGTGCTCGCCCTGGTCGTCGTAGACGGCGATTTCGAGGATGCCCGAGGCGTGTGACCGCACACCGATGGTCATGGTGTCGACGCCCGGCTCGATGGCGGACGGGATCGTCAGCGCCATGTACATCGACTGCGTGTTGCCCTCGAAGGGCATCTCGAACAACCACACGGGCTCGCCCTGCGCCGCGTGGAGCCGATCGAAGCCGGGACCGTTCGCCAGCGTCACGTTCTCGAAGTAGGCGCGCTCGATCTGCCCCCGCCCGTCGCCGCCGAAGCTCATCAGGTCGCGCACGGTCTGGTCGAAGTCCGCCAGCGATCGCCAGAGCGTCCCCGCCGTCACGTTCGAAGCCAGCCCGCCGGGCACGATGTTGGCGTTGGAATTGGTGAAGTCGGGATTGCTCAGGCTCCCGTTCCACATGACGTCGAGGTTGGTGTTGAGGATCCGCTGGATGTCATCCTCGTCGAAGACGATGCCGGCGTGATACGCCTCGACAATCTCCGCGACCTCGCCGGCCTGGTAGTTGCGGTTGGGGTGGACGTTGATCCAGTGCCGCGACGGGTCAGGAAAGTTGCCGGTGATGTCGGAGCGCACCGTCGGCTCCCAGTAGTTCCAGATCGCCGTGCCGTCGTAGTGCTGCATTCGGCTCTTGATCGTGCTGAAGACCTTCACCGCCCGCTCCAGGTGCGCCTCGTCGCCGGTGATCTGCCACAGCCGCAGCGCCGCGGTGCCCATCGAGTTGTTCTTGTTGAACGGCAGGCCGAGCCCCGAGTTGTTCACGCCGCTCTGCTGATGCCACTGGGAGAAGTTGTTGGGGTTGAGGTAGTGGTCCCACGACTGGTACGCGCCGTAGCGCCCGTCGTCGTGGTAGGTGCCGCGCGCGTCCCACTTCTCGATCAGGTGCGTCTCGGCGATCTCGACGTAGCGCGCCGCCTGCGTGCCGTACTGCGCCTGGAGCGCGGGGTTCTCGTGGACGATGCGGGCGAAGTCCAGCATCGGGTTGATGAGGATCGCGTCACCGATGTGGACGTCGGCCCAGCGGCTGTCGTCGTAGATGTAGGGCCCGATCCACCCCTTGTACCCGTCGGGGCCCTCGCGCATGTGCCCGAGCACGAACTCGTAGTAGTTGACGCCGGCGTCGAGCCAGGCGGTGTCGCCCCACGCCTCGTAGGCCATCGTGAAATGGCTCATGCTGTAGGCGGCGTGCCAAGCCCACCCCTCGCCGGGCTCCTGGTTGAGGTTGCCGTTGTTGACGGCACTGTTGTAGAGCTGCTGGGGCGTGATCGTCTGCCCCGGGCTTTCGGCCGCCAGCCCCGCCACCACCACCGCGATCACGCCCACGCACGAGCGACGCACCAGCCTGTTGAACATCATGGCAAGGACCCTCATCCGCCCGGCCCAATCCAGTATGACCGATGCCGCACGGGATCGCAACATTTTTCCGCCACCGGCTCGCAATCGGGTGCTACACTCGCCCCACTTCACCGCGAGGAGGCACCCATGATGTTCAACGCGAGAGTTCAAGGGGTGATGGACGAGGTCGACGCCCTGCGCGAGCGCGTCGACGACCATTGGCAGATCCCGCGCGACGAGGCGCTGGTGCTGGCGCAGATCGCCCGTGCCGCCCGGTGCACGTCGTTCTGCGAGATCGGGGTGAGCTACGGCTACTCGACGCTGCACCTGGCCGCCGTCGCCGCGGAGCGGGCGGGCCGGGTCGAGGCGATCGACATCGACCCGCGCAAGATCGAGCACGCCAGCGATCATCTTCGCCAGGCGGGTCTGGACGGGCACGTCCGCCTGCACGCGGGCGACGCGGCCGTGGTGTTGCCGACGCTCAAGCCCGAAAGACCGTTCGACTTCGTCTTTATCGACGCCGACAAGCCGCAGTGCCCGGTCTACCTGGAGGCGGTGTAGCACAACCTCGCGCCGCTCGCGCTGATCGTGACGGACAACGTCGTCTCGCATCCCGAGCAGTTGAACGACTTCGTCGCGCAGCTCCGGGCGCATCCCGAACTGACGAGCTGCACCGTGGCGGTGGGCAACGGCTTCGAGCTGTCGATCCGCCGGGCGTGACGCAACGCGTTCGCGCGGGGCATCCAGGACGCAGAGCCATGCGGGTAAGGCCCTTGCGCGGTTGTCGGCGATGGCGCAGGCGCGCGCCTCCGTTCATCCATCCATTGTCCGCGGCCTCAGCGCTCCTGGTGCCCTCTGCGCGAACGCCCCGCAAATAAAAAACCTCCGCCACAGGGCTCCGATCCTGTGGGCGGAGGCGCGCCACGGCAATCCGGGTTGGTGCCCACGGGGGCGGGGCGATGTGTATCGTATCGGCTCGTTCGAGCGCGTGTCAACGGATGCGCCAACGGTTTGCCGGGGCAGGGCGAAGTTACTCAAGCGAATATTTATCATGGATTTACCACGATTTCTAAAGCCGTCCAGATCGCTCGATCGGGGGGGCCGGCGCGCGGGCGTCAGGCATGCAAGGGGCCGCGTTCAATGGGCTTAAAGCAGGCGAACGACATGCCGGCACCCGCCGAGGTCGTCCAGGTCGCGGTCGGCGTACTTACCGCCACTCCCGCCACTCCCATCCTCCCCGCCGGCACGATCGGCGGGGTCGACGGGCAGGTCCGCCTGCTGATCGCCCGACGCCCCGCGGCGAACGTGTACGGCGGCTACTGGGAGCTGCCCGGCGGCAAGCTCGAGCCGGGCGAGTCCCTGGCCCAATGCCTCGTCCGCGAATTCGAGGAGGAGCTCGGCGTCCGGGTCCGCGTCGTCGAGCCCCTGACGAGCCTCGTCCACCGCTACGACCACGCCACGGTCGAGCTGCACGCCTACCTCTGCGAGCACGAGGCGGGCGAGCTCCAGGCCCGGGCGGTGAGCGAGTGGCGCTGGGTGCGGCCGGGCGAACTGGGCGAATATCGCTTTCTGCCCGCCAACGGCCCGATCCTTGCGGCGATCAGGGGCCGGCTGGGCGGGTGACACGAGGCGTCCCGGTGGGTCTCCACGGGGTGGTCGCGGATGCGCGAAGCCGACGGATTGCAATTCGTGGGCTTTGGGCCCCATTGGCGCGGTAGAATGGTGGGATGGCAAGTGAGCGGCCGACGCGTTGTGTGGTCCTGGTCGGCGGCGAGGAGCCGGTGCCGACCCTGCTGGTCGACGCGCTGCGCCGACGGGGCACGGCGCTGGAGGTGGTGCGCGATGTCGTCGGCGTGATGCTGGACCTCGCCATGCGCGGGCCCGCGGCGGCGGTGATCGTCGTCGAGCCGGGCCGCGTCGCCCACCTGCAGGAACTCGGCGAGGCGGTGCGGCGGTACTACCGACAGACGGGCCTGTGGACCTACCGCGGCGGGCAGACGGGGCTCGAGCGGCTGGAGGCTGCGCAGCCAAAGCCGGGGACGGGGACGGCGGCGGGCGACATCTGGGCATGTGGAGCGGTGGCGGCGGGCGCGCCGGCGGCGGACCGGGCGGGGGACGAAGAGCCGGTAATCAGCCCCGCGGAGATGGAGATGCTGCTGGGGGCCGGCCCGCGCGGCCGGGATCAATCGGCAACGGGATAGGAAGCGATGGGCCGTCAAGCGAGCGCAATCGAGCAAGGTGGAGCGGGCGGCCGATGGCCGGGCGCGGCCGCCGAGCCGGGCCGCGTCGTCGTCGTCGGCGAGGACCTTGCCCGCGAGGTTGCCGGCCCACTGGGCGCCTGCTGGCCGGGCGTGCGGGTCTGCGCGGTGCATCACTTTCTCTTCGTCCTCGGCGAGGTTGGACGCGGGCACGCCGGCCCCGGTCGCGATGCGAACGGCGACGCCGGCGGGCCCGTGGCGGCGGTGATCTGTCGGCCGACGGCACTCGACGGGCTGCTCGAGTCCGGGACCCGCGGGTTGCGGCGGTTGGCGCCAACGGCGAGGCTGATCGTCGTCGCCGACGAACATGAGCAGGCGCAGGCGGCCGCGGCCCTGCGGGCCGGCATGGACGCGGTCGTCGGCCGACCGGTCGACGGCGACGCGCTCGCCCGGGCGCTTGGACGCGGTCCGGTGGCGCCCGCAGCGCAGGCCTCGCCCCACCCTTCGGATGCGATCGATCCCGCGTCCGCGCTGGAGCCCCCCGCGAGCCCGGGCGCGGGGGTGGACGACGCGGAGCTTGGCGACGTCGATCTGGTCGATGCGATGCTCGCCGGCGGGCAGCTCGAGGCCACCGCGATGCGCCTGCTGCGGGCGCGGTCGGGGCTGGTGGGCGTGGCGCTGGCGGCCGTCAACGACGAGATCGCCCACGGCCGGGACGCCGCCGAGGTGCGCCACCGCGAGCGGTTGTTCGGCATCCTGCACGCGCCAAGCCCGGCGGCCCACCTGTGCGAGTGGGCCGCCTGGCTCGGCCGATGGATGGCGCTGCAGCAGCAGGTCCGGCAGCTCGAGACCATGGCGATGCGCGACGAGCTGACGGGCGTCTGGAACCGGCGCTACTTCAGCCGGTTCCTGGATCGCCTGCTGGAGCGCGCCGCGCGCGACCGATCGCAGGTGACGCTGCTCGTCTTCGACATCGACAACTTCAAGCACTACAACGACCGGTACGGCCACCCGGCGGGCGACGAGATTCTGCGCGAGACGGCCCGGCTGATGCAGTCGTTCGTCCGCAGCCATGATGTGGTGGCGCGGATCGGCGGCGACGAGTTCGCCGTCATCTTCTGGGACGCCGAGGCCAAGCGCCGTCCCGACAGCCATCACCCCGAGTCGGTCCGGCAGGCGGCGCGGCGGTTCCAGCAGGCGGTCCGCGCCCATCGCTTTCCCAAGCTGCTCAACGAGGCGGCCGGGACGTTGACCATCTCCGGCGGGCTGGCGAGCTTCCCGTGGGACGGCCGCACGCCCCAAGAACTGATGGAGAAGGCGGACGAGATGGCGATGCAGTCGAAGCAGGCGGGCAAGAACGCGATCTCGTTCGGGCCGGGGGCGGGGGAGTAAGCGTCCGGGGGTGCGGCGGGTGGAAACCGGTGATCCGGGTGGGCGTCGCGCAACCGGGTCGGCCGGTGTTGCTAGAATCCCCGACTACGCTGATAATCGCCCGACTGCCCGGGCGGGGCGGGCACCGCGTGGCTGCGTGGTGCTCCCGTGGGGTGGCGGGTTCGCGGGGGCCCGGGGGCGGTGGTGACAGCAACTCAAGATCAGGAAGGACTCGCTGACATGTCATTTGATTCGACCGTTCACGCCAAGGCCATCGAGCTGACGAAGCTCGGCTACGAGATGACCGCCGACGCCGGCTCGGGGCACCCGACCAGCGGCGCCAGCCTCGCGCACCTGGTGACGATCCTCATGTACCAGCACATGCGCTACGAGCCGAGCAACCCGGATCACCCGTCGTCGGATCGGCTGGTGCTCTCCGAGGGTCACGCCGTGCCGATCGTCTACGCGGCGTGCGCGGACCTCGGCGTCGGGATCGGGACAGACCCCGACGACCTGCGCCCGATGACGCGCGACGACGCGATGAGCCTGCGGGCGATCGACTCGGTCGTGGACGGCCACCCGAACCCGATCGAGGGCTTTCCCTTCTTCGACACCGCCACCGGGTCGCTGGGCCAGGGCCTGTCGCATGCCGCGGGGCTGGCGGCGGCGGCGAAGGTCGACGGGCTGGACAAGCGCATCTTCTGCCTCATCGGCGACGGCGAGTCGCGCGAGGGGCAGATATGGGAGGCTGTCGATTTTCTTCGCGATCACGCGCTGACGGCCGTGTGCCCCATCTTCAACTGCAACGCCTGGGCGCAGTCGGACAAGGTGAGCGCTCAGCAGGCGCCGGAGACCACGGCCGCGAAGCTCGAGGCCGCTGGCTTTGAAGCTGTCGTCATCGACGGCCACGCGCCGAGCGCCATCCAGGAGGCCTATTCGCGTCACGCCCGCGCCCAGTTCGACCCGGCGGCCCGGCCGGTCGCGATCGTCGCGCGGACCGTCAAGGGCTGGGGCAGCCCCAGCCAGCAGGGCGAGGGGCACCATGGCAAGCCGGCCGACGGCGAGGACATGGTCAAGGCGCTCGAGGAACTCGACGCCACCGCGCGGCAGGTCGGCGCCCATGCCGACCAGACGCTCAAGATCCAGCTCATGTCGCCCAAAAAGCCCGATCCCGTCCGCATCGAAGCGGCGCCCAGCTTCCCGCAGGCGCTCGAGCAGTTCGGCATGGGCGACACGCTCGCCAAAGGGAAGATGGCGACGCGCAAGGCGTATGGCGTGGCGCTGCGGGCGCTGGGGCACGCGCGCAGCGACGTCGTGGCGCTGGACGCGGACGTCAAGAACTCGACGTTTGCCGAGATGTTCTCCAAGGACGAGGCGCTGGCCGACCGCTACTTCGAGTGCCGCATCGCCGAGCAGAACATGATGTCGGTCGCGGCGGGGCTGAGCGCGGCGGGCAAGCTCCCGCTCGTCTCCACGTTCGCCAAGTTCGTCACACGCGCGTACGACCAGATCGAGATGGCGGTCAACAGCGGGGCGAACTTCAAGATCACCGGGTCGCACGCGGGCGTGTCGCTGGCGGCGGACGGGCCGAGCCAGATGTCGCTGCCGGACGTCGCCTGGTTCGCCAGCTTCACGACGATGCAGCGGCCCGGCGGCGAGCCGGGCTTCTACCTGCTCCAGCCCTCGGACGCCTACCAGGCCTACGCCCTGACGCTCGCGATGGCGGAGCACAACGGGCCGGTCTACATGCGGACGCTGCGGCCGGACACCGAGTTCCTCTACAGCGAGAACGACACGTTCACGCTCGGCGGCCACGAGGTGCTGGAGACGGGGCGAGACGTGCTGCTGGTGGCGAGCGGGTACATGGTCCACGAGGCGAACAAGGCGATCGACCAGCTCGACAAGCAGGGCGTCGATGCGGGGTTGGTCGACCTCTACAGCCTGCCGTTCGACCGCGAGGCGATCCTGGATCTCGCCAACGACCACAACGGGATGATCCTGACGCTCGAGGACAACTACGGCCACGGGTTCGGCGCGGCGGTCGCCGACGCGGTCGCGGAGGACGGCGGCGGGTTCACGGTGCGGCAGATGCACGTGCGCAACCTGCCCAAGTCCGGCCGCACGCCCGACGAGGTGCTCGCGTACTGCGGCATCAGCGCCGACCACATCGCCGCGGAGGCGCTGGCGATGCTGCAGTTGCAGGCGAGCTGACGATCGAGCGGCGCCACGAAGGCGCGAAGAGCACGAAGGAGGCACGAAGCGAGGCAGAGAAGAGATACGAGAAAGGCAGGAGAACAGAGGAACCGGAGAGCAAGGGAAGTTTCGAACAGGCGCGCACGCCGCTTGCGGCTTCGCGAAATGTGGCGGGAAAATCACGCCACTCCCGAATTGCTCTCTCCTCCCTCACCTTCCTCCCTCCGCCTTCCTTCGTGTTTTCTTCGTGCCCTTCGCGCCTTCGTGGCTGATCCTTGAAGGACCTGTTATGCCCATAAGCGACCAGGACATCATCAACGTCGACCCGCCGCCGCCGACCGCGGCGGAGTCGTTCTACCTGCCGGCCGTGTTCAAGGGCATGGGCACGACGTTCAAGCACGTGCTCGGCTCCGTGGCCAAAGGCAAGCGCAACCGCGCGCTGGAGTACCCGGACGAGCACCGCGAGGACTTTCCCGTCGAGGAAGGCGGGGCGCATATCCCCAACTTCCGCGGCGTGCACCGGCTCAACCGCGACGAGCAGGGCCGGGTCAAGTGCGTCGCCTGCTTCATGTGCCCGACGATCTGCCCCGCCAACTGCATCCACATCGAGGGGGCCGAGGCGCCGTGGGACGACCGCGAGAAGTACCCGATCAAGTTCGACATCGACGAGCTGCGCTGCATCTACTGCGGCATGTGCGAGGAAGCCTGCCCCGTCGACGCGATCGAGTTGACGCACGTGTATGACATCGTGGGGCTCAGCCGGCAGGAGATGATCTTCGACAAGGAGAAGCTTCTGGCGATGTATGACATGACGATCGAGCGAAAGCCGATGTAAGCTTCAAAACACGCCACGAAGGCGCGAAGGGTGCGAAGGAGGCACGAAGGACGGCGACGAGGGCAAGCGGGCGGCGGAAGTGTACGGGGCTGTTGTGCGAAGCCGCGCGCGGCAATGTCCGGGGCAACGATCGACCCACCCCGAACTCCCCGCTCGATTTCTCCCTGCCTTGCTTCGTGCCGTCTTCGTCCTCTTCGCGGCAAAACCGATCAAGGAGCGCATGATGATTCGATGGAAGTGGATGGTCGCGGTTGTCGGGGTTGGACTCGTGGTCGGTGGCTGCGTCGAGGAGCGCGAGGCGGAGGCGGCGCAGCGGGCCGCGGCGCAGGTCGAGGCGGGCACGGCCGCGAACGACCCGGCGCCGGAGGTGGCTGCGGCGGCTGACGTCGACGCCAACGCCAACGCGGACGACATCGACCCGGCCGAGTACGACTTCTACGAGGACTGGTCCGACGGCATCAACGCCGAACGCTGGCTGGTCGCCGGCTGGCGCGAGCATGGCGTGCAGATGAGCCCCGAGCGCGTCGTCGTCGACGAGGACGGCCGCCTCAACATCACGTTCGTCAACGACGCCGAGGAGGGGTACCTCGGCGGGGCGCTGCAGACGCAGCGCGAGGACTTCCGCTACGGCCGCTGGGAGGCGCGTCTGAAGCCCACGAGCGTGCCAGGCGTGCTCAACTCGATGTACACGATCGACTGGGGCGACGGCGACGGGACGAAGCAGGAGATCGACATCGAGTTCCTGACCTACACCTTCGACGGGCCGGAGCACCCCGGCGAGGTGTGGATCGCGCTGCACGCCGCCGGCCGCGAGTCGACCGGCTTCTCGCAGCCGCTGGACTTCGACCCGTCCGCGGACTTCCACGTCTGGGGCTGGGAGATCACGCCCGAGTATATCGAGTGGTTCGTCGACGACCAGGTGCTCTACCGGTACGTCTACGCGGAGCAGGACATCACCGTCGACGCGCCGTACATGCTCAAGTTCAACGTCTGGACGCAGGAGGCGTGGATCCACGGCCCACCGACCGAGGACCTTGAGACGACCTACCAGATCGACTGGGTCCGATTCAAGGCCCGCGAAGAGGAATGATGCTCGACATGGCGTCCCCTGCTGATCCTAGGCTGTGTCCGAAAAAGTCGTGCTGCGGGTGCCACTGGCGGCTTGTCCGCCAGTGTGCGCGCGGAGAAGGCCAGGGCACTGGTGGACAAGCCGCCAGTGGCACCCCTTTTCGGACGCAGCCTAATCCTGCTTCTCCTTCCTGATTCTCAACCCGCGTCGCACGGCGCGGGGAGGATCAGGAACCAGGATTACGATTAGGAGCAGAATTAGGAGCAGGATCAACGCCGCCTCCGCCACCACCCATGCCCATCCGCGCCGCCATCCTCGGCCCGACCGGTTACGCCGGCTATCACCTGGTTGATCGCCTGCTGCGCCACCCGCACGCGGAGCTGACCTACCTCGCCAGCCACCGCGACGAGCTGCCGGACGTGCGCGAGGAGTTCCCGCGGCTGCTCGGGCGACTGGACGATGAGCTCGCTCGCTGCCGGCCGATCGACGCGGCCGCGATCGCGGAGCACGCGGACGTCGCGTTTCTCGCCCTGCCGGCGCGGGCGGCGATGACGTACGCCCCGATGCTGCTGGACGCGGGCCTGCGGGTGATCGACATCTCGGGCGCCTACCGCTTCCCCGAGCCGGCGCTTTATGAGCGGGCGTATGGCCACGCGCATGCGGACCCGGAACACATGGCCGACGCGGTGTATGGGCTGCCGGAGCTGAACCGACGTGCGATCCCGGACGCGAGCCTGATCGCCAACCCGGGCTGCTACCCGACGCCGGCCGCGATCGCCATCGCGCCGCTGCTGACGCACAGCCTCGCCCGGCGGGAGGGGATCATCGTCAACGCGGCGTCGGGCGTGACCGGCGCGGGACGCAAGGCAGTCGCGCACCTGCACTTTCCCGAGCATAACGAGGCCTTCACCGCCTACGGCCGCATCGGTCGGCACCAGCATCAGCCGGAGATCGAGCAGACGCTGGCCCGCGCCGCGGGGCAGCCCGCGTCGGTGCTGTTCGTGCCGCACCTCTTGCCGATCGACCGCGGCATCCTGGCGACGATCTACCTGGAGTCGGTCGATGGCGAGGTGACGGAAGAGGAGCTGTTCGAGGCGCTCGAGGATGCCTACGCCGACGAGCCGTTCGTGCGCGTGCGCGAGGATCTACCCAACGTCAAGGACGTGCTCGACACGAACTACTGCGACGTGACGGTGCGGCGGGTCGAGACGGGCGACAGCGTGCGCATCGTGGTCTTCAGCACGATCGACAACGTCATCAAGGGCGCGTCCGGCCAGGCGATCCAGAACATGAACCTCATGTTCGACGTCGACGAAACGGCGGGGCTGCTCTGAAGTCGGCGGGCCGGCCGTCACACCTCCGCGTCGGCGTCGGGCCCATCATCGTCATCAGCATCCGGCGGGGCGGGCGGTGCGGCGGGCTCCTCGCGGCGCACGTCGACGACGATCGCATCCGGAAACGTCTCGAGCACGCGGCGCACGAGCGGCAAGCGCATCGCCTGCCGCCGATCACCACTCCCGCCGACCCCGCCATTCCCGCCTTGAGCGTCACCGTGTGCTTCGCCGGCACGCCGGGCCTGGGGCGCCGACCTGGACGCGCGAGCGTCAGCCCCGGCGCGGCCCGATGAGGCCTCGCCCGCCTGGTCGCCGTGCGCGGCGGGGCCGGCGGGAGTGGCGGGAGTGGCGGGGTCGCGGGGTGGTTGAAGGTCGACGCGTACACCGCGGCCGAGCAGATCGCGCAGGAGCGTGGCGATGGGCTGCAGCCGGGCGGGCGTGAGGAAGCCTCGCAGCTCGCGATGCCCGGGTCGGATCGCGAGCACCGCCCGCTGCTCGTCGATGCTGACCAGTTGCAGGTACTGGACCCAGGAGAGCGCGGCCGTCTCGGCGGTGCGTGCCAGGACGCCGGCCCACAGCGCGTCCGGGTCGTCCGTCGACGCGGCCGCGGCGGGACGCGCGGGGGGCGCTGGCTCAGCGGCCAACGGCGGCGGGGCGATCAGTTTTTTTTTTGCGCCGCGGGCGCGGCGGCACCGTTGCCGGTCGGGCTCGTGCGCCCGGCGAGCAGGGCAGAGACGTCGGCCATGTTCTCCGCCAGCGCCAGACGCACGAGCGCGGCATCGAGCAGCGCGCGCGGGTTGGCGCTGCTGCGGGCGTAGCGCTGCAGGTTGTCGCACACGGCGATCATGTAGCTCAGTGCCGGGGCGTCGAACTGCCCGGCTTGCCGCGCCGCCGCCTCGCGGACGTCGTCGGCGAGCTCGACGAGCTCGCTGTCGGCGCCGCAGGCCGCGATGAGCATGAGCTGCCGCAGCCGCTCCGTGAGCACGTCGATGAGCTGGTCCTGCCCGATGCCGCGCGTCAGCAGGTCGTTGGCGTTGTGCAGGGCGCCGGCGACGTCAGCGGTGGCGATCGCGTCCACGAGCTGGGCGACGACGGCCTCATCCGGCAGGCCCAGCATCTGCTCCAGCGTCGCCGGCGTCAGCGGCGACTCGCCGGTGGCGATCAGCCGGTCGAGCAGGGACAGCGCGTCGCGCATCGACCCGTTGCCCAGCCGCGCGAGCTGCCAGGTGACCTGCTCGTCGGCTTCGACGTTCTCGCGCGCCAGCACGGCCTTGAGATGCTCGGCGATCGCCGCCGCCGGAATGTTGTGAAAGTCGAACCGCTGGCATCGCGACTGGATCGTTGCCGGCACCTTCTGCGCCTCGGTGGTGCAGAGGATGAACTTCACGTGCGGCGGCGGCTCCTCCATGATCTTCAAGAGCGCGTTGAACGCGCTCGTCGAGAGCATGTGCACCTCGTCGATGATGTAGATCTTGTACCGCGCCTTGTCCGTGGGCGACAAACCCGCGTTGGCGATGAGCTGCCGGGCCTCCTCCACGCGGTTGTTGCTCGCCCCGTCGATCTCGATGACGTTCAGGTCGTCGCCGCGCATGATCGCATCGGCCATACGCTGCTGGACGTCGGCGTCGGGAAAGTCGTCGTCAGGCCGGGGGGTGTCGGCCATGGTGTCCGGGGCGTTGAGCGCCCGGGCGAAGATGCGAGCCATCGACGTCTTGCCCACGCCGCGCGTGCCCGTGAAGAGGTAGGCGTGCGCAACGCGGCCGCTGGCGATCGCGTTGCGCAGCGTCCGCGCGGTCGCCTGCTGCCCGACGACATCGTCGAACGACTGCGAGCGGTAACGGCGGGCGAGGACGGTGTAGGCCATGGAGCGTGGAATTCACAACTCAGAATTCAGAATGCACAAAGCGGAACACGAGCGCATAGAGACATTATAAGCGACGCAGTCGGGGGCGGGCTATGGGAGGGGGAACAGGGCGGCCACTTCGGCGGGAGGTGGGGCCGCGGCGTCGAGCCGCCGGACGGCCTCGCGATACCTCGGCTCGGGGTACCGGCTGGCGGCGAGGCGCAGCAGCTCTGCCGCCCCGGTCGGCTCGATCGGCGTGATCTGCGGCCAGGCCCAGGGCGCCGCGTCGGCGAGGTGGGGCAGCAGGAAGTCCACCGCCGACCGGATCGACCGCCCGTCGCGGGCCGACCAGTGCCAGAGCTCGATGCCCACCGCCTCGCCCAGGCGGGCGAGGTAGCCGTGGCCGACAAGGTTCATCACGCTATAGCTCAGCGACCGCGTGCGCGCCAGCTCGTGCGGCTGGCGGCCGTCGGGCTCGATGTGCGCGGCGATCCGCCGCTCGGGCACGGCCTGGAGCTGGGCGCGGGCGACGTCGGGCTGGTCGGTGAAGAGGGCGAAGGCGGCGATCTGCACGTCGTACCAGGTGCCATGGTTGTTGTGCTGCCGCGCTTCGTCGCGGCCGTGCTCGCTGTCGCGCATCCAGTGCAGAAAGTCGGCGAACCAGGCGCGCAGGGCATCGTGGTCGCCCGGCGTCCAGGCGGGGCTGCCGGCGAGCAGGCGGACGGTGTCGAGCATGACCGCCAGGCCTCGCGTGTCGATGAGCCCGATGCCGCGGCCTTCGCAGCGGCCGGGGATCGACTGCCCGTACGCCAGGTGCGGATTCATGCGCGTGGCGGGGTCGAGGAACCAACGGCGGAGCATGGCCGCAGCATGGTCGGCGTAGCGGCGCTCGCCGGCATAGAACCACGCCAGCGCCAGGCGGACGACCGCGCGCTGCATGGTGTGGAGGCGCGCGTGGTCGGTGTCGTGGAAGGCGGGGTTGGTCTCGCCGTCGTGGCGCACCCAGGGCAGGCCGTCGGGCGTGTCGGGGTTGGGCCACCAGTAGGGCCCGAGGCTGACGTAGTCGTGCGGATCGCCGGAAGGGGCGAGCCGGTCGGCGGGCTTGTCGGTGACGCTGAGGGGGGTGACGTCGAGCGCGTCCTGGGCGGCGAGGAGCAGCGCGGGGAGCGCGGGGTCGGCGTCGCGCTGCCGTGCGCGAGCCGCTTCAAGTGCGTCGAAGTCGAGGATGGTCATGGGAGGGAATCATGTGGAGGGTGCGCTGTGCAGGCCTTTGATGGTCGTGGCGGCGTCCGCGTGTGCGTCGTCCGCCTATCGCGGCCCAATCCGGAAATTCGAAATTCGAACTCCCCCGCGCCCGCGGGATCGACGGCCAGGACACCGGCGGCACCGGGACGACGCCACTTAGGGCTGCTCCGGTCAAGGCCTGACCCGATTCGCGGGCCGACCCGTGCACCGGGCCCGGCCGTCGATCGCGCGGGGGCGAACGAAGACGATAGCCCGGCTGTGATGCGTCGGCAAATGGTTGGCGAACGAGCGGCGCTGACGTATCCTGCCGGTGGCGGGCATCTCCGTCTGGCATCATCCTCCGGCGGGCGCCCGCCGAACCGACCGCAAGGACCGGCCATGATCCTGTCCATCCTCCGAGCGACGTTCATCTTCCTCGTCGCCACCGTCGCCGCGCTCTACCTGCTCACGCAGCAGGAGCATGCCGGCGTGGGCTTCGGCACGTTCGTGCTCGCCATCGGCATCGCCCTTGCCCTGGCCGGCGCGGTCATCACCCTCGATGTCTCGACGCGCCACAAGCGACTCTCGGCGGTTTCCGGCGTCTTCCTCGGGCTCATCGCCGGCCTGCTCGCCGCGTACGCCCTCTCCTTCGTCGTCGACCTCTTCGGCATCCTCACCGCGCCCGAGGACGAGGAACCCCGCGCCGCCTACCTCAACATCCTCGAAGGTGTCAAGGTCGTCATCGGGCTGGTCACCTGCTACATCGGCATCTCGCTCGTCCTCCAGACCAAGGACGACTTCCGCTTCGTCATCCCCTACGTCGAGTTCGCCAA
>JBBDRN010000028.1:97501-119916 GCA_040905445.1 Phycisphaeraceae bacterium | reverse complement strand
GCAGGCCGTGCTGGGCTTCGTACGCGGCGGGATCGGTCAGGGCGAGCACGAAGTCAAACGCAGCAGGAATGATCAGGCATCGGTCCCCTCGGTGTGACGGATAGGACATTTGAAACAGCGCGCTACTTTCTACAGCTTGATCCGAATCGGCCTGAAACCATTATCGCGAATGCCTGAGTGTATCCGGCTGCCAACAACTCCAAATAAAAAAGAAGGCTAGCCCACCTCCCACCTTCATCAGGCCAGCTTCTCATGACCAACGGCCCAATAACGACTCCTGTTGCCGCAGCGGCGGCATGCGAAAGAACGATCAATATCGCAAGCCACGCGACGGAGATTCTCAACGCAAACCTTGCAACTAGTATCGTCACCCCCCATACAACTGGAACCATTATCAAGAGTTCGACATCCATCACGTCAACCTACTAAGAGCGCCTAACACAATGGCACGGCATCTGCATCTTCTTGTACCACACAAGGAGGTGCCGCCGATAACGGATCGGAAATTTGATCTGGGTGATCTCGTGCATGTCGTGCATGAGGTCAGCTCCGGGGTGAGGGGTTAACAGACAGGAAAGTTGATTTGCGGATAGACGCCGCGTCAGTAACGCAGATCAGGCGTTCGGCCGGCGCGGATCTCCTCGCGCCAGTGCTGCAGGCGTTCGCCGCGGTGCACCCAGAAGCGCTCGATGAGCTCTAGATATTCCAGCACTGCCTCGCGCTCGCCCGCGTCCAACAGCGCTTGCGCCAGCGAACGATCCGGGCCGAACGAGTTGAGCTGCGGCGAGCCGGGCGTGCGTCCGGCATCGAGCAGATGCGCCGCCGCCTGCTCGACGTCGCCCGCGCGCAGCGCCAGGTGCCCGAGCGTCAGGTGACCGGCGTGGATCGCGTTGCCGTAGTTCCAGTCGCCCTTGTATCGCTCCGCCATGTCGAGGAGCCGGCGTGCGTACGTTTGAGCCTTGTCGTTCGCATTCGCGGTGAGCGCCGCCTCCGCGAGGTTGTTGAGCATGTAAAAGTGCATGATCTCATCGTCGTGCAGCTCATACGCCGCCTCGAATGCCGCCAAGGCCTTCGCCGCCAGCTCGTCGCGCTGTTCGTCGGCCGCATCCTGCACCTGGAAGCCGTACACCCGCGCAAGCTCCTCGAGCCAGCTCGGGTTCTGCGGCTCAAGCGCCCGGCCCTGCTCCAGGTACTGCTCCGCCAGTTCCAACTGGTAAGGCACGAAGAAGCTGGCCGCGTTCGCGATGAGCTTCGCGTCCCCCGGCTCAGCCTCGACATGCTCTCGCCAAAGCTCCGTGGCCGCGGCGACTGCTTCCTGAGAGATGCGCGGGTCGAGTGACACGTAGGGCAGCCCGGCGAGGGGGGACGCGGGATGGTTCTCGATGACCCAGAGAATGTGCGTTCGCCGACGTTCAAGCGCCTGGGGATCGTCGTGATAATGCATCATGTAGTAGCCGAGCAGTTGCGTGCGTGCCGCCAGGTCGCCCGGCTCCTGCTCCACGCGAACCTCCAGCGCCGCGGCCTCGGCGGCCGACATGTCGCTGCCCGTCATCGCCAGCCGCCGCGCCGCCATCTCTGCCTCCTCGCTCTCATCCATGGCGGACACCGGCGCGTCGAGTGCAAGCACAAGCGCGAGTCCGATCAACAGCACGCGGCAGGGGGGCATGGTCATGCGCATCTCCAAGGGGGGGCAACGGGCGTTATAACGGATAGGAAATTTGATTTGGGTGATCTCGTGTGCATGCGTGCATGAGGTCAGTTCGGGGGGTGAGGGGTTAGGGGAGAGGGGGAGGCTTGGCCGCTTTCCCGGGTTTTCGCGGGGCGTGATTCACGCCAAGTCGCCGGTCGGCGGTGGACCTCCGGCCCGGTCGCGATGCGGGAACCGTCCCGGCGCCGGTCTCATCCAGTATGACAACGCCGCCTGACGCCGGTCAAGCGTCAGGTTCAAGGTTGTGCGCTGGTGTGGCGCGATGTTCAGCCGTCCCACGGCAGCTCGGGCTGGTCCTCGGCCTCTTCGCGGCGGACGTGGTCGAGGAATTCGCCGTCGGCTTCGTAGCGGACGCCGGCGTCGGCATCCGGCAGTGGCCGAACGCTGCGCGGCAGCGGGATGGCGCCGTGGCGGTGACGACCCCAGGGGTGGGGCCATATGAGGGGCGGCGGCGGGCGACGGCCCACGCAACCGCGCCGGCGGGGTGCCGGGGCGGTAGCCGATGAACCTCGTTGTCGCACCGGGGCCGTGTCAGCCCTCGACCTGGGCGAGCTCCCGCCGCATCGCGTTCAGCACGCTCTCGACCGTCCCCTTCTTCAGACCCAATTCGCGGACGATCTCGAACGGCCGCCAGCCGGCCATGCTCAGCTCGCAGATCCTCGCCCGCGTCCGCATCGGTATCTGGCCACGGAAGTAGCCGCAGAGGGCGGGCCAGGGCATATCGCCCGGCTTGTCGGGATGCTCGGGTGCTTCGCCCGGGCCAATGACCTACATTTCCGCCCACAGCGCGTCACTATAAGGTGACGGCTCGCTAGCTCTGACGTCGTCTACCGGACCCCCTACGGCCATCAGCCGCGCGGGGTCTTTTCGTGTGCGCGGGGACATGCGTTGTCGGATGAATGGGATGCAGGGTCGTCGCCGTCGGCGACGCGTACTTCAAGCGGAAGGAGAGGTTGATGGCATTGGTGCCCGCAGGGAAGGATCCGTACGAGGCGTTGGATGAGCTGCAGCGTGCTGGACAGCTCGGGTTGGAGCTGGGCGTGATCGTGTATGGCGTAGCGCGAGACCGGGCGAGCTGCGTGGCGTTGATGAACAGGATGAGGGCGAGGCGGATCGTGGCCACAGTGGTCGACCCTGAGATGGTGGATGTGGAGGTCGAAGCGTTGGCGTCGGGACTGGAGGCGGACGAGCGGGACCGGGTACTGCGATGTGGCTTGTCGCTGTGGCGGGTCGACCAGGATCCGATGCTGCTGGAGGCGGTGGTGCGCTATGTCGACGAGGTCTGGTTGCGGCCGGCGGGGGCGCGGCTGCTGGGCATCTGGGCCGGCGGGTCGCAGCCGGGGGCGATGCCGCTGGCGCCGGGTCGGCACTTCAGCAGCAGCCCGCGGCCGGAGATCACGTGGGCGAACGCGCTCACGCGGATGCGTCGGTCGCAGTTGCCATGCGAATACTTCGTCACGGGTCTGGCAAGCGACGAGCATGCTCGCGAATTCATGGCGGAGTTCGAGCATCAGCTGACAGCGGACGAGCCGGGGCTCGTGGAGCGGCTGCCGATGTGGACGACGTATCGGATCGATCGCCAGCCGGTGCGCGAGGTGGATGAGGTCGAGTACGACGCCGAGCTCAGGCCGTGGGTGGTGCTGCCGGACGAGCAGCAGCACGTGGGCGTGCATCTGCATGGCACGCACGATTCCACCGAGCACAAGGTGGTGTGCATGTTGCTGCAGGCCGTCGCCGACGAGGTGGGAGCGCGATTCGAGGGGGCGATTCGGCCGAATGTCGACGTGTATCGGCAATATCGATGACGTACTGACGCACGGCCGGTCGCAGTCCTAGCCCGGCTCGCTCCGGCCCGTTGGGTCGGGGCGGGTTTTTTAGGCTGACGTCTGCTTCGGAGCAGGCGGAGCCGTGGAACGTGGCCCCGCTGACGTCGGGGCGGTTGTGTTCGCGACGAACGTCTCTCCGTAGCGGACGCGAGTGGGCGGGTGTTGCAACCGTCGGCACCGCTGTGGGCGCAAACAAAGCCGCCCCTTGCGTGGCGGAGGCGCGTTCGCCCGCGTGGCTGGTTTTGCCTCCGCCTCCGCCCGAGCCATGTGCACGTACCGCGCCACCGTCTCACGGTCGATCCCAAGCTCCGCCGCAATCCGCCGCTGCGACCAGCCACCGGCATGTAACGTCAGAATCGAATGAACCTTAACCACGCTCAGTTGGTTCGCCATCGTGCCGCTCCAGCCCCGACGCGGGGCCGGTCAGGCTACGAGGCGAACCCTCCATCAGCGTGGCTGGTTTTGAACGCGCCCATCAGTGGCTGGGGTAGGGCGCTCAGTGACACCACTTTCGGTCTTCAGGAGCAGCACCATCCTCCACCAATTCCCGCAGTCCAATCGGGGGACGCTCACCATTCCGATGCATCCACGGTGCCCGCCCTCGTGACCTTCGCTCGCGGACTCGCTCAGACCACGGCACCCGGCGGTAGTCACCTCGATTGACGGCCCGCATCCCGCGCATGGACGCGCCAGTATTCGCCGTCTCTGGTAAGCACCAATTTGCCCCACGGGACGTCGATCTCGCGGGTATCCTCGTCCACGTAGGCCGCGCGCTGGGGCGGCGCATCCATGTCCGGAGAGAACCAGACCGGGTGCTCGCTGTAGGGCACCTCCGTCCCGTAATCGAAGCCGTGCGGCAGCAGGAAGTGCGCCGGGGCCTTGCCCGCACCCTCCCAGCCGATGGAGGGGGACGAGTCGGCGGAACCGGGCGGCGACACCCATTGGATCTTGCCCGGCCCCTGCACCACCACCACCGGATCAAGGCACACGATCACCAGCACCTCTTCGAAGCCAGCCGGGGCAACTCTTCCGTAGGCTCTTTGCCGGGTGAAGCAGAATACCGACGCTGCGAGGGCTGAATCAGCAGATCCGCGGAACATCTGTGCCCTCGAAGATACGAATTCTCTCCCCCCGCAGGTCTTCCCACAGCCCCTGTCGCTCCAGATAGCGTCTGCATTGCTTGACCACCTTGTGTCCTTCGGCCACCGTTTCTCCCTCGGCATCCACCCATTCCAGCCAGTCATAGGGTCCCAACCCTAAGTAGTAGCCCGCCGAAATGAAAGCCTGGGCCTGCTGTTCCGGCCCAAGCCAAGGCTGGTCCTCCTGAATGTCCTGAACCGCGCGCCGCGTGACGCTGTGGACTCCGATCGGCCGAGCGCAGCCCCACAGGCCTGCGACCAGCACCAGCATCACGATCAGGCAGGATGGATTATTCCTGAGCATCTTGCCAACTCTCCGCGGCTGCGATCACACTGTGCACGGCATCCAGGAAGGGCTCGTGGGTGTGAATGTATATGTGCGGATCCCATGAAGGACCGTCTAGGACCTCTTCGCGCATGTCAGCCTCTCTCCAGCGGACATTATCGCCGCCCGCGAGCGCGTCGCGGGGCGTGGTGGCTGGCAGGGTCAGCGATTCGGTGGTAGCGTGTTCCATGGTGGCGTACTTTCTGCCCGCGTGGGCGGTTGGGGTGCTCGCAACACCCAAGGTACGCCGTCTTTTTTTCATTCAGCCAGAACACAACTTCTCCACACGTGAGTGTTCAAAACCACGAACGTATACACCCATCCTTCACCACGGTTGGCGAAGGCCTTCGAGGGGGTCCCGGAGGGCCCGAGCGGGTCGAACGACCCACTTCGCGGGCGGCGCGCTGAAATTCAGCGTGTGCGACAGCCATGGTATCGGCGGCCCATGGCTTCGTCATGTGTCTTTTTGCCGACGCCTTCCCGACGCTCGCCTTCGAGAACGATCCTGAGGATTCAGCTTTCGTTGTCACAGGCTGCGAGACGGACAAGCTCGTCCTGCGCGGCCGCACGCTCGCCACGCCAACTGAGCGACAGCGATGCAGCCGAGGCGGCATGGGGCATCCGGCGGCTGCCGCCGACTGCCTTGGAACCCGGGCCTTGCGGTGGTAGGCTGGCGGTCCATGTGTCGTGCGACGCGCCGTCCATCGTTGGTCATCGCCGTGCTGGTCACGCTGCACGCCTGGCTCGCGGGCAGCGCGGCGGCTGAGGCGCTGGTGCTCGTGGACGACGGGAAGTCGGACTACCGCATCGTCGTGCCCCGAGCGCCGGCGCCGGCGGTCACTCACGCGGCCGACGAGCTGGCGCACCACATCGAGCAGATGACCGGCGCGGCCCTGCCGATCGTCGACGAGGACGAGCCCGCCGGCCCGCGCGAGCTGTACGTCGGGCCCGTCGAGCGGGCGCGGGCGCTTGTCGATGACCGGCCTTTGGACGACGAGCAATACCTGCTGCGGAGCGTCGACGAACATCTGGTGATCCTCGGCGGCTCGCCGCGCGGCACGCTCTACGGCGTCTACGGGCTGCTTCAGGACCAGCTCGGCGTGCGCTGGTTCACGCGCGACGTCTCACACGTTCCGCAGCGCCAGCGCCTGACGCTGCCCGAGCTCGACGAGCGGGTGCGCCCGGCGTTCGATTACCGCTGGACGCTCATCCACGACGCCTACGACGCCGACTGGGCGGCGCGCAACCGCCTCAACGGCTTCAACGGCCTGCAGGCGCGGCACGGCGGCGGGCTGCGCTTCGTGCCCCGCCACGAGTCGCACACCTTCTACCGCCTGCTTCCGCCCGACGAGCACTTCGACGCCCATCCCGAGTTCTACAGCCTCGTCGACGGCCGCCGCCTGCGCGAGGGAGGCCAACTGTGCCTCACCCACGAGCAAGTCATCGATCACATCACCCGCCGCGTGCGCCGGCTGCTGGCGGAGCATCCCGATCGGCAGGTGATCTCCATCAGCCAGAACGACGGCAACAACAACCACTGCCAGTGCCCTCGCTGCGCCGAGCTTGAGGAGCGCGAGGCCACGGCCGCGGCACCGTTGCTGCACCTGGTCAACGCCGTGGCGGAGGCCATCGAGGAGGAGTTTCCCGATCGTTACGTCGAGACACTGGCGTACGAATGGTCGCGACGGCCGCCACGGACGATGCGGGCCCGCGACAACGTGATCATCCGGTACAGCACGCTTCGGGCGAGCTTCGCCGCTCCACTGGGGGAGATGGGCTCGGGCAACCGGGCGATCGTGCGCGATCTGGCGCAGTGGGCCCAGCGCAGCGAGCACCTGTGGGTGTGGAACTACACGACTTACTTCAGCTATTACCTGCTGCCCTGGCCGAACTACCCGGTGCTGGATGACAACCTGCGCCACTTCGCCGAGCTGGGCGTGCGTGGCGTGTTCGAGCAGGGCAACTGGCAGGCCGCCGACGGCGAACTGCAGCCGATGCGGGCGTACGTGCTGGCGCGGCTGCTGTGGGATCCGTCGCTCGACGGCGAGATGCTTATCGACGAGTTCCTGGCCGGCGTCTACGGCGAGGCGGCGGCACCGCTGCGGGCGTACCTGGACCTGCTGACCGACGCGCTGCGGGACACGGGCGCGCGCTTGCGGATTTACGGCGGCCGCACGGTCGATCACCTTGACCACGACGTGCTCGCCGAGGCGGATCGCCTGTGGGACCTGGCCGAGCAGGCCGTCGCCGACGCCCCCGGCGAGCTTCAGCGGGTGCGCCACGCCCGGCTGGCTGTCGACTACGCCATCATCGAGCGACATCGGCTGCACGGCAGCGAGCTGCTGGCATACGACGGGCCGTGGCACCGCGGGCGCGTCGTGCATATCGACCCGGCTCTGGTCCGGCGGATCGAGCGGTTCCTGGAGCGGGCGCGGCAGGCGGGGCTGACCCACATCCGCGAGGGTGAGCCGGACTTCGACCAGTACGCGCAGGACCTGGAGGCGCTGGTGGATCAGCAGTGATTGCGCCGATGTCTCAGGCGCCGGCCTGTGCCTGCGCGGCCGCGGTGTCTGCGACGAAACCCAGCTCCCGCTCGATGCGCGTCACGTCGAACAGGCTCGCCCGCTCGCGGCCCGGCTGCTCGTAGTGGCTGACGTCCAGCGCGTCGCCATACCACCGCTTGAGCAGCTGCGCCACGTTGGCCTCGGTCCATGCCTGCCGCGGGGCCGCGTTCATCACCCGTTCGCCGGGCCGCCACGGCGCATCGAGCGCCGCGGTGAACGCGCGGCAGGCGTCGCTCAGGCGCATCTGGGTCAGCTTGCCGAACGCCCACGCCGTGGGCGGGCCCATCGGCTCGAGCGGCGGCGGCGCGTCGTCCGGATGCACGCTGCACAGGCGGAGGTTGATCACGCCGAGGTCCGCGTTCTGCCGGGCGTGGTAGCGCGACACCTCTTCCATGAGGTACTTGGACAGCCCGTAGCCGTGGCGGTCGAGGCACGGGTGCTCGTCGGGGATGGGCGCCTTGACGGGGCGGAAGTCCGTCGCCTGCAGGCCGACGACGGCGATGGAGCTGGCGAGCACGAACCGCCGGCAGCCGCGGTCGATGAGATAACGCATGAGGCAGCGCGTGCCTTCGACGTTAACCGCCAGGCCGTCGGCCTCGCTGCACCCGCCGGTCACCGCCGCCATGTGTACGACGCTGTCGATGTCGTAGGCGTCGAGGCGGCGCAGATCCTCGAAGCGGGCGAAGTCGCCCCGCACGCCTGGCGCATCGCCGTCCACGCGCCGCCGGCTCATGCAGACGATGTCGCGCTCGCTCGCCAGTTGCCCGGCCAGCGTGCGGCCGATCATGCCGCTGGCGCCGGTGATCAGAACATGTCCCATGCGCTACTCCTGTGACGGGAATTCAATGCACAATTCGCAATGCACAATTCGCAATGCACAATGCACAAATTGGCAAGGCGGCATCGTTCTCACCCGTTGTCCATTGTGCATTGTGCATTGTGCATTTGCATCGTGACGCGTTACGCGCTCCAGTGAACGACCGCGCCGAGCACGTCGCCGCCCTCGCCCGCGAGCATGCGGTTCAGCAGCGGGGCGGCGTCGCTCGGCTCGAGCTCGTGCGTGATCGTCTCATGCCAGGGCAGCACCCCGCGGGCCATGTTCTTGAGCACGGCGGCGCGGCAGGGGGCCAGCCCGTCGTCGCAGGGGAAATACATCGTCAGCCGCCGGTTGTGCGCCCCGAGGAACTTCAGGCTCACCGGCTGCTCGCCATAGTTGCCCTGCCAGACGAACGTGCCATGCGTGCGGCACATGGCGATGGCGGGATCGAGGCACGCCGGCGACCCCGTGCACTCGAAGACCACGTCCGCCATGTTCGGCGCCAGCTCGCGCAGGCGCTGTCGCGCGTCCACCTCGCGGCCGTTGACCAGCTCGTCGGCCCCCAGCGCGCGGGCGACGTCCAGACGGTGGCTGTCGAGGTCAATGGCGATCACCCGGCAGCCGCGGTGGGCACACGCCGCCACGACCCCAAGCCCCACCAGCCCCACACCATGCACGACCACCGTCTGCCCCATGCGCGGGTTGGCCATGTCCACGCCGTTGAGCCCGACCGCCGGTAGCGCATAGAGGCTGGCCGCGGCCACGTCCACACCGTCCGGCAGCACCGCCAGCCCATGCGTGCGCTGCGGATCCACCACCGCACGGCTCGCGTGCGTGCCGGAGACGCAACTGACGGCCGGCCCCCCGGGCAGATGCATGGCCGCATTGTCACGGTAATAGACACGCTGCCCGGCGACGTACCCGGTGGCCTGCGCGCCAACGTCTTCAACGACGCCCACGGCCTGGTACCCCGTGCACAGCGGGAACGGGCCCCAGGTGATCTTTTGCTGCATCAGCGCCAACTCGGTGCCGGGGCTGATGCCGCTCGCGAGTGTGCGGATCACGATGTGGCCCGGCCCCGGCTCGGGCAGCTCGACGTCGCACAGCTCAACGCGGGGACCATCGTGACAGACCAGGGCGGTGGCGTTCATCAGCGGAGCCTGCAGCGGAGCGGATCATCAACGCACGGCGCGTGCAGGTTAGCACGGCGGCCCAGCCCCCGCGAGCACCGATGAACTCGACCCCGCCACGAAAGCTGCTCTGGCTCATCCGGTTCATGAGTCATGCGACCGCCGCAGCTCGAGCGTGGTGCAACTGCCCCGCCCGGGCGCCCGTGGTACCGGCAACGCGCCTTAGCCGTGGGCCGGGAGCCCTCGCTCGGGCGGCTCGAACAGAAATGAAGCCCTGCGCTCCGGGTTCGTGTGAAACACGGCGGGATCGGCGTCGTCTGTCCTGTAGAGGCTGTTGTGAGGAAAGTGCCTGACGGGACATCCTGTGCGGCGTTGGTCGAGCGAGCGGCACTCAGCCGCCGGTGGCTGTCGCGCTGCACGATGTGCGAGCTGCGCTGCGGCGCGGATCGCGCGGCCGGCCAGTCGACGCCTTGCGGGCTGGGGCGGCGAAGCTGGTGCTATAAGCGACATTTCAGCCTCGCTGAAGAGCCGGAACTGCTCCCGGCGTACATGGTTTATCTGAGCGGATGCAACTTCCGCTGCCGCTTCTGCATTCAGGGGCCGAACTGTTTCGATCCGGAGCGGGGCGAGCCGGTGGATGCCGATGCCTTGGCGCGCGAGTTGATCGACGCCGTGGCACGCGGCGCCCGGACCATCGTCCTGGTCGGCGGGGAGCCGAGTCTGCATCTGCCGACGATTCTGGAGTTGGCGGTGGCGGCGAGACGGGCGGGCACGTCGGCTCTGCCGCTGGTGCTCAAAACGAACATGTACATGACGCCGGTTGTGCTGAAGCTGCTCGAGGGCGTCGTGCAGACGTACGTCGCTGATTTCAAGTTCGGCAGCGACCGCTGTGCCCGCGCCCTGGCGGGTATGGATGGATACCTGGCGACGGTCACGCGCAACCTCGGCCTTGTCGCCGGCCGCACGCCGCTGATCGTGCGCCATCTGCTGATGCCCGGCCACGTCGAGTGCTGCCTGAAGCCCGTGGCGCAGTGGGTGGCGGCCAACCTGCCCCGCGACGCCCTCCGGCTGATGACCGGGTATGTGCCCGCCTGGCGTGCGGCCGCCGACGGCGGTGAGCTGTCGCGGACCGTGTCGGCACAGGAACGGCGGCGGGCCGAAGAGCTGCTTGTCGAGTTCAAGCTGATGGAGGCCGCGCGATGACCGACAGCGCCGCTCGCGAAGGACGACACCAGTGCATTGGGGCGGGTGATCTGACGGTGACGATCCACATCGATCGGACAGGTCGGGTCTACTTCGAGGAGCTGAACGCGAAGCTGCTCGAGGCGGCCATGTGCCTGCGTCCGGGCGATGCGGAGCTCGAGGCGCGCTGCGCCGCGGGCAAGATGTTCGAGGACAGGGCATGAACAGCACGGAAGCGAACAATGGTGCGGCGCAAGCAGCGGCGCGGACGAACACCCCCCAACGCCGCCCGCCGGCGGCCGCGCGCGAGCTGGACGTGCTCATCCGCGCCCGCTACCCGATCATCTACGTCGTGACCTGGGAAGAGCTGCGCGTCCAGCGCCACCTCGAATACATCGCCGCCTCGCGCGGCAAGTCGCTCTACACCTGGTCGGTCACGGCCGGGTTGAACCGTGTCGGCGGCGGTGAGCATACCGGGAAATCGCGCAGTCTCGCCGACCCCGTTGAAGGACTCGACACCGTCATCGAGCACAAAGACCCGGCCATCTATCTGTTCAAGGACCTGCACCCGTTCCTGCGCGGCAGCGGGCAGAACATCGCCGTCGTTCGCAAACTCCGCGAAGTCGCGCAGGCGATCAGCGACAGCTACAAGACGCTCGTCATCACCGCGCCGGGCGTCGAGCTGACGGCCGATCTGGAGAAGGACGTGACGGTGCTCGACTACCCACTGCCGGAGGTGGAGGACTTCTCGCAACTGCTGGATCGCATCTGCTGCGACGTCTCCGCCAGCAGCGACCTGTCGCTGCAGGTCGAGCCCGCCAGCCGGGAAAAGCTGGTGCAGGCCGCCCTGGGTCTGACGTTGCAGGAAGCGGAGAACGTCTTCGCCAAGACGATCGTCAACGACGGCGCGCTCACGGCCGCCGACGTCGCCACCGTGTTCTCCGAGAAGCAGCAGATCATCCGCAAGAGCGGGCTGCTCGAGTACTTCGAGTCGCAGGCCGGCCTCGACGACGTCGGCGGGCTCGACGGGCTCAAGGCGTGGCTGCTCACCCGCTCCAGCGCGTTCACCGAGAAGGCCCGCGCCTTCGGCCTACCCGCGCCCAAGGGCGTGCTGCTCATCGGCGTGCAAGGCTGCGGCAAAAGCCTGTGCGCCAAAGCCGTCAGCCGAGCCTGGGACATGCCCCTGCTTCGCTTCGACATCGGCCGCATGTTCTCCAGCCTTGTGGGCTCCTCCGAGGAGAACATCCGACGGGCGCTGGCGGTCGCCGAAAGCATTGCCCCCGCGGTCCTCTGGGTCGACGAGATCGACAAGGCCTTCAGTGGCTCGGAAAGCTCCGGCGGGACGGACGGCGGCACGACCGCCCGCGTCATGAGCACCTTCCTCACTTGGATGAGTGAGAAGAAGCGCCCCGTCTTTGTGCTCGCCACCGCCAACGACATCAGCAAGCTGCCGCCGGAACTGCTGCGCAAGGGGCGCCTGGACGAGATCTTCTTCGTCGACCTGCCCAATGTGGACGAGCGGCGGGCGATCTTCACGATCCACATCCAGCGTCGTGGACGCGAGCCGCAGTCCTTCGACCTTGACGCTCTGGCCGCGGCGGCCGACGGCTTCAGCGGCGCCGAGATCGAGGAAGCGATCATTAGCGCCCTGTATGAGGCGTTCTACCTCGAGCACGAGCTGGACACGCAGTTGCTGCTTGGCGGCCTGCGCCAGACGGTGCCATTGTCGCGCACGATGAACGAGCAGATCGCCCACCTCCGCGGCTGGGCCGAGGGCCGCGCCCGCTGGGCGTCCTATCAGCCCGTGACCGACACGCCCGCGAGCAGCCTGCGGCGCAAGCTGGAGATCGACCCCGCCCCGAAGCTCGAGAAGGAGTCCTGAAATGAGCGCCGTCTGCGTGTTGACTCCCGTTGTCATCGCCTCTTGGCCCGCGATCGCCACCGCCGTCGCTGGGGTTGCCGCATCGATGGGCTTCAGCATGGCCAGCGCCAACTACACCCTGAAGCGCGACGATACGGCGGATGCTCGCACGAGCGTCGAAACGGAGATTGCCCAGAGCGAGGTCACCGATCAGGTCGCGTCCAACCAGCCCATCCGCATCCAGCGAGGCGGCGTGACGATCGAGTTCGCCCGGGACAGCCGCGGCCGATGCACCGTCTGCACCAGCGGCGAGGGCCACAGCAAGGCCGAGCTGCGCCGCATTGGCGAGGAGGTCGCCGGCCGGCTCGTCCAGCAGTTCGCGTACCACAAGCTCATGACCGAGCTCAAGCAGCGCAACTACGACATCATCGAAACGCAGGTCAGCCAGGACGACACGATCCACGTGCGCGTCCGCGCCCATGGGAGTCCCGCATGAGCCAGCCCGAGATCGACATCCGCATCGGCGCCGACGGCAAGGTGCACGTCCGCGTCGAAGGCAGCCAGGGCGAGCAGTGCATGGCCTTGGCGGACCTTATTCGCGACATCGTCGGCGTTGAGGAGTCGCGAGAGAAGACAGCCGAGTACTTCGGCCCCGGCGCCGTGGTCTATCGCCACGCCGAAGCCCGGTTGCGCCACCATCCCTGAGCCCGCCGTTGTACGACCATGGAATGCCCCGCCTGCCATTTCCACAACATGCCCAGCGTGCCGCGCTGCGTACGCTGCCAGAGCCTGCTCGACCTCTCAACCGTCGCCGTCGAGCCGCCGCGCGCCGGGCGCGTGGCGTGGCTGTGGCACCGCCCGGCCGTCCCCATCCGCCGGACGGTCGCCTGCATGACCGCCCTGTTGGGGTCCATGGCGAGCGTTCTCCCGCAGCAGCGCACCCGGGTCGCCCGTGTCGCGCTGCTCGATCTGCTGCTGTGTGCCGTGCCCGGCGCCACCCATCTGCGACAGGGCAAGCGCCGGGTCGGCGCCGCACTGCTGGCGCTGTGGCTGAATCTGCTGCTTGTCGCCTCGCTGTGGGTGCTGAGCGGCCTCGCCATCCTGGCGTACGCCGCCGCCGTTGGCGTACACGCGCTGGCCATCGCCCTGATCCTGCGATCCACCATCTGGTGGCGGTCGCGGATGCGCCGGCTGGCGACGGGGGTGCTCGTCGTGGTGCTGCTGCACGTGTGCCTCTACGGGCCGGCCCGGACGGCGATCGGCTGGGCCGCCTCGCCCATGCGCCTGTCCGTGCTGGGCACCCCCGACACGCCCATGCTCAGCCCGGGCGACGTGGTGCTCTACCGGGCCTGGTCCGACCCCGCCGCTTACGAGCGGGGCGAGATCGTTGCCTACCGCGTCCGACCTGGTGGGGCCGACGGCTACATGGTTCGAACTGGCTACGGGTTCGAGCGCATCGTGGGTCTTCCGGGGGACCACGTCGCGGTCGACGCCAGCCGCCTGCGCGTCAACGGTCAGGCGGTGCCCGACGCCCGGCAGCCGCTCGGTGCGATCGACGCGATGCCGGAACTGAGTTTTACGGTCGCAGCCGACCGGTACGCCATCGTGCCGTCGATGATGGATTGGGACGTCAGCAGCGCCGCAGTCGAATCGCGTCGCGCCGCGCTTGCCGTCAACACGGCACACGTCCATCGGCGCGACATCCTCGGCCCGGTCTGGTGGCGCCTGCGACCATTCCGTCGTTTCGGTCCCGTGGAGTAGCCATGCCAGGACGCTTCTCACGCATCGAGTTCAACCACGCGCGGCGACAGCAGCCGGCAACAACGCAGCACCCGGCCCTCGGCGCCCGGCTGCGCTCGGCGCGGTCCTTGCTCACCGAGGCGCGCGCCGCTGAGCAGTGGGGCGACTTCGAGAGGTCGCTGCGCCTGGCCACACGTTGCCTGCACGAAGATCGCAGCGTCGTCGTTGCGTGGGTGCAGCAGGTGCGGATGCTCGTCGAGCTCGACGAGTGTCATGAGGCCCGCCTCTGGTGCGACAAGGCGTTGGAGGTCTTTCGCGGCCATGGCGACCTGCTCGCCGCCAAGGCGCAGGTGTGTAGCCGGCTGGCCGACAACAACGCAGCGGCCGCGTGTTCCGACGCTTCGCTCACCGCCGAAGGCAGCTCGCCGTGGCGCTGGCAGGCGAGGGGCGAGGTGCTACTGGCCCAGCGCCAGCCGCGCCACCGCGACTGTTTCGACAAGGCGCTCGTGGACGCGGCCGCCGACTGGTTCGACCGCGTGATCATTGCGCGCATCCTGCTGCATCATCGCCGCGCCGCCGAAGCCGCGCATTATCTCCAAGCCGGCCTGGCGCTACAGCCCGCGCACGCCCCGGGCTGGTTCCTGCTCGGTCGATGCCAGCTCGAGCTCGGCTGGGATGACGCCGCCGACGCCAGCTTCGCGCGTTGCCTGCAGCTCGCGCCCCAGTACGCGCCGGCCCAGCACGGGCGTGACGAGCTCGATCGTCGCTCCCTGCTCGGGCGCCCCTGGCGCCTGCTTCGAGGTTGGTGGCGCCGATGAAGCTGCACACCCTGCTTGCCGCCGCGCGGCATCACGAAGCCAGCGACCTGCACCTGGTCGTCGGCCTGCCGCCACTGCTGCGCATCGACGGCAGCATCGCGACACTCAAAGGTGACGCCGTCACGGCCGACCGCGCGCGTGCGCTGGCGCACGAGCTTCTGAACGACGCGCAGAAGCAGCGCCTGGAACACGATCGCGCCCTCTGCTTCTCCACCATCTTCGGCGAATACGACCGCGCCCGCGTGGCCGTCTACTTCCGCGACGGCCGCCCGGAGCTCTCCATCCGCCTCAGCGAAACCGCCATCCGGACGCGCGAGCAGCTCGGCCTGCCCGCCATCGTCGACGACCTCGCCCGCCGACCCAACGGCCTGATCATCATCACCGGCCCTACGGGTGTCGGCAAGACCACGACGTTTCACTACATGATCGACCTCATCAACGCCGAGTTCCGCAAAAAGATCGTCACCATCGAAGACCCCATCGAGTACACCCACCGCTTCAAACGGTCCGTCGTCGTCCAGCAGGAAGTGCTCAGCGACGTCCACGACTTCGCCGGCGCGCTGCGCCACGTTCTGCGGCAGGACCCTGACGTCATCGGCATTGGCGAGATGCGCGACCGCGAAACCATGTACACCGCCCTTGTCGCCGCCGAGACCGGCCACCTTGTCATCGCCACGCTCCACACGCCCGGCGCTGTCGAGGTCGTCCAGCGCATCACGGCTTCGTTTCCAGAGGGCCAGCAGGAAGAGGTCCGATTCATGCTCGCAAGCACGCTCCAGGCCGTCCTGGCCCAGCAACTGCTGCCCCGCGCGGTCACCGATGGCCGCGTCCTCGCCACCGAAATCCTCGTCGGCACCTCGGGCGTGCTCCACATGATTCGCGAGAACGCCCTTCACCGCGTCTACTCCGAGATGCAGGCCGGCCGCAAGCACGGCATGGTCACGAGGGACCACACCCTGCTCGAGCTCTACCAGCGCGGCGACATCGCCTACGATACCGCCATCAGCCTCGCCCGCTACCCCGAGGTCATCCAGCAGCGCTCGGCGTGAACCACCGGGAGCATCGCCATGCACCAACGCGATCTGACGCTGGCCACCGATCAGTCACTGCTGATCGCCTTCCGTCGCACGGGCGATCACGAGATCTTCGCCGAGATCGTCCGCCGCTACGCCGACGCCGTTTACGCCACCTGCCGGCGCGTCCTGCGCGACGCGGCCAGCGCCGAGGACGCCGCCCAGGACACATTCTTCAGGCTGCTGCAGCAACGGGCCGCGGTGGAACGGTCGCTCGGCGGCTGGCTGCACCGCACCGCCACGCGCCTCGCCATCGACGCCGCACGCAGCCGCGAACGACGCCGGCGACGCGAGCTGTCCCACGCGCGGCAGCGCGCCGACGCCGGGCCTGCCGAGACGGCCTGGCACGAGGCGTCGGCCCAACTCGATGCGGCCCTTGCCGGGCTGCCCGACGATGCGCAGTGGCTGCTCATCCAGCACTTCATCCGCCAGCGCTCGCTGCGCGAGATCGCCCGCGAGAACGGCAGCTCGCCCGCCACGCTCTCGCGGCACCTGCGCGCCGCGATCGACCGGCTGCGCGCCGAGCTGCAGCGGCGCGGCGTGACCACCACAGCCGCAGCGCTCCTCGCCACCTTCGGCTCCGATGCCGCCGTCGCCGCGCCGGCCCCGCTGCTGGCGGAGCTGGGCAAGATGACGCTCTACAGCGCCGGCACCGCGGCCAGGGATACCACGGCTGCCGCCTCCCTCCTCGCCAGGGCGGCCGCCGGCGCGGCGCTGGGCCTCGCTGGCATGCTACTCGTCCTGATCCTCGTGTTTCTGCCTGCCCGATCCGGACCGGTCGAGGCCGACCTCGCCACGCTCTCGACGCCCCCATCGGTCGCCCAGCAGCCGGGCGGCGCGGGCTATATCACGCTCCCCGGCGACGGTCACGCCTTTGACAGCCAAAAGATGGTCCTCGTCCAAGACCCGGCCACCGCCACCGACGACACGCTCACCGTCGTGTTCGGCGACAACCGCACCGTCCGGTTACCCACAGAGGAAGTCCGCCGCCGCATCGAACGACAGACTGGGCAAACCTTCGAGCAGATCATCAGCGCCAGCGCACCATGACCGGTCGACATGCCGGCGCTCCGGCCAGTGCGTGGGCGATCGGTAGTCGACGCGAATCAGGATCAGGTCGGTTTCTTAACCCGGATGACCGGCCCCCACTCCACGTCGCACACCAGACACGCTGACGCAGATGCCACCCCGCAGTCGCCTGTCGCTCCCGGCCGCGCAAGCAGCCACTTGCCACCGGTGTGCAGACAGCGGATGCTGGTGGTGCATCTGAAAGGCAGTGCCATGAACGATCACCGCAGCATCACCTTGCCGCGCACCATGCCCGCCGTCGTCTGCCACGGGCCGGAGGATTACCGGCTGGACGAGGCGCCGGTGCCGCAGCCGGGGCCGGGCGAGGTGGTGATTCGCGTGCAGCGGGTGGGCATCTGCGCCAGCGATTTGAAGTGCTATCAGGGCGCGCCGCTCTTCTGGGGTGATGGCCGCCGCGAGGGCTATTGCCAACCGCCGGTGATTCCCGGCCACGAGTTCGTGGGCGAGGTCGTGGCGCTGGGCGCGGGCGAGCGCGATGGACTGAAGCTCGGGGACATCGCCGTGTCCGAGCAGATCGTGCCCTGCCACCACTGCCGCTACTGCACGCGAGGCCAGTACTGGATGTGCCAGGTGCACGACATCTACGGCTTTCGGCAGCGCACGTTCGGGGCGATGGCGCCGTACATGCGGTTTCCGGCGGGGGCGCGCAACTACCGGGTGCCGCCCGAGGTCCGCCCCGAGCACGCGGTGTTCATCGAGCCGCTGGCATGCTCGATCCACGCGGTGCAGCGGGGCGAGATCGGCTTCGAGGAGGTGGTGGTGATCGCCGGCTGCGGCCCGCTGGGCCTGGGCATGGTGGCCGCGGCAAGCCTGCGCCACCCGCGCCTGCTGGTCGCGCTGGACCTCAACGACCAGCGCCTCGACGTGGCCCGGGCGTGCGGGGCTGATGTGACCTTCAACGCTGGCCGCGACGACGTCGTGAAGGAGGTGCGCGACCTGACCGACGGCTACGGCTGCGACGTCTACATCGAAGCCACCGGCCACCCGGCTTCGGTCGAGCAGGGGCTGCACATGATCCGCAAGCTCGGCACGTTCGTCGAGTTCAGCGTCATGCGCGAGCCCGTGACGGTGGACTGGACGATCATCGGCGACACGAAGGAGCTGAACATCCACGGCGCACATCTGGGGCCGTACTGCTACCCGATCGCGATCGACATGCTCGCCAAGGGGCTGCTGCCGATGGACCGGATCATCACGCACCAGTTGCCGCTGGAGGACTACGCACGCGGCCTGGAGCTTGTCGCGTCAGGCAGCGAGTCGATCAAGGTGACGCTGGAGCCGAGCATGTAAGCCCGGCGGTGGCGCGTCGTGGGGGCGGACAACCGCTGGATCGCCTTGTGGGCCGACGATGAGCGACGACCTGCGGCTTCGTGAGGCACGGCAAGGAGCCGGGTGGGGAGCTAGACGAGGTCGCACGCCTCGGCGGGCATCCAGTGGGCGTCCTGGTTCAGCCACTTGACATTGCAGCCGAGCGGGTTGGTCAACGGCGTACGCACCTCGCGGCCGGCAAGCAGGTCGTCCAGGGCATCCTTGAGCTCGTGCGTGGTCGCCTTCGAGGCGTCGCGCGGGTTGTCGTCCATGCGGCCGGTGTAGCGCAGCTTGCGCTCGGCGTCGAAGACGTAGAAGTGGGGCGTGCGCAGACCGCCATAGGCCCGCGCGACCTCCTGCGACTCGTCGCGCACGTAGGGGTAGTCGAGGCCCAGGGCCTTGGCCCGCTCGACCATGTGCTCGAACGAGTCATCGGGGTGGTGGGTCGTCTCGTTGCTGTTGATCGCGATCATGCGCACGCCTTTGGGCGCGTACTCGGCGTAGAGGCGATCTAGGCGGTCCTGCGAGCCCGTGACGAACGGGCAGTGGTTGCAGGTGACGGCGATAATGAGGACCTTCGCGTCGGCGAAGTCGCCGGGCGACCAGTTGCGTCCGTCGACGCCGGGCAGGGAGAAGTCGGGTGCCGATTCGCCGATCTGGAGGGTGAAAGCCATGGTGTGCGTCCCTTCAAATTCGATGTTACGGTGCTGGTTGGGATCCTGAACCGAGGCCTCCATCGTAACGCAGACAGGGGGCGGCACAAGCGGGTTATGCCGCCCAACATCACGGCCGGCGCTAACATGCTTCTTGTCGGGTTCTAACCGCGGGCTCATGCGGCCGGGTTACGCTTCTGCTCGAACAGGCGGCCGACGTGGTCGCCACGGATGACCGACACGAGCGGAAGGACCCTGTAATGAATGAACGATCGATGCGGCGAACACCCGTTTGGGGGATGGTCGGGATGTTGACGCTGTCCGCGGCGACGCTGGCCCCGGCCGACGCGACGAGTGACGGCGCGGCCAAGCCCGATGCGGTGCCCCCGGCCGCGGCGTCGGTGACGCCTGGCGCGTTCGAGTTCCTCCTCACCGATGACCCTGAAGGCCCGCGGGCCGGCTACGATGACGGCTTCTTCCTCGCCAGCGGCGACGGGCGGTTCCGCCTGGACATCGCCGGGCAGATCCAGTTTCGCTACCTCGCCAACCGGCGCGACGACCCGGACGACGGCGAGTCGACGACCACCGGTTTTCAGCATCGGCGCGGCAAGATCGGGTTCACCGGCCGACTGGCGAACCCGGACATCCGCTTCCGCTTCCGCCCGGTGACCACCCGCAACGGCGGCGACCTGTCGGTCGACGACCTCTGGATCGCCTACGGCCTGACCGACGCGCTGACCGTGACGGCCGGGAGCTTCAAGCTGCCCTTCACCCGCGAGAGTCTTAACAGCTCCACGCGGCTGCAGACCGTCGAGCGGTCCTATGTCAACGCCATGCTCGGGTTCGGGCGGAGCACCGGCGTGCAACTCGACTACGACGGCGGCGGCCCGGTGCGCCTCGCCGCGATGTTCAGCGACGGTGCGAGCAGTCACTTCGAGGGCTTTCACAATACCACGACCGACTATGCCCTGACCGCCCGCGCGGACGTCAGGCTGGCTGGCGAGCAGGGCTATGCCCGCGACTTCTCGGGATATTCAGACTACGGGTTCGGCAGCGTCGCCGGCGCGGCCGTGCACTACGAAGGCGGCAACACCGACGACGACACGCGGAACTTCTTCACCTGGACGGTCGACGGCTCGTCGTACATGCAGAACGTCGGCCTGTACGGCGCGGTCATCGGGCGCCACGACACGAGCGTCGTCAGCGGGGCGGAGGAGTACGACGATTTCGGGTGGCTCGTGCAGGGCGGGTACATGATCAACGACACGGTCGAGCCGTTCGTCCGCTACGAGCAATTGATCCCGGACAACAGCCGCATGGACAGCCACACGGTCGAGCTCGTCACGGCCGGCGTGAACTGGTACATCCGCGGACACGACCTGAAGTGGAGCACGGACGTCGTCTGGGCGCTGGACCCGCTCAGCGGCTTCGCGGGAGGCAGCGACGGGCTGGGGCTGCTGGTCGACAGCCCGGGTGCGAGCGACCAGGTGGTATTCCGCACGCAGGTTCAACTGCTGTTCTAGAGCATGCTGCCGTCACATTGCGAAAAGTCGGATGCCACGGCTTGCCCTGACAGGCAAGTCGTGGTTGTTTATGGGCCCTGGATCGAATCGAGTTCAGGAACTGCCGCTCACGGCCGATTGTCCAGCAAGGTCTCGATGCGCTCCATCACGTCGTTGGTGAGCCGCTCCGTGGCGTCGGCCGCGGCGGCGTTGTCCTCCACCTGCGAAGGCCGCGTCGCGCCGACGATGGCGGTGCTCACGTTCGGATTCTTCAGGCACCAGGCCAGCGCGAGCTGCGCCATGCTCATATCCAGCTCGCCGGCGATCGCGGTGAGCTTGCGAACGACTTCGAGCCGCTCGGCGGCAAGCTGGCGCTGGGCCGCCTCCTCGCCGCGCTTGGCGAGGCGACTGTCCTCCGGCACGCCGTCGTTGTACTTGCCCGTGAGCACGCCCTGCGCCAGCGGCGAGTAGATCGTCGTGCCCAGGCCGTGGCGGTCGAAGAGTGACCGCAGCTCGCCGTCGACACGCTTGCGGTTGAGCATCGAGTGGACGGTCTGCTCCATGCTGGGGCCCACGAGGTGGTCGCGCTGGGCGATGGCGTACAGCTCGTGCAGGTCGCCGGCGGAGAACTCGCTCGTCCCCCAGTAGAAGATCTTGCCCCGCTGGATCAGCTCGTTCATCGTGTGGACGATCTCGTCGAGCGGCGTCGTCGGGTCGGGGCGATGGCAGAAGAAGAGATCGAGGTGGTCGAGGCCCATGCGGCCGAGCGCGGCGTCGCAGGCCTCGACGAGATGCTTGCGCGACAGGCCGCGCTGCGTCGGCTTGGGGCCGACCTGGATGACCTTGCTCGAGACGATGAAGGTGTCGCGGGCCCAGCCGGTCTTCTTGAAGACGCGGCCCATGGCGAGCTCGGCCTTGCCGGCCCCGTAGGCCTCGGCACCGTCGAAGAAGTTCACGCCCAGGTCGTAGGCGGCGACCATGCACGCCTCGGTCGCGGCGTCGTCGACCGACTGGCCGAAGGTCAACCATGATCCGAGCGAGATGTCACTGACGTGGAGGCCGGTGCGGCCGAGCGTGCGATACTGCATGGCGTGGGTCCCTCATGGCGAAAGGCGTGGCGACGAATGGGGCGATTATAACGACCGGCGGATAGGGCCGGTCCGGACGGCCCATGACGCGGCGGTGGGGCCGGAGATCTGCACCCGCGAGCCGCCCAGGATGGCGATGACGACGCCGGCGACCGGCCGGAGCGATGCAAAGGTTGCAAGGTGGATGATCCAGCATGACAAAGTGTTCGCTGCGCGCGTAATCCTTACGCGGGCGCTTCACTGCCGGTGTGTCGCCGGCTACCGTGCAACCAACACGCACGGCCGCGACGCAGTAGCGCCCGCGGCCGACCACGAGCGACGATCACTCCCCACCAGAGGGGGAAGGAAGTTAACGGGTCCTGTCGGCAGAAATTACCTTGAGCCCACGCAGCCCTAGCCCGCTGCCGACAGGAAGGTGGGGAGATCGGGCCCGCTTCGAGCTGATGCTTGAAGCGGGCTTTTTTTGTGCGCGGGCGGCTCGCGGGCGGCCGGTTAACCGCGAAGGGGCGAAGGTGGCGAAGGACGCGAAGGGAGTAGGGTCCGCTGTGCGGACCATCCGGTGGCCTGAATGGGCGGCGGGCGTCGAACGCCC
>JBBDRN010000028.1:0-97491 GCA_040905445.1 Phycisphaeraceae bacterium | reverse complement strand
CCCCCCCCCCCCCCCGCCCCAGCACATCCCGCCTCTCCGCTTCCCAGCACCTTTCCCCCTCTTCGCCCCTTCGCGGTTCATCCGACCACGCGGCTACAACTCGACCACGCGGTTCTCGTCCCAGCTCGTGATCGCCGCCTCGATGACCTGCTGGGCCTTGAGCGCGTCCTCGGCCTTGCCGTCCACCTGGTCGGGCGGCGTGTTGTTGCGCAGGTCGTCGACCCACGCGTCGATGCGCGACTGGAAGGTCGCGCCGAAGTCGCGCATGTTGCCCGGGTGCTCGTACACCTCCTGCTCGAGGCTCTTGCGCGGGCTGAAGATGAGCTTCTCGCAGGCGTCCTCGATGGTGATCTTCGCCTTGGAGCCGATGATGTCGCAGCGCTCCAGTCCCCACGGCGTACCGGGCCCGCCGCCGTCGTAGCTGCCCATGAGGTGGCCGAGCGTGCCATTGGCGAAGATCATGTTGACGTGGACGTTGGACCAGATGGCCCGGCCTTCGCCCTTCTTAAAAAAGGCGTGCACCTTGACGACGTCGCCGCCGAAGTAGCGCATGACGTCGATCGAGTGCGGGTGCAGGGCGCGCATGTGAAAGTGCGGGCTCGACTCGTTGGGGTTCGAGATCCACATGAACATGTTGATGAAGTTCAGCGGGCCGGTGCGGCCTTCGTCCACCCAGGCGCGGGCGCGCGCCGCGGCGGGCGTGAACCGGTGGTTGAGGTCGATGCCGTAGGCGAGCCCCTTCTCCTTCGCCTTCTCGACCATCTGCCGGGCGTGGTCGATGTTGTTGGAGATCGGCTTTTCGCCGAGCACGGGCAGGCCGGCGTCGAGCAGTTGCATCGTCGGCTCGTAGTGGTCGCCGCCGTTCTCCTCGCCCGCGGTGCAGACGCTGACGGCGTCGATGGTCACGTCGCCAGCCAGCATGTCGCTGATGCTGTAGAACGCGGGACACCCATGCTTCGCGGCCGCCTTGTCGGCGCGATCCTGGAGGATGTCGCAGACCGCGACGAGCTGCGTGAATTCGTTCTGCTTGTAGCAGTCGGCATGCTTGTTGCCAATGCCACCCAATCCGACGACGGCGACCCTCAACATGATGCGATTCCTTTGGAGTTTTTAGCCACAGATGGACACGGATGAACACAGATGGGAGGCAATAACCACAGAGGCACCGAGGCACAGAGAGGGGAGGTATAAGAGGGTTCAAAGCTCGAGGCCGGCACAGCATGCGCGACACGCCGTTGTCCTACCCCTTCTTTCTCGTTCGCCTCTGTGTCTCTGTGTCTCCGTGGTACTCCCCCCTTCCCCATCTGTATTCATCCGTGTGCATCGGTGGCTAATTTCTGCTCGATTCTCACAACGGATTCACTCTCCAGTGACTCGATCGCCGCGGCGAGGACGCGCTGGGCGGCCAGGCCGTCGGCGCCGGAGCCGTCGATCGCCTCGGGCGCGTCCCCGGCCGTCACCTGCTCCAGAAAGCGCGTGATGCGATCGTGGAACGTGTCCTCGAAGTCGCGGAAGCCGCCGAAGACGGGATTGGTGTAGACCTGCTTGACCATCTCGCCTGCGGGATAGAGCGTCAGCTCGCGCCACATGTCGTCGAGGACGAAGCGGCCTTTCGTCCCCGCCAGTTCGCAGCGCTCCATGGGGTGGCCTCGCTCGATGTCGTAGCTGCCGGTCAGCGATCCGACGGCTCCGCTGGCGAAGCGCATGCTGATCTGCGTCGTGGACCAGATGTCGCGGCCCGGCGCTTTCGTGGCGAAGCAGTGCACCGCCTCGACGTCACCGCAGAAGTGGCGCATCACGTCGACGGTATGCGGATGCATCGCCTTGATGTGAAAGTAAGGCGACGACTCGGCGGGGTTCTTGATCCACATCGCCATGTTGATGAACAGCGGTGTGCCGATGCGGCCCTCGCGCTGCCACTGCTTCGCCAGCCTCGCGGCCGGTGTGAAGCGGTGGTTGAGGTTGATGCCGTAGCACACCCCCTGCTCCCGCGCCAGGTTGACCATCTGCTCGGCCTGGGCGATGTCGTTGGAGATCGGCTTTTCGCCGAGCACGTGACAGCCGGCGGCGAGGGCCTGCATGGTCGGCTCGAAGTGGTCCGAGCCATACTCGTAGCCGCCGGTGCAGATGCTCACGACGTCGGGCTTGAGCTCGTCGAGCAACCGCGGCGCATCGTGGTAGACCGACACGCCCAACGCGCGCGACGCAGCGGCGGCGCGCTCCCGGTCGACGTCACAGACGCCGACGAGCTCGGCGAGCGCGTGGGTCTGATAGATGCCGGCGTGGCGGTTGCCGATCGGACCCATGCCTATGACTGCGACGCGCAGCATGCATCCTTCTCCGTGAGGTGCGGCGGAACGGGTACGATAGCGATTCGCGTGATGTGTCACCAGTTGGGCCGGCCAAGCCCACAGACTACAATCCGTGGGCTTCGGTCCGCACGCGCGTCCCTCAGCGCTGACCTTGATTCGCCTGCGCATCCGCGAGCTGGCGCTCGAAGCGCTGGCGGTTCGTCCGGCTGTCCATCAGCACCAGCACGCGCTCCTGGTGGCGGGCGGGGATCGCCTGCTCCAGCGCCCGGCGAACCTGCCCGATGTGCGTCCGCCGCGACAGGTGCGTCAGCACGACAGCCTCGGCGGTCGAGGCTTCGAGCAGGTTGATGATGTCATCGAGGTGCAGGTGCTTGCCCACCCCGGCGCGGCTGCGGTGGCCGGGCTCCAGGAACGTGCACTCGGTGATGATGATCCGGCTTTGCAGCACGTCCGGCCGCTCGAAGTGCTCGCCCCACATCGTGTCGCCCGTGTAGCACACGAGCGGGATCTCCAGCGTGTGCGTGACCTGCTCGCCCTTGTTCTTGAGCTCGACGATCCGCTCCTGCGGCAGGTCCGCGAGCTCGGGCCTGAGCTTCGAGCGCTTCTCGATGACGACGTACCCCAGTGACGGCACGGTGTGCGCCGTCGCGAAGCCACGCAGGAAGATGTTGTTCTTGATCTCGATCTGCTCGCCGGGCTCGAGCGCGATGACGTTGTAGGGCGTGCGCTGGGCTTCGAGGTCGATCCAGGCGGTCATGACGTTGCGCACGGGCTTTTCGAGCGCGGGGTGGCACACGAGCGTGCCCGTGCCGATGCCCTGGAAGTTGCGCTGCGAGAAGTAGTAGGCGATCGCCGCGGCATGGTCCATGTGGCCGTGGGAGAGGGCGACATAGTCGGCGGTGAGCACCGGCTTGGGCGCCGAGCCGATGTCGAAGCAGACGCCGAGTTCCGGCACGTGGACGACCGATTGCTCGCCGGCGATGGAAATGCCCTGCACGCGGTAGGGCGGGATGTAGAGGTAGCCCATCTGGGGGCTGCGCGCCGGCTCACGTGGAATCATGGTGCAACTGCCTGCGTCAACGGCGATCGGCGTGGAGCGGTGCGTGGCCCTGGCCAGTGGCGCCGACCGCCTGCGTGCAGGCCTGTCGGCCAGGGCAATCGGCCGCGACGGGAATCGAACCCGTGGCGTGGCCGCCCACGCGCCAATCGTGACGCGCGTCGGCCCGGCCGCGACGGCGCCTCCGCGGCGCCGGCGACAAGTATTGCCGCATCCGCGCCCCGGGGCAAGGCGCGCCTGCCGCGTCTGCGCCGGAGCCCCGCGTGCATCCGGGTGGCGCCTGCGCGAGCATCGCAGCCGCCGCCGGGGTAACCTGAGCGGCGGATCTTGCGACGGTGGCCGCCTTGAAGGCAGCCGGGGCGCTAGAATGGTGGGTTGCGCACACTTGAGACCGTCATGCCCGAAGACCACGCCCATCGCGAGCCGGTCGCGACCGAAGTCGACGCGCTTCGCCATCGCGTCGCGGAGCTCGAGCAGCGCATCGCCACCGCCGAAGCCCGCGCGCGCAACGAGCGCGCCGCCAGGCGGCAGGCCGAGCAGAGCCGCGGCGAGGGCGAGCAGCGGTACCGCCTGCTCGCCGAGCACGCCCACGACAAGATCGCCCGCCACACCCCGGACGGCGTCTACCTCTACGTCTCGCCGGCGTCGCGGCGCTTGCTCGGCTACGAGCCGGCCGAGCTCGTCGGCCACTCGGCGTTCGAGAAGATCCACCCCGACGACATCCAGCGCGTCCAGCAGGCGATGAACGCGCTCGTGCAGAACCAGAACGAGGTCAGCACGGTTTATCGCCTGCGCCACCGCGAGGGCCACTATGTCTGGCTCGAGACGATCAGCAAGGCGATCACCGACGCGGACACCGGGCAGCTCATCGAGATCATCTCCGTCTCGCGCGACGTGACGCAGCACCACCAGGCCGAGCAGAACCTGCGCCTCGTGCAGGCGGCGATCGAGCAGGTGGGCGAGGCCGTGGTCATTACCGAGCCCGAGCTCGACCTCCCCGGGCCGCGGATCCTCTACGTCAACCGGGCGTTCACGCAGATGACCGGCTACAGCCGCGAAGAGGTGATCGGCAAGACGCCGCGCATCCTCCAGGGGCCCGAGACCAGCCGCCGCGAGCTCGACCGCCTCAAGCAGACGCTGGCCCGGGGCGAGCGATTCGAGGGCCAGACCTACAACTACCGCAAGGACGGCGAGCGCTTCATCCTCCACTGGCACGTCACGCCCATCCGCGACGACTCGCGGCGAATTACGCACTTCGTCTCCATTCAGCGCGACGTCACCGAGCAGCAGCGCGCCGAGCGGCTGGCACGCCAGCGCGAGGCGGAGTTGGCCCATGTCGGGCGGTTGAGCACGATGGGGCAGATGGCCTCGGAGTTGGCGCACGAGCTCAACCAGCCGCTGGCGGCGATCGGCAGCTACGTCCAGGGTGGCCTGCGCCGGCTGCGCGACGGACGCGTCAGCCTCGAGGACCTCGACGAGCTGCTCTCACGCGTCGACACCCAGGCCCAGCGTGCCGGGCAGATCATCCGGCGGATGCGGCAGTTCGTGCGCAAGCGCGAGCCGGAACGCACGCAGGTCGAGCTGCGCACGCTGGTCGAGGAGGTCGTGGAGCTCGTCGAGCCGGAGCTGCGGCACCAGATGATCAACCTGGAGCTGGACTTCGCCGACGATCTGCCGACGACGGTGCTGGACGCGATTCAGATCGAGCAGGTGATTCTCAACCTGGTGCGCAACGCCATCGACGCGATGACGACGGTGGAGCCGGCGCGGCGTCGGCTGGCGATCCGCACGCGCCGCGCGGCGGAGGGGCAGGTGGCGCTGGAGGTGCGCGACACGGGCACGGGCATCAGCGAGGCGGATCTGAAACAAGTCTTCGAGCCCTTCTACTCCACGAAAAGTCGGGGCATGGGCATGGGCCTGACGATCAGCCGCACGATCGTGCAGACACACGGCGGAAAGCTCACGGTCACGCCGAACATCGACACCGGGGTGTGCTTTACGATCACGCTGCCTCTGCACGCGCCGCATGCATAATGAGCGGGCGCGTGCCGGCCGCGCGGCAACATTCAACAAGCGCGTGGGGAGAGACTTGATTGTCGTTATATCTTCTCACGCGCGGGTGCCACCTGTGCGGCACCCACCGCCCTTCATGAACGCAAGTTGGCGCGCTACAATGCACGATGAATTGGCAATAGGCATTAACGTCCGTCCTCTCCCGGGCAGTCACGGGGTTGATTCACGCTCAACACGAGGCGACACACCATGCAAGCCGGCCCAACCGTTTACGTCGTGGATGATGACTTGGCCATGCGCGATTCGCTGACGTGGCTGATCGCTTCCGCAGGGCATCACGTTGAAACGTTTGAGACGGCTCACGGATTTCTGAATCACATCAGTGAATTCACCTCTTCACCGCGCGGCTGTCTCGTCGCCGACGTGCGACTCCCCGGGATGAGCGGCCTGGAGCTACAGGACCAGCTCAACGAGATGGGCATCGACCTGCCCGTCGTCATGATCACCGGCCACGGCGACGTCCCGCTGGCGGTGCGGGCCATCAAGGCGGGGGCGCTCGATTTCATCGAAAAGCCCTTTTCCGACCACGTGCTGCTCGGCGGCATCCGCCAGGCCCTGCAGCGGCAGAGCCAGCAGGAGGCGACAGCCCTGAACCTCGCCCAGGTCAAGCAGCGCTATGACGGCCTCAGCCGGCGCGAGCGGCAGGTGCTGCACCTGGTCGTTCAGGGCCGGCTCAACAAGCAGATCGCCGCCGACCTGGACCTCAGCCAGAAGACGGTCGAGGTGCACCGGGCCCACACGATGGACAAGATGCAGGCCACGAGCCTCGCGGAGCTCGTGCGCATGGCCGTGGCCCTGGAGCAGGCCGGGCTCATCGACTCCCAGCATGTCCAGGTCGGCGACACGTAAGCTCCACGGTGCGGTCGCGCTGCCCCGTAGGGTCCGCTGTGCGGACCTTCCCGGCCTTCGCTGCCCAGCTACGATCCGCCGGCCAGTGACCGCACTCATGTTCCCGAAGGCAGGTCCGCACAGCGGACCCTACGGAAGCCGCCATGACATCCGGCCACGCCCGGCCCACGCCCAAGCTCACCTGCGCCCAGGTCCGGGAGATCGACCGCCTCGCCGTCGAGCAGCTCGGCATCCCGAGCCTGATCCTCATGGAGAACGCCGGGCGCAACGCCGCCCATGTCGCACTCGAGCAGCTCGGCCGCACGCGGGTCAGCCCGGCCGGCACGCGCGTCCACATCCTCGCCGGCTCCGGCAACAACGCCGGCGACGGCTACGTCATCGCCCGGCATCTGCACAACCACGGCGTGCACGTCGCAATCGCCGCGCTCAAGGCCCCCGACGAGCTGGCCGGCGACGCGGCCGTCAACGCCGCGATCTGCCAGCGGATGAAGCTGGCCCTCGACGTGATCCACGACCCGGGCGACCTGCCACAGCTCGACGCCGCCGACCTGATCATCGACGCCCTGCTCGGCACCGGGTTCCGGGGCGAGGTCAAGCCGCTCGCCGCCGCCGCGATCGAGCGGATCAACGCGGTCAACCGCGGGCAGACGACCGTGCTGGCCGTCGACGTGCCGTCGGGCCTCGATTGCACGACGGGTGAGCCGACGAACGCCACGGTGCGCGCGGACGTGACGGTGACGTTCGCCGCGTACAAGGCGATCTTCGACAACCCTGCCGCCGGGACGTACACCGGCCGCGTGGTGGTTGCGGACATCGGCACGCCGCCGGAGCTGCTCGCCGCCGTGCGGGGTTCAGGTCCGCCGTAGCTCAATTTGGCGCCTCTGCGACTGGCGCGTTGGTCCCGGGGGAGTTTGACGCAGCCGCCCGGCGCTGGTTTAATGTGTGGCTCACCTGGGCCAATGTGGCCTTGGACTTCTTTGTCCCCGGCGGATCCGTAGCCACGGCCGAGCCGCAGAGAGGCGCCCCGTCAACGCGGGCGGCATTCCCATGGCCAACTACACCGGCCCCAAAGTCAAGCTCTCCCGTCGCGTCGGCGTCCCGATCGCCGACGTGCCCAAGCACACGACCAAGCGCCAGCTCAACCCCCCGGGCCAGCACGGCTTCCGCGGCCGGCGGCTGCGCGACTATGGCCTGCGCCTCAACGAGAAGCAAAAGCTCCGCTACCACTACAACGTCATGGAGAAGCAGTTCCGCCTCTACGTCGACGAGGCCAACCGCACCCGTGGCAACACCGGCGAGATCCTCCTGCGCCTGCTCGAGCGGCGCCTGGACAACACCATCCGCCGACTCGGCTGGGCACGCACCGTCTGGCAGTCGCGCCAGATCGTCGCGCACGGCCACCTGCTCGTCAACGGGCGCAAGACCGACCGCCCCAGCTACCAGGTCAAGCCCGGCGACGAGATCAAGATCCGCGAAAAGTCGCAGAAGTACGTGCGCGAGAACATGGAGTCGCTACCTGGCCACGACGTGCCGGCCTGGCTGAGCTTCGACCCGTCGACCCTGACCGCCCGCGTGCTCGCCGTCCCCACGCACGACCAAGTCCCCTTCGACGTCAACATGAACCTGATCGTCGAGTACTACCGCTAACGGGCGCTCGGTTCAACGCGGCGCCGAGGCGCGGACACCGGCGTGTCGGCGATCGTCCTCCGGGCGACGCGGGCTGCCCCGCATCACCTCCAGGAGGCCGTCATGACCACCGGCCCGATCGTTCGTGACGCCGCGCGGGTGATCCTGCTCGACCCGCGCGATCGCATCCTCCTCTTCCACTGCCGCGACCCGGCCGACGATCGCTGCTTCTGGGTCATGCCGGGCGGCGGCCTCGAAGCCGGCGAGTCATTCCACGACGCAGCCCAGCGCGAGCTCTACGAGGAGACCGGCCTGACGGGCCTGACCCTCTCGCCCAGCCTCTGGCACCGCACCCACGCCTTCTCCTATCGCCGCCAGCAGTACGTGCAACGTGAGCGGTTCTTCCTCGCCCGCACGCTCGATGTTGAGATCCGCTCCATGGTCGACGACCAGGAGATGAACGACCAGCTCGGCCACCGGTGGTGGAGCGATCAAGCCCTCGCACATTCCGCCGAGACATTCGCCCCGCGCCGCCTGCCCCAGTTGCTCCCGCCCCTGCTTGCCGGCGAGCTTCCGGCCACGCCGATCGACGTCGGCGTGTGACAGCGCGGCCGGCCACCACCGTCAGCTTGTCGCCTCCGGCGCGCCGGACCCCGTCTGAAGTCGCTCGTGCCACTTCTTCCGCACCGCCGCCATGTCCCACACCGGCGTCTCGCGCCCCATCAGGCGGCTGAGGTGTTCCACGTCCGGCTCGAACGCCTCGACCAGTCGATCAATCGCCGCCGGCGACGGGGCGACCGGCTCGGCCTCGACACGCGGCAGCAGCATGTGACGCAGCCGCTCGAGCACGTCCGCTAAGCGAGAGGCGACGGCGTTCAGCGGCCGCGGAGTTGCCGCTCGCGCTCCAGCACACGAATGACATCGGGGATGTCCATGTAACGAACGGGTACGGCGATGGAGTGGTTGGTCCGCTCCAGCGCCTCAATGACGCGGTCGCGCAGCGGGCCGGTGTTGTCGAGCGCCGGATCGCCCGCCAGGTGCGCGGTGATCAGCCGCACCGTCTCGCCGGTCACCTTCGACGCCGGCGCGGCGGAGGGGCGCTGCGGCACAACACGGGCCTGGTACTGGCGCTCTGAGACCATATGCGGTCGAATGTGCCAATGACCGTGCTCCGTGCGCGGGTAACCTTCCGTGTAAATCCGTGTCCCGTTGCGCTCGAGCTCGAAGATGAACTGTGCCAGCGGATGGTCGGCGGGCGTATTCGAGGATGCGTCGAACCCGATCGACATGCCCGCCTCGATGTAGAGCTCGAGCGACGCCTGCAGGTACTCGTTGAAGGCTCTGTGGTCGCCAGCCTCCGCCATCGAGGCGAACGGCTCACGCGAGCGGATCGCTCCGGTGTAGGCGGTGACTTCAACGTGCGGATATCGCGACTGAAACTCGCGCCACGCCTCCACGAAGTCCTCGTAAACGTAGGCGTAGTCCGGACCGAGGTCCTTGACCTTGAGCAGCGCGTCCGCCTCGTAGCGAAACGCGAACGGGTTGTGCAGCCAGAACCGTTCGACGCCCATCTCCGCGAGGGGAGCCGCGTGGACTTCGATCCAGGCGCGCCAGGAACCGGCCTGCTGAAACGTGCTGTGAACGCCCGGCGGATTGTCATCTGAACGGCTGCCACCCAACGTCCACCATGCCACCACGCGGCTGCGCGGGTGATAGATCTCACCGGCACGTCGCGACAGCAGCGAGCCGTTGAAGCTGGACGAGCCCTGAGCAGGGTCAGCCTGAGGCGACCGGGTGAGGTTCTCGCCGGCGCGAACGACGCGGCCGTTGGCGTCATCGCGGCGGCGCACGCGATCGTCGCCGCCGCCACCGCCTCCACCCGCGCCGGCACCGCCGCTTCCACTACTCCCGCTGCCAAGACTGGCCCCCCCACCCCCGCCGCCACTGCCGCTGCCGCCGGATGCGATGGTGATCGATCCGGTGCCGGTGTTGCTGGTCGATGTCGTTGGGCTGACGGAGCCGTCGTACTGCGTGAAGAACACCCACCCGCCACGCGGATGGTTCGTTGCCTCGGCCGCTGTCGCAGCGTCCGTCGCGACATCCGCGGCCACGTCGTCATCCTCCGCCGGAACCGCCTCGGGCTGGACGTCCTCGAACAGCCATCGCGCCAGTTCCACGGTCCACCACCCGCGGAGCGCTTCGACGGCGAACGGGTCGACGGCAAACGCGGCGAAAGCCGCGTCACCGGACACTCCGCCGGTGACCGGCTCACCCTCCGGTGCGAAAGCCGCCAATCCGGTCGCGTCCGCGTCCGTCGACCCCAAGGACACGACGTCCGCACCGACCGCCGACGCCAGTGCAATCACCACGGCGACGCAGAGTGTGGCGCCGAACGAAACCTGCCGCGAACGGTACTGGAGCGGTTGCATCAGACTGGCTCAGGAGGAACTAACTTCTTCAGCCTCATCGGTCATGATATCGCTCCGCTTGCCCGTGTCTCGCGTGAATCCGGCGAACGGATGCGGATCGCGCCGGCTGGATGTGTTGTGCCGATCGTGCCGGCGACATCGGTGCGTCGCGGGCACCATGCGACGCGGTCGCGTCAGACACCGGGGCCCGGCTCACCTTGCATCCGCTCCTGCCAGGCCCGCCGCACCGCCGCCATGTCCCACACCGGCGTGTCGCGCCCCATCAGGCGGCTGAGGTGTTCCACGTCCGGCTCGAACGCCTCGACCAGTCGATCAATCGCCGCCGGCGACGGGGCGACCGGCTCGGCCTCGACACGCGGCAGCAGCATGTGACGCAGCCGCTCGAGCACGTCCGCGGGCAGCAGCGGCCAGATCAGCCGACGGTAGACCGGGTTGCCCGTGATCAGCTTCCATCCACCTCGCACCGTCGGCCGACCGGCGCTGCGGTTGTACACGCGGCCGTCGTCGATACTGAACCCGGCCGGGTCCAGCCCGAGGAACCGCGCCACGTCGCTCACCGCCGATCGCCGATCGGCGACGAAGTCGTCGAAGCGCATGATGTGAATCGCCTCGCGTCCGAACGCGTCGAGCCAGGGCTCGAGCTGCATCGCGTAGCGCGAGTAGTCGATGAGGATGGACGTCTGATCGAGCGCGGCGTCGAAGCGGCGCGGCAGCTTGCCGTTGATGTACGAGTGATGGTGATGGCTGACCGCGCGCGCGACGGGCTCGCGGACGATGTAGATGAGCTTGAGGCCCGGCCCGAGCAGTTCGCGGGCGCGCGCCGCGCAGCCGGGGAACGTCGGGAGCTTCGTGTAGTTGGTGGACGCCTCGGCACAGAGCTGGTGGGGGGGGGGGGCTGGTTTGTGGCGGGCGTTGGCGGCGAGCCCGGGCTCGCGGAGCACGTCGTCGCAGGCAAGGTCGCCCGGCTCCTTCTTCTTGGGGAAGTAGACGGCCGGGTTGGTCTCGAGGTCGCGATAGAGCGTGGTGGTGCCGGCCTTCATCGCCCCGATGATGAGGAAGTCCGGCAGGCGGGGGCCGCGGGATCCCGTTCTGAATGTCGGACTGGTGAGCTGGGGCACAGGTTGGCCTCGGTCACGGTTTACATCGGCTGGCCACGGACATCACATGACTTGATGGTATCGCAGAATGCTCGTGGCGCTTCGCTTGCGAGGCAGGTGCTGCGGGAAACGCCTCGTCGGGACCGGTTTTGGCGGAACGAGGGGCATGCAGTACATTGCGGCGCCATCGAACGCTGAAAGAGACTCGCTCAGGATAAAGGATTTGCTCTTGGCATACGAAAACGAAAGCCTGTTTCTGGCGTTCCGACGTTTCTTTCCCCTCCCTCAACGGGAGATCCTCCGGGTTGCGAATGAACAGCAGATTATCGACTTCATAGGTGAACAGTTTCGGACGAGCGGTGGACGAGTTGGCATCCTGCTCTCGTCGGGCGTCGATTCAGCGATTCTAGCTCACTTCCTACCCGAGGGATCGATCGCCTACACGATGGACTATGAAGGGTCATACCAGAAGCATTCGGAGTTTGCCGGCGCCGCGCAGTTCGTGCCCGCCGGGGTGGTCCACAAGCGGGTCATCATCGAACGGGAAGCGTACTTCGCCGCGATCGACGAGCTTACCCTCGGCCGGAAAGCTCCCACGGTGCCGCATGAGGCGGCGGTATATCTCGCTGCGCGGCAGGCCAAGAAGGATGGTGTCGAAGTCCTGGCAGCGGGTTTCGGTGCGGACGGTCGGCTCGGAGGTTTCCCGGGACTGTACAAGCACACTGCCCCCGATGCGTTCAAGAGGCAACTGTTCAGCTTGTATGTCGACCCGAGCCGCGTGTTGAACGAACCGGCGCCAATCGATTGGGTGTTTGACCAATATACGGTCGACGGTCAGATCGATGTCAAGCGGTTTCTGACCGAGGTTGGTACCGAAGGCAACTCGGCGCGAGAGGCCATTGAGCTGGCCGGCCTTGCGCCCCTGACGCCATACACGCAACTCGCCTACGCAGGCGACTTCGACCCATCACGCGAACCGAAGTATCTTCTGCATCATGCATTTGAACTTCTGTACGGCCATCCGCCGCCCTACGGCGAATCGGCGCTCTGGGTTCCGTACGACGACTGGTTCGGGGGCATCCAGATCACGCGGCCGGAGTTCCAGCCAGGGTGCGTGATTTCAAAGCCGGTGTTCATGGGACAGCCGCGGGGCGTGTTTCGGTTTCTGAATCGGACCGCCAGGCGGACGTGGCGGGAGATAAACAACCGGCTCTCGAAGAAGAAGTACTTCCCCGGCAAGCAGGGTTACCTGCTTTACAGCCTGGCGCGGTATTTTCACTTCAAGGCTCAGGAGGGGTGGGTTACGCCCGATCCCCGCGGCTGACGCGCTCCGATGGCTGCCGGTCGCTACTCCCAGCGCGGCAGCGACTGCTCCAGTTGTTGGCGCATCTGGAGCAGGTCGGGGTGAAAATCGACCTCGGCCCAATCCTCGGGGCGGGCCTCGACGAAATGCACCGGCGCCCCCGCCCGCATCAGCGCCCGCAGGGCGGCGAGGTAGAACAGTTGCAGCTGGTCCTCGTGGCGCACCATCTCCGATAGCTGGCGCTGAATCTCCCGGAGCCCCGGGCCCTGGAACAGCATCATGCCGATCGATTCGCCGTCGGCCTTGGCCGGGTGAATGTCCTTGCCCACATCCACAACCCGATTGTCCTCAATGATCACCTTCATGTCGTCATCGTCGTAGGCATCCTTCCGGCTGATGACCATGGTGATGTCGTGGGTGCTCTTCGCGAGCGTGCCGACGATGTCGGTCTTGAACAGGTCGTCGCCGTTGACGAGAATCGTCGGCTCCGTCGCGCCCTTCAATGCCATCCATGCCGAGACCAGGTTGTTGGCCATGCGGTAGAACGGGTTGTAGATGACGTGGAACTCAAAGTCGGCGTAGTGCTGGATCTTCGCTTCGATCTGCTCCGCCTTGTAGCCGGTGACCAGCGTCACCTTGTGCAGATCCGCACCGGCCACCGCCTGCAACTGGCGCTCAAGCAATGTGTAGCCGTTGCCCAGGTCGAGCAGTGACTTGGGCGTGTTGCGCGTCAGCGGCAGCAGGCGACTCCCGGTACCGGCGGCAAGAATAACGACGTTCATCGACAGGCTCCGGGCGTCATCGGGCAAATCCAGCGTCTACCATCGCATCCAGGTCGGTCAGAGTCTTCATCGGCCGGTTGAAGCACCCGCTTGTGCGGCGCCGGGGGCGGACTCCTTCGGTTCGGTGGCCTCCGTCGCCATTCGGTCGTGCGCCTTGAGCTGCCGCCCCAGCCGCACCGCGTACGCCAGGTAGATCAACGCGAAGAACACCCCCGCGATCAGGTACACGGCCGTGAACATGGCCGGCCACGGCAGCAGCAGGACAATCAGAATGAACAGCCCGTAGTCCGCGAGCGTGCTGATGAACAGCCGCGCGGCCGACTTCTCCGTGTTGGCCTGCGTCTTGACCCCTGGCAGGAACAGCGCCCGTGTTTCCGTGTTGAAAAAGTGCGCCGGCCGGACGAGCAGGTTGATGAAGATCGCCAGAAGCACCGGCCAGAGCGCCAAGTCGGCAGCCACGCTTTCGCGCAGGATCACGTAGCCCAACACCATCTGAACCGTCAACATCTTCACCATGTCCAGGCTGTGGTCCAGCCACGCCCCAAACTGCGACCGCTGGCCGGACACCCGGGCCAGTTGCCCGTCGCACGAGTCGAGCGCGAAGCCCAGCGCGAGCAGCGCCCAGACGCCGACGACGAGCGGCAGGCTCATCGGCGCCAACACGAGCAGCGCCAAGCCGGCGTGGGTGACCAGCGAGCTGATGATCGAGACATGGTTGGGCGCGAGCCCGAGCCGCCAGAACATGAACGTGAACGGGATCGCCACGCTGCGGTTGATGTAGTACGTGTAGAGCGGACCTCCGCCCTTGCGCGACGCGGTAACCAGGGCGTGCCACGCGCTCGGCGCTTGCGGGGCTGGGGTCTCGGCGATGCGGTGGGTCATGCGGCGTGGTCCTTGACAGGCGTGGATTGCGCTGAATATACCATCGTCACGGTCCGCCCGCTTCGCTTCGGTGGCCGTTGGGCTACCTCTCCACCACCTCGCGCAGCAGTTGCACGTACTGCCCCGCCAGGGCCCGTCGGTCGTAGTGCGCAAGGATGTACGACCGCCCGGCCTCGCCCATCGTGGCGAGCTCGGCCGGGTGGCCGCGCGCGTGCAGGATGGCGTCGACCAGGGCATCGACGTCCTCCGGCGGGACGAACCACCCGCCGCCGGCTTCCTCAACGAGCCGCCGCGCGTGGCCGTCGACGCTCAGCACGACCGGCCGCTTCATGCCCAGCAGCTCGAAGATCTTCGACGGCAGCACGTCCTGGAAGAGGTCGGTCCGGCGGAGCGTGACAAGCCCGAGGTCGCACGCGGCGTAGAAGTCGCGCACGCGCTCCTTGGGCTGCTGGCCGATGAACTCGACGTTGGCGAGCTCCAGCTCCGCGGCCTGCTGCTGGAGCCTGCGCTTCTCCGCCCCTTCGCCGACGAAGACGAAGCGAATGTCGTCACGATCGCGGAGGCGATCCGCTGCCTCGATGACCCGGTGCAGGGCGTGCGCCATGCCGTGCGTGCCCAGGTACATGACGACGAAGCGATCCCCCCAGCCCAGCTCCCGGCGGACGTCGTTGTCGTGTTCGCCGGGCTCGAAGAGGCGCGCGTCGATGCCGTTGGGGATGACGGTCATGCGCGACGGGTCGATGCCGTAGCGCTTCGTGATCTGCTCGCGGTAGCCTTCGCCGACGGTGACGATGCGGTCGCTGTGGCGGTAGAGGTAGGCGGCGACGTCGCGCAGCCGGCGGATAATGAAGTTCTCCTTCATCGCGTCGACGGCCATGATCGACTCGGGCCAGAGGTCGCGCACCTCCAGGACGAAGGGCACGCGCTTCAGCCGCGCAAGCACGTAGCCCGCCACGGCAGTGAGAAGCTGCGGCGAGGTCGCGACGATGACGTCGGCCCGGCCGAGGCGGAACAGGCCCACGACAACGGCGGCAACCATGAACGACGCGTAGGAGATCATGCGCTTGACCGTGCCCTCGTTCGCCGTGGCCCAGACGTAAGCGCGAATGACGTGGATGCCGTCAAGGCTCTCGCGGCGGGTGAGCCTGCGCCGGTCGGCGGGCTGCTTGACACCCGTGGGGTGGTGGGCGAAGGCGGTGAGCACCGTCACGTCGTGCCCCTGCTCGACCCACGCGCGGGCCAGCTCCGAGACGCGCGCGGCCGGGGCGCCGACCTCGGGTGGAAAGTACTGGGAGACGTAGACGATTCGCACGACTAGGACGCCTCCTGTCGCACGTGCACCTTGACGCTCAGCGGCAGCGGGCCGGTGTACGACCACGCCAATCGCGGCGTGATGATCTCGCAGCCGAAGCGCGGGTGCCAGGCCCGCTGCTGGATCTCGTGCGCGATCGGACGATCGGCTTCGAGCTCGACCACGAGGCGCGCTTCGCCGCGCTCGAGGGTCCAGCCCCCGTCGCGCGGCACGGCATGCCACTCCGGGTGCAGCAGCAGGCCGGCCGCAACGCGGTGGTCGCGCGAACCGGTCACCTGGTCGTGGATCGTCAGGTGATCGGGCTCCTGGACCGTGATGGCGCGTTCGTGCGCCGGTCGGCCGCGCAGGTGGTCGTACCCGTCGTGACCGGCGCGAAGTGCGGCCGTGTCGGCGGTGAAGTCGGCACGGACGTCGCGCGGCCGGGCGCGGCGGCCAACGCGGAAAATGTGCCAGACCTCGCTCGAGTCCTCATCATCGATCGTGACCGTGTTGTGCGCGCCGGTCGAGCGGTCATACCGGCGGACGTCGTCGTGGTCGTAGCTGCCCGTGCCGGGATCGATGAACAACCGCTGGCCGCGCCACGAGGCTTCAAGCGTGAGCGTGTCGGCGTGGGCGTGGCCGGGCTGGTGATCGGGGCCGACGGACGCGGCATCGAAGAACACCGACCACATCGGGCCGTGCCACACAATGTACCCGGTATCGCGGAAGTGGCGTCCACCGCTCGGCGACGAGGGGGTGCCACTGACAAAGCCGTCTGCGGCCTTGTCAGTGCGCTCAGCAGCGGCCACTGACAAGCTGAGCGGACTCCGCTTGTCAGTAGCACCCGGCGGCTCGGGCACATCCACGCCGACATCCGCCCCGCCGGCGAGCACGTCAGCCGGCGCGTCGGCACCCGCCTCGTTGGCGTCGTTGAGCAGCGGATACGTGCCGTCCGGGTGGCGCATCCACGCGAGCCAGTCGGCCATGCGCCGCCACGCGTCGACGAGCCGGTCGCGGACGTCCAGGTCGGTCACCAGCAGCGCCAGGCTGTGGACGTCCTGCATCGCGTGCACGTGGTACATCGGGCTGCGCTCGTAATGCCCGCCGTCGGGCGCCACCTGCTCGATGAGCTGCTCGCGGGCCAGGCGATGCGCGACGCCGCGCCAGCGGTGAACCGCCGGGCCCTGCAACAGTCGACCCGCCCACGCCAGACCCACGATGTCCCGCAGCAGGTGATTGGCTCGCAGGTCCCACTCCAGGTGCGTCTCCAGGTAGGCCGTCTGCTGCGCGAGGCTTTGAATGAGCCGGTCGCGCAGCCCCGCGTGCGTCTGCCAATAGTCGGCCGGCAGCAGTCGCAGCACCTGGCCCCATGCGCCAATCCGCGTCGCGATCGCGTAGCTGTTCCACGCAAAGACATTGAACCCCGGCGCGCCGGCCGGGCAACGGTCGAGCCAGTCGGCGAGGTGTCCGGCGAGCACGCGGCCGCACGCACCCGTCGGCTGGGCGACGTGCCCGCCCGCAAGATCGAGCAGCCAATGATGGTAGTGAAGCTGATGCGTCCAGAGGCGATGGCTTCGGCCGGCGTCGCGCAATCGCCACGGATCGTCGCCATCACCGGGGAACGGCAGCGTCGCGCCCGCCAGCGTCAGCTCGCCGCGCTCCAGTTCCTCGAGCCGGGCGCGTGCGTCCCCCGGGATGGGCCAATGCACACTCGGCAGCGGCGCATCGGATGCCCGACTGTTGCCGGCGAGGCGATCGAGCACACGGCGCAGGCCCGGGCCGTCGCGCTGCTCGCGCCGTCGCCGCACGGCATAGCGAACGCGCCAGCCGAGCTGACTCGCCCGCAGGTGTCGCACGGTGCGCAGCAGTCGGCCGGCGGACGCGAGGCTCATGCGCCCAACCCCCGCACCCCGCCCCGTTGCCAGGCAGGGTGGGTGAAGCGAAGCGCAACCCACCCTGCGGGCTGCGCCCCAGCACGGGTGGACAAGCCACCCGTGGCACCCAACAGCTTCGCGCGTCGATGTTCCATGCACATCAAATCAGGCCTTGCGTCCCTGCCCCACCAAAATCCTCGCCTTTCCTTCGTGCTCTCTTCGTACCCTTCGCGCCTTCGTGGCAAACCCGGCGGGCGTCACACCTCGAACGGCACACCCTCGCGCAGGCTCCGCACCGCCAGGATCGACGCCAGGCTCACCGCATAGAGATCATCCCACGCGATCGGCGCTGCCCCCCCCTGCCGCAGCGCGTCGGCAAAGGCCTGCACCTCCTCGGCGTGGCCCTTGCCCGCGAGCTTGCGCGTCCGCTCGCGGCCGCCCGCCCACGTCGTCACCCGGCGGAAGTCGTCAATCACCGCGCACCGCCCGCCGCCGATCACCTCGACGCGCTCCTTGGGCATCGCGCGATCGCCGCCCGCCAGATACGCGATGGTCGACACGCCGCCGTTGGCGTGGCGCACGGTGATGAAGCACTGGTCGTCGCTCACCTGCGGCGCATCGGGGCCGGCAATCGACTCGGCGTACACTCGCACCGGCGGCGCGCCAACGAGATAGCTCGCCAGGTCAATGCCATGGCACGCCTCGCCGACGATGCGCCCGCCCCCCTGCTCGTCGTCCTGCACCCACTCGCCGGGCGGGATCGCGCCGGCGTTGAAGCGCACCGACGCGGTCAGCGGCGCGTCCACAGCCGCGAAGTGCTCCCGCACGGCAGCGGCCGCCGGCGAAAAACGCCGGTTGAAGCCCACCATGACGAGCGGTGCGCCATCCCCGCGTTCGCGCAGGGCTTCGTCGATGCGCGCGAGCTCGCCGGCCGACAGCGCCAGCGGCTTCTCCACGAACACGTGCTTGCCCGCCTCGATCGCCGCGATCACCTCCCGCGCATGCTCGTCATGCCGCGTCACGACAAACACCGCGTCGACCGCGTCGTCCGCGAGCACGTCCGCCTCGTCGCTCGTCACCGCGGCGAAGCCCAGCTTCGAGCCGTTGTGTGACGCGTTGAGCCCCCCTGCCGAGCAGAGCACGCGCAGGTCGAACGCGCCCGTCTTCGCGATCGCCGGCAGCAGCACCATCCGCGCAAAGTTGCCCGCGCCGATGCACCCAAGCCCCACGCGCCCGCTCGCCCCCGCCACCGCCACCGCCGCCGGCTTCGACGCCCTGAGCTCGATGCGCCGACGCGGCGGCCCGCTCACCTCCGGGTATCGCAGCACGATGCCGAGGTAGGGCTCGTCGCCACGCTCGATCAGCTCATACGCCCGCTCCGCGCTCTCGATGTCGAAGCGATGCGAGATGAGCGGCGAGACGTCCAGCTTGCCCGCGCCCATCAGCTCCAGCACCGCCTCGATGTTGCGCTGCTCGGTCCAGCGCACGTACGCGGCTGGATAATCGCGGCCGCGCTCTTCGTAGTCCGCGTCATACCGCCCCGGGCCATACGAGCAGGACACCACCAGTTCCGCTTCCTTGAAGTAGAACGGCCGGCGCGGCAGGTCCATGCCCATCACACCGACAACGACGACGCGCCCCTTCTGCCGCACCGCTTCGGCCGCCTGCTCGATAGGCCCGTTCGAGCTCGTCGAGCAGGTCAGGATCACCGCATCCGCGCCGCGGCCGTCCGTCGCCGCCTGCACCGCGCTCGCCCCCAGCCGCGCCTCGGCGCGCGTCGCGCCCATGCGCAGCGCCAGCTCGCACTTGGCGAGGTCGGGGTCGGTGCCGATCACGCGCACACCCGCCGCGCTCAAGAGCGAGACCGTCATCTGCCCCACGAGCCCGAGGCCGATCACCAGCACCGTCTCGCCGAGCTGCGCCCGGCTCAGGCGCACGCCCTGCATGGCGATCGCGCCGATCACGCCAAACGCCGCATGCTCCGCGTCGACGTTCTCCGGCACGCGGGCGCACAGGTTCACCGGCACGGACACAATGCCCGCGTGCGGCCCATTCGACGCCACGCGATCGCCCGGCTTGTAGCGCTGCACACCCGCCCCGCAGGCGAGCACCACGCCCGCCGAGCTGTAACCCATCGCCATCGGCTCATCGAGCTTGGTGCGCACGGCCGCGAGCGTCTCGAAGAAGCCCTCGTTGCGGATCTTCTCGATGACGCGGCGGACGTGGTCCGGCCGCTCACGCGCCTTGCCGAGCAGCGACTTGCGCGTCAGCTCCAGCACCATCTTCTCGGTCCCGGCGGAGATGAGCGACGCCTCGTTGGCGATGAGCACCTGGCCCGGCCGCGCCACCGGGTCGGGCAACTGGGCGACGCGCGTCTGCCCCGTTCTCACGTTCTGAACAACCTGCCTCACGATGAGCGTTCCTCAAAAAGAGCCACAGATGAACATGGATGAACGTGGATGAAAGCCCGGTTTACCGCGAAGGTGCAAAGGAAGCGAAGGACACGAAGAAAAACAATGCATGAGCGCCTGACAGATTCTTCGCGATCTTCGCCTTTCTTTGCCTCTTCGCGGTTCGCTCGTATCCGTGTTCATTGGTGTTCATCTGTGGCTACAAACCCGCCTTCGCCACCGCCGGCTCGCGCTCCGCGAAGTGCTGGCGGATGCGGCGCACGATCCGGCCCGCCGCCTGCCCGTCGCCGTAGGGATTGTTCGCCTCCGACATCCGGCGATACGCCGCGTCGTCGGTCAGCAGCTCGCTCACCGCCGCGACGATCCGCTGCCGATCCGCGCCCACGAGACGCACCGTGCCGGCCTCGACCCCCTCCGGCCGCTCCGTCGTGTCGCGCATGACGATCACCGGCTTGCCGAGCCCCGGCGCCTCCTCCTGCACGCCGCCCGAGTCGGTCAGCACCAGCTTGCAGTGACGCATGAGCGCCACGAACGTGCGATACCCCTGCGGCGCGATCAGCCGGATGTTGCTGCGCTCCCCCAGCGTCGCATACACCGGCTCGCGCACGGCCGGGTTGAGGTGCACCGGGTAGATGAAGCGATGGTCGGGGAAACAGTCGGCCAATTCGCCGATCGCCTCGCAGATCTGCTCGAAGCCGCTGCCGAAGTTCTCACGCCGGTGGCCGGTGATGAGGACGTAGTCCACGTCCGCCCAGTCGTCGCCAAGCGCACCCGCCAGCGCGTCGTGGACCTGCTTCTGCACAGCCGGCGCACGCTGCTGGCCCGCCTCGTGCTGCAGCGCGTCGATGACCGTGTTGCCCGTGACGACGATCTGCCGCTCGTCAACGCCCTCGCGCACGAGCGCCTCGCGCGCCGCCTCGGTCGGCGGGAAGTGCAGCGTCACCAGCGGACTCGCCAGTCGACGGTTCGCCTCCTCGGGAAACGGCGACCAGATGTTGCTCGTGCGCAGCCCCGCCTCGACATGCCCGATCGGGATGCGGCGATAGAAGCACGCCAGCGACGCGACGAGCACGGTGGTGGTGTCGCCTTGAACCAGCGCCATGTCGGGCTTGACGTCGGCCAGCAGCGCGTCGATCCGCTCCATGAGACGCGCCGTGAGCCCGGCAAGCGTCTGGTTCGGCCGCATCACCGCCAGCTCATGGTCCACGTCGAGGCCGAACAGGTCGATCACCTGCTGGAGCATCTCCTTGTGCTGGCCGGTCGAGACGACGATGGGATCGAGGTCGTCAGCGGCCTCCAGCGCCGCCACCACCGGCGCCATCTTGATCGCCTCCGGCCGCGTGCCCATGAATACCGCGATGCGTCGTTTCATTTCGTTCCTGGATCCATACCCGATGCCGCGCAGGAAGGTCCGCACAACGGACCCTACGCCCCGGCCGGCGCCGCCTCGGGCACGGGCTCGAGGTTCCGGCCCTTGCCCAGCATCGGCTGCATCACCCCACACGCGTCGATCACCACCTTCTCCGCCAGCGCCCCCGCCAACCCTGCCGCGACGCGCTTGAACGGCGTATGCCCCACCAGCACCACCACGATGTCCGCCCCGTCCAGCGCCTCCTCCAGCCCCATCAGCTCAAAACGCTCATGCGACGCCAGGTTCGGCTCGACCACCCGTACCTCGCCCACCTTCGCCGCGATCAGCGCGTCGACGATCTCCACCGCCGGCGACTCGCGCAGATCATCAATGTCCGGCTTGTACGCCAGCCCCAGGCACGCGATGCGCGGCTGCTTGAACCGCTCCGCCCGGTTCAGCACGCGCTGCACCACCCACGCCGGCTTCGCATCATTGACCTGCCGGGCCGCACGCATCAACGGCGTGCGCTCCGGCGCCGCGGCCACGAGGAACCACGGGTCCACCGCGATGCAGTGCCCGCCCACGCCCGGCCCGGGCTGCAGAATGTTCACACGCGGGTGGTGATTCGCCAGGCGGATCAGCTCCCACACGTCCAGGTTCAGCTTCTCGCACAAGAGCGACAGCTCGTTGGCGAACGCGATGTTGACGTCGCGGAAGCCGTTCTCCACCAGCTTGGCGGTCTCGGCGGTCCGGCTGTCGGTCTTCAACAGCTTGCCGGAGACGAACGTTTCGTAGAAGCCCGCGCACGCCTCGGTCGACGCCTCATCGACGCCCCCGACGATGCGGTCATTCTCCACGACCTCGCGCAGGATGCGCCCGGGCAGCACGCGCTCGGGGGCATGCGCGAAATGCACCTCCGGCGACGCCAGCCCCGTCTTCTCGCGCACGATCTCGGCGATCATCTCCGTCGTGCCCGGCGGACTGGTCGATTCCAGGATCACCAGATTGCCGGGCTTCAGATACTGGCAGATCGAGGCTGTCGCCTCGCGCACGTACTTCAGCTCCGGCGTGGGCGGCTCCGCGTCGTGGCACAGCGGCGTGGGCACGCAGAGCATGAACACGTCCGCCTCGGCCGGCTCCGCGTGGGCCTTGAGCCGACCCGTGCTCACCGCCGCCTGCACAAGAATGTCCAGCTCAGGCTCGACAATATGCGCCCGGCCGGCGTTGATCGTCTCCACCGCCTTGGGGTTGACCTCCACGCCATGCACGCTGTACCCGCGCGAGGCGAGCACGGCGGCGGTCGGCAGGCCGATGTACCCGAGCCCGACGATGCAGACTCGCTTGTCGATCGCTCTGGCCATGAACGCGGTCCTTCCGGGCGTGCCGGCATTGGAGGCCGCCGGGGGTGGTGGCGGGGTAGTGGGGCGGTGATGGCGGGGCGGCGTATCACCAAGGTCGGCCCGCCGCGACACCCGCTTTAGCAGCCCGCTTGCGCCAGACAGGTCCGCACCTTACGCCCAGTCACCCATCCTACCACGCCCAGCCCGCCACGGTTCATGAACCAAGCGCACGCCCCGCTCCCTCGGCCCAAATCCGAAATCCGAAATCTTCTGCCCCCTCACCCCTCCGGCACCCGCCCCGCCACCGGCCGCCGCCGCAACGCCCCGGTCACGCGTCGCCAATCCTCCGCCCGCAGCACGATGCCCGCCACCAGCCCCGTGTACAGCAGCCCGAACGCCAGCCCGACGCCCGCCAGGACGAGCAGGCTCCACGCCTCGATCGTCCACTGCCCCGCGACCAGCACCGGCATCGCCAGGGCGGTGGCCACCAGCGGTCGGACGAGCGGCCGATACAGCCGCCACAGCGACATCTCGAGGCAGCGGGCCCCGATCGCGGGGATGATCAGCCCGTGGAACACGACCATCGACGCCGAGAACGCCACCGCGGGCCCCGCAAGGCCCCATTCGCCGGGCAGGAGGAGGATCAACACCACCGCCAGCGCGGGGTTCACCACGCCGCCGACCAGGATCCACCAGGCGTAGCGCCGGATGAAGCCGGCCCCGTAGAGGATGCGCACCCAGCCGTCGGAGATCGCCCGCACGCCGATGCCCACCGTCAGCGCCATGACGAGCATCGCGGCGTTGGGCAGGTGCACGTCCGGGTCCTCCAGCCGCGGCCCCACCCACACCCGCAGCAGCGGCTCGGCGAGCACGAGCGTGGCCCCCAGCGCCGGGAAGACCACCAGCCCGTGCAGCCGCGTCGAATGGTAGACGAGTTGATCCAGCGACCGCCGCGCCTGGCCCGCGCTGAACCGGGCCGATACCGCGTCGAGCCCCTGCGTCATTCCCATGGCGATCATGCGGCTGTAGCTGGTCAACTGCAGCGCCAGGCCGAACAGCATGTTCCCCACCGTACCGAAGAAGAGGTTCATCACCACGGCGTCGGTGCGGACGTGCAGGCTCATCGCCGCGACGGTCACGACGTTCCACTTCCCGATCGACAGCACCGACCCGATCCCGGCCCGGCTGACGGCCCCGGCGCGCGGCCGCAGACGACGGTCGTGCAGGGCCATCGCCGCGGCGAACCCGATCGCCACGAGGATCTCGATCCCCGCTGTCACCGCTCCGAAGACGATCACGCCCGTCGAAACCGACATCGGCAGCGCGATGACCGTCAGGATCGCCAGCAGCATCGACACGCGGTCGACGGTGCGGTAGGCGTTGTACGCCACCATCCGCTCGCTGATCAGGTACATGTTCAGCAGCGGCGCCAGCGACACGTTGACGACGAGCTGCGCCCCCTTGGCGACGACGAACCACCGCCCGGCGGCGATCAGCTCGTCGGGGATGTTCAGCCAGGGCATGACGGCCCCCACGCCGGCGAACGCCAGGGCGCAAAGCCCCGCCACCGCGAGGCAGACGACGAGCGCGCAGTTGAAGACGCCGACGAACTGCCCGTCATCGCCGCTGTGGTAGGCGGCGCCAAGCTCGCGGACGAGGCTGCGGGCGACGATCTCGCGCCCGATGGCCGCCAGCCCGACGCTGGCCCCGAGCAGGGAGATAAGGCCGAAGCCGTCAATCCCCAGTTCGGCGATGACCAGCCGGGTGGCGGCGAGTCCGAGCACGAGCGTGACGGCCAGCCGGCCGTAGTTGGCGGCAAGGCGGACGAGGGTTCGGCGGGTTTCGGTCAAGGCTGTCGAAGGCTCCGGCGTGCGGTCGCACAGTGTATCATGGTCACACCCAGCGGTTTACCTCGCGAACCTCCCCGCCGGCGACAGCCGTTGGGCCAATATCGGCCGACGCGGGCTTGGACTGGTGGCGGCGCTAAACCGCCGGCGCGGGAGCGTCGACTAACGTGCAGGGCGCCGGTTGCCCGGAGGACCGGCGGGGCCATAAAATACCGATCTCTGGATCGGGTCGTGCCAGCCCGGTGGCGCGCCACCAGGCGCTGAGGGGCAACTTCGGCCGCTTCTCTTCATGGGGCAGGCTTACGGGAGGACCGATGCAGGGATTGATCGCCGCTTATCTGGCCGCGCTGAGCATCGCCATCTGCGCCTGGGTGCTCTGGGACTACTTGCGCGGTAAGCGCGAGTTGATGTCGCTGCGCAACGTCTTCCTCGCCGGGTTCGTCCTCTTTCAGCCGCTCAGTGGCGCGATCATGCTGGCGACCGGCGGCTGGGGCGCTTTCCTGCCCTCCAATCCCGTCGCGGCAGGCGTGCAGTTCAGCGCGATGGCGACCGTGTTCGCCGTTGTCTTCATCTTCGTCTACGACCGCGGCTGGGGCGCGCGGCGGCTGGCGGAACGCTTACCCCGCCCGCGCAGCTGTCCGTCCGACACCGCCCTCATGTTCGTCGCCATCATGGCGATGTTGATCGCCGTGCCGCTGCGCCTGAGCGTCAACATCCCGCTTGTCGCGACCCTCGCCGGCCTACTGGGCGGGTCGCTGGCGATCGCCGCCCCCGCCCTGGCGCTGTGGGTCTGGGCCAAACGACCGCTCAACCCCGTCGTCGCCAGCCTGACGGCCATCATCTTCATCGTCTGCTTCCTCACGATCGTCACGGGCACGTTCGGCCGCCGCGGCGTGCTCGCGCTCGGCCTGGCGGTCGTGTGGGTCCTCTACTTCGCGCGGTGGCGCTACCTGCGACCGCAGGTCGCCCTCGTGCGCATTGCTGTCGCCGGCTTGATCCCCATCCTCCTGGTCGCCGCCTTCACCACTGTCCGCGAACACTCCAGCATCGCCAAGGAGCGCGACGCCCGCGCGCAGGTCGACGCGCTGCGCAACGCCCGGCTCTGGGAAGGCGTTCAGACCATGTCGCTCGGCCAGGGTGTCGGCGGCATCAGCATGTGGCTGATCGACGTCTTCCCCGAGCAGTTCGAATACCGCCACCTGCACACGCTCTACTACTACGCCGTCTATCCCACGCCGCGCAACTGGTGGGAAGACAAGCCGTTCCCCCTGAGCTACGAGATCCCCTTCCTCGCCTTGCAGAATGTCGAACGCGGAAACCACACGACCGCCCCCGGCATCGTCGGTCATGCCGCCGCCGAAGGGGGATGGTATGCGCTATTCGTTTACGCGGTCGTCTTCGCCCTCGGCATGCGCTTCCTGGACGACATCGTTCTGCACGGCTGGTACAACCCGTTGATCGTTGTCGCCGTGGTCGGCGGCCTCGGACAGACGATGGGTGTTCCGCGAGGCGATACAGCCGTCATGGCGTGGCTGATGACCGCCGCGATCCTGGCGACATGGTTCGTGTTTCTGTGCGCGGCGCGCTTCTTCGACGCCGTCTCCGCCAGCCGCGGATCGCCCACGGCCGTCGCCTCGTCGATACCTGGAGCGACGCCCCGCCGGACCTAGCGCACGTGCGGGAAACGCTGCCGCGACGAATGGAGGGTATTGCTCGCGCGAGCGGTCCGACCTCACCCCGGCTTGCGCACCCGCCCCACGATCGTGGCCAAGGCGCGTGGATCGCGGATGAGCCTGCGCTTGAGCACGGAGAGGTGGTAGATGGGGCGCAGCGGCCCGCGCAGGTAGCCGCGCACGCCCTGCGCCTCGAGGTAGATGCACTCCGGCTCGGCCAGGCCCGCCGTTGCTGCCACGCGAGCGATCGCCCGTTCGTCGTTGAAGCGGTACGTCACCGGGTAGTGGTACGCCTCGATCTGCTGACGCGACTTGACCAGGCGGAGCACGAGCTCGTCGATGCCCAGGCGCTGGCAGAGCCGGCCCGCGCGAATGACGAAATGGCGCGCGTTGGGCGTGACGAAGTAGAAGTAGCCGCCGGGCTTGAGCACGCGGGCGACGGCGGCGAGGAACGCGTCCGGATCGGCCACGTGCTCCATCACCATGCAGGCGTAGGCGACGTCAAACGTGTCGGCCGGCAGCTCGGCGCCCTCCATGAGCGCGTGCTGAAAGTGGTGGAAGATCCCGGTCTCGGGCTCGACGTCCTCGTCCGGCTCGATGCCCCACATCTCGCCGGCATGGGCCGCAATCTGCCGCTGAAACTCGATGTGCCGACCGATCCCGCGTCCGCAGCCGATGTCCAGCACGCGCGTCGGGCCTTGGGCGGCGCCGAGTGTGGTGGCGACCTGGTGGGCGAACACGCGATGCCAGCAGGAGACGTTCTGGAAGTTGTAGCCGCGGGCCAGCTCGTCGAAGCCGAGCGTGTCGGCGGCGCGAGGGGCGGGCATGCCGGGCTTGCGTGCGGCCTTGCTCATCGCGGCTCCTCCGGCGCATCGGCGGCTACATGCTCGGCGTCGGGACGGAGTTGATCGGGGATCGCGTAGCCCTGGCGGCGCATTTCGTCAGCCATGAGCGGGATACAGCAGCGCAGGGCCTGCTGGTCGAACTGCCGCCACTTGTCCACGCGGTCGACGTGCACGGCGGCGGCCACCTGGTCGAGCAGCGCGTCGGTCACAGGCAGGTCGCAATGCTCACAGATCCGCCGAAACCAAGTGCGCGGGTCGGCGACGAAGTCCTCGTAGCGCACACGGACCACGAGCCCCGGCTCCAGCTTCGCCAGTTCCGCCTCCGCCAGCCGCGAGCACTCGGCCCACTGTTTGGCCATCACCTGCGTCGGCGACATCGTCCGCAGGTCCTCCACCATCCCCGGGTACCGCACGCCGCGCGGCTGCACGAACCGCTTCTTGCGAACCAGCTTCTGCACGATCGCCCGCCCCAGCGCCGCGATGCCCGCCGGCCACTGCGACCACGGCGTGATCGCGACACGGATCCACACGTTGCGCCGCGTCGGCAGCCGCTTCCACTGGCGATCGGTCGAGTTCACGAACGAGAGCGGATTGCGCACGAGGTAGATGAACTTGGCTTCCGGAAAGATCGCCCGCACGAAATCAATGCGCAGCAGCGTCGCCGGCGTCTTGTCCACCACCCGACGGTGGCCGTGGCGACGCTGGTGGCGCAGGAATCGCTTGCGGATGTAGCGCACGACGCGCGGCGTGGCGTCGCTCGCATCGAAGACGTCATGCTCGCGGCCCGGGTCGCCGTAGGACCAGATCGGGCGGATCTCGCCCCACGCCGCGACGTCCGGGTGCAGACGCAGCAGCTTCAGGAGCATGTTGGTGCCCGTGCGCCCGCTGCTGAGGATCATGATCGGCGGCTTCAGTTCGTCCGGTTTCGTCATGGCGTGCATTCGGCCTGGTCAATCATCGTCGGCGTCGTCGGCCTCCGCCAATACGCCGGCCCCCACCGCCCGTGCCGGCGGCGTCGTTGGTACTGACTGCACCCACGTGCGATCCGGCTCGTACCCCGCCGCAACCAGCGCCTCGCCGGCGTGCCGGTCGAACAGTTCCGCGATCTCCCGCGTGAAGTGGTTGCGCCAGTCGCCGGCCTGGCCCTTGCGCATCGAGGAGTTGCGGTCCTCCTCGCCCGGCGCGCGCCCCCGCGCCCGCCGCGCAAACGCGAAACGGTCGATCGCCAACTGCGCCTTCTCCTCGTCCGCCGCCTCGCCGGCAAGCACCGCCACCGCCTGCGCCAGGTGGTCGGCCCCGTCGGCGAGCAACTGCTCGTACCGCAGCAGCGCCACGTCGTCACGCCCCGCCTCCAGGTACGACAGCACGTGGCGCCCCCAGTTCAGCCGCGTGCTGATCGGCCGCGTCATCTGCCGCTCGATCATCGCGAACAGGTTGGTCGTCACGTCTTCCTTGTCCCGGATCGGCGGGATGTACGGCCGCAGGTTGCGCGGAATGGTGGGATTCATCCGGTCGTCCGAGACCCGCCGCATCAACGCGAAATATTGCGACACCAGCGTGTCGCGGCCGTCCCGCATCACGTAGACGCAGTGGCGATAGCCCGGACGCACCGGCTCGTGACCGTGGATCACCGCCGGAAACCCCAGCGGCAGCATCGGGCGACGCGGCAGCGGCAGGTCGAAGTAGTCCGCCACGAGCTGCGCCGCCCACGTCGTTCCGCTCTTGGGATAACCCACCACACACACCAGCGGAAACAGCTTCGGAAAACATCGCGTCAGCCACAGCGATGCATGGTGCGCCGCCGCCACGACGTAACGACGCGCCGGCGTCCGCGGAAGCATGTTGACGATCCGGCTCACGCTCGTTCCCTTGCGCCTGGGGCTGCGCTTCGCTGCACCGCGTCAACCTACCAGCGACGCGTCGCGCCGGCAAACGCCCCGTCCACGCGGCCGCGCGACCACGCCCACCACGAACACCACCATCATCACCACCACCGCCCCCGGCTCCGGCACATGCGCCGCCTCCAGCGCCGCGAACAGGTCCAGACGCGGCACGGTCAAGCCCGTGGCCGTGTCGACCACCGTCGTCTCGCTCGTGCGCAGCAGCGTCAGCAGCTCGTCGTGCGCCGGCAGCCGCCCGTGCGCCGCCTCGAAAACCTCGTTCACGAGCAGCACCGCGCCCGCCACCTGCGGCGCGGCGAAGCTCGTGCCGTTCCACTGCGCGACGAGGTCGTCCGGACCGACGTCCAGCCCGGCGTAGGCGCCCCAGATGTTCCTGCCCGGCGCGGCCAGGTCGAGGGCGGCGTTCCGGTTGCTGAAGTTGGCAAAGCTGCCGTCCGGGCGGATCGCGCCGACCGAGATGACATGCTCCGAGATCGCGGGGAAGGCCAGCCCCGTCCCCGAGCCGCCGTTGCCCGAAGCGGCGATGACTGGGATGCCCAGGTCGCGCAAGGTCAGCACGTGCTGGTTGAACGCGTCGACGACAGGCCCCCCCACCGACGCGGGCACGGTGAAGACTTCTTCGGTGCCAAAGGACATGTTGACGGCACGGAGGTCGATCTGCCCGGCGCTCACGCGGTCGATCAGCCAGGCGAGGCCGGCGTTGATGCTGTCAAAGCCGCCAGCGCCCCCGGCATCGAGGACGCGGACGGCGACGAGGTCGGCCAGCGGCGCGACGCCCGCGATCTCGGTGCCCGTGCTCAGCCAGGCGCTGCTGCCCGCCGCGACCGACGCGACCGCGCTGCCGTGGCCGTTGGCGTCGGCCCAGCGCGGGCGCGGGCTCAGCTCACCGCTGACGAAGTTGTGCCCCGTCACCGACCGACCGCCGAGCAGCAGGTGGTCCGTGTCGATGCCGGTGTCGAAGATGGCGATGCTCTGGCCCTGGCCGAACGCGATCGCGTCGGCCCAGCGCGCGTCGGTCACCGCCTGCTCCCAGCGGATCGCGTCGAGATGCCAGGCGAGGTCCGCCCGCGCCGCGCCCGTCACGAACAGCGCCAGGACCATCACCGCCAGCAGCGCGCCCAGCTTGCTTCTCATGCGTTGCCTCCCGATCTGCCGCGCGGCGTGCGTCGGCTGCATGTGCAGTCGGCCAGATGGGCAGGCGGCTTGATCGATCGGGCTTAACGCCAAGGCGCCGAGGGGCGGAGAGGCCGCCAAGGTTGAGGAGTTGCTCGGATCGCCCATGCCGGACGGTAGGGCAAAGCGAAATCGACCATCGCCGGCGTTCGCGGTGGGTTGCGATTCGCTTCACCCACCCCACATCGTCGCACGCCTGGCCTCCGAGCCTTCGTGCCTCCGTGCCTTCGGCCCGCCGGTGTCGTATGCTCTGCCACGCTGCGCTGCCTCTGTGTTTCTGTGGCTCTGTGGTTGTTTTCCCATGCCGCAATACGAACCCTTTGACTGGTACGAGCAGCCGCTCTACTACGACATCGTCTTCGACGCCGGCACGGACGACGAGGCCGACTTCCTCGACGCCGTGCGCGACCGCTACGTCACCAGCCGGGGCCGGCGCGTGCTCGAGCCGGCGTGCGGCAGCGGACGCCTCGTCGCCGCGATGGCGCAGCGCGGCTACCGCGTTACCGGGCTCGACATCAGCGACGCCATGCTCAGCTTCGCACGCCAGCGCCTCAAGGCGCGCGGCCTCAAGGCCTCACTGCGGCGCGGCGACATGAGCGACTTCCATATGCCCGCCCGCTTCGACCTGGCCCACTGCCTCGTCAGTTCCTTCAAGTACCTGCTCACGGAGAACTCCGCGCGGCGCCACCTCCACTGCGTCGCCGAGGCGCTTGTCCCCGGCGGCGTCTACGTCCTCGGCGTGCACCTGAGCGAGTACGACGTCGACCAGCGCAGCCGCGAGCGCTGGGTCGCGCAGCGCGACGGCGTGCAGGTCGTCTGCAACATCCAGAGCTGGCCGCCCGACGCGACGACGCGGCAGGAATCCGTGCGCGCTCGCATCATGGCGACCGACCCGGCCGGCGCGACCCACCGCTGCGAGTCGCACTGGCAGTTCCGCACCTACGACGCGCCGCAGCTCGCCCGGCTGCTGGAGCGCGCCCCGGCGCTGGAGCACGTCGCGACGTATGGGTTCGACCATCGCATCGACCGCCCCATCACGTTCGCGGGCGAACGGCTGGACCATGTGCTGATTCTGCGCAAGCGCAGCGGCTGAGAGCGCGTGTGGCAAGCAGGCTGCGTCCCCCCGCCCCCTCCCCCGCCGTGCCCCGCCGTACCGCGGTTGCGAGACGGTAACGGGCCGCTACAATACGGACTGGTCAGTACTCTTACTTGTGACGGCCTCCCCTCATGGGCGACAGCGAAGACAAGCGCCGGCGAATCATGCTTGCCGCGGAGCAACTTTTCACCAGTTGTCGCTATCACGAAATCACCACCGACGACATCGCCCGCGAGGCCAAGGTCGGCAAGGGCACGCTCTATCGCCTGTTTCAGGACAAAGATGACCTTTTCTTCCAGACCGCCGCGATGGGCTTCGCCGAGCTCTGTCGCCTGCTCGAAGAGCCGGCCGAGCGATCCGACGAAACCTGCTTCCGCGACGAGCTCGTCCAGGCCTGCCGACGCATCGGCGACTTCTTCGTCCAGCGCCGGCAGCTCTTTCGCATGATGCAGAGCGAGGAAGGCCGCATGCCCTGGTGCAAGGGCAAGGTGCACGAGCAGTGGCAGCAGCGCCGCCAGACCCTCGTCCAGGCCGTCGCCGCCATCCTCGAGCGCGGGGCGGCCGAGGGGCACCTCCGCCGCGACCTTGAGCCCACGGCCCTCGCGACCGTTCTGCTGGCCCTGCTGCGGACGCGCTGGCGCGAGCTGGTCGACCAGCAGGGCACGCCGAGGCTCGACCACGACCAGGTGATCGACCTCTTCCTCCACGGCGCCACCCCCGCCATCCCCGCCACACCCGCCACACCCGCCACAACGCGGCCAAGCTCCGACACCGTCACGCAATCGCAGGAGTGAGAATGAGTTCGGCTCGTCCCATGCAGGTCCCCCGCCTCGCCGCCGCTGCGAGCCTGGCGCTCGTTGCCAGCGTGCTGGCCTCGTGCCAGAGCCCGGCGACGCACCGCGAGCGCGCCGATGCCGCGGCTCAGGCGATCATCGAGGAGGTCCAGGCCGAGAGGCTCGGGCGCACCGAGCCCGTGCGCATCGAGACGTCCGCGGACACGCTCCGCCGGCGGCTGCTGCTCGGCCAGGATCTGCCGACGGCCGGCCCCGCGTCGCTCGGCACGCAGGCACTCGAGGATCCCGAGCATTGGCCGGAGCTTGGCGAGCCCGACCCGGACCTAGTTGAGCCCCCCCACCTGCCCGAGGGCGCCGACGCCGTGCAGGACGGCCTGACGCTCAGCCTCGTCGACGCGCTGCAGGTCGCGGCCCGCAACAGCCGGTCGTACCAGGACCAGAAGGAGGCGGTTTTCGAGACCGCCCTGTCGCTGGACCTGGAGCGGTACCGCCTGGAGACAACCTTTGGCGGACTGTTGCGGGCGATGTTCCGCACCGACGAGGACGCCGACGAGCGCGGCGTCGAGGGCACGGCGGAACTGAGCGTCAATCGGCGATTCGAGGCCGGCGCCCAGCTTGGCGGCCGGCTCGTCGTCGACCTCGCGCACCTCCTGACCAACGAGGGCGGCACGTCGCTGGGACTGCTCGCCGACGGGTCGATCACTGTGCCGCTGCTGCGCGGCTCGGGGCGGCACATTGTCACCGAGCCTCGCACCCAGGCCCAGCGCAACGTCCTCTACCAGCTCTTCAGCTTCGAGCGCTTCCGCCGCACGCTGGTCGTCGAGGTGGCGCAACGGTACTACGCGGTGCTCCAGCAGCTCGACCGCATCCGCAACGCGGAGGAGAACTACCGCCGGCTGGTGATCCTGGTCCGGCGGACCGACGCCCTCGAGGCCGCCGGCCGCGTCACCGGCATCCAGGTGGACCAGGCGCGGCAGGACCTGCTCCGGGCGCGGGAGCGGTGGATTGCCGCCCGCGAGACATACGGCCGGCAACTCGACCAACTCAAGATGACGCTCGGGCTCCCGACCGATGCGTCCATCGAGCTCGTGCCGGGCGAGTTCGATCGGTTGATCGGGGAGGCAGAGTTGATGTTTCTGGGGCTGGACACCGCGCCGGTGGCGGTGGACGATGAGCAGGTGGCCGACGAGGCGCTGGCCGCCGACGCCCCGGTCGACCTGCCCGAGCCGGACCCGGCCGAGCGCGGGCGTTACGAACTGGACGAGGCGAAGGCGATCGCGCTGGCGCTCGAGCATCGGCTGGACCTGCGGACGGCCGTGGGCCGGGTCTTCGACGCCCAGCGCGGCATCATCGTCGCCGCGGACGACCTCCGGATGGGGCTGGACCTGATCGGACAGGCCACCGTCGGCGAGCGGCGCTCGATCGGGTCGGCGGGCCTGCGCGACGCGCGGTTGGACCCCGCGGCGGGCGTCTACAGCGCCGGGCTGGAAGTCGACCTGCCTTGGGACCGCCGCACGCAGCGGCTGGAGCTTCGCCGGCGGATGATCGACCTCCAGCAGGCGGTGCGCGACGTCCAGGAGCTGGAGGACGAGGTCAAGCTGGACGTCCGCGATGCCCTGCGCGACCTGCTCGAGCAGCGGGAGAACTACCGCATCCAGGTCCAGGCCCAGGAGATCGCCGAGCGGCGCGTCGAGCAAGCGGAGGAATTCCTCCGCGTCGGGCGCGCCGACGTCCGCGATGTGCTCGAGGCCAACGAGGCGCTGATCCAGGCGCAGAACGCGCTGGTCGACGCCCTGATCGCGTACCGTATTTCCGAACTCGGATTCCAGCGCGACGTCGGTATGCTGCGGGTCGACGAGCGCGGCCTCTGGGAGGAGTTCGATCCGCACACGCCCTTCATTCCGGACAACGAGCAGGAACGAGAGGAAGCTGACGATGAGTGAGAAGGCAGCAGGCAGGCAGCGCGGCGCGGGCGGCAAGGTTCTCTGGCCCATCATCATCACCTTGGTCATCCTTACCACCGGCGGCCTCGCTGCCGCGTGGATGAATGGCGGTGGGCGGGTGGTCAACTACGGCCCGGTCGTGCCCGTAACCCGGGGCGATCTGACGATCAGCGTCACCGAATCCGGGACGCTACGCCACCGCGACCAGACCATCGTCGCCAACGAGGTCGAGGGCCGCACCACCATCCTCTGGATCGTCGACGAGGGCACCGAGGTCGAGGCTGGCGACCTGCTCGTGGAGCTCGACTCGAGCGACATGGAGGACCGGCTCATCGAGCGCGAGATCTCCGTGCAGAACGCGCGGGCGGCGTTCATCCGCGCCCAACAGGAGCTGGAGGTCACCAAGAGCCGGACCGCCAGCGAGATCGAGACGACGGAGCTGGCCTACCGCTTCGCAAAGCTGGACCTGGCGCGGTACACCGGCGTCGACGAGCTGGCCGACGCGGACCTCGACCTCGCGCAGGTCGAGGCGATGGTCGCGCGGCTCATGCAGCAGCCGGACGAGTTGACGGTCAGCCCCGGCGCCGCGACGGAGGACGAGGACGTCGAGCCGTTGCAGGAGGAGTTGACCGAGCTTGACGGCGTCAGCGCCGAGCAGGCCGTGCAGATCATCCAGGCCCGCCAGGCCCGCGCGACGCGCCAGGGTGAATATGCCCAGGAGCAGGAGCGGCTGCGGTCGAACATCGACCTGGCCGCGGAGGAGCTGACGCGGGCGCAGCAGCGTCACGAGGACTCGGAACGCCTCTTCCAACAGGGCTTCGTCAGTCAACTGGAAGTTGAGGGTGATCGCCTCGCCTACGAGCGGGCGGACGTCGACCACCGCCTGGCGCAGGGGCAGTTGCGACTGTTCGAGCGCTACACCCATCGGCGCGACCTGGAGCAGTACGCCAGCGACGTCCGGCAGGCGTACGCCGCCCTGCAGCGCACGCAGATGCGCGCCGAGGCCGACATCGTCCAGGCCGAGGCCGACTACGACGCCCGCGAGCAGGAACTGCAGCGCCAGGAGCGGCAGCTCGCGCGACTCAAGGAGCAGATCGAAAAGAGCACGATCATCGCGCCCGTTGGCGGGACGGTGGTCTACGAGACCAGCGCCAATCCGGGGCGCTGGGGCAACCGGGAGCCGCTCGAGGCCGGCCAGGAGGTGCGCGAGCGCGAGGAGCTGATCTATCTGCCCGCCTCGGGCGGGATGATCGCGGAGATCCAGGTCCACGAGTCGGCGCTGAACCGCATCGCCGTGGGCATGCCCGTGCGCGTGACCGTCGAGGCCGGGCCGCGCGACATCTTCCCGGGCACAGTCCGGCGGATCGCGCCAATGCCTGACGCCACCAGCCGGTGGATGAACCCTGACCTGATCACCTATAGCACGCAGGTGGCGATCAACACGTCGGAGGATCTGCGCACGGGCATGCGGGCACAGACGCAGATCATCGTCGACGAGCTCCGGGACGTGCTCTACGTCCCGGTGCAGGCGATCGTGCGGCGCGGCCGCCAGCATTACGCCTACGTGGTGACGCCGGACGGCCCACAGCCGCGCGAAGTCGAGATCGGAATGGACGACATGCGGTACGTGCACGTGATCTCAGGCCTCGAGGAGGGCGAGCAGGTGCTTCTCGCCCCGCCGCTGCGCTCCGACGATGACGCCGGCCGACGCCAGGAGGCGGAGGACGCCGACGAACAGCGGGACACGGAGGAACAGACGCAGGCGGAGCCCCCGGCACCGATGGGCGAGCAGCCGGCACCGGCCGAGACCCTCGTACCGGCGGACGAGGGCGGGAGCGGGGGTGGCCGAGGTGGTGGACGTGGCGGGGGCGGTGGCGGTGATGGAGCGGGAGGTGGTCGTGGGCGTTGAGATGTCTGACTCCGCCGCCAGCGCGGCGCCGCCCATCGATGTGGAACGGATCGTCGAGCTCGAAGACGTGCGCAAGGTCTACGTCATGGGTCGCGAGCAGGTTCACGCGCTCGCCGGCGTGACGCTCACGATCGAGCGCGGCAGCTTCTGGGCGATCATGGGCGCGTCGGGCTCGGGCAAGAGCACGATGCTCAACCTGCTCGGCTGCCTGGACCGCCCGACGGCCGGAACGTACCGCCTCGGCGGCAGCGACGTGGGCACGATGGACGACAACGAGCTGAGCGACCTGCGGTTGCGTCGGCTGGGGTTCGTCTTCCAGAGCTTCAACCTCATCCCGCAGTTGACAGTGCAGGAGAACATCGAGCTGCCGCTCTACTACCTCGGCTGGGAGGCCGTCGAGAGCGCCCAGCGTGCCGCCGAGCTCGCCGAGCTCGTGCAACTGGGCAACCGGCTCGGCCACCGGCCGGCGGAGTTGTCGGGCGGCCAGCAGCAGCGCGTCGCCATCGCCCGTTCGCTGGCGAACGACCCGCAGCTCATCCTCGCCGACGAGCCGACCGGCAACCTCGACTCGGCCACGGGCGACCACATCATGGACCTGCTCGCCCAACTTCACCGCGACGGCAAGACAATCGTCATGGTCACCCACGAGCCGGATGTCGCCGCCTTCGCCAGCCATCGCCTGCACATGCGCGACGGCAGGATCGAACGCATCGAGGAGGATGGCTGAAATGATGCACTTCCGCCTCGTGCGCAACGTTCACCTGGGCGTCAAGACGCTGATGCTCCACAAGCTGCGCTCGCTGTTGACGATGCTCGGCGTGGTGTTCGGCGTCGGGTCCGTCATCGCCATGCTTGCCGTCGGCGAAGGCGCCAGCGCCGAGGCGATGGAGCAGATCCGCCGACTCGGCTCGCAGAACATCATCCTCCGCTCGCGCCAGCCGACCGAGGATCAGCAGACCGAGCGCGCGCGGATGAGCATCTACGGCTTGACGTACGAGGACGATGAGCGCATCCACATGCTGCCCAACGTCGTGCGCACCGTTCCCGCCAAGGTCGTCCCGCGCGACGCCTACGCCGGCACGCGCTCGATGGAGCTGCGCGTCGTCGGCACGACGCCGGACTGGTTCGACCTCGTCCGCCGGCCGGTCCTTGCCGGACGCACGCTCACGGAGCGCCACCTGGCGACGCGGGCAACGGTCTGCGTACTCACCGAAAGTGCCGCCCGCCGACTGCTGGCGACCGAGGAGCCGATCGACTCGACCGTGCGGATCGGCGGGAGCTACTACCGCGTCATCGGCGTCGTCCGCAGCGAGCCGGACCGCGCCGGCGGCGTCGAGACGCCCGATATGGCGATCGACGCCTACGTGCCGCTCACGACCGCCCGCGAGCGATTCGGCGACGTGGTCGTCCGACGCAGCGCCGGTTCCAGCGAGCGAAGCCAGGTCGAGCTGCACCAGCTCATCGTCGAGGTCGACTCGATCGACGCCGTCCAGCCCACCGCCGCGGCCATCAACGCCATGTTGCAGCGATTTCACCCGCGCGTCGACTACGAGGTCCACGTGCCGCTCGCCCTGCTGCGCCAGGCCGAGGAAACCCAGCGCATGTTCAACATCGTCCTCGGGTCGATCGCGGGCATCAGCCTGCTCGTGGGCGGCATCGGCATCATGAACATCATGCTCGCCTCGGTGACCGAGCGCACGCGAGAGATCGGCGTCCGACGCGCCATCGGCGCCCGACGCAGCCAGATCGTCACGCAGTTCCTCATCGAGACCATCGTCCTCTCGACCACCGGCGGGCTCATCGGCATCGCCGTCGGCGTCACCATCCCCTGGCTCATCGAGCAGTTCGCCGGCATGCCCACCATCGTGCCGCTCTACGCCGTCCTGCTCTCGCTGGGCATTAGCGTCAGCGTCGGCGTGATCTTCGGGCTCTACCCCGCCGCCCGCGCCGCGAAGCTCGACCCGATCGTCGCCCTGCGCCACGAGTGAGGGGGAGCTGTAGAGTCCGCTGTGCAGACCTCTTGGATCGTCCACCAACGGGACCTCTCACGACGTGTGATACGGATTGCACATCCATCGCGCGCGTGGTGCTGACACGGGGTGCCACTGGCGGCTTGGCCGCCAGTGCCCGGGCGCCCCGGCGACACCGTGGTCGCGGATCGATGCGACGCCCCCCGCCACGCCACACTCCGGACGCCCCGGACGCGTGCTCGACGGTGAGCACACGCCGCTGCCCCGGGACCAGCGGTCCCGGCTTTATAGGCCGGTGATTGACGTGGAATCCTTGTGACGTGCGACCTTCACTCCGCTGCCGCGCCACCGCAAGCTCCGCACAGCAGCCCCTGATACTTGCCCTCCCGCCCCCGCTCTGCTACCACCGCTCCATGCCAAGCAAAGCCACCCCCTCCGCCCGCCGGCGCGACACGATGCGCTCGACCACGATCGAGCCCGTCGCCAGCGCCGCCGCCGGCAGCGTCATCATCACGCAGGGCCGGACGCGCGTCCTGTGCACGGCGTCGATCTCGACCAAGACGCCACCCTGGCTCAACGACCCGGAGACCGGCGAGCCGACGCGCGGCTGGGTCACCGCCGAATACGCCATGATGCCCGGCTCGACGCCCGAGCGCCAGCGCCGCGGGCCGACCAGCCGCGGTACGGAGATCCAGCGCCTGATCGGTCGCTCGCTGCGCGCGGCCGTTGACCTCGAGAAGATGCCGGGCCTGGCGATCACCTGCGACTGCGACGTGCTGGTCGCCGACGGCGGCACGCGTACGGCCTCGATCACGGGGGCCTGGGTCGCCCTCGCCCACGCGCTTGCCCACGCGCGCGAGGCGGGGCTCATCACCGCCAGCCCCCTGCTCGGGCCCGTCGCGGCGGTGAGCGTCGGCGTCGTCCGCGGCCAGATCCACCTCGATCTCGACTATGACCTCGACTCGACCGCCGACGTCGACATGAACGTCGTCATGAACCACCAGGACCGGTACGTCGAGCTCCAGGGCACCGGCGAGGCGGGCACCTTCGACGCCGACGAACTCGCCGGCATGCTCGAACTGGCCCGCCGGGGCATCCGTAAGCTGATGACCGCCCAGCGCGCCGCGATACGCGGCAAGTCACAATGAACAATGAACAATGCACAATGGACAATAAAGAACGCGGGCGATGCGCGAGCATTGTGCATTGTCCATTGCCCATTGTGCATTGAAACCTGACCATGCCCTGGATCCTCTACCGCTACATCCTCGCCGAGCTGCTCAAGCTGCTCGCGGTCACCACGGCCGTGCTGGTCACGGTCATCTCGATCGCCGCGGCGGTTCAGCCCATGGCCGAGGGCCTGCTCGGGCCGGTCGCGATGCTCAAGTTCGTCGCGTTCACGGCGCCGACGATGCTGGCGTTCGCGCTGCCCTTCTCCGCCGCGTTCGCCTCGACGCTCGTCTATCTGCGCCTGGCGTCGGATAACGAGATCCTCGCCTGCTCGGCGTCGGGGATGAGCTACCGCTCGATCCTCGCCCCGGTCGTGGGCCTGGGCCTGGCGCTGACGATGACGCTGTTTCTGCTGTCCAATTTCGTCCTGCCGCAGTTCTACCGCGCCGCCAAGGAGACGGCCGAGAGCGACATGCTCACGGTGCTGGTCTCGCAGTTGAACCGCAACAAGGCGTTCGACCGCTTCGGCGACGTGGTCATCTACGCCGACCGGGCGGTGCAGCACCCCCCGCCGACGCTGCCCGACGCCGAGCACCAGCCGACGCGCTGGATCGAGCTGATGGGCGTCGCGGTGGGCCAACTCGAGGACGGCGTGCAGACCAGCGACGCCACCGCCGAGCGGGCGAACATCCTGCTGTTTCGCGATCGCGACCATTCGTGGGTGACGATCCGGCTGCGCGACGCGATGTACTACGACCCGGCGCGCGGCCAACTCGGCTATACGGCGCAGCTCGACCTGCCGCCCTTTCAGCTTCCCAACCCGATGCGCGAGCGGCCGCGGTTCTTCTCCTGGCCCGAGCTGCGCCGCCTGATCCGCAATCCGGAGGGGTTCAAGGACATCCGCCAGGCCCGCGACGCGCTCGCCCGCGCGATCGGCACGCGCTGGCTGCACCGCTCGATCGTCGACGAACTGCGCGCCGGCGACGGCGTCGAGCTGCTGCGCCCGAGCGAGGGCGATCGCTACCGCATCCGCGGCGAGATCGCCGACATCGACGATCGCGGCGCGCAGGTCGTGCTCGAAGCGGTCGACGGCCGACCGGTGCGCGTCGACTACGAGTCCACCCGCTTCGCCCCACGCCGCTTCGAGGCCCGGCGGATCACCATCACCTCGCGCCACCGCGCGCCCGACCCGCAGCCGGTGGCCATCGTGATGCTCGAGGACGTGCGCGTTCACGACGCGCGGATGGACGGCGGCTTCACCGAGCACGCGCGCCTCGGCCTGCCCCGGCTGTGGTGGCCCACCGACCTGCTGCCCGGCCCGCCCGAGCAGCTTCACCCCAGCGACGACCTGATGAGCCGCATGGCGCTCGACCCGCGGTCGCAGGACGCGCCGGAGATCGCCCGGCACGTGCGCCGCCTCGCCGACGAGATGGTCATGCTCGCGAGGCAGATCGACGGCCAACTCCATGACCGCGCCGCGTCCGCGGTGGCGTGCCTGCTGCTGATGGCGCTCGGCGCGGTGCTGAGCATCCGCATGCGCGGGCAGATGCCCCTGGCGGTTTACTTCTGGAGCTTCATGCTGGCGATCATGGTGATCCTGCTCATCTACGCCGGCACACGCACCGCTCGCAACGCCGACCTGCCGGTCTACGTGGGCCTCGGCGTGCTGTGGTCCGGCAACGCGATGCTCATCGCCATCATCGCCACCACGTATCGCCGATTGGCGCGGAACTAGAGCGGGGCAATACCCACCGATGAACACGAACGGACACAGATTCCCCCACCCCCATGAAAACGCTTGACCGCTACATCCTCCGCGAGTTTCTCATCAACTTCGTGCTCCTCGGCGCGGTGTTGATGCTGCTGTTCGTCGTCGTCGACCTGATCGTCGACCTCGACCGCTTCCTGCGCGCCGGGCAGGCGCGGGCCGACGAATACGGCTCCACGTTCCTCGCGACGGTCGTGGTCATCGGCGATTACTACGGCCCCGTGCTCATCATGCTCTACGTCTTCTTCGCCGGGCTGCTGGTCGTCGGTGCGGTGGGGTTCACCTTTGCCGCGTTTCAGCGCACGGGCGAGCTGACGGCCATGGTCGCCTCGGGCCTGAGCCTCTATCGCGTGGCCCTGCCGATGGTCGTCGCCGGCATCGCGCTCAACCTCGCGATCCTGCCCATCCAGGAGCTGGTCATTCCCGCGCTCGCGCCCAAGCTCGCGCGCAGCAGCTCTGAAGCGGAGCACCGGACCGTCGAGGCGTTTCCGGTGCGCCTGGCCTATGACGAGCAGGGCAACCTGCTGACGGCCCGGGCGTTCGACGCGGCCGCGGGCACGCTCGACGACCTGACGGTCATCCAGCGCCGCCCGGACGGGTTGACGGAGCGACGGATCACCGCGGCGCACGCCGTGTGGGAGGCGGACCACGGCCGATGGCGTCTCGAGCCGCCGGGCCTCGCCGACCGCCCCGCCACGCCCGCCTCCCCCGCCACATCGGGCACCCGCACCCCGCGCGCCGAGGGGCCGGACATCGCGTTCAGCTACGACGACGACGGGCCGGAGCACGTCGAGCACCTGCCCACGGAGTTGTCGCCGACGGTCCTGATGGCCCGCAACGCCGGGCTCTACCCGCAGTTTCTCTCCATGGCGGAGCTGCAGGCGATGCAGGCCAACCCGGCCGTCGAGCCGGCCCAGCGCCAGCAGATCGCGGGCATCATCTGGAGCCGCTTCTCGATGATCGTCACGAACGTGCTGATCCTGCTGATGGCGTTGGGCCTGGTCCTGCGGATCCAGCAACCCAACGCGCTCGTGCAGGGGATCAAGACGGCGGGGCTGGCGCTGGGGGCGTGGGGCGGCGGACTCGTGATGCTCCAGGCGAGCGCCGCGTTCCTCAACCCCGTCGCCGCCGCGTGGCTGCCCGTCGCCCTCTACCTGCCCGTCGCCGCCATCATGCTGCAACGCGCCAGGACGTGAGCCACACGCCGTTCCCGAACCCCGCCCCCCGCGAACCCCGACCCTTGCCCCCTGCTATCCTGCCCGCATGAACCGCATTGATCGCATCTTCCACGACCTGCGCGCCCGCCGCGCCAAGGCCCTGATGCCCTTCATCACTGCCGGCGACCCGGACGTTGCGACCACCGCCGAGCTGCTGCCCGCCCTCGAGCAGGCGGGCGCCAGCGTCGTCGAGATCGGCTTCCCCTTCTCCGACCCGATCGCCGACGGCCCGGTCATCCAGGCCTCGATGACGCACGCCCTGGACCGCGGTCTGCGCGTGGCGCACATCTTCGAGCACGTCGCCGGCGTCCGCGACCGCGTCGGACTCGGGCTCGTGGCGATGGTCAGCTACTCGATCGTCCACCGCTGGGGCGTCGACCGCTTCGCACGCGACGCGGCGGCGGCAGGCTTCGATGCCCTGCTCATCCCGGACCTGCCGGTCGACTCGGCGGGCGAGGCGCGCGACGCGACGCATGACGCGGGGTTGGCGCTGAGCATGCTCGTGGCGCCCACGACGCCCGACGCCCGCGCCGCCGAAATCGCCCGCGCCGCGTCCGGCTTCCTCTACGTCCTGTCCCGCGCCGGCGTCACGGGCGAACGCGCCGAGTTGCCCGCCGAGCTTCCCGCGCGCATCGGGCGCCTGCGCGACGCGACCGACCTGCCCATCGCGGTGGGCTTCGGCATCGCCAGCGGCGAGCAGGTACGCCAGGTCGTGCGCGTCGCCGACGCCGCGATCGTCGGCTCGGCGATCGTCCGCCGCGTCGCCGAGCACCGCGACGCCGACCGCACCGCGATCATCGAGCAGGTCGCGAGCCTGACGCGCGAGCTCGCCGCCGGCCTCGCGGACCCCGCAGCCACAACCTAGCACCGGACAAGCCGCCGGTGGCATCTGACTCGCCGCTGCACCCCCGCGTGTATCATGGTCCGCGTCGCCGCCGCGCCGCGCGGCCGAAGGCCCGTCGTCCTGGGAAACCGCCTATGAACCGCCCGCGATCGATCTCTCCGTTGCCCGCGCTCGCCGCCGCGTTCGCGCTCACCGCGGCAGGCCTCGGCGCCGCTCCGGCGCCGCCCAGCACACCGGGGCCCGCCGAGCGCATGCTCGCCGATCAGTTCGCCGTGCTCACGCGGCAGGTGCTCGAGGCACCAATCGAGACGGTGCCGTCGCAGCTCGAACAGGCGCGCATTCTGCTCGATGAGGCCTTGGCCCTGCGCCCGGACGACCCGGAGTTGTGGCACCTGCGCGTCGAGCTGGCCGAGGCCCTGGAAGACGACAACGCCCGCATCGCGGCGCTCCGGCAGTACACCCGGCTCGCGCCCCACGACGACGTCGCCGCGACGCGGCTGCTCACCGCGCCGGCCCATCTGCTCGACACCGTCGATCAGCGCCTCGACCATCTCGTCGAGGTCCTGCACAGCGACGAGGCCCGCGAGCAAGGCGACGTCGTGCGCTCGCGCATCGCCTCGCAGGCAGCCGCCCTGGCGTTCGAGCTGGGCAACACCGCCCGCTTCGCGGAGTTGCTGCGCCAAGCCGTGCGCCTCGACCACCACAACGTCGACGCGGCGCGGCTGCTGCTGGAGCGTGCTCAGCAGCGCGAGGCCGGCGTGCGACAGATCGGCAGTGCGGCGATCCACCTGATCCGCGCCGCGCCGGGCGACACGCTGGCGCGCCTGACGCTCATCGAGGCGCTGCTCCGCGACGGCGACTATGAAACTGCCGCGACGCAGTTCCGCGTCACGCAGGACCTGGCCGGCCGACCCCTCAGCCACCGGGCCTACCTCAACTGGCTCGTCGCCCTGGCCGGCGACGGGCAGGACGAAGCGCTGGCTCGCACCCTCGATCAGCTCGCCGGCCCGCAGGCGCAGGGTGCGAGCGACGGCGCAGGTGCGGGCGGTTCGCCGTTCATCGAGGCGGAGGTGCCGCTGGATTTCGAGCTCGTGCGCCTGGCGACGACGCAGCAGCAGGACGTGCTCGCCCAGCGCGTCGACCGCATGGTGGATCGCTACGACGAGCTGGCGGACGATCTGACGCCCAGCGAGCGCGATGCGGCGGGGCTGGACCTCGCGTCGGTCGCGTCGCTGTTCGGGCATGCGCTGGATCGCATCCCCGCGTGGGTCGAGGAGGCCGACGCTTCGAGCGACCGGGTGCAGCGGGTGCTCGGGTGGGCGGCGGTGCATGCGGGCGACCCGGCGGCGGCGCGCGAGCACCTGGGGCCGATGGCCGAGCACGACCCGCTGGCGGCGCTGGGGCTGGCGGAGCTGGAGTCGGGCGAGGCGCGGCTGGCGGCGCTGGAGGCGGTGTTCCGCCGCGACGCCAATCGTCTCGCGGGCATGATGGCCGCCCGTCGCCTGCGCGAGGCCGGTGCACCGGTGACGCCCGGCGAGACGGCGCTGACGCTGCGGCGGGCGATGCGCGGCGACTCGCGTCACCTCTGGGAGCCGGCATTTCGCACCGCGCCCTGGCTCGTGCTGCGCGTGCGCGTCGAGCCGCCGCGGAGCCAGCACCTCGATCCGATCCAGGTGCGCGTCGAGATGCGCAACGCCGCTCGCTTCCCCATCGCGCTCGAGCCCGAGGCAGGCGTCCCCACCCGCGCGGTGCTGCTCGTGGCGCCGAGTACCGGCGGCCAATCGCTGCCGAGCCCCGGCCCGCTGGTCGTGGACATGCGCCGCCGCCTCGTCCTCGAGCCCAACCAGCGCGTGACGGTCAACGCCCGGCTGGATCGCTCCGCCTTTGGCGCCCTGGCGGCCAACAACCCGCAGCTCGGCATCACCTACGGCGTGCGCGGCCTGCTCGGAGCGCGACAGACGCCCGGCGGGGGGCTCGCGCCGGGGCCCATCGGCTACCAGGACACCCACCGCCCGCTCAACATCGAATCCACCCGCATCACCGACGACGAGCAGCTCGACGCCCAGCTTGCGCGCCTCGAATCGGACGACCTGCACGAGCGCCTGCGCGCCGCCGCGGTCCTGATGCGCCTCGCCGACGTGTTGCCCGAGCCGATCGACGACCCCGAGCGCGCGCAGCGCGTCGCCGACGCGGTGACCGCCACCTACCATACGCTCGACCCGCCGGGGCAGGCCCTGCTCCAGCGCTTCATTCCCCCGCGCGAGGATGCGCTGCCGCTGTTCCGCGAGATGCTCGATCACGCCACCGCAAACGAGCAGCCGCTGCTCTGGCTCATGCACCTGGCCGTCCACACGACCGAGGCGGACCACCGGACGCTGGCGCGGGGCCTGACCCACGACGACGCGCGCGTGCGCAACTTTGCCCGCGCCCGCCGCGAGAGCCTGCGCGCCCTCAGCGACCAGCGCGACCAGATCGAGCGCGAGCGCGAGACCCAGCAGCGCCAGCAACAGCAGGAGGAGCAGGAGATCAACCTGGACCTGTAAGGCGCGTCGCTGCAACCGAAGCACCACCGCACGAACAGCGCGAGGTCGCACGCGCCCAAACCCTCCCCTGCTTCGCGCCCGTCTTCGTGGCGCTCCCTCTCACCCCCGGACCCTGACCGACGTGGACGTCTTTGTCAACGGCCAGTTTCTCCCCCCCGACCAGGCCCGCGTGCGGGTCGACGACGCCGGCTTTCAACACGGAGTCGGGCTGTTCGAGACGATGTCGGTCCATCACGGCCGGGCGTTCCGCCTCGACGCCCACCTGGCGCGGCTCGCTGAGTCGGCGCGTCAGCTCGGGCTGACGCGCACGCTGGAGCTCGCCCCGCTCGCCGAGGCCGTGCGGCAGACGATCACCCACAACCGCATCGACCGCGCCCGCATCCGCCTGACGCTGACGGGTGGCACGCTCTCGCTGCTGCGCGAGGGCTCAACGCCGAGCCCCGAGCCCACGCTGCTGATCGCGCCCACCGAGCCGACCGCCTACGACCCGCAGTACTTCGAACAGGGGATCATGGTGCTCGTCGCCCCGCCGGCGGCCAACCCGTTCGACCAGCTCGCCGGCCACAAGACGCTCGCCTACTGGGGCCGGCTGCGCACGCTGCGCCAGGCCGCCGCCGCCGGCGCGGGCGAGGCGATCTGGCTCGCCGTCACCCACCACCTCGCCAGCGGCTCCGTCAGCAATGTCATGCTCATCAAGGACGGCGAGCTCCACACGCCGATCGCTCGCGGCGAGGAGGAACCCGGCTCGCTGCCCGCCCCGGTCCTGCCCGGCATCACGCGTGCGGCCGTCTGCGAGATCGCCAAAGCACGTGACATCCTCGTCCGCAAGCGCATGCTCAGCGTCGAGGATCTGCTCGATGCTGACGAGGTCTTCCTCACCAACTCGAGCTGGCAGATCCTGCCCGTGACAATGGTCGAGAAGAGCACCATCGCCGACGGCCAGGTCGGCCCCGTCACGCGAACGCTCCGCGAAGCGCTGCTCGAGGCGATCGAACGCGAGACGACCCAGGCGGACACGTGACCACCGTGGACCGCGACCCGCGAACGACGCCCTACCCCGGCCGCTCGTAGCGCAGCACCAGGTCGTACAGCTCGCCGCCCAGCGCCTCCGCCACGCCCGGGTCCTTGATCATCGCCACCTTCAACGCCTCGCAGCTCAGGCGGGCGTTGAAGTTGCTCTCCAGGGCCCGGCCCATGCCCTCGAGCACCACGAGATCGATCGGCTCGCGCGAGACCGCCTCGACGAACGCCGGGTCCAGCCGCGTCAGGTCGATCAGCGGCGCCCCGTTGCCGTCCGCCAGTGCCTGCAACTGCCCCGACGCCCACGCGTCGCGCAGCACCGGGTCGATCTTGCCGACGCGATCGAGCAGGCCCACGAGCTCGACGTGCGTGATGTCGTTGAGCGACGGGTCGGTGTTCGCCGCGAGCAGCACGCGGCTGCCGCGCCTGACGAGCTCGCGCGCCAGCGGCAGCATGCCGAGCACGATGTCGGGCCCGGCGTTGTCGACGAACAGCAGCGCCGCCCGGTGGGCCGGGCCGCGAAGGCGATCGATCCACGCGTCATAGTCGTCCACCAGCCACGGGCGGGCCTTGAGCTCGTCGAGCGTCGCATGGAAGTCGACGCGCTGATCGCGGAAGCGCTCGACCGTCTTGGTCGCACCGAGGTCGAAGATGTTGCCCGCGAACACGCCACGCGCCACCGCCTCGTCGCGCCCGGCGGGCGGCATCGCATCGAGCTCCGCCAGCAGCCGGGGCAGCACCGCGAGCGCGGTCTCGTTCTCGCGCGACTTGGCCAGGCGATACGGGTCGTCGATGCCCACCTCGCGCAGGACGCGCTCGCGCTCCAGGCCGATCATGTAAATGTCGAACCAATCGTAGCGATCCGCCTCGCGCAGGAGCTCGTCGAGGAAGGCCTCGAACATCACCCGCGCCCGCTCGCCGCGCTGCGCCACGTCGTCGACATCGGCCCCCCGGTCGAGCGCGTCGCGGCCGGCCTCCTCCAGCAGCTTGGGAAAGTGCCAGCGGAACAACCCCACCCAGTAGCGACGTTTGTCCGGCTCAACCGCCAGGTTCCACGTGCAGGCGCGATAATTGTCAACATCCGCAAGCTGCGGAAGCGTCGTGTCGGCGGAAGTCTGACTCATCGGCGTAGAGGATCACCACGAAGGCACTGAGGAGGTATCAATGCGGACGCACCAACAACGGGGCGCCCGCCGCATTCAAGGTTAGCGGCCGCCCTCGGGCGACGCGGCGCCCCGCGCGGCCGCCGGCCCGATCGGCGTGGTGGCGACGCCGGCACCTGGCGCGCGAATCACCGCAGCAGCCGGTCGACGGAGAAGCGGCCGCTGCCGACGAAGATGAACGCGACGGCGATGGCGAAGAACAGCAGCGCGCGTTCCATGTTGCCGAACCCCTGCTCCAGCGTCCACCAGTGATAGGCGAAGGCGGCGACGGCCATGTTGATCGCGATGACGAGCGCCGCCGGCCGGGCGAACAGCCCCAGCGCCAGCAGCAGCCCGCAGAGGAACTCCGCCAGCGCCGAGAGCGCGCCGAAGAGCAGGGGTGCCGGCAGGCCGAGCGAGTCGGCATTGCTCACCGCGCCGTCGCTGGGGAAGCTCGGGTAGACCTTGCCCCAGCCGTGCGCCAGCGCGAGCGCCAGCCCCATGAACACGCGCAGCGCCGTCAGGCCGAGGTCGGCGATCCAGGGCACGACACGCGCCCCGCCCATAAGCAGGCGGCGCCAGAGTGCGGACTTGATGAGCTGCGGCATGATTCAGGCTCCTTCGTGGCCCCGGCGGACGGGTGACGTCTTCCACTATAACGGACGGATCTCCGATCATGCTGAAAATCGGCCGTGGCACCCGCGGACCGTCACCCTCAGAACTCGAAGCCCCCCACCTGCTCCAGCGCCTTGGCCATCGCCTGCGTCCCCAGCTTCCCGTGCCCGTGCGCCGCGGCGATGCGGAAGTAGCGTTCCGCCTCGCTCGTGCCCGCCAGCGCCAGCCGCTTCGCCGCCGCCGTCTCATTGACGATGTTGAGGTCCTTGAGCACCAGGTCGATCATGAACCCGGGGTTGAAGTCGCCGTCGGCGATCCTGGGCCCGAGGTTGCTCATCTGCCACGAGCCCGCCGCGCCGCCGGAGATCGCGTCGAGCATCTTGTGGGCGTCGAGGCCCGTCTGCTTGGCGAGCGCGAGCGCCTCGCACAGGCCCATGAGCGTGCAGGTGACCGCGACCTGGTTGCACGCCTTGCACGCCTGGCCCATCCCCGCGTCGCCGACGTGGAGGACGTTGGAGCCGACGACCTCGAGCATCGGCCGTACGCGCTCCACCGCGTCAGCGGGCCCGCCCACCATGATGCTCAGCGTGCCCTTCTGCGCGCCCACGTCGCCGCCCGAGACGGGGGCGTCGACAAGGGTGACGTCGCGGTCGGCGAGGCGGCGGGCGAAGTCCTGCGTGGCGACGGGGTTGATCGTCGAGTGGTCGACGACGATCAGCCCCGGGCTCGCTGCCGGGGCGATCCCCTGCTCCCCGAAGAGCACCTGCTCGACGTCCGGCGTGTCGGTGACGTTGATGCAGATGACCTCCGGCTTGCGACGGGCCAGGTCCGCGGGCGAATCGGCGATGGCGGCGCCTTCGCTGCCGAGGGCGTGACACCGCGCGGCGGTGCGGTTCCAGACCGTAACGTCGTAGCCGGCCTTGAGCAGGTTCAGGGACATGGGCCGGCCCATGATGCCGAGGCCGACGTAGCCGATGGACTTGAGCTGGGGCATGGGAGGGCTCCAGGGATACCACAGAAACGCAGAGACACCGTGGAGAGGATAAGTCAGAGGCGAGGCGTGTGGGACGGCGAGTGGCGGGGTGGCGGGGTGGCGGGGTAGCGGGGCAGTGCGGTGGTGCTGGCGATCATCGGCCGACCTGCGCCGCTCCCGCCCCAACGGGGCGACGGCTTGTAGCCACGGGTGCAGCACAGCGGAACCCGTGGAACGCAGCGATCAAGGATCCTCCTGCCCCGGCAGGGGCAGCGGGAGTTGCCTCCGCCCCTCCCGGGGCGGGATGAACGCCGAAGCGACGCTTGCCGGCGAAGCGAGGCGCAGTGCCGGCGGGCGGGTACAATCGGGGCGACCGCGTCATCCTCTGAAGGGAGCCACGATGCACGACAACCCGTTCTTCGCCCGCGAGACCATCCGCGTTCGTCCGACCGACCAGCGAGGCGTCGTGGCCGGCGTCAACCCGCCGCGCAGCCACCCCATCCAGCAGGCCGTCGACGCCCTGCGCAGCCGCGGCGGCGGCACCGTCATCGTCGAGGCCGGCGAATACACCCTCACCGAGCCCATCCGCCTGCGCAGCGACGTCCGCCTCGCAGGCGACGGCCAGGTCGTGCTCACGCGGCCGCCCCGCCTCGCCGTCAGCGAGCTGCTCTGTGATGTCGACGTCGGCCAGAACGTCTTCACCCCCGCGCACCCGGACCGCTTCAAGCCCGGCATGGCCGTCTGCTTCCACGACCGCCAGCGCGGCTTCGCCCACGGCACGCAGACCGTCACCGTCACCGACGTGCGCGACGGCCAGGTCTACTTCGACACCATGAACACCCTCGACCGCCTGGCTGAGAACGACGCCGTCGCGATGGCCTACTTCCCGTTGATGCTGGGCGTCGACGCCGACCGCGCCCTGGTCGAGAACCTCGTCCTCGACGGCGCGATGGAGGACACCCCGCCCAAGGGCCGCATGCCGCGGACGTTTGGCATCTACCTCTACCACAGCCGCATGTGCACCGTGCGCAACGTCGAGGCCCGCAACATCTACGGCGACGGGATCTGCTTCGGCAAGGCGTCGCTGCACACCACCGTCGAGGACTGCCACACGCACCACAACAGCAACTACGGCATCCACCCCGGCAGCCACAGCGCTCGCTGCGCCATCCGCCGCTGCCACATCCACGACAACGGCTCCGACGGGCTCTACATCTGCTGGGGCATCAGCCACAGTGTCTTCGAGGACAACGACATCCACGACAACGGCCGCCTCGACTGGCGCAGCGGCATCAGCATCGGGCACAAGGACACGGACAACGTGCTGGCGCGCAACACGGTGCGCCACAACGCGAAGTTCGGCATCTGCGTGCGGATCAAGACGGCCGCCAACGGCGCCCACCGCAACGTCTTTCGCGAGAACGTCATCGAGGACAACGGGCACGACCCCGCCAACATACCCGAGAGGTTCCGCAGCCTCCCCGCCGACGAGTTGGTGAGCTGCGGCGTATTCATCAACGGCACGACGGACGGGCTGGTCTTCGAGCGCAACGTCATCCGCGAGACGCGCGACGCCGCCGAGCAGCGCCAGCACTACGCGTTCGTCGTCAACGAGAACGTCACCAACCTGACGCTGCGCGACAACGAGGTCGGGCCGCACCCGGAAGGCGAGATGCTGGACCGGCGTGAAGCCGCGGCGACGGTGTAGGTGAGAATTCAGAATTCAGAATTCAGAATTAAAAATTCAAAAATGAGGAGAGCCAGCGCCGTGCGGCGGCGATTTGGCCTTCTGAACCCCAAACCAGCGACGAACGCGGACGGCGCCACGGGATCGCTGTTTGCACGACTTCGGTCAGCTTCTGTTTCTTCGTGCCCTTCGCCTCTTCGCGGTTCAATGATGAGTTCGTCGGGTGCGATCCCGATTCATCGTTCCGCGTACAGCAGCGTCGCGTGGTCGGCCGTGACGGGGCGGCCGCCGTGCTGCTCGATGATCTGCATGTAGCGCGGCTCACCCCACTGGCGGTGGGCGAGCTCGAAGACCGACATCCGCGAGCCGCCCTTGACGAACTCGTCGCCCAGCGGCCTGATCATCTTGTGAGGCCAGCTCGCCATGTCCAGCAGCCCCGCCGCCGCGTAGTCCGCGGCGAGCTTGAGCGTCCGACCGTTGATGTTGACGTCGTACAGGTCCACGCCGTATGCCCGGGCGATCTCCGCCAGCGCCAGGCTGCCGTGCAGCGACATGAGCGTGTAGCTCATCGACCGGGTGCGCATCGTCTCGCGGTGCAGCTCGCCCTCGTCGGTCATCTTCATGGGCAGCGTGTGCACGAAACGGTCGAAGGTGTACCGCAGCAGATCGAGGTCGCGGATCGCCAGCGCGCCGCACGCCAGATACAGCAGCCGCTCGTCCTCCCAGTTGTTGTACATTTCGCGGCCGTTGAAGTACATCAGCTCGCGCTGCGGATCGAGCATTGCCTTGATCCAGCGCACGACGCCGGCGCGGCTTCTAAGGTCCCACCCGCCGTAGTCGTCGAGCAGGTACGCCGCGAGAAACAGCTTGCGGAACGAGGCGAACATGACCACGTCGCCACCATACGCCCCGCCCGGCGTCGCGGCGTCCTGCACCCGCCCGGTCGGAAACATGCGCGTGTTCTGGTTGATGCACCAGGTGTGGATCAGCGTCAGCGCGTGGTCGGCGTAAGCGGTGTTGCCCGTAAGCTGGTATGCCAGCGCCAGCGTCCACGAGGCGTCGCTCGTGCGCCCGGCGAGCTTGCGGCCTTCGGTGTCGGCGTCGGGGTCATGCACGCCGTCCTGGTTGTTCAGGTAGACGCCGTCGACGCGGAAGTAGGGGCTCCCGCCGTTCATCCGCACGTGCAGCGGCTCCTGCTGCATCGCTTCGTCCGCGGCGGCCACCAGACGGGCGTGGGCGTCGGCCCAAGGTTGCGCGCCGGCCTCGACGCGCTGGCGGATCTCGCCCAGGTGACGGTGACTGAGGTAGACGTCGGGCATCGGGGCGGGCTCCGGCTGGGCGCGGCGAAAAGCGGCCGCGCAGGCCACCCCATGCTCCCCATTTCCCCGCCGCAACGCAAACCCGCTCAGATATGCGCCAGCTTGTTCAGCCCGTTGTACGCCGCGATGCGGTACGCCTCGGCGAGCGTCGGATAGTTGAAGACGTTCTCGGTGAAGTACTCCGCCGTGCCGCCGAAGCTCATCACCGCCTGGCCGATGTGGATCAGCTCGGTGGCGCCGGTGCCGATCGCATGCACGCCCAGCAGGCGGTGGTCGTCCTGGTGAATGAGCAGCTTGAGCATACCGGTCTCATCGCCGAGCAGTTGGCCGCGGGTCACCTCCCTGTACGACGCGATGCCCGCTTCGTAGGGGATGCCGGCCGTGGTGAGCTGCTCCTCGGTCTGCCCGACCATGGAGATCTCGGGCACGGCGTAGATGCCGACGGGGAACAGGTCGTTGAACCGCTCGACGGCCGCGCCGAAAGCGTGGCAGATCGCGTGGCGCCCCTGCTCCATCGACGTGCTGGCGAGCGCCGGGAAGCCGATGACGTCGCCCGCGGCATAGACGTGCTCGGCCTTGGTCTGGTAGTTGTCGTTCACGGCCAGGCGCTCGCGGTCGTCGACCTCGATGCCGACGTTCTCCAGCGCGAGCCGGCCGCACAGGCCCTGGCGGCCGACGGCGTAGAGCAGCGTCTGGGCGCGGAGGCGCTTGCCCGACTCCAGCGTCGCATGCACGAGCCCGGCGCCGACGTCGGTGGGCGGGCCCTGCTCGATGCGCTCGACCTTCTCGCCGAGGCGCAGGGTGATGCCGGCCTGCCGCATGTGGTACTGGAAGGCGTCGAGGATCTCGTGATCGAGGAAGCCGAGGACGCGGTCGCGGCCTTCCACGAGGGTCACGCGCACGCCGAGCGTCGCCATGATGCACGCGTACTCGACGCCGATGACGCCGCCGCCGACGACGATCATCGACTTGGGCAGCTCGTGGAGCTTGAGCAACTCGTCCGAGCAGAAGACGTTGGGGCTGTCGAAGGGGACGTGCGCCGGCCGGGCCGGTCGCGTGCCGACGGCGATCAGGAATCGATCCGCGGTGAGCAGGTCGGCCTGGTCGTCGTGCCGGACCTGAACGAGGTTGGGACCCTCGAAGTGGGCTTCGCCCCAGACGAGTTCCACGCCGTTGCGGTCGAACTGGTCCTGGATCATCGCCCACTCGCGGCGGATGACCTGGTCGCTGACGCCGATGAGATCGGCGATGGTGATCGTCTTCTTGACGCGATGGCTCTCGCCGAAGAGTCCGCGCCGGGCGGCGCCGGTCAGATGCAGCGCCGCTTCGCGCAGAGCCTTGGACGGGATCGTGCCGGTGTTGACCTGCACGCCGCCGAGGACGTTGCTCTTCTCGATGATGGCGACGCGCTTGCCGAGCTTGGCGGCCTGGATGGCGGCCTTCTGCCCGGCGGGCCCCGTGCCGATCACGATGCAGTCGTAGTGCCTCATCCTCGACTCGCCTCCCAGGCTGCATCCATCGCGCCCGCCCGCCCCGCCTGACATCGGCACGCCCGCCGACCCGCTTAACCGGCAGGCTGGGGATCTGATCCGAATGGTGCCTTGTGAATCGTGACTTTTACTTGCTACCCTCGCCCCCGTGCCGATCCACGTCGCCATCCTGCGCAAGCCTTACCTCGACCTCGTGCTTGCAGGCGTCAAGACTGTCGAGTCGCGCCTCGCCCGGGCTGCGCGGCCCCCCTTCCGGGCGGTTGAGACGGGGCAGCGCATCTTCCTCAAGCGCGCCGGCGGCCCGTTCGCCGCGATGGCCATCGCCGGCGAAGTCGAGCATCACGGCGACCTCGACGCCGCGCAGCTCGACGCGCTGCGCCGGCAATACAACGCACGCGTGTGCGGCGACGACGCCTACTGGCACGCCAAGCGCAACGCCCGCTGCGCCAGCTTCATCGAGCTGACCGACGTCGAGCCGATCGACACCGGCCCGGGCTACCGCGCCGACGGCTACCGCGCCTGGTTCGTCCTCCCCGACGACGCCGACCCCGTCCGCGACGTGCCGCTCACGGCCGGCGCGCTGCGCAACCGCTACGTCACCGCGAGCCCGCGCGACGGCTACTTCCCGCGCCGCGGGCCGATGACGCTGCTGCTGCCCGACGGGCGCGAGATCGCGACTCAGCTCGCCACACGCGGCCATCTGCGCTGGCGCGGCTGGGGGGGCTGCTTCACCGATCACGCGCTCCAGCCGGGCGACCGCGTGCGCTTCGTCGCCCTGGGCGGGCAGCGCTACCGCGTCAGCTTTGTGGCCGAACAGGCGACGTCGCGGCGGCAAGTGGCTTGCCGCTTCGCGAGCAAACCGTGTCAACCAGCGTCAACCCCCGGGCAACCCGCACCACCGCCGCCTACACTGCGGGACAATGGTGCACGCGAAAACCCTGACGCTCGATGACTACGTCGACGCCGCCAACGTCGACGCGCTGATCGCCCTCGCCCGGGCCGAGGATCTCGGCGAGGCGGGTGTCGACGTGACGAGCGAGGCGACCATGCCCCTCGATCGCACCGCCCGCGCCGCCATGGTCGCCCGCGTGCCGGGTACGCTCGCCGGGGTGGCCCTGCTGCCGCGCATCGCGCACGCCTACGGCGCGGACCTCGACGTGACGATCGACGTCGCCGACGGCGGGCGCGTCGAGGCTGGCACGCGCATCGCCCACTACCGCGGCCCGCTGCGCGCGCTGCTCGCCATGGAGCGCGTCGCGCTCAACTTCGTCACGCACCTCTCGGGCGTCGCCACGCTCACGGCCGCGTACGTCGCCCGGACGCACGGCACGGCGGCGCGCATCTGCGACACGCGCAAGACCATCCCCGGCCTGCGCGGGCTGCAGAAGTACGCCGTCGTGTGCGGCGGGGGCGTCAGCCACCGCATGGGCCTCAACGACGCGATGCTCATCAAGGACAACCACATCGCCGGCATCACCGGCGACGAACTCGGGCCCGCGATCCACGCCGCGATCGCCCGTGCGCGCGCCGCCCATCCGGGCCTGGCGTTCGCCGAGGTCGAGGTCGACACGCTCGAGCAGCTTCGGCACGTGCTCGGCCGCGGTGCCGACATGATCCTGCTCGACAACATGTCACTGGACGATCTGGCCCGAGCCGTGGCGATGCGAAACGACGCGGGCAGCGGCGAGCGGCTCGAAGCGTCGGGTGGCGTGAGTCTCGACGCCGTCGCGGCGATCGCCCGCACCGGCGTCGACCGCATCGCCGTCGGCGCGCTGACCCACTCGGCCCCGGCGCTGGACGTCGGGCTGGACATCACCTGACCAACGCGGAAGTGTGCAACTTGCAAAGCCCGGTGATCGACGTGCGTCTGCTCGAGCTGCTGCTGGATCGGCGCGAGCCGACCCCGCTGCCGGCGATCGCCCACGCGCTGACGCTCGACGAACGGACGGCGCAGCGCGAACTGGAGCGGCTGCGCCGCGCCGGCTGCCGCTTGGACGAGCACCCGCATGGTGTGCGCCTCGTGCAGACGGGCATCACAGCGTGGCGCGACTACCTCGAAGCGATCCCCGCCGCCGGCCGACCGCCGGGCGAGCGGCACGTCGCGGTCTATCGGCAGACGGCGAGCACGCAGGAGGCCGCCCGCGAGCTGGCGGTCGCCCGCGGCCGCGACGCCGATGGCGCCCTCGCGGTGGCCGACGAGCAGACCGCCGGACGCGGCCGGCTGGGCCGGTCGTGGCTTGCCCCGCCCGGCACCGGCGTGACCTTCTCTCGCGTACGCACGATCGCGCCGGACGACGCCTCGGCAGTCGAGCGCCTCACGTTCGCCGCCGCCGTCTGCGTCGCCGACGCGATGGCGACGCTGCTCGCCGGCCGGGCCGTGGTGAGCCTCAAGTGGCCCAATGACGTGTGCGTCGGCGAGCGCAAGCTCGCGGGCATCCTCGTCGAGACGGCGCAGCGCCGCGCCGGCGAGCGCTTCGCGATCATCGGCGTGGGCGTCAACGTCGGGCTCGCGCCCGGCGATCTGCCGCCCGAGCTCGCGCCGCGCGTCACGAGCCTGGCGATGGAGGGTGTAGAGCCCGACCGCCTGGCCGTGCTCGCGGCGGTCGATCGGGCGCTCGACGACGCGCTGCACCGCCGACCGCTCGACGAGCTGCTCGAACAGTGGCGCTACCGGTGCGGGATGCTGCATCGGCACGTCGAGCTCTGGAGCGGCGGGCGGCCGGTGCGCGGGCAGGTGGTGGACCTGGACCCGCACGCGGGGCTGATCCTGCGCACCGCCGGGGGTGAACTGCTGCACCTGCCGGCGGCAACGACCAGCGCGCGGCCGGAGGGGTGAAGGAGTCAACGCGCCCACCCCATCCGCCTCCTCGACTCCCCTGACCTCCGGCCCCTCGCTAATATCCGTCACTTAATGATTTTATAAGGCCTACTCCCTCCGGCGATTCAAGCGGGAATCGTCTGCAGCCGATATATCCAACAAGCAGGAGGCATGGCAAGGGGTCGATCATGAGCGTGCAAGGCACCGGACCCGCCGCGGGCATCGTCCAGACCGCCCATCAGGCTCAGCAGCTCGCCCGGCAGCAGGCCAAGCGGGCCCAGGAACGGCAGCGCGCCGCCGAGCGGTTGCGCGACAGCTTCAAGACCCGCCTGCGCGGCCTCGAAAAGGACGACGCAGAGCACGAGACCCGCCTCTACATCGACGGCGAACTCATCGACGCCGCCCAGCGCCGGCCGCGCGACGACAACCTCGCCCGGAGGCAGCGCCGCGACGCGTTGCAGGCACCGTGGCCGCGCGACACAGCCCGGGTGGCGCTCGCCCACGTCGCGCTGCCTGCCGATCTCGCGCCGCCGACGCCCGCCGCCCCGCCATCCACCGCCTACGCCGACACCGAGCCGACATCGACGCTCGACATCGAAGCGTGACGCTCCACCATCGCGCAGGATCGGACGCGCAGGATCAGATCGTCTGCCGATGCGGTCGAATGTGCAGCTCCGTGATGTCGCACCTCGCCGGCTGCGTGACGCAATACAGCACCGCCTCGGCAATGTCCTCCGCCGTGAGCGAGCGCTGCTCGCTGATCTCCTCGCGCTGCTGCCGCGGCTCCTTGCCTGCAAAGTCGCTGCCCACCTCGCCCGGCTCAACCAGGCTCACCCGAATGCCCTGCTCGTTGACCTGCTTGCGCAGCGATTCGGCGAAGCCTGCAATGCCCGCCTTGGTCGCCACGTAAACATCCGCCCCGGCCTCCCGCACCTTCGAGCTCAGCGACCCGACCAGCACGACCTGGCCCCGGCCGCGCTCGCGCATCGACTCGATCGCCAGACGCGATGCGACCAGGTACCCCAGCAGGTTCGTCTCGATGACCTGCCTGATGTCGCCGACGTCGCTGTCGGTCACGCTCCCCGCAGGCAGCGCCGCGTTGGCGATCAGCACGTCCAGCTCGCCATGCTGCCGCCGTGCTTCATCAAACACCCGGCGCAGCTCCGATTCCTGGGACTGGTCCGCCTGTACGGCATGGACCTCGCCGAGGCCCTCGGTGTCGCGCAGCATGTCCTCCAGCGGCTCGTCATGTCGGCCGAACGTCATCACCCGCGCCCCCTGCGACGTCAGCAGGCGCACCGTCGCCCGTCCGATGCCCGTCGTCCCCCCGGTCACCAGCACGCTCTTGCCCGCAATGGACGTCGGCTCATGCTTCCAGTCGGTGGGTCGGCTGCCTGTCTGCGCGTCGGTTTGACGAATCATCCTGAATACTCCCGTGGCCGTTGATCAAGCCCCGCGATGGCGGCGCGTGGCATGGGCGTTGCGGCTACCGATCGACGGTAGCCGCCGCACACGCGCCGGCGACATCGGCGAGAGGACGATTCCCGTGTCGGGGCGGGCCGGTAAATCCGGGCGTTGCGCCGCCAACCGCCTCGACGGCCTCCCGCCCGCGCTACGATCGCACGACCACGACGCGCAACCGGAGCATCGGCCATGAATGACGACGTCCGCCCGGGCGGGAAGCCCGGCCAGCCGCCCCAGACCCAGGAGCACCAGCCCGGCCGGCGCGGGGCCATGCGCCCCAAGCCGCTGATCATCCGCGACAGCTACCGCGGCAGCGGCAAGCTGCAGGGCAAGACGGCCGTGATCACCGGCGGCGACAGCGGCATCGGCCGCGCCGTCGCCGTCCATTTCGCCCGCGAGGGCGCCGACGTGGCCATCGTCTATCTCGAGGAGAGCGACGACGCCCGCGACGCCCGCGACCAGATCACCGACGAGGGCGTCGACTGCCTGCTCGCCGCCGGCGACGTGGGCGACCCGACCTTCTGCCAGCACGCCGTCGAGCAGTGCATCGACCGGTTCGGGCGGCTGGACATCCTCGTGAACAACGCCGCCGAGCAGCACAGCCAGGACGCGTTCGAGAACATCAGCCAGCAGCAGCTCCGCCGCACGTTCGAGACCAACGTCTTCGGGATGTTCTTCCTGACGCAGACGGCCCTGCCGGCGCTGCGCAAGCACGACGGGGCGACGATCATCAACACGACCTCGGTCACCGCCTACCGCGGCAGCAGCGACCTGATCGACTACTCGGCCACCAAGGGGGCCATCGTGGCGTTCACGCGGTCGCTGGCGCAGCACCTGGCGGGGCAGGGCATCCGCGTGAATGCGGTGGCGCCGGGGCCGATCTGGACGCCGCTGATCCCGGCCTCGTTCGGGCGCGAGAAGGTCGAGGGCTTCGGGACCAACGTACCACTGGGGCGGGCGGGCGAGCCGGCGGAGGTGGCCCCCGCGTTTGTCTACCTTGCCAGCGTTGACAGCTCGTACGTCACCGGCCAAATTCTCCACGTTAACGGCGGCGAAATCGTGGGCGCCTGACGCCCGCGACGCGACACCCGCCACAAGCTGCTGACACCACCACATTTGCGAGAATCGCCGTCACAACGGCGCCGCCGCGGGTGGACTCACAAGTTTCTCCAAACTGCCCATCAGAACCCTTGACGTGCACGCCCGCTCGTGGCATAATGATCAATGAAATGCCACCCCGGGCCCGCGACGGGTGTGGATGCAGGAAGGGACGCTGTCGGTCGGATCCGACAGAGAGGGAAGAAAGCGTGCAGAGTCATCGTCTTATCCGCACAATTGCCGTGACATCGGTCGGGGTTCTCCTCGCTGCCGGCTCGGCCTTCGCGGGCTCCGTGACGGATCCGGACCCCGGCGGGGGTCAGGTTCAGTCCGAGAGCCTGTTCGCCACCTCCGGCGAAACGACGTTCGACCCCGGCAGCTTCAGCACGCCGCCGACGGACGGCCTCATCGGCGACATGAACCACGACGGTGCCGTCGACGCCATCGACGTCTCACACTTCGTCCTCGCCCTGACCAATCCCGCTGAGTACGCCAACCTGTTCGGCATCGGGCCGGACCTGGTCGGCGACATCAACCTCGATGGCGCCTTCGACGCCAGCGACGTCTCCCCGTTCGTCCAGATGCTCACCAGCGGCTCGTCGGGTGGAAGCTGGACCTCGCTGCCGCCGTCCAACTCGGATGGCCAGCAGCCCAACGTCGCTCCCCTGCCTGGTGCCGGATGGGCGGGGCTGGCCCTGCTGGGGACGCTGGGTGTGGCCCGCGGCCTGCGCCGCCGCCGCCCCGACACCGCCTGATCGTCGCCCCCACCCAACCCGACGCAACTTCTGAAGCCCACGGATGCAATCCGTGGGCTTCCTGCATGATGGGCGCGCCAGATGGCTACAATCCGCGCGTGGATACGGCCAGTCTCGATCACCTCATGGACCGCGCCAGCCACGCGCTGACGCGGATGGACTACCTGACATGCGAGGACCTGTGCATGCAGGCGCTGGCGCGGGCCCGTGAGGCGGCGGACTGGCCCTACTACGCCCGCATCCTGATGCCGCTCCAGGAGGCGAGGCGGCAGAGGCGGCTCATCGCCGCCGACGGGGCGATCCGGCTGGGTACGAGCCGACGACAGTCGGCGGACAAGTGGCTCTCGTCGCTCCAGGCCGGCTGCCTGCTGCTGACGTACCCGCACACCGCGGCCGACGCCCGCCAGCTCGATGCCGAGGCCCGGCACGAGCGGCGGCACATCGAGCTGCTGCTCGCCGACAACCCCATCGACGACGACCATTATCGCATCACCTCCTTCCGCGGCCCATCGGTGAGCTGCGTGGTGGCGGCGCCGCCGGTAGACTGGCGCGACATCTGGCTGGCGCCCGGTGAGCGGCCGGAGCCCGGCGCGGAGGACGACGGCGACGTGACCGCGGGCGGTGACACGGAGCCGGGCCGGACGCCGGCGGACTGGTTCCTGGACGCCGCCGAGGCGCTCGGCGACGCGGCGATCCAGCACGTGACGGCCGACGAAGGCGACGTCGAGCGCATCGAGCAGCTCGAGGCGATGCTCGCGGTGGCGACGGACCACGAGATCCTGCACCAGCGGCTGGGCGACGCCGCCCGGGCGATGGCGCGGTGAGACGCGGCCTCGCGGCGCGGTCGGTGAAAGCCCACCGATTGCAATCCGTGGGCTCCACGGCCCGGTTTTTTGCTGGGCGCAGCGGCCGGCGGCGGTCATACTGGCGTTGCGCCGCGGTCGGCACCGGGTGGGCCGCGGACGCGACATCACCATCCGTGTCGATCTGAGGGGCAACATGGCACAGCAGCGAAGCAGCGACGGCCACGCGCAACCGTGGCGGAGGCGGTCGAACGTCAGGCGAAGGGTGAGCGGCACGCTCGCGGCGGCGCTGGCCATCGCGACGCTGGCGGGCCCGGCGACGGCGGACGAGCACCTGTATCGATGGATCAACCCGGACGGCGGGCTGTACCAGGACGCGGCGAACTGGGATCAGGACGAGTATCCGCCCTACGGTGCTGAGTTGGTGGTATTCGATCTGGATGCGACCTATGCGGTTGATTTCGACGCGCACGCCGTGACCGAGGCCGCGACGCGCGTGCTCGCGGGCGACGTGACCTTCGGCTCGCCGGGGACGATTTACTGGGCGTCCGGCGGAGAGGGGGAGCCAACGCTCACGGTGGCGCGCGATGTCGGTGATGACGCCACGCTGCGCCTGACCAACGGCCAGGAGTTGCGGCTGAACACGTTCACCGGCGGCGCGTCGCGCGTCGGTGACGCGGCCGGCTCCGTCGGCACGATCGTCGCGAGCGGCGAAGGCACGCGGCTGGGCATGGGCGGCAACCTGCTGCACGTGGGCTACGCGGGCACCGGTACGTTGAGCATCGATGACCTCGCGCAGGTCGGCGACAATTCCGGGGGGGAGGTGAGCCTCGGCACCACCGCGACGGGCAACGGGACCGTCGTCGTCCGCAACAGCGGCTGGGACGCCTCCGACCCCTTCGGGGATCCCATCGGCGGCCTCAACGTATCACACCTGACCGTGGGCGCCGCCGGCAGCGGCAGCGTCACCGTGGAGCACGGCGGATACGCCAGCGCGCACCTCGTCGCACGCGATGCCGGCTCGTACGGCGAGCTGACGGTGCGCGGCACTGATGACGACGGCAACCCGTCACACCTTCGCCTTGAGGGTGCCCCGATCGGCCTGAGGGGCCACGGGAGCGTCGTCGCCGAGGCCGGCGCGACACTCAGGACGTACGCGCATTTCACCGATGACTCCATCAGCATCGGCGGCGACGTCGGGTCCGAAGGCAGCATTGTCGTCCGCGGCGAGGGCACGTCGTGGGAAGCGGGCGGACACCACCACGTTGGATTCGCCGAATACGCGGATGTCGCCTACCGCGGCGGCAGCGGCTCGGTCGCGGTTGAAGACGGCGCGGTTGTGACGCAGTTCCTCAGCGGCAGTTACTGGCGCCTCGGCGGGGACGGCGGCAAGCTGACGATCCGCGACCCGAGCTCCAGCATGGCCATGCGCGAGCTTCAGATCGGCTCCGGATGGGGCGACCAGCTCGACGGCGCCGGCGAGCTCGTGGTCGAGGCCGGCGGCGAGCTGCGCAGCGGCATCGCCGTGATGGGGCTCACGGCCGGATCCCACGGCCAAGCGGTGGTGCGCGGCGCCGGCTCCACCTGGGTCGTTGATGATGATCAGACCAGTCATCCCGGCGGCGGCAGCCTCTACGTCGGCCGCCATCAAGGCACCGGCGATCTGCTGATCGAAGACGGTGGACGCGTGGAGGCGCGCGTCTCGTACGTCAGTCTTGGCGCGGCCGGCAACGTGACCGTGCGCGACGCCGGCTCCGTCTGGATTCATGAGGAAGAGCTCGGCATCGGCGGCGCGACCAGCCCCGGCGGGCCCGGCACCGTCAACGTCGAGGACGACGCTCGCCTCCACGCCGGGCCGCGGCTGCATGTCTGGGATCAGGGTGTGCTCAACGTCACCACCGGCGGGGCCGCGGCCGTCGGCTCGCTCGGCGATGAGCAGGCCCTCGACGCGCTCGCTGGCGACACGCTGCACGTCTGGGCGGACGGTACCGCGTCGGGGGCCGGCGCGATCAACGCCGCCATGCTCGTGAACAGCGGACGCGTCGCGCCCGGCATCCCGCGCGGGGAAGACGACCCGCCGACGCCCGGCACGTTGAGCCTCGACGGCGAGTACGAGCAGTCGGCCGACGGCGTCCTCGATGTCGCGATCACGGAGGCTGGCCATGGGCAACTGGCGGTCACGGGTACGGCGTCGCTGGCCGGCCAACTCGCGGTCGATGTCGTGGGCGGCGGGTCCGGCATGCTCTGGCAACCGGTAAACGTGCTGGCCGCGGACGCCGTGACGGGCACGTTTGATGACGTGATGGCGCCGGAGCGCGATGATCTGTTCCTCACCGTGGCGTATGGCGCGCAGCACGTAACCGTCACGCCCGGCCTGTTTGGCGACATGAACAGCGATGGCGTCCTCGATGCCGTCGACGTCGCCCCGTTCGTGCTGGCGCTGACGAACCCGCAGGCGTATGCGACGCAGTACGGCATCGAGCCGGATGTCGTGGGCGATGTCAACCGCGACGAAGCGATCGATGCCCTTGACGTCGCGCCATTCGTCGGACTGCTGGTTGCTGGGGGCGGTGGCGGGGGTGGCGATGGTGGCGGGGGCGGAGCGTTGAGCGTGCCGGAGCCGGGGGGTGCGGCGCTGCTGGCGGGACTGGGAGGCGTGCTGCTGAGGCGCGGGCGGCGAGGTCGGGCCTTGGTGTCACGGCCGGGGCGATCGCTTACTCGCCGGCGTCGACGTCGAGCTTCAACCGCTGGATCGGCGGGACGAGGGCGTCGAGGCGGTCGCGCACCGGCTGCCACAACTCGGCGTAGCGCGGCTGGAGGCGTCCGCCCTGCGGACGGTACATGGTGCCCAGCGCCTCGGCGCCGGTGAGACGGACGCGGACGCGCCGCTCCTCGCTGCCGCGGAGGATCGTCAGCTCGACCTCGCTGCCCGGGGCGTGGCTCTTGATCAGCTCGCTGAGCTGCATCGCGACGTTGTGGCCGCCAAGCTGGGCGGCGACGCGCACCTGCGGGCGCGCGACGTTGGCCTGCTGCAGGGCCCATTCGTTTTCACGGTCGACGGCGTCATCGAGCGCGCGGCCATCGAAGCCAATGATCTGATCGCCGGGTTCGAGGACGGCGTGGGCAGGCATGCCGGACATGGTGGCGAGGACTTCGACGATGGGCACGCCGAGCTCGCCGCTCTGCGCCGCGGGCACGCCGCGGTGGGAGATGCCCAGCGCTCCGCCGCCGCCGGGGCGCTGGGCGTCGCGCTGCCGGCGCAGGACGTGGTGGCGCAGGACGTCGCGCAGGCGGTGGCGCTGCTCGGGCCGCTCGGCGACCATGTACAGCCGAACGATCGCGGGCAGGTCGAGTTCGTCGTCGGCAAGCAGGGCGCGCGTCTGGCGCTGGCGGACCTGGTAGTCGTCGCTGGCGAGGTTGTCCAGGATCGTGTCGCCCCGCGTTTCGGAGAGCTCCGTCGCGTCGGGTGACTCGACAGCCGGGCCGAGGCCGTCGGCGACGGCGCGGGCGTCGGCGTCATCGCCGGGCGTCGGGGCGTCGGCATGCGCAGCCGACCCGAGGCCGACGACAGCGGCGACGAGGAGGATCGATAGCTGGCAAGGCTGGGTCATGGGGCAGAGGCTCCGCAAACGAGGCGCGACATCGGCGGCGGGGACCATTGTCGCACAATGGCGGCGGCGGTGAAAGGGTGTGGGCCAAAGCCCACAGGATTACAACCCGTGGGCTTCGCGTGGTGGGACAGGAGTCTGGCACCGTAGCGGAAAAGGTCCGCACAGCGGACCCTACAGGGGCGGGTCCGCCCACCGCCGCTACATCTCGCCGTAGGCTTCCATGGGCGGGCAGGCGCAGGCGAGGTTGCGGTCGCCCCAGGCCTGGTCGATGCGGCCGACCGGCGGCCAATATTTGCCCTCTCGCACCCACGCCAGCGGGAACGCCGCGGCGTGCCGACTGTACGCGTGCGGCCAGTCGTCGGCCGTCAGCGCGTCGCCCGTGTGCGGCGCGTGGCGCAGGGCGCTGGCGTCGGCGGTGAGCTCACCACGCTCGATGGCGCGGATCTCCTCGCGGATGGCGATCAGCGCCTCGCAGAAGCGGTCCAGCTCCTGCTTCGACTCGCTCTCGGTCGGCTCGATCATGAGCGTGCCGGGCACGGGGAAGCTCATCGTCGGTGCGTGGAAGCCGAAGTCGATGAGCCGCTTGGCGATGTCGTCGACGGTGACGTCAGCGGTCTTCTGGAACGGTCGGCAGTCGACGATGAACTCGTGGGCGACCCACCCACCGGGGCCGGTGTAGAGCACGTCGTAGTGGCCCTCGAGCTTCCTGGCCATGTAGTTGGCGTTCAAGATGGCGACCTGCGTGGCTTTGCGCAGGCCCGGCCCGCCCATCATGGCGATGTACATCCATGAGATGGGCAGGATCGACGGGCTGCCGCAGTCCGCGGCGGCGATGGGCCCGACGCCGCCACCATCCCCGCCGGCCGCCTCGTCGCGCCCCGTCAGCGGGTCGCCGGGCAGGAACGGCGCGAGATGCTCGGCCACCGCGATCGGACCCATGCCGGGGCCGCCGCCGCCGTGTGGGATGCAGAACGTCTTGTGCAGGTTGAGGTGGACGACGTCAGCGCCGATGCGATCGGGGCGGGTGATGCCGAGCTGGGCGTTGAGGTTGGCGCCATCGAGGTAGACCTGTCCGCCAGCGGCGTGGACGCGCTGGCAGATATCGCGCACGCTCGTCTCGAACACGCCATGCGTCGAGGGGTAGGTGACCATCAGCGCGGCGAGCTGGTCGCGGTGGTCGGCGATGCGGGCGTCGAGGTCGGCGAGGTCGATGTTGCCCTGGTCGTCGCACTGGACGGGGACGACGCGCATGCCGGCGATGACGGCGGAGGCGGGATTGGTGCCGTGGGCGCTCGTGGGGATGAGGCAGACGTTGCGATGCGTGTCGCCGCGCGAGGCGTGATAGGCGCGGATGGCGAGCAGGCCCGCGTACTCGCCCTGCGAGCCGGCGTTGGGCTGGAGCGACACCGCGGCGAGGCCGGTCATCTCCGTCAGCCAGCGCTCGAGGTCGTCAAAGAGCTGGCGGTAGCCCTGGGCCTGCTCGGCGGGCGCGTAGGGGTGCATCGCGCCAAACTCGGGCCAGGTAACAGGCATCATCTCCGCGGCCGCGTTGAGCTTCATCGTGCACGAGCCGAGCGGAATCATCGCGTGAGCCAGCGAAATGTCGCGGTTCTGCAGACGCGTGAGGTAACGCATCATCTCCGTCTCGCTGCGGTAGCGGTGGAAGACGGGGTGCGTAAGGTAGTCGCTCGTGCGGCGGAATTTCGGATTGCGAACTTCGGATTGCGGATCGCTGAGCAGTGCGTCGGCGTCGACGGGTTCAGTTTTGGCGGCGGTGGCGAAGATCTCCAGCAGCGTGCGCACTTCGTCGGGCGTGGATTGCTCGTCGAGGCTGACGCCCACGGTCGCGTCGTCGATGTGGCGGAGGTTGATCCGGCGCTGCCTGGCGGCGTTGATCACCGCGCCCGCATCGCCGCTCGCAGGCTGGATGGTGAGTGTGTCGAAGTGGTCCGCGTCGGGCAACGTGTGGCCCTGGTCGCGCAGGCCTTTGGCGAGCGCCCCACTGAGGCTGTGGACGCGCCGCGCGATGCGCTTGAGCCCGTCCGGCCCGTGCCAGACGGCGTACATGCCGGCCATCACGGCGAGCAGGACCTGGGCGGTGCAGATGTTGCTGGTGGCCTTGTCGCGCTTGATGTGCTGCTCGCGGGTCTGAATCGCGAGGCGGAAGGCGGTGTGGCCGTGCACGTCCTTCGAGACGCCGACGATGCGGCCGGGCAGCTTGCGCACATGCTTGTCGCGCGTGGCGATGTAGGCCGCGTGCGGGCCGCCGTAGCCCATCGGCACGCCGAAGCGCTGCGTCGTGCCGACGACGATGTCGGCTCCGGCGTCGCCGCCACCGCCCCATTCGCCCGGCGGACGCAGCAGCGTCAGGGCGAGCAGATCCGCCGCGACAACCACGAGGCCGCCCGCCTCGTGCACCTGGGCGACGAGCTCGTCGTGGTCATGGACTTCGCCGTAGGTGCTCGGGTATTGCACGAGCACGCCGGCGACGTCGCCGACGGTCAGGTCGAGGTCGCTGACCGGGCCGACGCGCAGGTCGATGCCGATGGACTCCGCGCGCGTGCGCAGGACGTTGAGCGTCTGCGGGTGGCAGTCGTCGGCAGCAAAGAAGGCGTCCTTGCGCCCACGCGCGATGCCGTGGCACATGGTCATCGCCTCCGCGGCGGCGGTGGCCTCGTCCAGCAGCGACGCGTTGGCGACGTCCATCGCCGTCAGGTCTGCCACGGCCGTCTGGAAATTGAGCAGCGCTTCGAGCCGGCCCTGGCTGATCTCCGGCTGATACGGCGTGTAGGGCGTGTACCAGAGCGGGTTTTCGAGAACGTTGCGCTGGATGACGGGCGGCGTGTGCGTGCCGTAGTAGCCCATGCCGATGAGGCTGCGGTAGACCTCGTTCTGCCGGGCGACGGCGCGCAGACGGCCCAAGGCCTCGTGCTCGGTGCGGGGGGGATCGAGGTTGAGCGTCTGGTTCAGCCGGATGTCGCCGGGGACGACGGCGTCGGCGAGGTCGTCAAGGGAGGCGACGCCGAGCGTGGCGAGCATGGCGGCGAGGTCGTCGTCGCGCGGGCCGAGGTGGCGCGGGGCGAATGGGGCGGGCGCAGCGATTCCCGGCACGGCCGCGTCGGTGGCAAGCCCGGTGGGGCTGGCGGTGCCGGCGTCGGCGGGCTCGGGGGTGGCCCCGGTGGCTAGGATAGCGCGGGTGGTGGGGGTAGCGGGGGTAGGATGCATGACGGGGCTTTCAGCCTTTAATCCGGGTGAACGGATGAAACACCACCGGGTAGTTTAGACGACCCGCGCCGTTTGAGCAATCCCGGCCCCGGCGGGGTGTCAGAATCGTCCCTAAGAGACTTCTATCAAGGGTCTTGCGTAGATGCTCGGCACGCCGGAACGGGCTCGATGCACGAGGATCCCCTGACGGTGCGGCCGCGTCACGCCCATCGGACCTCCGACTCCACTGGCGCTCCCCCGGCCGCCGCCAGCCCGAGCCCTCTCGCCCGCCACCCCACCATCGACTACCCTCAGAGGCGTCGCACCCGCCGATTCAGGAGCTTCGCCATGCCACGCACCCACGACCGGCAGCACCCGTTCATCGCCTCGATCACGCTCGGCCTCGCGGTCGCGCTCTCCGCCACCGCGGCCGCCCCCGCCACAACCTACTACATCGACCATGAAGCCGGGGCGGACGAGAACGCCGGCACGTCGAGCGCAGCCCCCTTCCGCCACGCGCCGGGCGACGCGAACGCCGCCGGCCGCGCCGCCGACGTCGAACTCGCGCCGGGCGACGTCGTCCGCTTCAAGGGCGGCACGCGCTACCGCGGCACGATCGCCCCGCGCGCCTCCGGCAGCGCCGGCGCGCCGATCCGCTACGACGGCAACACCGACGGCTCGTGGGGCGAGGGCCCGGCGATCATTGATGGCTCGGAGGTCATCGACGGCTGGCGCCCGCTCGAGGCCGCCGACGAAGCGTACGGCAACCCCAACTGGCGCAACATCTACGTCGCGCGCATCGCCGGCGACGTTGAGCCGCGACTGGTCAACCTGACCCAGGGCGAGCAACTGTTCGCGCTGGCGCGCGATCCGGCGCCGGCGGACCCGTTCTTCATGGACGACCGCTCGACGATGCGCCGCATCAATCCGCCGCGCCCCGAGGATCGCGGCCGGGCCGACATCGACAGCTCGCACCTGTTCGGCAACAGCGCCCATCCACTGACGCTGATGGTCGACGGGCGCGACAACACGCTGGCGATCATCGACCCGATGGCGGAGGCCCGGCTCGACTTCCATATCCCCGCGCCCGCCAGGGTCCACCGCCTGGCGATCACCACCGACTCGCGCGCCACGCGTCCGCGCGACATCGCGTTCCTCGTCGACGGCGAAGAGGTGCTCGTCGAGACCCTGCCCAACCGCCACGACCACTTCGAGTTCGAGCTCGACGTTCCCGTCACGTTCAGCAAGCTGACGCTGGAGATCCGCACCGCGTATGACGGCGGAACGCGTCACGGCGGCATGCGGCGGGTACAGGCCTTCAACGACGCGGGCGAGGACGTGCTGCGCGTGATCGAGGATGGCGGCGACGACGCGTATGCCGCTTATACCGACGACAGCTTCTTCACGCAGACGCATCCCCAGCATTGGCGCGGCAGCTACTTCGCAATCCACGCGGGGCACAACCACATCTACTACCGGCGCGTGCTGGAGTATTTCCCGGACGGGCACGAGATCTACACCGAGCCGATCGAGGTCGGGCAATACCCGGAAGACCGCGGACGATTCGCGATGCTCAACGTCCTGCCGGCCATCGCGGCGCCGGGGCAGTTCTACGTGAGCCCGGTGGACGAGGATGGCAGCCGGCGGATCTACGTCTGGCCGCTTGAAGATTCGAGCGACGGCCCGCGCGGCATCGCCCTGTCGCACCGCAGCCGCGGCTTCCACGTCCAGGACCAGGACCACATCGAGATCGCCGGCTTCATCATCGAGAAACATGGCGGCGACTCGTTCGGCATCAACACCGCCGGCAGCAACGACCTGACCATCCGCGACAACGAGATCCGCCTCGGCCGCGGCGGCGCGATCCAGGCCAGCCGCGGCGAGAACATCCTCATCGAAAATAACCACGCCCACCGGAACCGCGGGCGCGGCTTCCGGTTCCACACCGTCACCGACAGCGTCGTCACCGGCAACCGGCTGCACCGCAACGGCTCAACCGGCATCGGCTTCTACGTCAGCCGATCGATTGAGCTCTCGTACAACCACGTCACCGGCCACAAGGGCGTGCACGCCAACGCCCTGACCGTCTACGCCGAATCCGAGGACGTGTTGATCGAGGGCAACCGCACCTGGGACAACAATATCGGACTGACGATGCAGGACGTGACGAACGTCACCGTGCGCAACAACATCCTCCACCACAACGGCAACGTCGTGGGCATGTGGACCGGCTACCACCGCAACGTCCGCTACGAGCACAACGCGCTCATCGGCCCCGAACGACGCGACCCCAACGACTGGACGGCGGGCCTCTTCACCAACGGCGACGTCGACGGCCTGCACGTGCACAACAACATCGTCGCCGGCACGTCCGGCCGCCTGCCCGGCGAGTACAGCCACAACGTCTACACCCGCATCGGGCGCAGCGACGACGGCGACGACCTGCCGGACGGCTCGCTGCACATCGACGCGCTCGAGCGGCTGTTCGTCGACCCCGCCAACCACGACTACCGCCTGCGCGCCGGCTCGCCGGCCATCGACGCGGGCATCGAGGTGGGCGTCGAACGCGACATCGAGGGCGAGTCGCGGCCGTACGGCAGCGCGCCGGACATCGGACCCTACGAGCACCGGGGCGAGTGAGCGAGCTGCGATGGCGCGGAGCAGGCGTAACAGGGCGCTACCGCGGGTCGGCGTCCGGCGCGAGGCCGAGCGCGTCGGCGACCGGCGTCGGAGCCCATGTCTCCGAGAGCATCGCGGGGCGCGGCTGCCCGTGGCGCTGCCCCGCCCAGACGACGCCGAGGCCCAGGCTCTCCACCCCCGCCCCCGCCACGCCCGTGGCCTCCCGCACGACCTCGACGACGCTGGCCGCGATGTCCGCGACCACGTCGTCCGTGAGGTCGTCGGATGGCATCAGGCCCAGGATGCGCAGCGGCAGCCCGTAGCGTTCGTGCAGTGTGTCGATCGCCTCGTCCAGCGTGGCCGCCGCGGTAGCCGGGTCATCCGCTTCGACGCGGACGGTCAGGCTGATGCCGTCGACGCGGCAGCCCTCGGCGAGCAGGTTGTCGAGGCGGGCGGTGAAGCGAGCAAGTCGTGCCGGGTCGGCCGCGACCAGGTCATGCACCCAGAGGCGGAGTTGCGGGTCGAGCTGCCGCACCTGCCGGGCGATCATGGTCAGTTGTCGTGGGCTGAGTGCGGGTTCGTCGTCGCGGCCGAGACCGTGCACCAGCTCCCAGTCGGCGACGCGGCCGCGCGTCAGCATCACCCGGCCAAGGAAGTCCTCGGCCCCCCCTGCCGGCGGTTCCGCATCGTCGTCGCCGCCGGCCCGGGCCGGCGCGGCGGGCTCGAGGTCGACGAGCCGGGCGGCGTAGACCGACAGCTCCTGCGTCGCCAGCCAGTCCAGGGCCCCGTCCATCACCGCCGCGCCGCGCGGGCGGCCGCGAGCGCCGGGGCGAGGCGGCCGCATCGCCGCGTCGAACGCCTCCGGGGGGAGGATGACGGCATTAAGGTGATCACGGACGGCGGCGCGGTAGCGGCGGCCGTGGGCGTCGTCGCGCATCAGGGCGAAAACGTCCACCACCGCCGCTGACTGCACCGCGGGTGTGGCGGCCGTGGTGAGTGTGGCGGGGGTGGGGGCGGGGGCGATGATGACCAGGAGCGGGAGCAGGATCACGAAGGCGGCGGCCCGCGCTCGCCGGGGCCAGGATGCACCGCTGCCGCGTCTGGCGATCATGTCGGGTCTCCGGGTGAGCGAGTCACAGCGGGCCGGGGTGCGTGGCAGGTGTGGCGGGCATGGTGGGATGGTGGGATGGTGGGATGGTGGGATGGTGGGGGCACGGGATGTTACGGCCGCCCGCGCCGGACAGTTCGCTGGCCTGGGCATGGGACGGAGTGTTGGCGCGCCGCCGGGGGTGGAAGCGGTCGTTGCACGCGGTTACGTGACGTGTATACTTGGATTCCGGCCGCGCGGCGGAGTGCCCCGTGGCGGGTGGCGGGGAACGGCGGGCGATTAGCTCAGTTGGCTAGAGCGCACGGATCACACCCGTGAGGTCACTGGTTCGAGTCCAGTATCGCCCATTGACATAAAGCACGTCAGACTCGCGAGTAACGCGAGGCCCGCCAAGAGGCGGTGCTGACCAAGAGGCCCAAAACCGCGCGGAATCTTCCGCGCAAGGCGCTTTTGGAGGCATCGCATCATGGCCAAGCGCAAGAAATCACCCCCGTCGTACCGACTCCACCGGCAGTCCGGCCAGGCCGTCGTCACCCTCTCGTGCGCCGTCACCAGGAAGCGCCGCGACGTGCTGCTGGGCGAGCACGACAGCGCCGAGAGCTGGGCCGAGTACGCCGGCGTCATCGCCCAGTGGGAGGCGGACGGGCGGGTGCTCGACGGGGCGACGCCGGCGCCCAGGCCCACCAGCGGGGTGAGCGTGGCGACCGTCATCCTCGACTGGTGGGAGGATCTGCTCACCCGCTACGGCGTGACCGACCCGACCGGGCGGCTACCGTCGAGCCTCTACGCGATCCGGTCGGTGGTGCACCTGACGCGGGCCAAGGCGGGGGCGACGCTGGCGCGGGAGTTCGGGCCGCTCGCGTTGCAGGAGGTCCGGCGCGAGATGGTCGGCCGCGGCTGGAGCAGGAAGCACGTCAACGAGTCCGTCTCGATCATCGTCCGGGCGTTCAAGGCCGCGGTGGCGCGCGAGCTCGTCTCGTCCGACGTCGTGGTCGCGCTGCAATGCGTCAAGCCGCTGCGTCGTGGCGAGCTGGGGGCACCGGAGGGCCGGAAGGTCAAGGCCGTGCCGCTGTCGGACGTCGACGCGACGAAGCCCCACCTGTCCCGGCAGGTCCGGGCGATTGTCGAGGTCATGCTGTTGACGGGGGCGCGATGCGACGAAATCGTGCGGATGCGGCCGATGGACCTGGAGTTCGGCAAGGTCTGGTGCTATCGGCCGGATGGTCACAAGACGGAGCACCACGGCCGCGAGCGCCTTATCCACATCGGACCCAAGGCGCAGGCGATCATCGAGCCCCACTTGGCCGACAGGGCGACAGACGCCCCGCTGTTCTCTCCGAGCGAGGCGGAGGCCGAACGGCTGGCCGCTCGCCACACAGCCCGTCAGACGCCGCTCTCGTGCGGCAACAAGCCCGGCAGCAACCGCGCCGAGCAGCCGAAGGTCAAGCCCCGCGACCGCTACTCGACGGAATCGGTGCGCCGGGCGATCGAACGGGCATGCGAGGCCGCGTGGCCACCGCCGGCGCATCTGGCGCGGCAGAAGGTCAAGGACGACGACACCGGCCGGGAGCGATGGGAGCGGGACGACGAGTGGCATCGGCGGCTCAAGGAAGCGGGCCGGCTGGACGAGCTGCACCAGTGGCGGAGGGACCATCGCTGGAGCCCGCACCAGCTACGCCACGCTGCCGCGACGTTGATTCGGAAGGAGGCGGGCGTGGAGGCCGCGGCGCTCGTGCTGGGCCACGCCAGCGCTACGCTCACGGATGCGGTATACGCCGCAAGGGACAATGCGAAGGCTATCGAGGTCATCGGGCGAGTGGGTTGAAAAACGCTACGTGTTGTGTTTGCTGGGTGTGTGTTGACAAGCGCGGGCGGGAGTTGTAAGGTACGGCCATGGGAAGGAATCCCCGACGATCAGCAATCCCCGATCGGCCGGCAGGGAAGCGACAGACGCGCTCCAAGGCGGCGACGAAGGGCTCACGGCGGCGCGGCCAGGATCGGGAGTATCGCGAGCTGGGGCAAGAGCTTCGCAAGGGATCGCCCGAGGTCGTGTCCAAGATCGTCGGCGAGGTGCTGGGGATGGGCGCCGAGCAGGTGCGGACGCTGCTGGCCGCGGCCACAGATGGCAAGGCCGGCAGCAGGGCCGCCCGTGTACTGGAAGATCAGCTTCGCATTGCGGTCGTCGGCTATCCGGCCCGACACGCCGCCGATAACCCGAGCCCGTAGAGTCAGGGCGCATTGAGTATTCCGCCACGTCTGGCGGTCACGTCGTGACTCCGATGGAAGCAGCAGCGCACCAAGTGCGCGCGTTTCATCGGAGCCCACCATGACAACCTGTTCCCCCCCACCCGTTGACGCGATCAGCTTCGCGGCCGCCGCGGAGTTGGTGCGCATTGACGGCAGGCCCGTCAGTCCCGTAACTGTTTGGCGATGGGCACGCAAGGGCCGGCTCGGCGTGCGCCTCGTCCACTGGAAGCGCGGGCGCCAGTACGTCACCACGCCCGAGGCCGTCCAGGAATTCGAAGCCGAGGTCTCCAGGCGTGACGCGCAGCGCCTCGCCGAGCGCACCGGCGAGCACACCCCCGACAAACTGGAAGACGTTGACGCCCGCGCCGCCGCGCTGGGCGTTTGAGATCGCATGCGCACGTCGACCGCGCCCCTTCCATGCGAGGGGTGGGCGCCGTCGACGATCGAGAAAGGACTTCTTGATGATAACCGACAAGCCTCCCCTCCGACAACGACTCGCGCCGCCCGGGCGCTGCCCGCGCTGCCGGCGCCCGCGCCTCATCTGCCGCGGCATCGCGCGATGCCCGAGATGCGAGCGGTCCCTGATCCTGCGCGAGCTGCGCGGCCGACGGGAGACGGCGCGATGAGCCTGCGCGAACAATCCAAAGACGAAGGCCGCGCCGCCCTGGAGGCGATGCGCGCCGGCGACCACGAAAAGCTCGTCGAGATCGCCTCTAAATGGGGATGCTCGGTGGACGAGTTGCGCGGCGCGGTTTACAGCGCATCCGAATTGAATGGCGAGGCCGCGGACGACGGGGGGGCAATAAGGGAGCTTGTAATGAGGCGGGGCGCAGATATCAACGACGCGCACGCGCGGCATCTTTGGCGGCGGCGGTTCTGCCGGGGTATCAACGTGCTGTTTTCGCGGCCCGGCTGGGGCAAGACCACCATCGCATGCAACATCGCGGGCTACGTCACCACCGGGCAGCCGCTCCCGGACGGTACGCCATGCGACCAAGGCATGGTGCTGTATCTGAAGGGCGAGGGCAGCGACGCCAGCCTACGCGATCGGATGCAGCAGGCCGGGGCCGACCCCTCGCGCTACATCCTCGTCAGCAGGGCGACGGGCAGCGGTGACGCGATGATCGACCTGGCGCTCGACACGCCGGCCGTGGCGCGGGCGCTGGATCAGCACCCGGATACTCGCCTCATTGTGGTGGACACGCTGGACTCCATGTTCCCCTCCATGCGGATGATCGACAACGCAAACATCCGCCGGTGCCTTTGGCCGTTGCAGCAGCTCGTCGAGGAGCGCGACATCTGCACCTTGATCCTTGCGCACACGAACAAAGGCCAGTATGCCGACCCTCTTGACCGGCTGAGCGGCGGCAGGGCCATCGGCGGTGCGGCACGCTCCGTCTGGTGCCTGGGCAAACTCGACCACGACGCCGACGAACATTTCATGGCACCGGTGAAGATCAACGACTTCGCCCCCGCGCCCGCGATCACCTACCAATTCGTGGCGCTCACCCCGGACAAGCCCGCGGCGATCCGGTGGGGCGACGAGCGCGAGGACGTATCGGCGTGGGACCTGGACAGGCCCCAGCAGGCGGGCAACAGCAGCAAGGGCGAGGAATGCCAGGCGTGGCTGTCCGAGCTGCTGGCGGCTGGGCCGGTCGAGACGCGCGAGGCGACGCAGAAGGCGGAACAACAGGGATACGGCCGTCGGGTGCTGGGGCGGGCAAAGGACGCGCTCCACGTCGAATCGGCGGCGGCGAAGGGCGCTCGGCCGACCCGTTGGTATCTATGTCTGCCGGGGCAGGAAGCGCCGGGTTTGACCCCGGCCGAGGAGCCAAAAGGCGCACACCCCCCTATAGCCCCCTGATGTGGTGATATCTATTTAGAGGCTAAAAACAAATATCACCACACCCAAGGGTCGAGGGGGGGGGCGCGCAAGACTAGCGCAGGATTTGGACACCATGACCGACCACCCCACCATCGTCCTGCATCTTCGCCCGCTACCCGGCGTCGACCCGGAGCGGGCGCTGAAGGCCGCGTTAAAGCGTCTGCTGCGGAACCACAGGCTGCGCTGCGTCCGCGTGGAGATCGTCAGGGGCGCCACGCCGGCCGACGCGCTCGACGGCGAGGCACCGCCGGCGTGGGAGAAAGGGGCGCCGCGTGGCTGAACAACCCCCCACACCCCCACCCCCCGCCGCGCCGCTCGTCAACGTCACGGTACGCCCGGCCCTGGACGTGACGGTAACCGTCGCGCCGGTGCTGCTGATCACCGTTGTCGCGACGGTGAGGATCGTCAGGGAGGCGAAGAATGGCACCTGACGCCAAGGTCAAGCCGCGCCTCCCGGTCGTGCTCATCGAGCGGCCGCGCTGCCCGTACTGCGCCTCGACGCGGTTCAAGGTGCGGCGCTCCATGCCGCACGACGGCCACACCGGGGCGGTTCGGCGGTACTGCCGGTGCGAGGCGTGCCAAAAGAAATTCGTCGTCGTCGCCGAATAGTTTCTACTGGGTAGAAAGCGCCCGTTTGCACCCCGGTAAGGTCATGTCATGCAGAACGCGATCAACGAGCTACGCCGCAGCCCAACGCCGTTGACGATCCCGACGATCGCCGCCGTGACGGGCTTGAGGTCCGCGCAGGTCGAGCGGATCGTGAAAGAGCTGGCGCTGCCCGCCACCGCGTTCGCGCCGATCTACTCGCTTCGGCAGATCCGAATCATCCTCCAACGTGCGATGGATGAACAGCTCGAATCCCTTGAGAAAGGCACGAACCATGAAACCCAAGGTCGGTCCCCCAACGCGGTTCATCAGCTCGGCCCAATCGACACCCACCGCCTCGCGCTTGAGCAGCGCCGCGAAGCCCGCCGCCAAGCCCGCGCCCCGCGCTGACCAGCGCACCGCCACGCAGAAGTTTCGCGCGCTGATCGCGCACTACAGGGCCGCCGGCGAGCCCCAGCCCACCGCCGCGGTCGTGCGCGATTTTCCCAGCCTGCACGTGGCGTACATCGCCGAAATCAACGCGAAGCTGCCGGCCAGTCGCGCCCGCGATCGCGAGCTGACCAAGCGCGCCCGTCGCATCGCCGCGGCGAGCTGACCATCAAGTCACCCCCACCCCCACGGAGAAACCGCCATGCCCGCAACAGCCACACAGAAGCCCGCCCCCGCCGCCGACGCGATCGCGTCCTTGTCCGCATCAGCCGATGCGCAGGCCGAAGCCATCCACGTCGCGTTGTTCCGCCTCGATCCGTTGGACGGTCTACCGCCCGACTTGGGCAGCGCGTGCCGCTGGCTCGGCAGCGACGCGGCCATCGCGCGTGCGAGGCGGGACGCGATCAGGGGCGCCGGCGCCGTGCGCGAGTTCCGGCGGACCGAGGGCGCGGCCGAGCGCGCCAGCAAGGCCCGGACGAAGCTTGAGAAGGAGGCGCCCGCCCTGCGCGAGCAGATCGCCGCCCTGACGGAGAAGCTCAGGCAGCTCGAAGAGGCGCCCGTGCGGCACGAGCGCGACGCCAAGCGGCACGCGGAGGCGTTGACGGAAATTCGCGGCAGCGCGCCCGCGTACATCCGGCAACGCTACCGCGCTCAGTACGCCGAAGAAATTCGGCCGATGCTCAAAGAGCTGGCGCGGCTGAAGCAGGAGCACCGCCACCTCGACACGTTGATCAACCTGAGCCCGAACGCCCAGGACGTGCGCCACATCGTCGAGCAGGAGCGCGACGAGCACGGGCAGCAGCCGTGGACGCTGGTGGACGACCGCGGACGCCGAGTGGTGCAGCCAGCCCTGTGGATCGAACACCTCCGCGACATCAACGCCGAGGCGCGCCGCGACGAGCTGGCCGTCGAGGTCGAGGATCTGCAGCAGCAGGTGGATGAGGTCGAGGCCACGCTTCAACAGCAGCTCGACTTTTGGTTGCACATCGAGTCGGAGGGTTAACCTTTGGTGGCGCGCGCTTGTAGCGCGCGGGCTTTGGTCGGCCGGCGGTTGGCTGCCGTCGGTCGGCTTTCTGAGCGAGCCGGCGGCTCTCTCCGCCGCGTCTTCGCGGCTCGCTCGCCCGGTCGGGTCGTGAGACTCGGCCGCGGCTTTGCAAGGGGTGGGGGGGGCCGGGTGTGGTCGGGGTCCTTTGCGGCCAAAGTGGCAAGAATGCGGCGGTGAGTCGCGCTTCCTGACGAGACAGTTCGGTTGTGACAACTGCCAACCACCCCGAACACGACGACTCGCTCGATCGGCTCGTCAACCACGTGCTGCGATCCGCGCCCGAGCTCCCCCCGCCAGACCAGCGCGCCTGCGAAATCCTGCGCGGTTTGCTCGACGACCCGCCGCCATGGCGCGTAACGTTCAAGTCAATTACCACGCACGTGGGATGCTCGCGCACGTGGCTGTATCGGCAGGCCGCGGTTCGCGCGCTGTGGGCCGAGTTCCGCCGTTGACGCGTTGCCCCGGCTTTTCCCTGGAGTCACGATATGGCAAAGTTTCAAGACACCGTCGAAACCCTCATCACCGCCCGCAACGAGGCGATGGGCCAGTTGCGCGCCGCCGAGCAGCAGATGCAGGAGCAGGCCCAGCGCGAGCGTGCGCGGCAGCAGCAGGAGATGCAGGCCGCCAAGGTCCGCGAGCAGTCGGCGATCCAGCACCTCCAGCAGTTGTCCAAGATCGCGGTCGCGGCAGGCGCGGCGCGGGCTGGTATCAGCGCGCTCAACATCGCCGCGCAGCTTCTGTCCGGCGACATGGAGAAGGCGTCGGCGGCGGCGGATCGTCTGCCGTTCGGCATCGGCGGCGCGGTGCGCGAGGCGCGCGAGCTGATCCAGTTGATGCGCGGCACCGCCGACGAGGCGGAGCGGCAGGAGCGGATCACCGCGCAGATCACCCGTGCGGCCGAGGCGCGGCGCGAGGCGCAGACGGCCGAGCTTGCGTTTGCCGGCCGGCAGCGCGCCGACGAGCGCAAGCGGCACGATACGCTCGTGGCGCTCAACCGCGAGCGGACGTTGGCCGAGGCCGCACCCGGCGATCGCGACCTGGCGGGGATGCGGATCGACCACGAGCGGGAGCTGGCCGCCATCGGCCGCGAGATCGAGGACATCGAGGCCGCGCGTGCCCAGCGGGAAATCGAACAGCAGAAGGCCATCGATGCGGGCCGTGAGCGCATGCAGGAGATCCGCGAGCAGCGGCGCGGCGGGAGCGCCGCCGGGCTTACCGCCATCGGCCGCGAGCACGAGCGACTATTGGCGCAGGAGCTGAACGACCTGGCGACGATCGAGTCGACGCGCGAGGCGCAGCACGAGCAGGACCGCCGGCGCATCGAAGACCTGCGCGGAATTATGGGCCGAACGCGCGAGGCGCAGCGCGAGCGTGAGCAGCAGCACCAGCGCGAGCAGCGTGAGCGGCAGGCCCAGGCTGATCGCGACGTCGCCGAGCAGCGCCGCCGCGCGGTCGAGGACGCCGACGCGCAGATCGAGCAGGCGCGGTTGCGGATGCTCGGCCGGACGGTCGACGCCGAGCTGCACGCCAACGAGCACATCACCGAGCAGCGCGTCCGTATCGCCGAGGAGGCGAACCATCACGAGCTGGCCGATCGCCTGCGGACACTTGGCGATATGCGCGCCGCCGAGATCGAGGCGGCCGAGCAGCGGCGCCGCGAGCAGGAGGCCGAGCGGGCGCGCGCGGAGCGGGACGTCGCCGCCGAGCGCCGCGCGTCCGAGGCCATCGCACCCTTGCCGCAGGCGGGGCAGGACCGCTTCCTCACCGGCGCGCGCGAGATGACGTTGGCGCAGGACCGCGCGGAGGCCGGGGCGGCAAACAACAACCCCGAGCTCGACGAGTCCAAGAAGCAGACGCGTCTGCTCGAGCGCCTCGTAGACGCCGACCAGCGCGACGCGACGCGCATTCGCGTCGTGGAGGATCTGTGATGACCGAGCTCGAACGTGCCACCCTCCATCAGATCGCCGCTACGGACCAGTTGCGGGCCACGACGACATGTCCGACCTTCATGCCCATTCTGGAAACGATCGCCCGTCACGGCATCGACCACGCGTGCGAGTGCTACCCGCGTGACGCCGTGGTCGAGGTGGCGAAGAGCTGCGTGATGATCGTCCGCAACGAGCACGCCGCGTCGCCGCGGCCGTAGCGACGCGCGCGTGCGCGGGGGGGTGGGCCAGGGTGATGGGCCATCTTCGCACGCGAGCGAAGATGTAGCGCCTCGCGCGTGCGGAGGGGGGTGGGCAGAACCGGTCGGCGCCGACCGGTTTCATTTCAAAGTAGCGCCTCGCGCGTGCGAAGGGCGGGCGCGGCAAGAAGGGCGGGCTGTCGGAGTATGCGGGGAAGATCGGGAAGCAACCATCCCGCGTGACAGAGTACCGCCATGCAGCCGCAGTGCTGTCTGGATGCAGAGAAACCGTTCCGTCAGTGGAAGGCTTTTTAGACAAGGCCCAGCACCTCGCGGCGATCCGCGCGCTGCCGCATGAGTGCTGGCCAGCGTGTCGCCGCGCTTGACCGTCGCCGGTCCGACCCGCGCGAGACGCGCCTTAGTGGTGCGGCCCGCGTGCGGATCGGCGGTAACCGGTGGTGGGTCAAAATGACCCACCACCGGTGTAGTGGCGCCAAAATGTCCTTTTTCGCTGCGAGCCTGTGCCTTGGTGGCCGCGCTCCGCTTCCGGTTCGCCTCCGCGGCGATGCGCTGCTCGTGCTGCTGCCACTCGTCGCCCTCCGACTTGCACCGCTGCTTCCAGACGTTGTAGATGGGTGGCTCGAAGTCCGTGGCGTGCTCGGCGGCGGACTTGTCAGGTTTGGACGGAAACGGCGACTCTTCCGTTTTCGGCCAAACTTCCTTTACCGTCGAAACTGGAATCCCAACTTCGTTTGCAATCTCTTCCGCCGTCCAGCACGCCAGCCAGAGGTTGGAGATGCGACGATCGCGCTCGGCCCTGGATGCCTTTGTCGCTGGCACTCGGCGCTCGCTCGCCATAAACCCCTTGTACCAAAATTGGTACAGGGGGTTTATCCTTCCTTTTCCCTCGTCCGCCTCCCCTTCGCCTCCCGCCTCCCGCGCCCTCCACCCGACCCATAGGACCCCCGCGAGGCTGGGACGCCTTAGACGGCGTTGTACGGCTTCTGTGGCGAAGGAGTTGACGAGGAGGGCGCGGGTGGTCATGCTGACCGACGCGAAACCATCGGGCCTGCCCAAGACCCACGACAAGCCGCACCTCCACGGTTATCACCTTCCCGGTGGTTTCGCAGCCGTGCGAGGTGCGGCCTGCGCAGGGAGCAGGACATGCAGCAGCGCATATCAGAGACGACGAAGCGGCGCATTGCCGCGATGCTCGGGCGCGGTGACGCGCAGGAGGGGATCGCAGACGCGGTGGGTGTGTCTCAAAATTCGGTATCGACCATCCGCCGCGAGCTGGCGAAGGACGACCCCGCCATCGGCAGGGGGCGGCGCAAGAGCAACGGCTACTGGCGCGATGAGGATGCGAGCACGACGCCACCGCCCAACCTCGACACACCGGCCCATCGCGTGCAGGCGTACATCGCTTCGCTGGCCAGCCCGCACAGCCGCCGCGCCTATGCGGCGGACCTGCGCCACGCGGCCGACCTGCTGGCCCTGGGTTCAACGGCTGACCTGGTGACGATCGACGTCGCCCACGGGATGCGGCTGCTGGAGCTGTTGCGATCGAAGGGCTACGCCGGATCCACCGTCCGCCGCAAGTTGCAGGTGGTTTCGTATCTGCTGGCACGCGAGGTGCGGTTGGGCTTTCGGACGCCACCCAACCCCCTTGATCCGATCATCGTACGCCGGCCCAAGGGCGAGCCGCGATCGACGCTGGACGTGCTGACGCCGGACGAGGTGCGGACGGTCATCGAGGCGTGCGACGCCGGCACCCACCCGAACGACATCCGGGACGCGGCACTGCTGCGCGTCGCGTTCTGGTGCGGCCTGCGCGTCGGCGAGCTGGCGGGTATGTCAGCGGCCGAGCCGTCCGACTGGAAGCGCCAGCGCGAGGGGGCGCATTTCATCATGCACGGTGGCGAGCGCCTGCTGCGCGTCGTCGGCAAGGGCGAGCGCCTGCGCACGATGCCGGTGGGCGACGACCTGGTCGCGGCGGTGGAGCGGCACCTGAAGCACACCGGCGGCGACTGGCGCGACGCCTGCCCGCTGTGGCGCGGCGCCAGGGGCCGCAAAGCCGAAGCCCTGACCACCCGCAGCATCCGCCGGCAGCTCAAGGTGCGGTGCGCCCGGGCCAACATCGGCAAACACATCAGCGCCCACAGCACGCGCAAGACGGCCGCCACGCGGCTGCTCAACCTGGGCGTGGACCTGGAGCGGGTTCGGCTCTACCTCGGGCACAGCAGCCTTGAGACGACGCAGCGGTACCTGGTCGCCATCCACGACCTGAGCGGCCACGCGGCCCGCGCGATGAGCTACTGACCCGCCCCCGTCGGCCGCGCGCTGGCGGGGGGTTTCGCGGGCGCACGGGAGAGGCGTTTGAGGTCAGCGGTTCGATTGTTCCGCGCATCTTCCGCGAAAAGCGCGGAAGTAAGGGTAAGGTTAAGGCAATGATTGCAATGACGAATCCCGCGTGATATGCTCGAATCGCCAATTGGTCGACTGGCGCGCTGGACTAATGGTGCATCACACCCGTGAGGTCACTGGTTCGAGTCCAGTATCGCCCATTGCAGATGACATGTCAGGCTCACGTCGTGAGCCATGGGGGGAGCCGGGGATGGATGTGGCACAGGGATGTGACGGCTTTAAGTAACGGCAGGGCTGCCGATGAACGATCAACCCCCCCCGCCACCGTCACCACCGCCTCCGCCACCCCCCCCACCTCCGCCGTCACCGTCGCCCTCGCCAGGGTCGGGGCCGGATCCATCACGGTCTGCCACGCCATCATCGTCCGTGTCGGCGACGCCAGCGGGTGAGCTGACGGGTACGGCGGCGGCGGGGGTGGACGACCCGATGCCGACGACACTCGCGGAGGTGGAGCAGCGTGTGCTGCGGTGGTGGCATCCGCTGGCGGCGCTGGCGCTGCTGGCCGGGCTGTACTTCGTCAGCAAGCACCTGGGGCTGCGCGGCGACCTGGCGGAGCTGCGGGCGTGGATCGACGCCTGGGACTACTGGGCGCCACTCGTGTTCGTCGCCATCTACGTGCCGTTGACCATGCTCGGGTTCCCCGGGTCGGTGCTCACCGCGGCGGCAGGGGCGATGTTCGGCGCGCTGCTGGGCGTGGGTGTGTCGCTGGTGGCGTCGAGCGTGGCGGCGACGGCGTCGTTCCTCGTGGCGCGATACGTGCTTCGCGACTGGATGATGCGGCACATCGGACGCAGCCGACGCTTCGCACAGATCAACCGCCTGAGCCGGGACCACGGGCCGGTGATGGTGGTGACGACGCGGCTGATCCACGTGCTGCCGTTCTGGGTGGTGAATTACGGGTTCGGGATCACGCAGGTACGGCTGAAGACGTACGTGATGTGGTCGCTGGTGGGCAAGCTGCCGGGGACGATCGTGCTGGTGGTGGGGGTGGACGCCATCTACCAGGCGCTGATGCGCGGCGAGGTGCCGTGGGGGCTGGTGATCCTGGTGCTGGCGACGAGCGCAGGCGTGGCGCTCACGGTGCGGCACCTGAACCAGCGTCTGCGAGCAGACGTGGAGGCGGCGGCGCACGAGTCGGAGGAGGAGGCTGGGGAGGGGCGGTGAGCGGCGGCGCTTGCCACAGGTGCAGGCAGCGGAACGAACTCGTCATTGAACCGCGAAGAGGCGAAGCAAGCGAAGGGCGCGAAGAAAAAGAAGCTACGCAAATCACATCCCTTCGCGCCCTCCGCGTTCTTCGCTGCTTCGCGGTACTTCAAAGATCGCACGCAACCTTGATCACGGCGTCGCACGCCGGCTTCGAGTTCAGCCCCGCAGGGGCTGCAACCAAGGCTCGGCGCGACCGTGTGGGTCGTCCCCGGACATCGCGGATGAACCAAAAGCACACGGCGCCCGACTTCCGACGTTCTCCGACAAGCCCAGGGCCTGCCATGTCACGCCGCGGGCATGGGCTTCTCGATGGGGTCGTCGATGCCCGCGCGGGCGAAGGCATGCTTGCGGCGCAGGCACGCCGAGCACGCCCGGCAGGCGTCGGCCCCGCCCAGCAGGCAGGACCGCGCCAGCTCCCACGGCACGCCGAGCTGGCTGCCGAGTTCGATGACCTGCGTGTCCGCCAGCTCCAGCAGCGGGGCCTCGATGCGAGGTGCCGTCGCGGCCTCGAGACCCGCGAGTTGCCCGACGAGCAGCATCTGCTCCGTCGCAACTGCCGCTGGCTGGGCCTCGGCGTTGCAGGACGTGGGCCACAGCACACGGTCGACCGACCGCAGCGCGGCATGGGCCACGCCCGCGCCGAGCAGGTGCGCGGCCCGCATCATCGGGCCCTGCGGCGTGCCCGCCGCCCGCGCGGGGTCCGGGCCGAACAGGCTCGGCAGCGCCTGTTCCTCGAAGCGCTTGATGCCGAAATGCTCCGCCTGCAACCGGGCGTGCTCGGCGCGGGGGACGCCGCCGGGCCGACCGTCGCGCACGTGCAGGATCGCCACCTCCCGGGCCTGGTGCTCGCGCACGATCAATGCCGTGGCCACCAGCGCCCGCAACCCCCCGCCGCCGAGAATGAGCCAATGTGCACCGCTCATGTCGGGCTTATCGGCTGGACCGGCGGCTTGACCCCAGCGACGCAGTGCCTTTCAGCGCCGCGTCCGCCGCCGCTCCCGCAAGCCCGCGGATGGCGGGCTTGCCTTGACAGCGCGCCGGTGCGCGTCGAGACTTGCGATCTCCCTGCCGGAAGTGCTGGCACACGGCCAGCGCCCGCGAGGACACGGAACGCAACGTCATGGCCATCCTTGTCGTCGAGCACCACGCCAGCGAGCATCCCGCCCAGCTCGGGTCCATCCTGCGCGATCACGGTCACCGGCTGCGGGTCGTCGAGCTGCACGCCGGCGACCCCCTGCCCCCGGACCTTGATGACATCGACGGCATCATCAGCCTCGGCGGGCCGATGAACGTCACCGACGCCGAGAAGCACCCCTGGATGGCGCGCGAGATGGAGCTGCTCCGCCAGGCCCACGAGGCCGGCATCCCGATCGTCGGCGTCTGCCTCGGGGCGCAGATGATCGCCGCGGCGCTGGGCGGCACCGTCGCCGCCATGGACCAGGCGGAGATCGGCTGGCACCCGGTCCGTCTCGCGTTCCCCGGCACAATCGACCCGCTCATGGCCGGCATCCCCTGGAACGCACGCCAGTTCCACCTCCACGGCCAGGCGGTCACCGACCTGCCGCCCGGCGCCACGCCGCTGGCCGGCTCGGCGATGTGCCGTGTGCAGGCGTTCAAGGTGGGCCTCAAGACCTACGGCTTCCAGTACCACTTCGAGTGGACGCGCGACGACATCGAGCGCGTGCTGAGCAGGCACGCCGACTGGATCCGCGCCGGCGGCGCCGATGCCGACGCCCTGCGCCGCGACATGGACCTGCATTACGACACCTACCGCCATCTCGGCGATCGGCAGATCGCCAACTTCGCCGACCTGCTGTTCGCGCTGGAGAAGCGCCTCGGCGGCCAGCGCGGGGCGATCGGCAACTGGCACGGTAGCGTATCGTGAATCGTGCTTAAACGCCAAGGCGCCAAGGGGCGCAGAGAGATCGCCAAGGGGTACGTAGGGTCCGCTGTGCGGACCTTCCCCCGGCGCGCCGCACATGCGCGATAGATTCGTCGACCGGGGGCGCGCCGGCGGCGAAGCCCCGGGTCAAATCCGAAATCTGAAATTCAGACGCCGACCGGCTCATACCCGCTGCGCACACTCCCCCCCGCCGCGGTGCTCGACTTGAGGTCGCACGGGTGGGCCGCGTCGCCGAGGTCGAAGTCGCGCGCGTAGAGGTTGGCCAGGTCCGTGAGGACGTGCTCGGGCAGGGGTTCGCCGTCGCTCACGGCCGCGAAGTCGAGCACATCCGCGTCGCCGATGACATTGGGCTCGATCGACACGAGCCCCGGCTGTGACGCCAGCCACTTGAACGCAAGCTGACGCAGCGACAGGCCGAGCTGCTCGGCCATGGGCTTGACGATCGCGTTCTTCCGGAGCCCGTAGACCAGCCAGTCGCGGTCGCGGAACTTGCGGTGGTCCGACGGCGGGAAGGTGTGCTCCGGCGACTTGAACTCCTCATCGAGGATGCCGGAGTTGGTCGGCACGCGGGCGATCACGCCGCCGCGACCGCGACGCTGGGCGAGCTCGCAGAACTCCCGGCCCGGGTCCTGCTCGTAAAGGTTGAACACCGTCTGCACCGTCGCAGCGTCGTAGTCGTTGAAGGACTTGTGCCCCTCCTCGCGCCAGCCGATCGCGGGCCCGAGCGCGACGCCCCAGGCGCGGATCTTGCCCTCCTCGATCAGCCGCTGCATGGTTTCGCGAAGCTCGTCGTTGAACTGCGGCAGCTTGAGGTTGTGGGCCTGGTAGAGGTCGATGGTTTCGATGCCCATGCGCTTGAGCGAGGTCTCGAGCTCGAAGCGGATGAACGCGGGCGAGAAGTCCTGCTTGCGCTCGCGGTGGCCGCCCTCCTCGCCCGGATCCTGGTAGACGTCGTAGCCGAACTTCGTGGAGATGACGAGCTTGTCGCGGCCGGCGTGGGCGATGGTGGGCTTGAGGAGCCCTTCGGCGCGGCCGTTGCCGTAGGCGGGGGCGGTGTCGAAGAAGTTGACGCCGTGGTCGACGGCGAGGTTCTGGAGTCGGATGGCCTCGTCGTCGGAGAAGTCGCCCCACCAGTTGGTGCCGAAGGTGAAGTTGCCAAAGGCGAGGAGGCTGACGGACAGGTCGGTGCCGGGGATGGTGCGGTGGTGCATGATGGGAGGCGGGGGGTTGGGGGTTGGGGTTGGGGTGCATGATAGGGGGCAGGGGGCAGACTGCAGGGGGCAGCGGCAGACAGCGGAGGCAGGGGGCAGGTGGCGCGGGGCGGGGGGGGCGTTAGCGGTCCCCTGCCCCAACTGCCCCTCGCCCTCTGCCGCCTGCCGACTGCCCCCTGCCCCCTTGACCCACCCCGCACCGGCAGTTAGATTACTGATGAGAATCGGTTATCACTATGAGAGAACGTCAGACCCAGCAGCGGCAGGCCATTCGCAAGGCGGTGGAGCGCGCCGATCGGCCGCTGTCGCCGCAGGAGATTCTCGCGGCCGCAGAGCCGGCGGCCCCGGGGCTGGGGATGGCGACGGTCTATCGGGCGGTGAAAACGGGCGTGGCCGAGGGCTGGCTCGCTGCCGTCGAAATGCCCGGCGCCGGCACACGCTATGAGCCGGCGGGCAAGCACCACCATCACCACTTCGCCTGCCGCGAGTGCGGCGGCGTGTTCGAGGTCGACGGCTGCCCCGGCGGCATCCAGCCCCTCACGCCCACGGGCTTCAAGCTCGAGGACCACGAGTTGCTGCTCTACGGCCTGTGCAGGAACTGCAACACGTGATGGCGAGGATGCGCTCAACTTGCGGCCTCGGGCCGGCGATCCTGACACTGCTGATGGCCGCGGGGCTCGGGCTCGCCGCGCCCGCGCACCTCGGCGTGGCGCACGGCGCCGCCGCAGCGCATCATCACGAGCGTGACCACGATCACGGGCACGAGCCGGTGGATGAGGGCCCGCAGCCGACGCCCGGCGACGACTGCCTCGTGTGCTACCTCATCGCCTCGGGGCAGGCGCCGCTGGCGGCGGCGACGACATGTGTGGATCGACTGACGCCATGCGACGCGCTGCTGCCGGGGGCGGCTGCGTCGATCATTTCTTGCGAGCCTTTGCGCGATGTGCGCGGGCGCGCGCCGCCGTGGTGAGTGGGGGCTGAAGGGCGCGGCTTGTGTGGGACGGCACTGGTGGACAAGCCACCAGTGGCACCCCGCGCCACACCCCCGCCACACCCCGACACACCCTGCCATACCCCCGCGACGCTCCGCTACGCCAGCGGCACTTTGATCGTCGGCACGCGGTGTTGCTGTGTTCGGCCGGACTCGATGTTTTGCAAGGGAGGCGCGCGATGAAGCGCGGGAGCGGTTTTACGCTCATCGAACTGCTTGTGGTCATCAGCATCATTGCGCTGCTGATCGGGATCCTGCTGCCGGCGCTCTCGGCGGCGAGGCGGACGGCGCGCGGGATTCAGTGCCTGAGCAACATGCGGCAGATGGGGCTGGCGATGCACACCTTCGTGATTGATCACGACGGCGGCCTGCCGGTCGGCCGGTTCGCGCACGGCGCGGCCGAGCACGCCGACGAGCAAGGGAGCTGGTTTCACACGCTCGAGCATTACGCGGAGGCCGAGATCATGGCTCGATGCCCCGACGACCGGAGCCCGCACTTCGACGTGCCTGAGCCGACGTCGGACCGGCTGCGCCGCGTGAGCTTCGGCACCAACTACTACCTGAGCGGCGAGATGCCCGGCTACAGGGTGTACGACAGCCTCGACGCCATCCGCAGGCCCACGCACGTGATTTTCGCCGTGGAGCTCGCCGAGACAGGCGAGTATGCGGCGACCGACCATGTGCACCCGGAGCTGTGGATGGACAACCCGACGCAGCGCTCGCGGCAGATGATCGCGTTCGACCGGCATCGACAGGGCCAGTCTCACTTTGTGTTCGTCGACGGCCACGCCACGACGCACACGCGCGAGCAGGTGTACCAGGTCGCCCCCGGCAGCGTGCCGGGCAACATCCACTGGAACGCCAACAAGTTCAATCCGACCGTGGCGAAGTGATGGATTGCAACACGACCTGTTCAACATTCACACTGATTTAAGTAAGGAGAAACCTTGATGAAGCATGCAATCATGACATTGACGGCCGGTGCGGCGCTGAGCCTGGCGCTGGTGGGGCCGACGTATGGGCACGATCACGGTCACGAGGTGCACCACGACGTGTCCGTGGGCCACAACGGCGCGGGGGCGCTGACGGCCAGTCTCGACGATCACTACGACCTGACCCCAGTCAGCAGCGAGTCGATCTTTATGGGCTGGTCGGGCGACAACCCGGGCTTTGACATCTTCCGCGGCGCGGAGCCGGACGACGGGCTGCACGGCCTGCCGGGCTCGATCCAGCCGGGGCACATCACGCTGCACGTCGTGGAGCTTGACGCGGGGCTGGAGCTGTGGACGACGGACGCGGTGCCGGTGATTACAGAGGCGGGGGACAGCTTCGCGTTCGGGTCCGATCATTTTCACTGGGTGTTTCGCGTCACGGATGAGAGCACTTACAGCGTTGGGGACCACTTTGACATCGGCTTTTACCTGAGCGACAGCACGGGCGCGTATGCGAACTCGCCGGCGTATGAGACGGAGTTTCACATCATCCCCGAGCCGGGCTCACTCGCGCTGCTCGGGGTGACGGGGTTGATGCTGCTTGAGCGACGGCGTCGGGGGTGATGCGGTTTCGCGTGGCGTTATGTTTGCGAGGCCCAGGGCCGGAGAGGACCCTGGGCCTCGCTTTTTTGCGCGCGGCGTGGGGCCCTACCACGCCGCAAGGTCGCCGGCCCGCGACGTCTCCGCCAGCTCGAAGTTGACGCCCGTCACGTCCTGCCCGTCATGCTGCGCAACATGCAGGCTGCCGAACGCTTCGCGCAGGTCGATCGTCTCGCCCAGCGTCAGGTCCTCGTCGCCCATCGCCTCCGGCTCGGGCATGATCTGCACCGTCGGCCGACACGGCGCGTCGGGGTGGTGGTCGATCACGACCGCCCACCGGCGATCGCTCAACTGCACCATCGACCCCGGCGGGTAGGGCGGCACGACCGTCACCAGCGCCCGCAGCGCCTGCGGATCGAACCGGCTGGCCAGCGGATCGTTGACCATCGCCCGCAGCACCCACGCCGTCGGCTGCCGCGGCAAGTTCGCCGGACTGCGCAGCCGGTCGAACTGGTCGGCGACGGCGGTGATCCGGGCGAAAACGTGCGTCTGTCGCTCCATCAGCACGGGGTAATCCCCGCCCGCGAAGCCCGTGCCGTCGTAGTGCTGGTGGTGGTTGAGCACGACGGTCGCCGCCGAGGCGTCGACGTGACCGCGCACCAGGTTAAAGCCCAGCGCCGGGTGCTGCTGCCACGCCTCGTCCGACTCGTCGAGCGTCTCGTCGAAGCGCTGGCGCACGTCTGGCTCGAGGTCCATGATGCCCACGTCGTGGAGCATCGCCCCCAGCCCCAGGTTGGTCACCTCCTTGGCGCGCTCGGGCGAGACGTGCCGGCGCTCGCGCACCAGGTAGGCCTCCAGCTTCATGCCCATCAGCACCGCGAGGTAGGTAACGCTCGACGAATGCCGCATCAGGTCGTCGGCCGCGTCGGCAAGGTCGCCGAGGAAGAGCATCGACTGCGGATGGCTCGCCAGGTTTTCGATCAGGTGCTTGAGCGACTGGGTGTACGTCGCGTAGGCGAGCTTGGCGGAGGATTGACGCTGCAGCGACTCGAACGTCTCGGCCACGTTGGCGACGATCTCGCTCTGACACCGCGCGGTTTCGGGGTCGATGATCTCCTCGAGGAACGCGAGGCTCGGGTACTGCACCCAGACGCTGCGGATGCCGTAGCCCCGCAGGCGGTCGATGATCTGCGGCGTCAGCGCGTAGCCGACCTTCAGCAGCGCCTTGCCCGGCGCCTGCGGGTTCTGCACGGGCAGGGCGAGCCTCATGCCCGGCTTGGCGTGGGTGGTGTCGATTCGCAGCATGCTCGGTTCCGCGTCAGGGCCGGGTCGGACAGCTCCACCGGGGGTTCGTCGGCCGGGTGCGGTCCACGATTGACGCCAGGCGGGGCTTGGCGTGGCGCGGGGGCGCGGGCGGGCCGGCACAATCGGCGCAGCTCGCCCGGCTTGCCGGGGTTCCGGGTTCCGCAGCGAACCGAAGCGGACCAACTTCCACGGATCCCGAGTCCCGGAACCCGGAACTTAGTGCCGCCTTCGTCCCCTTCGCCCTTCGTGGCTGCGTCGCGCCTCGTGGCGGCACAGCGGACCCTACTGGCACGGGAGCATGACGGTGGCGGTCGTGCCTTTGCCGGGCTCGCTGCGCAGTTCGAGGCTGCCGCCGTGGGAGCGGATCAGTTGCTGGGCACGGGCCAGCCCCATGCCGACCTGCCGCCCGGCGGCCTTGGCGCTGAAGAAGGGGTCCATCGCGTGGTCGAGCGTGTGCTTGTCCATCCCCTCGCCGTCGTCGATCACCTGGACGATGACCGCCTCGTCGCCGGGCTCGCGCTGGGCGACAACGGCGACCGCCGATCGCGGCGAAGCCTGGATGGCGTTGACCAGCAGCTCGCAGATCGCCTGCCGAACCTGGTCCGGGTCGACGCGCATCACCGGCAGCTCGTGGCGGAAGCGCAGCGACACGTGCGGCTTGTCCTTGCCCCGGCCGGCCTGGGCCTGCGCCTTCTTGATCGCCGAATCGATCACCTTGCCCATGTCGACCGGTCGGCGGTTCGGCTGCGGCGGGTCGGCCAGCAGCCGCAGGCCGGTGATCAGGTCGCTGAGCCGATGCGCCTCGCGGTGGATCGTCTGCGCCGCCTTCTGCTGGTCGGTATTGGGGTCGAGCGTCATCGCCAGGAGCTGGCTTCGCCCGGAGATCACCGCCAGCGGATTGTTCATCTCGTGCGCCGCCCCGGCCGCCATCTCGCCCAGCCGCGCCATCGACTCCTGCCGCAGCAGCCGGTCCTGCGCCTCGGCCAGGGCGGCGTTGGCCTCGGCGAGCTGCTCGCCCAGCCGGCGGGCGCCGTCATGCTGACCCGCCGCCGCGATCGCCGCCCCCCACGTCGACGCCAGCGGCGCGAGCTGGTTCCACGCCGGCAGGTTCGGCCGATCGTGCAGCAGCACCGCCGCCGTCCCCCACCCGCAACTGAGCGGCAGCAGCTTCACCTGACGCAGATCCGCCGCGTCCACCAGGTAGTCCGCGATCCACGGCAGCAGGCCCATCAAACTCATGCCCACCGGCTGCTGCGCGTCGAGCTGCGTCAGGTCCGGCGCATAGGGCGGCGCCTCGACGCATTGCGACCGCACGGGCCTGGCGTCCGATCCATACTGGCTGACCGTCCACACGTCGCCCGCGGCCGCGCCCGTCACGTCCCCGGGGTAGAGCATGGCGTAAAACCCCGCGCCGAAGACGGTGCGCGCCGACTCGGCGACACCGTCCTGCACGTCCTGGACGCTGCGCCCCGGCGTGGCGGCGGCGTGGAAGGCGTTGATCGCCTCGAGCAGCCGCCCCTGCGTCGCCGCCACGCGCCCTCGCTGCTCGAGCATCGTGTTGACGCGCCCCAGCGCCGCGTTGGCGCGCTGGATCGAAGCGAGGAACAGCTCGCGCGACGGCGCGTCCTGCAGCCCCAGCGCCAGGCCGCGGCGCTCCAGCTCCTCGTGGACGCGCTTGCCGGCGTCGGCGACGGCGTTGGGGTTGAGCTCCAGACGTGCGATCAGCTCGTCGATGTGGGCCGGGTGCGAGAAGTTGCCCGAGTAGCCGACGTGCTGCTGGCGGGCGAGCATGTCGGCGAGGCTGACGAGGCCGATCATCCGCCGATGCTCGAGCCTGGGCAGCGTGTCCCACGACGCGCCGTGCAGCCAGATGCAGTCCTGGAGCTTGTGCGCGAGCCCCCACTGCTGCGCCAGCCGCTTGCCGGCCGTGTGATGATCGAGCCCGAGGACGCGGCGCTCGTACTCGGCGATGTTGCCCTGGTTCAGCTCGCACAGCTCGACGACGCGGGAAAAGCTCTTGGGCAGGACATGGTCGAGCGCGAGCTTGCCCACGTCGTGCAGCAGGCCGCAGACGAACGCCTCGTCGGCAGGCAGGTCGTGGTGGCCCGGGTGGGCCGCGGCGATCAGCTCGGCGAGGATGCCCACCGCCAGCGAGTGCGACCAGAACGCCGTGCGGTCGAAGCGCCGCGGATCATCGGCCGCCCCCGTGGACGCCCCGTCCCCGTCGCCCCGGGCGGTGGCGTCGAACATCTCGAAGACCTTGACCGATAGCACCGCGTTGCGGACCGCCGAGAAACCCAGCAGCACGACCGCGCGGCTGACGGTCAGCACGTCCTCGCGCACGCCGCGGTCGGCGCTGCGGCAGAGCGACAGCAGCTTGGCGGTGAGCGCCGGGTCGGCTTCGATCAGGCTCCCCACCTGGCTGGCGTGCGTGTCGTCGCTCGACGTCAGGTCGAGCAGCTTCACCGCGATCGCGGGCAGCGTCGGCAGCGTGTCGATCTGCCGCAGGATCAGCTCGATGCGGTCGAAGCGCGCGCGATCGGTCTGTTCACCAGCGGCGGGACTCGGTGCGGAAATGGTGCTCATCTACAGAACGCTCCGGGCTCGGGAAGCCCACGGATTGCGATCCGTGACTTCACCCCCCGCCCCCACCGCGCGGGCGCTACAGCTCCAGCAGCTCGACGATCTTCTTCTGAATCTCGTCGATGTCGAACGGCTTCTTCATGAACTCGTCGGCCCCGGCGTTCATCAGCTCGTTGATTTCGTCCTGATTGACGACGCCCGAGACGATGATGATCTTCATCGCCTGCAGCTCGACCTCGTCGCGCACGCGCTGGCATACGATGTTGCCGTTGATGTCCGGCAGCATGTAGTCGAGCACCATGAGGTCGGGCCGGAACTGGTTGGTCATCAACCCCGCCTCGTAGCCGGTGCCCACGGCCTTGACCTCGAAGCGCTCGTCGCGGCTGAGCACATCGACGAACAACTCGGCGATCTGCTCGTCATCGTCGACGATCAGGATCCGCCGCTTGCCGCGCTTGAGGATGTCGGTGGGGATATCGTTTTCGCGCATGAAGCGCATCAGCGCTTCGCGGGGGATGCGACGGAAGCGACTGCCCGGCACGCGGAAGCCGCCGAGCCGGCCGGCGTCGAAGCAGCGAATGATCGTCTGCTGCGAGACCTTGCAGACCTCGGCGGCCTCGCCGGTCGTAAAGATCTGCTTCTCCGCCAGTTCGGGTGAAATGCTGTCGGTGCTCATCCTGGATCGCCTTCCCGTGGCGGCCTCGCCCCTCGCTCGCCGCGCCTCCTGGGCACGCGAACGGGCAGGCCTTGCCTGGTTTGCCCACCTTTACATCGACGGCGGGCAGGGCCGACTTGATGATGGTTGCCGGTGGTAGCGATTGGGGTGATCCCGAGACGGGATGAAGTGGAATGGGTGTGGAGAGCCGGATCGCGTCAGTCGGCTGGACCGCCGACGTTATCGGGCTCTTCATCGTGAAGCCAGGCTTTGACCACCAGGTGCGGCGCACGCTCATCAGGGACGAAAGGCTCGGCGTCGCGCTACAATTGACGGGGCGGGCAAGGGCGAGTGGCGGGGGTGTCAGGCGGGGAGGGGACGTACTGTCAGGTTGGCAGGCGGGGGCGGGGCGGGCGGGGCCGCAACCGGGGGGAAACTTCGCTTAGCACGCGTTTTGCCAGGCAGTTATAATCTGTCGCCCCTCGGCGCCGACACGCGCCGGGACGGCACCGGGGTTGCATCCGCCCCACGGTGTGCCCCGGGTGTCGTCATGGGGCGGCGACGGGACGCGCGGTGGCGGGGGTGGCGGCGGTGGCGGGGCGGATGGTGAGCACAGAACGAACCTCGTAACGGAGAGCGATCTCATGGCGGTCAAGCAGTTGGCCTTTGAAGCGGATGCCCGGACCAGCCTCCTACGCGGCGTGGAGAAGCTGGCGTCGGCGGTCAAGAGCACCCTCGGGCCCCGCGGCCGCAACGCCGTGCTCGACAAGAGTTGGGGCGGGCCGACCGTCACCAAGGACGGCGTAACGGTGGCCGAGGAGATCGAGCTCGGCGACAGGTACGAGAACATGGGCGTGCAGCTCGTCAAGGAGGCCGCCAGCCAGACCTCCGACAAGGCGGGCGACGGGACGACGACGTCGACCGTGCTCGCCGAGGCGCTCTTCCGCGAGGGCCTCAAGCAGGTCACCGCCGGCGTGGACGCCAACGGGCTCGTCCGCGGCATGAAGCAGGCGATCGCCCAGGTCGTCGCCGAGATCGGCAAGCAGGCCAAGCCCATCGACGCGAAGAAGGATATTGCCAACGTCGCCTCCATCAGCGCCAACAACGACCCGGCGATCGGCAAGATCATGGCCGACGCGTTCGAGCGCGTGGGCAAGGACGGCGTCATTACCGTCGAGGAGGGCAAGGGCCTGGAGACCGACGTGGACGTCGTCGAGGGCATGCAGTTCGACCGCGGCTACCTCTCGCCCAACTTCATCACCAACGCTGACGCGATGACCGTGGAGCTGGAGCGCTGCCTCGTGCTGGTGCACGAGGACAAGATCTCCAACCTCCAGAAGCTCGTGCCACTGCTCGAGAAGGTCCAGCAGGCCAAGAAGCCGCTGCTGATCATCGCCGAGGACGTCGAGGGCGAAGCGCTGGCGACGCTGGTGGTCAACAAGCTGCGCGGCGTGCTGAACGTCTGTGCCGTCAAAGCGCCGGGCTACGGCGACCGTCGCAAGGCGATGCTGCAGGACATTGCCGTGCTGACCGGCGCGGACCCGATCATGAAGGACCTGGGCGTCGACCTCGACAAGGTGGAGCTCGATCAGCTCGGCTTGGCGAAGAAGGTGACGATCGACTCGGAGAACACGACGATCGTCGAGGGGGCAGGCGAGTCGAAGGCCATCCAGGGCCGCATCGCCCAGATCCGCAAAGAGATCGAGAACACGACCAGCGACTACGACCGCGAGAAGCTGCAGGAGCGGCTCGCGAAGCTGGCGGGCGGCGTGGCGCAGATCAACGTCGGCGCCGGCTCGGAGGCCGAGCTCAAGGAGAAGAAGGCCCGCGTCGAGGACGCGCTGCATGCGACGCGCGCGGCGCTCGAGGAGGGCATCGTGCCCGGCGGCGGGGTGAGCTTCATTCGTGCCCTGCCCGCACTCGACAAGCTCAAGCCCGCCGGCGACGCCGAGCGTGCGGGCATCGAGATCGTCCGCCGGTCGTTGACCGTGCCGCTGCGGACCATCGCGGAGAACGCGGGCGAGCACGGCAGCGTGGTCGTGTCGAAGGTGCGTGCGGCGAAGGGGTCGCAGGGCTTTGACGCGCTCAAGCGTGAGTACGCGGACCTCGTCGAGCGTGGCATCATCACGCCCGCGAAGGTGGACCGCACGGCACTGGAGAACGCGTCGAGCGTGGCGACGCTGCTGCTGACGTGCGACTGCATCATCACCGAGTCGCCCGACGCCGAGGACGACGCCGGCGGCGGCGACCCGACCGGTGGCATGGGCGGTATGGGTGGGATGGGCGGCATGGGCGGTATGGGGGGTATGGGTGGCATGCCGGGGATGATGTAAGCCCCCGACGCTTCTCGTAGACCAACCACGTACATCAAATCAGAAATTCGATCTATCACCAACCACTGACCTGTTGGAGTCAAGACAATGGCCACCGCAACCAAGAGCAAGACGAACGTGCGCCCCCTGGATGACCGCGTGCTGATCAAGCCCGAGGAGCCCGAGGAGAAGACCGCCGGCGGGATCTACCTGCCCGAGAGCGCGCAGGAGAAGCCGCTCATTGGCAATGTCCTGGCCGTGGGTCCGGGCAAGCTCAACGACGACGGCACCCGCACGGAGCCTTCGGTCAAGAAGGGTGACAAGGTGCTGTATGGCAAGTACAGCGGCACCGAGGTCGACATCGACGGCGACCAGCACATGATCCTGCGCGAGAGCGAACTGCTGGGGATCGTGGAGAAGTAAGCCGGCAGAGCGTGGGCTGAAGCGCGAGAGGCCGTGCGATGCCGAAGATCCTGGAGGTCGGGCCGTACCGGTTCTACTTCTACTCGCGGGAGTTGAACGAGCCTCCGCACGTGCATGTGCGGAGGGATCGCTTCGAGGCGAAGTACTGGCTCGACCCCGTCGAGCTGGCGCAGAACCGGCGGTTCTCCAGGCGGGAGCTCAACCGGATCGAAGCGTTGATCCGCGATCACCGGGACGGGTTTCTGGAGCGATGGCATGGGTACTTTGGCTCGCAAGACTGACGTGACGCCGGAACCCACGGGGGTGACGGTGACCGAGGACACGCTGAGCGTGGACCTCGCGGATGGACGCACGATCGCGGTGCCGTTGGGCTGGTACCCTCGGCTGAAGCACGGGACGCCCGATGAATGGGCGAAGTATGAGCTGAGCCCGATGGGTGTTCACTGGCCCGAACTGGACGAGGACATCAGCGTCGAAGGGCTGCTCCGGGGCGAGCAGTCCGGCGAATCCCAGCGGTCGCTCAAGCGCTGGCTCGAGCACCGCGCCCGCGGCGAGAAGCCCTGGCTCGAAGATGGATACAAGATGGGCGACTGATCGACCGGTCCCCGCAGCAGACCACGAACGAACGAACGGAGCGATACAGCGATGGCCAAGAAGCAGATGATGTTTGGAGCGGAGGCGGCGGTGGAGTTGCGGCGGGGGCTCGAGCAGCTCGCCAGGGCCGTGAAGGTCACCATGGGCCCAACCGGGCGCAACGTGATTCTCCAGAAGTCCTACGGCGGGCCGGCGATCACCAAGGACGGCGTGACGGTGGCCAAGGAGATCGAGGTCGCCGACCCATTCCAGAACATGGGCGCCAAGATGGTCATCGAGGTCGCCAAGCGCACGAACGACAAGGCGGGCGACGGCACCACGACCGCCACCGTCCTCGCCGAGGCGATCTACAGCGAGGGGCTGCGCCACGTCACCGCCGGCGCGAATGCCATCGCGCTGCAGCGCGGGATCACCGCGGCGGCGGAGGCCGCGGGCGAGGCGATCAAGGAGCTGGCCAGGAAGTGCAAGGGCAAGGAAGACCTCCAGAAGATCGCCACCGTCTCCGCCAACCATGACCAGGAGATCGGCGAGCTGATCGCCGAGGCGATCAACAAGGTCGGCGCCGAGGGCGTCGTCGAGGTCGAGGAGGGGCAGGCGTCGGAGACGACGCTCGAGTACGTCGAGGGCATGCAGTTCGACAAGGGCTACCTCTCGCCCTATTTCATGACTGACGCGACGACGCAGGAGTGCGTGCTCGAGGATGCGTACATCCTCATCCATGAGAAGAAAATCAGCAACCTGCCGGACCTCCTGCCGCTGCTCAACAAGATCGCGATGGCGCAGAAGCCGCTGCTGATCATTGCCGAGGACGTCGAGAGCGAGGCGCTGGCGGCGCTGGTGGTCAACAAGCTGCGCGGCGTGCTGAAGGTCGCGGCCGTCAAGGCGCCGGGCTTCGGCGACCGCCGCAAGGCGATGCTCG